>JAGXFR010000039.1 GCA_024637155.1 Burkholderiaceae bacterium | reverse complement strand
GCGGCGCTGCGCGCGGCCAACGTCAACACGCCGCTGGGCACGCTCGACGGTCCGACCCAGACGCTCACGCTGCAAGCGAATCGGCAGTTGCGCAACGCGGCGGATTTCTCCGACCTGATCGTCGGCAACCGCGGCGGCAATCCGGTGCGGCTCAAGGACGTGGCGACGGTCGAGGACAGCATCGAGACGCTGACCTCCTGGGCCACGTTGAACGGTGAGAACTCGATCACGCTGGCGATCCAGCGCCAGCCGGGCGCCAACACGGTGCGCGTGGTCGACCTGGTGCGCGCGGCGCTCACGGAACTGCGCGGGCAGATGCCGCAGTCGATCAAGCTCACGCCGGTCAACGATCGTTCGGTATCGATCCGCGAGGCACTCCACGACGTCACGCTCACCCTGATGGGCACCATCGCGCTCGTCGTGCTGGTGATCTTCCTGTTCCTGCGCCGCTTTGTCGCGACGGTGATCCCCGCTCTTTCGCTGCCGGTCTCGCTGATCGGGGCGGTCGCGCTGCTCTGGGGTTTGTCCTACAGCATCGACAACATCTCGCTGCTCGGCCTCACGCTGGCCGTCGGCCTGGTGGTGGACGACGCGATCGTGATGCTCGAGAACATCATCCGCCACGTCGAGAAGGGAACACCGCCCTTCCAGGCCGCGCTGCGCGGCTCGCGCGAGGTCGGCTTCACGATCATTTCGATCTCGACCTCGCTGGTGGCGGTGTTCATCCCGATCTTCTTCATGCCCGGCGTGATCGGCCTGCTCTTCCACGAATTCGCGGTGGTCGTGGGCCTGGCCGTACTGGTTTCGGCCTTTGTTTCGCTCACGCTGGTGCCGATGCTGGCAAGCCGTTTCCTGAGCGACGAGGCGCACAAGAAGCCGCCCGGCGCGCTGGTGCGCGTCTTCGAGCGCGCGTTCAACGCCACGCTCGCCGGCTACACCCGCACGCTCGACGCGGCGCTGCGGCATCGCAGGACGGTGCTCCTTGTGGCGCTCCTCACCTTCGCCGCCACCGCATGGCTGTTCGTCGCAATTCCCAAGGGCTTCTTCCCCGAGGAGGACATCGGACAGATCACGGTCTCCACCGAGGCGGCCGAGGACACGTCATTCCCGGAGATGGTCCGACTGCAGGAGCGCGCGGCGGCGGTCTTTCGCGCCGACCCGAACGTCGCGGCGGTGAGTTCCTTCAACGGCGGGATTGGCGCGCAGAACACCGGGCGCATGTTCATCACGCTCAAGCCGCGCGCCGAACGCGCGCCGATGAAGCAGGTGATCGAGGGGCTGCGGCGCCAGTTGCGCGGGCAGCCCGGCATCAACATCTTCATGCGCCCGATCCAGAACCTGCAGCTCGGCGGCCGCCAGAGCAAGGCCCAGTACCAGTACATCCTGCAAAGCGTGCAGGCAACCGAACTCTACGACTGGGCCGGCAAGCTGCAGGAGCGCTTGCGCGCCGACGCGATGTTTCGCGACGTCACCAGCGACGCGCAACTGCGCGGCCTGCAGGCACAACTCAAGATCGACCGTGACCGGGCCAACACGCTCGGCGTTTCGATCGAAGCGGTGCGCACGGCGCTCTACAGCGCGTTCGGCGAGCGGCAGGTCTCCACGATCTACCTGCCGACCGACAGCTACCAGGTCATCATGGAAGTCGCGCCGGATGCCAAGCGCGACGAGAGCGCACTCGGCGGCATCTACGTGCGCTCTTCCAGTGGCGCGCTGGTGCCGCTGTCGAGCTTCACCACGATCGAGCGCAGCGTCGGGCCGACTTCGGTGAACCACGTCGGGCAGTTGCAGGCGGTGACGGTGTCCTTCAACCTCGCCCCGGGCGCGGCGCTGGGCGAGGCCACGGCCCGCATCGACAAGGCGCGCGAGGCAATCCGCATGCCCACCTCGATCATCACCCGCTACGGGGGCGACGCGGCGGTCTTCCAGAGTTCGCAGGGCAGCCAGGCGGTGCTGATCATCGCGGCGCTGCTGGTGATCTACGTGCTGCTCGGGGTGCTCTACGAGAGCTACATCCACCCGCTGACAATCCTCGCCGGCCTGCCGTCGGCCGCGGTCGGCGCGCTCGCCACGCTGATGCTCTTCGGCCAGGACCTGACGCTCATCGCCACCATCGGCATCGTGCTGCTGATCGGCATCGTGAAGAAGAACGCGATCATGATGATCGACTTCGCGCTCGACGCGCAGCGCCACCACGGCATGGCGCCGGCCGACGCCATCCGCGAGGCCTGCATCCTGCGCTTCCGTCCGATCATGATGACGACGCTCGCCGCGCTGATGGGCGCGCTGCCGATCGCCATCGGACTGGGAGCGGGGGCCGAGTTGCGCCAGCCCCTGGGTTTGGCGGTGGTGGGCGGCCTGGTCTTCTCACAGGCCATCACCCTCTACATCACGCCGGTAATCTACCTCGCGCTCGATCGATTCAGCGGAAAAGGGCCCGTGACAGCGGGCGAGCCCGCCGCCGCGCAGTAGCCGGAACGCTCAGGCAGACTCGTCTCAGCAGCCCGCCACGCACACCCCGCTCGCGTCGAACTCCATCGTGCGCCCGGACAGCGGCAGGTGCACCGGAACGCTCACCGCCTTGCGAAAGGCTTCGGTCTTCGTTCCCGCACGCAGCTTGCCGTCCTGCGTGGCCTGCTCGTTGGCGTGCGAGGCAATCACCGAGCGGGGCTTGACGAGCTCGTTGATCACGAAGGCGGCTTCCTGCGGGCCGGTGGTGAACACACCGCCGATGTTGAGCACCGTGAGCCCGGCCTTGTAGTACTTGCGCACCACCAGTTCCTGCTCGGCGGTGATGCCGGTATCGCCCGACAGATAGACCGAGAGTCCGTTGCTGAACTGCAGCACGTAGCCGCCCGGCGGCCCGAGGTAGGCGGTGAGGCCATTGGCCTCGAGCATGTCACCGTGGTCCTTGTGCAGGAAGGCCGGGTCGAGCCCGTTCGAATGCACGGCGGGAACGCTGGAGACGCTCACGCCGCCGACCTTGGTCAGCGCCCCGTAGCGCAGCAACTGCACCTGCGACGCTTCCCCGCCCGCCTGCTTGACCTTGAGCGCGAAGAACTTCGCCATCTCGGCCCCAACGATCAGTTTCGCCTTCTTGCCGACCGTGATGTTCACGGTGTTGGAATTCGGCGCGACCTTCACCGAGAAATCCGGCCGCGCGCAGGTACCCGCATTTTCGGCCGGCTGAATCAGGTCGCCGAGATGATCGAAGTGCACGTGCGTGAGCAGCACCGCGTCGATCTTGCCGAGACGGGGATCGTCGGGGCCGCGCACCGTGCGCCCGGCGTCGTAGAGGATGCGCGTGCCGTCAGGATCTTCAAAGACGAGCGCCCGGTCGAGCGGGCAGAACTCGCCGGCGTGGCTGCCCAGGGGCGTGACCTTGACGTTCTGGGCTACCGCGGTTTGGGCGACAGAAAGGGTCAGGCCGGCGAAAAGCGCAGGCAGCACGGCAATGGCAAAACGCATGCGTGTCTCCTTGATGTGAATGACCTGCTCTCGGTTCGAGACGGTCTGCAAATCCCGCGGACAGCCTAAAGGCTCGCGTTACATGGCGCCGCAATACTCGGGTTCGCAGTGAAGGTAATGCGCGTGGCGGGGACCTTCAGAATCCGACGTTGTTCCCGCCCTTGAGCTGCAGCATTTCGCGCGCGTCGGCCGGCGTCGCAATCTCGAGCGAGAGCGCCTCGATGACGATGCGAATGCGCGTGACCTGGACGGCGTTGGACTCCGCGAGCCGGCCCGGGCCATCCCACAGCGAGTCCTCGAGCCCAACGCGCACGTTGCCGCCGATCGCCGCGGACACCGTCGCGATCGGAATCTGTCCGCGCCCGGCTCCGAGCACCGACCAGAGATAATCATCGCCGAAGAGCCGGTCGGCGGTGCGCTTCATCTGCATCACATCTTCGATGTGGGTGCCAATGCCGCCGCGCAGGCCGAACACCGACTGGATGAAAAACGGCGCCTTGATCAGGCCGCGATCGAAAAAATGCGCCGCCGTATAGAGGTGTCCGATGTCGTAGCACTCGATCTCGAAGCGGGTGCCGTTGTCGCTGCACGAAGAGAGGATGTAGGCGATGTCCTTGAACGTGTTGCGGAAGATGCGATCGTCGGATCCGGCCAGATAGGGGCGCTCCCAGTCGTACTTGAACTCGTCGTAGCGATCGAGCATCTCGTAGAGGCCGAAATTCATCGAACCCATGTTGAGCGATGCAACTTCGGGCTTCAGCTGCAGTGCGGGCTGCAGGCGTTCCTCGACCCCCATCGTCGGCGCGCCGCCCGTCGTCAGGTTGATGACCACGTCCGAGGCCGCCTTGATCTTCGGCAGGAACTTGCGAAACAGCTCGGGGTCCTGCGACGGGCAGCCGTCCTCGGGCCGCCTGGCGTGCAGGTGAACGATCGCAGCCCCCGCCGCTGCCGCGCCGATGGCGGCATCCGCGATTTCGTCGGCGCTGACCGGCAGGTACGGTGACATCGAAGGCGTGTGGATCGCCCCGGTGACGGCACAGGTGATGATCACTTTCCGGTTCTTGGCCATGTCTTTTCCTGGATCGAAGTTTGCGTTCGGGAACGCGCGACCATCGCCATCAACTCCGCCTGCGTCGTGCCGCCGACCGCGATGTGGCTCGTCATCGCAAGCCGCGCGGCCTCGGCGTCCGAGCGAAGGATCGCGTCCACGATCATCGCATGATCGGCGTTCGAGGCCTTCATGCGCTCGGGCTGCGCCAGTGCGACGGGGCGATGAAAGGCCAGTCGGCTGCGCAAGTCCACGATCTGATGGTGCAGATACGCATTCCCGGCGCCACGATAGATCAGCTCGTGAAGCCGCAGGTTCGCGTCGGCGTACGCCGATCCATCGCTTCGCGCCGCGGCCGCGTCGCCGGCCTCGTGCGCGGCACGCAGTGCCAGGCGCTCGGCCTCATTCATGCGCTGCGCGGCGAGCTGCGCGGCCTGCGCCTCCAGAACGACCAGCACCTCGACCATCGCCATCGCGTCGCGCGGGTCCAGCGTGATGACGACCCCGCCCCGGCGGGGTTGGAAATCGATCAGGCCGGCGGCCGCCAGTTGCAGCAGCGCCTCGCGCGCCGGGGTCCGGGAAACGCCGAAGCGCTCGGCCACCGACTTGACATCCAGCCGGCTGCCGGGGGGGAGCCGTCCGGTGGCAATGTCGTGCTCGAGCTGGCGGCACAGATCGGCGCCAATTCCGACCATGGCAATGGGTGGCTTGACAGGATTCAATTCGTTCCCGAAATTCGTTCCCGAAAGATGACAGGCGGATGGAACCGGTATATAAATATATGGCGAATTTATCGCGACCCGTGCCACGAGCGCAACCGTGCTTCATCCGGGGCCACCGCGCGGGCCAACGACTGGAACCAGGGGAGAGACAACCGTGAACAAGCATGTGATCAAGTTGATTGCCTCGGCAGCCGTCTGCGCGGCTGCCGCGGGCAGCGCCAGCGCTGAGAACTTCCGCCTGACCATCGGCGCCGGCCACCCGGCCGATGCTGCCGTCTGGATCACGGCAATGCGGGACTTCTTCGCGCCCGAAATCGCCAAGCGCGTCGCCGCGAAAACCGGTCACACGATCGAGTGGGTGAGCGCCTATGGCGGGTCGGTGTGCAAGCTCGGCGAGTGCCTGGAAGCGGTGGAAAGCGGCCTGCTCGACATCGCCGACCTGCACGTTGCCTTCGAGCCCTCCAAGCTGATGGCGCACAACTTCCCCTACTTCGTTCCGTTTGGCACGCCGGACCCGCGAGTGGCTGCCAAGGCGGCACGCAAGGTCTACGATACGGTTCCGGAACTCAAGAAGATCCTGGAAGACAAGTACAACCAGATCTTTCTCGCCGTGGGCGCCGTGGGCAACTACAACCTGGTCACCACCTTTGCATGGGACAAGGTCGAGCAGCTCAAGGACCAGAAGATCGCGGCGGCGGGTCCGAACATTCCGTGGCTGCGCGCGGTCGGCGCAGTGCCCGTGCAGTCGAACCTGAATGAGGCCTACACCTCGTTCCAGACCGGCGTCTACGGGGGCTGGGTGATGTTCCCGGACGCGACGGTCGGATTCAAGCTGCACGAAGTGGCGAAGAACTACACCTTCACCGACTTCGGCGCGATCGCCAACGTCGTGCTCGCGATCAACAAGACGACCTGGCGCAAGCTTCCCAAGGAAGTGCAGAACATCATGCTCGAGGTGGGCAAGGAGTTCACCACCGTCCAGACGCAGATGGGCTATGACAAGGGCGTCGCCAGCGTCGTGACGATGAAAGAAGCTGGCGTGACCGTGCGTTCGCTGAGCGAGGCGGAAAAGGCGAAGTGGGCCAACGCGCTCACCGACATTCCCAACGAGCGCGCCGCCGAGATCAACAAGGCCGGCCAGCCGGGCAAGGCGATCGGCGAATACATCAAGGCGCTGCACGAAGCCGGGGTGAAGATGCCGCGCGACTGGAAGATCAAGTAAGCTTTCACGACGCTGTCCGCCCCTCGCCCCCTGCGGCGAGGGGCTTTCTTTTCCGGAAACGTCCGCCATGAAGGCACACCCGGCGTTGAGGCTGTTTCACTGGTTGCTGGCCGCGCTGAACATGATCGGCGCGGTATGGGTCGTCCTGATCATGTTGCTGATCACCGTCGACGTGGTGGGCCGGGCCTTCTTCAATTCACCGCTCTTCGGTGTCCCCGAGATCGTCAAGATCTCGATCGTGGGCCTGGTGTGGTGCATGATGGCCCACACACTCAAAGTCGACGCGCACCTGCGCTCCACCATCCTGCTCGACCGGATGCCCCCCGCCCTGCGGCGCGGGGTCGAGATTCTTGCGTGCGTGCTGGGCGTGGTGATGTTTGCGCTGATCGTGTACTCGGGTTGGGACAACATGATCGACGCCTGGAGGATCGGGGAATTCGAAGGCGAGGAACCGGTCCGGGTGCCCACCTATCCGATCCGCAGCCTGGTCATCCTCGGCGCGGCGCTGACTTCGCTGCAATTCCTCGTGATGCTCATTGAGCAGATCCGCGGCCGTCCCTTCAAGAGCGAAGGCGAACAAAGCTGATGGAACCCAATACCATCGCGCTGCTCACAGTCGCGGGCGTTTTCCTGCTGGTCCTCATCGGGGTGCACATCGGCGTCTCGCTCGCCCTACTCAGTGTGATCGGCATCTGGGCCATCACCGGCAAGCTCGCCGTGGCGATCAGCCTGCTCAACACGACGGCCTATCAGGCCGTGATGGATTACGTCTTTGCGGTCATTCCCCTGTTTGTGCTCATGGGCCTGCTGGCGAACCTGTCGGGAGCCACGCGCGATCTCTTCGATTCGGCGCAGGTGCTGTTCGCGCGCATTCGCGGCGGACTCGGAATCGCCACCGTCATCGCCAACGCGATCTTCGCGGCGATCACGGGGGTTTCCGTCGCCTCGGCAGCGGTGTTCTCCAAGCTGGCGATTCCGGAGATGCTGCGCATCAAGTACGACCGCAAGTTCGCCTACGGGATTGTCGCCGGCAGTTCGATTCTGGGCATGCTCATCCCGCCGTCGATCCTGATGATCGTCTACGGCGTGCTCACCGAGCAGTCGATCGGCAGGCTGTTCCTGGCGGGGATCGGGCCGGGGATACTGGTTTCGGTCGTCCTGTCGGCAGGCATCTGGCTGCGCGTGCGCATGACCCCCCGCCTGGCGGGCGATGCCGCTGCACTGCGCGCCCTGAGTTTTGCCGAAATGGTCCGCGCCGCAGTCAAGCCATGGGGCGTGGTCCTGCTGATCATCCTGGTTCTGGGCGGCCTGTACGGCGGATTCTTCACCCCCACGGAAGCGGGCGCAGTGGGCGCCGCCGGCGCCTTGCTGCTTGCCATTTCCGCGCGGCAGGTGACCCGGGGGTCGGTGGCGGAAGTGCTGGGCGATATCGGCCGTTCCACCGCGAGCATCTTTCTGCTGCTCATTGCCGCGCAGATGTACAGCCGCATGCTCACGATCTCCGGACTCGCTTCGAGTCTGAGCGAATGGGCAGCGGCGCTGCCCGTCCCGCCGGTCGTCATCGTGATGGCCTTCGTGCTGGTGTTCCTGCTGCTGGGCATGATCATCGACTCGGTCTCGATCCTCCTGCTGACGATTCCGATCATGTTGCCGGTGATCATGAAGCTGGGCTACGACCCGATCTGGTTCGGCATGGTCAGCATCCTCGCGATCGAAATCGGCCTGCTTACGCCACCCTTCGGGATGGTCGCGTTCGCGATGCAGGCCTCGCTCGGACCCTCGGCGAGCCTGGAGGACATCTTCTCCGGAGCCCTGCCCTTCACCCTGCTGCTGATGGCTTCGCTGATCATCGTGATCGCCTTCCCGTGGATCAGCATCTGGCTGCCCTCGTTGCTCTGAGGAGATGCAAGAACCATGAATTCGGAATCGCAACCCACGGTCGGAATGCTCGGCTTGGGCATCATGGGCAGCGCGATGTCGGTCAATCTGCGCGCCGCGGGCTTCCAGGTGCTCGGCTTCGATGTTTCCGCGGAAAGGATGGAGGCCTTCGGCTCCGCGGGAGGAACCCCGTGCGCATCCCCGCGCGCGGTCGCGGCGGGCGCCGACCTCATCGTGAGCGTCCTGCCGAGCGTCAAGGCGCTGGACGATGTCGTCGTCGGTGCGGACGGGATCCTCGCCGCCGATCGCAGCGGCCAGATCCTGATCGAAGCCAGCACGCTGCCGCTCGAAGACAAGCAGCGCGTGCGTGACATCGCCGCGCCGCGGCTCACGCTGCTCGACTGTCCGCTCAGCGGCACCGGCGCGCAGGCGGTGACGAAGGACCTGCTCGTGTACGCCAGCGGCGAGCGCGCAGCGATCGAACGCTGCAAGGCGGTTTTCGAGGGTTTCGCACGGGCCCACCACGACCTTGGCGAATTCGGCAACGGCAGCAAGATGAAGTTCATCGCCAATCTGCTGGTTGCCGTTCACAACGTCGCGGCGGCGGAGGCTTTCGTGCTCGGCATGAAGGCCGGTCTCGATCCGGAACTGATCTATCGGGTCGTCGGCGACGGTGCCGGTGGCTCACGCATGTTCTCGGTTCGCGGACCCCAGATGGTCGCCGATCGCTACGAGCCGGCGACGATGAAAGTCGAAATCTGGCAGAAGGACATGAAGATCATCGCGGAGTTCGCCGCGGGGCTGAACTGCCCGACCCCGCTGCTGAGCGCGTCCGCATCCGTTTACACCGCCGCCATGGCACAGGGCCGCGGCGCGCAGGACACCGCTGCCGTGTGCGCCGTGCTGGCCGATATGGCCCGCCTCGATCGCGGCACGAGCGAAACAGAAGTTCCCAGACCACAAGGAGAACGGAAACCATGACACCAATCACCCTGGCACAGGCCGACGCCATCGCCGATCGCGCGCTCGCGAAAGGGCGCGAGATGAAGTTCCACCCGCTTACCGTCGCCATCCTCGACGCAGGCGGTCACCTGAAGGTGCTCAAGCGCGCCGATGAATCCAGCCTGCTGCGTCCCGACATTGCGATCGGCAAGGCGTGGGCGGTGCTGGGGATGGGATTCGGCGGACGCGAACTCGCGCGCCGCGCCGAGAAGATGCCGGCATTCTTCATCGCCTTGAACGCGATGTCCGATGGACGCATGGTGCCGCTGCCCGGCGGCGCGCTGATCCGCGACCAGGACGGAGCCATCATCGGCTCGATCGGCGTCACCGGCGACACGTCGGACAACGACGAGATCTGCCTGGTCGACGCGATCGAGGCGCAGGGCCTGGTCGTCGACACCGGGGACCCGCGATGAGCCGCGTGATGGTGGTGACCGGGGGCAGCCGCGGCATCGGCGCGGCCACCGTGCTGCTCGCCGCCCGCAAGGGCTACGCGGTGTGCTTCAGCTACGGGGACAGCGTCGCGCGTGCGAACGAGGTCGTCGCCACGGCCGCGGCCGCAGGGGGGCGCGCGCTGGCGGTGCAGGC
Source organism: Burkholderiaceae bacterium (assembly GCA_024637155.1). GTDB lineage: Bacteria > Pseudomonadota > Gammaproteobacteria > Burkholderiales > Burkholderiaceae_E > JAGXFR01. The sequence continues at coordinate 3,795 of JAGXFR010000039.1, read as the reverse complement.
CGACATGGCGACCGAGGCCGGTGTGATGCAGCTCTTCGAGATCTGCGACCGCGAGTTCGGCACGCTCGACGTGCTGGTCAACAACGCCGGCATCACGGGGCCGATCCGGCGCCTGGCCAATATCGACGTGGCGACGCTGCACGCGGTGTTCGAACTGAATGTGGTGGGCTATTTCCTGGCGTCGCGCGAGGCGGTCCGCCGGATGTCGACTGCGTCCGGAGGAAAAGGCGGCGCGATCGTCAACGTCTCGTCGCGGGCCGCCGACCTGGGCGGCGCCGGCGAGTGGATCCACTATGCGGCCAGCAAGGGCGCCACCGACACGCTGACGATGGGCCTCGCCCGGGAGGTGGGCCGCGAGGGCATCCGCGTCACTGCGGTGCGACCCGGGCTGATCGACACGGAACTGCACGCGATGGCGGGAGCCCCCGACCGGCTCGAACGCCTCACCGGGGGCGTCCCGATGGGTCGGCCGGGCTCGGCCGAAGAGGTCGCCGAGACCATCCTCTGGCTCGCCTCGCCGGAGGCGTCCTACATCAGCGGCACGCTGGTGGAGGTTTCGGGCGGGCGCTGAGGCCCGCCGCATGACCGGACGCCAATCGCGGTTTTCGAAGGTCCGTTTCACTCGCGTGTACGGCTGGCGTTCGAACCGGCCCGGCTGTCATACCCACAATCTTTGACATGGACGGACCCCCGTCTTAGGCTGAGCGTAGCTGGATCACCGCTCCCCGGGGTCGGCCGACTGGCACAGTCACGCGCCGCCGCGAGCGTCCCGCCCGCGGACACTCGATCCGCGAGCACCAGCCCCCCGACTCACGCGCTCGTCTCTGACTCTCCCCATGTACGGTGCTCCAGCGCACAAGGAGGAGACATGTCGAACCAGAACGATTCCCATCAGGGCAGCTGCTTCTGCGGCGCCGTCCAGTTCACGGTGACCGGCAAGCCGGAGGGCATGGGGTACTGCCACTGCAGTTCGTGCCGCCACTGGTCGGCGGGCCCGGTCAACGCGTTCACGCTGTGGAAGCCCGAGGCGGTCAAGCTCACCCAAGGGGCCGACAACATCGGCACCTACAGCAAGACCCCCAACAGCTACCGCAAGTGGTGCAAGACCTGCGGCGGGCACATCTTCACCGAGCACCCGGGCTGGGGCCTGACCGACGTCTATGCCGCGATCATTCCCGATTTTCCTTTCGAACCGGGCGTCCACGTCCACTACCAGGAAACGGTGCTGCACCTGCACGACGACGCACCCAAGATGAAGGACCTGCCCAAGGAGATGGGCGGCTCGGGCGTCAGCCTTCCCGCCTGACGCGGCGCCCCCGGCAAGCCGGCTTCGATCATCCCATCCATCGAGGAGACAGCGTGGCAAAGATCGCCATCGTGCAGGAAGCACCGGTATTTCTGAACCGTTCGGAGACCATCGCCAAGGCGGTCGGCATCGTCGCCCAGGTGGCGGCCGAAGGAGCGCAACTGGTGGTCTTTCCGGAAGCCTTCGTCCCGGATATCCTGCGTGGATCTGGCGCTTGCGTCCCGGCGGCGACTGGGGCGCCAGCGAGGCCCTGCACGCCCGCCTGTTCGGCAACGCGGTGGACATCGAGGCCGGCGATCTGGCGCTGCTCGCCGAGGCGGCGAAGCAGCACGAGGTGACGATCGTGTGCGGCGTCAACGAGCGCGACGGCAAGTTGAGCCGGGGCACGCTCTACAACACCGCGGTGACGATCGGGCCGGATGGCGAGTTCCTCAATCGCCATCGCAAACTGATGCCGACCAATCCGGAGCGAATGGTCTGGGGCTTCGGCGACGCCTCCGGGCTGCGGGTGGTCGACACACCGGTCGGGCGGATCGGCACGCTGCTGTGCTGGGAGAGCTACATGCCGCTGGCGCGCTACGCCATGTACGCGCAGGGCGTCGAAATCTACATCGCCCCGACCTACGACAGCGGCGACGCCTGGCTCGGCACCATGCAGCACATCGCCCGCGAGGGCCGCTGCTGGGTGGTCAACAGCGGCGTGGTGCTGACCAACGCCGACATTCCGGCCGATTTCCCGGATCGGGACCAGCTCTACCCGGCCACCGAGGAGTGGATCAATGGCGGGGACTCGGCGGTGATCGCGCCGGGAGGCGAGATGGTCGCCGGCCCGCTGCGCAAGGAGAAAGGCATCCTGTATGCCGAAGTGGATGCCGCTCGCGTGGGCGCCGCCAAGCGCGCCCTGGATGTCGCCGGGCACTACGCGCGTCCGGACGTGTTCACGCTCCACGTGAACACCCGGCCACAGAGCCCGGTGGCGTTCAGCTAGGGCTGTCATGACACGCGGCGGGTTTGCTGAACGCTGCGTCCACTGCGTGGCGGCCATGACGGTGATCGGTGCGTGCCTGGTGCTCATTGCCGTGGTGCACCGCCTCGCCCACCTGTACCTGCCCGAACTCACGTCGGTGCTGCACTCGCCGATCCTGCAGGTCGCCGCGACCTCGCTGCTACTGACCGCCTTTGTCTATCTGGCGGCTCTGAGCCTGCCGTTCCTGCCGCGCCTCGGCCCACGCGGGTTGGCCACCGTGTTCGTCTGGATGATTTTCCTCGTCGCCGGACACGCCATCTCGCACACGGGCTTCCACGACGCGCAGGACATGCTCTCGGCGATGCGCGACATGATCGGTCCGTTGAGCCTGGTGCTGATCGTGCTCGCCTACGCGCTCACGCTCGCGATCCCCTTCGTTCCCGGGGTCGAACTCGGGCTGCTGCTGATCGCCGTGTTCGGAGCGCCCGGGGCGCTCGTTGTGTACGCCGCGACCGTGGCCGGCCTGAGCCTCGCGTACGCGGTGGGCTGCGCGACGCCCGCGCGGGTCGTCACCGCGTTCCTGGCACGGATCGGTCTCGCGATGCCGTCCACGGGCCTGGTGCCGGCACGGCAGGGCGCGATCGCCGAGAGCCGGCTCGGCGCGAGCACGACGCGCCGGCTGGGTGCCCACCTGTTCGATCACCGCTATGTCGCGCTCGGGGTCAGCCTGAACTTCCCCGGCAACGCGGCCCTCGGAGGGGGCGGCGGACTGGCACTCCTGTGCGGCCTGAGCAAGCAGTTCAACTGGCGCTCGTTCGTCACGACCGTCGCGATCGCCACCTCGCCGGTGCCGCTGCTCGTCATTCTCGGGGTGCTCGACCTGGGCCCGCTGCTGGAACACCACGGCGGGCTCCACGACGCGTTGGACTGGACCGCCGGACTGTTCCTTCTTGACTAGCCATCGATGCGGTTTACACGAACCCGCTTAGGGGAAAACACCGGACTCTGCCCGCATGTACAAAAATAATATTTGGGTGGATCGACGTAAGTAATTGTAAACAAAGGCTTTTCCATAATCGGCCGACTGCGGTGCCTCTGGGAAATGTACTTCCGGCCCGAAATGCCGATTTCCCGGCCCTTCCCGCCGATCGGTGGCGCATAGCCAAGTCATTGATTTGACAAAGGTTTACAGAATTCTCGAGCAGATTGTCGTTCCTGGCACGCACCTTGCATGTACTAGGGCAAGAGAAGCGAAAACACGAACCAACGAGGAGTACATCATGGAAGCCCTGAAAAAAGTTCTGATCGTTGACGACGATCCCGTGGTTGCCACCAGCTTTGACCGAGTTCTTTCGGGCAAGGGTTACGCGGTGATCAAGGTGGCGAGCGGCGCCGAGGCGCTGGAGAAGCTGGCTGCGGAGAGTTACGACCTGGTGTTCACGGACATCCGGATGCCCGGGATGAGCGGCATCGAGGTGGCCGAGAAGGTGAAGGCGAGCCAGCCCTGGCTGCCGGTGGTGAT
>JAGXFR010000038.1 GCA_024637155.1 Burkholderiaceae bacterium | reverse complement strand
GGTGGTGATCGTGACCGGTTTCGGTTCCGAGGAGAGCGAGGCGCGTGCCACCGCGGCGGGTGTGTCGGCCTTCCTGCACAAGCCGCTCTCGCCCGAGATGATCGAGGGCAGTGCTGCCGAGGCGTTGCGCACCAGCGTGGCGCGGGCCGAAGCGCCGGTGGCGGCCCCGGTCGCACCGGAAGCGGCCCCGGCACCGCGCAGTGTCGGCGGATTCGCGAAGAACGTCGCGCTGTTCCTCGCCTCGCCCTTCATCGGACTGGCCTACATCCTGGCGATGCCCTTCATCGCGATGGGAATGGTGGCGATGATCGTGGGCAAGGCCATGAGGGCGAACGCGACCGCCCGCAGTGTGGGTCGCTTCACCAAGAACGCAGCGCTCTTCCTGGTCTCGCCCTTCATCGGACTGGCCTACATCGTGGCGCTGCCCTTCGTCGGAATGGCGATGATCGCGAAGATCGCCGCCAAGGCGATCGCCGCCAAGTACCCGGCGCTCGCGGGTGCCGCGAAAATGGTCGCCGCCCCCTTCATCGGGCTGGCCTTCCTCCTCGCGCTCCCCTTCGTGGGCCTCGTGATGATCGGCCGGGTCGTGATCCGCGCAGCGCTGGCCAAGCCCGCGACCAGCTGATGCACGACGCGGCGCGGGTACACTCCGCGCCGCAGCCTTTCAGGCAAGATGAAGCGCGCCGGAAACGGCGCGCTTCGCGTTTGTGCCGGTTCCCGATCATCCGTACTTGCACCAGTTGTCATGGTGCCCGCGCTCCGACATGATGCGAGAAAACAGGAGACGAACGTGAACGGCATCGATCGACGCAGATTCCTCCTCGGCGGTGCCGCCGCCGTGATCGCCTCCCGGGTGTCCGCGCACGGCGAACCCGGCGCGCCGGGTGCTCAGTACGAGAGCCTCACCCAGCCCGGCCGCATCGGGCTGCCTGAACTCGCCGCGCTCCAGCACGTGACCGACAGTCCGGCGCCGCGCGCCACCCATCTCGGGCGCTGGGTCGTTCGCGCGCCACTGCCGCTGCCCCGCAGCGAGATGGCCTGGGCCACCGAGCACGCGGGCCGGATGCATCTGGTCGGTGGCTATGGCGCGCAGCGCGTCGATCGCCCCTATCACCACGTCTACGACCCCGCTGCCGACCGCTGGATCGACGCGGCGCCGCTGCCGCGCGGCGCCAACCACGTCGGCGTCGCGGTGCTCGACAGCCGCCTCTACGCGATCGGCGGCTTCGTCGAGCAGAACCGCAAGCCGCACGACGAATGTTTCGCCTACGAGTTCGCCGCCGACCGCTGGACCCGGATCGCGCCGCTGCCGCGCGCATGCGGGGCCGTGGCCTGCGTGGCCCTGAACGGACGCCTGCACGGTGTGGGCGGCGCGATCGGCGACACCTTCCCGACCAAGAAATCGATCGACTGGCACCTCGCCTACGATCCGAAGGCCGACCGCTGGGAGGCGCTCGCGCCGATGCCCACCGGGCGCGACCACACGGGCACGCTCGTCGTGGGCGGGAACATCCACGTGCTGGGGGGACGGGTCGACTCGTTTCACACCAACTCGAACTTGCACCACGCGTACGATGTGCAGAAGGACCGCTGGGAGCCGCGCCGCCCGCTGCCCACCGCGCGCTCCGGCCATGGCGCGGTGCTCTACCGCGGCAAGGTCTTCCTGATGGGCGGCGAGGGCACCGACCGCGTCTACGGCCAGAACGAGGCCTGGGATCCGGGCACCGACCGCTGGGAGGCCTACGCTCCCATGCGCACGCCGCGCCACGGTCTGGGCGTAGCGGTCGTCGGGGACTTCATCCACGCCGCCGGCGGCGGCCCGGTGATGGGGGGCGGCGTGCAGAGCGCGGTGCACGAGGCCTTCACGCTGGGCTGACGCGCTGCGAATGTCCGCCCCGGCGCGGCGGACGGCATGACTTCATTGGAGGCGCGCATGGGCATTACCCGCATCGAACGCGACGCGATGGGCCCCATCGAGGTGCCCGCCGAGCGGCTCTGGGGCGCGCAGACGCAGCGCTCGCTCGAGCACTTCGACATCTCCTGCGAGAAGATGCCCGAGGAGATCGTCCTCGCGCTGGCCGAAGTGAAGCGTGCCTGCGCCGTCGTCAATCGCGATCTCGGGCTGCTGCCCGATGAAATGGCCAGCGCGATCATCACCGCCGCCGAGGAAGTGCACTTCGGGCACCACGACGACGAGTTCCCGCTGTCCGTCTGGCAGACGGGCTCGGGAACACAGAGCAACATGAACATCAACGAGGTGCTCGCCAATCGCGCCTCCGAACTGCTGGGCGGCGAACGCGGCGGCAAGCGTCTCGTGCACCCCAATGATCACGTCAACCTCGGGCAGTCGTCGAACGACGTCTTCCCGAGCGCGATGCATCTCGCCGCCACGCTCGGCATCGTGCGCGCGCTGCTGCCGGCACTCGCGCGGCTGCGCGCGACGCTCGCAGCGAAGTCGGCGCAGTTCGACGACATCATCAAGATCGGGCGCACGCACCTGCAGGATGCCACCCCGCTCACGCTGGGTCAGGAATTCTCCGGCTACGTCGCGCAACTCGAGCACGCCGAGGCGGTGATCCGCGCCACACTGCCCTCGCTCCACCCGCTCGCCATCGGGGGCACGGCAGTCGGCACCGGGTTGAACACGCACCCCGAGTTCGGCGCCCGCGTGGCAGCCGAACTCGCGCGCGCAAGCGAGCTGCCCTTTGCGAGCGCGTCCAACAAGTTCGCGGCGCTCGCGACGCACGACGGGCTCGTCGCGGCGCACGGCGCGCTGCGCACGCTCGCCGTCGCGCTCACGAAAATCGCCAACGACGTCCGCTGGCTGGCCTCCGGGCCACGCGCGGGAATCGGCGAGATCACGATCCCGGAGAACGAGCCGGGCAGCTCGATCATGCCGGGCAAGGTGAACCCCACCCAATGCGAGGCCCTGACGATGCTGTGCTGCCAGGTGATGGGCAACGACGTCGCGATCGGCATGGGCGGCGCGGGCGGGAACTTCGAGCTCAACGTCTACAAACCGCTGATCGCGCACAACTTCCTGCAGAGCGTGCGCCTGCTCGCCGACGGGATGACGAGCTTCGAGACGCACTGCGCCCGCGGCATCGAGCCCAACCGCGAGCGCATTGCGGCGCTGCTCGAGCGTTCGCTGATGCTGGTGACGGCGCTCGCGCCGCACATCGGCTACGACCGCGCGGCGGAGATCGCGAAGCGGGCGCACCACGACGGCACGACGCTGCGCGAGGCGGCGCTGGCGCTTGGCTACGTCACGGCGGACGAGTTCGACCGCTGGGTGGTACCCGCGAAAATGGTGGGCCGCGGCTAGGACACGGCCGCGACGTGTGCCGGCGCGCGCGACTCGCGCGCTACGCCGCTGTCGGCAGCGACAGCAGCTTGCGCGCCTCGGCCACCGTCGCCGGCCGCCGACCATACTGCGCGCACAGCTCCGCCACCTGCTTGACCAGGGCTGCGTTCGACGGCGCCAGCTGCTCTTTGTCGAGCCGAATGTTGTCTTCGAGTCCGGTGCGACAGTGACCACCGAATTCCAGCGACCAGTTCGCCAGCTTGAGCTGGCCACCGCCAATTCCCGCGCCGGTCCAGGTCGCATCGGGCGCGAGGCGCTTCAGGGTCTCCACGTAGAACACGAAGGTCTCGCGATCCACCGGCATGGCGTTCTTCACGCCCATCACGAACTGCACGTGCAGCGGCGCCTTGATCCGGCCATCCTGCGCCATCTTCACCGCCTGGAAGATCATCGACAGATCGAAGGCTTCGACCTCGGGCTTGATGTCGTACTGGATCATTTCGGCGGCGAGCCAGTCGACGAGCTCGGGTGCGTTCTCGTAAACCCGAGTCGGGAAGTTCACGGATCCTGTCGCCAGAGAGGCCATGTCGGGTCGCAGCGAGAGCATCCCGCCGCGTTCATGCCCGGTTCCGGAACGTCCGCCGGTGGAGACCTGCGTGATGATCCCGGGGCAGTGCTTGCGGATGCCCTCGAGCGCACGGGCGAAACGCTCGGGATCCGAGCTCGTCGTTCCATCTTCATTGCGCACGTGCAGGTGCACGAGGGTGGCGCCGGCCTCGAAGGATTCCTGCGTCGACTCGATCTGTTCGGCGACGGTGATCGGCACCGCCGGGTTGTCCTTCTTGTGTGGCACCGAGCCGGTGATGGCGACGCTGATGATGCAGGGGGTGGTCATGGCGATCTCCTCGTTCTTCGGGGCAAGGATACGGGGGGCGCGGCGCATGTCAAACCGCCTTGGACATGACGCCCGGGCGGTTTTTCCCGCCATGGCCGGCATTGCGCTCTATTGTGGGGTGAGCGGAACCCCGTCCCGTGCAAAGCTTGCCGGGCTCGGCGATCGCGGCTCCGACAACCGCGTCGCGCAAGATGGAGATTCCAATGAAGCACATTCGCGTTTCGGCAGCCGGCATGGTCATTGCCATCGTGGCGACCGGTGCCGTGACTCCCGCAGCCCACGCGCAACCGGCCGCCATGTCCTTCTTCGTCACCAGCGTGGGCTCGGGCAAAGGGGGCAATCTCGGCGGACTGGAAGGCGCCGACGCGCACTGTCTGGCGCTGGCGAAGACCGCCGGATCGCCGCTGACGAACTGGCGCGCCTATCTGAGCACGACGCCACAAGACGGGAGGCCCGGCGTCAACGCGCGGGATCGCATTGGCAAGGGCCCGTGGCAGAACGCCAGGGGAGTCGTGGTGGCCACCAGCATCGCGGCGCTGCACTCGAGCGCCGCCAGGATCAACAAGAAAACCGCGCTGACCGAGAAGGGCGCGGTGGTCAGCGGCACGGGCGACGCCGAGAACAAGCACGGCATCCTCACGGGTTCGGATCCGCAAGGGAACTTCTCGACAAAGAGCGAGGACACGACCTGCGGCAACTGGACCCGCAACGGGGATGGCGCGGCCATCGTCGGCCATCACGACCGGATCGGCAGACGGCTCAGCAAGCGTCCCGACGCGCGCATGGCCGGAGGGCGATTCGCGAGCGGCACGCCCGACGAGCTGTCGTGGAACTCGCTGCGCAGCACGAATGGCTGCACGCCGATGCAGCTGAAGAAGAGCGCGAGCGCCGGCCTGTTCTACTGCTTTGTCGCGAACTGAGGCGATAATCGGATTCGTTGCGCGCGGTTGTTCCGAATCGCGCGATCCGGAGCCTGACCGATCGAATGAACGAATCCGACGCACGCGGCGCCCTGCTGATACGCGCCTACGAAACCGCGCCTCCGGAACAGGCCACGGGCCACTGGACTGCCGCCGACGCCCACTGGGCCACCCAGGCGGCGCTGCAGGTTGAAGGCGAGCGAGCGAGCGCGGAGGCCTTCCTCGCGCGTCGCGCGCGCCTGGCCACCGAGCGAATCGACGCGAGAGACCGCAATGCCAGCCGCGTCCTGCGCGCGCTGACCTGGCGCGCCTGGGTGGGGTGGGCGGTGGCGCTGGCCGCAATCATTGCCGGTGTCGTGACCGACGCGATCGGGCCGGCGCAGCGGATCAACGTGCTGGCCCCCCCGCTGCTCGCGATTCTGGCGTGGAACCTCATCGTGTACGTGCTGCTCGCGCTGCGCGCCGCGACGCGTCTCGTCGGTGTCGATTCGCGCAAACCCGGACCGTTTGCACGCCAGCTCGCGCGCGCGGCGCACGCGGTCGCGACCAACCGGCGCATCGAACGACTCACCCCGCCGCTGGCCGGCTTTGTGCGCGACTGGACACTCGCGAGCGCCCCGCTGACCGCCTCGCGCGTCGCGCGCATCCTGCACACGGCAGCCGCGGCTCTGGCGGCGGGCGCACTGCTGGGCATGTACATGCGCGGGATCGCGCTTGAGTACCGAGCCGGCTGGGAGAGCACTTTCTTCGATGCGCCGGCGATCCACGCGTTCCTCGCGTTCGTACTCGAGCCGGCCTCCGCGATCACGGGGATCGCCCTGCCCGACGTGGCGGAGCTGGCGGCGATCCGCGCAAGCGCCTCGCCCGGCGAAAACGCGGCGCGCTGGATTCACCTGTACGCGATGACCATCGCGCTGTTCGTGCTCGTTCCGCGCGGACTGCTCGCGTTCGGTCACTTCCTGCGCGAGCGTCGCCTCATCAGCCGGTTCCCGATCCCGCTGCGCGACGCCTATTTCCAGTCGATCGCGCGGGCGCTTCGCGGGGAATCCGCGCAGGTGCACATCGTGCCCTACAGCTTTCGTCCCAATCCGCAGGGGACGCTGGGCCTGAATGCGCTGATGACGCGCGTATTCGGCACGCAAACCGGGGTATCGATCTCCCCCACGGTTGCCTTCGGAGATGAGGACGCGCTGGACCCGGCCGTGGTTCCGGACAGCCCGCTGGCACTGGTGGCGGCGCTCTTCTCGCTGACCGCCACACCGGAACGCGAGAATCACGCCGTGTTCCTCGATGAGCTCGCCAAGCGCGTGCCGAGCGCCGCGCCGCTCGCCGTGCTCATCGACGAATCCGCTTTCCGGCAGCGTTTCGACACTTCCGGCGCAGCGGGTGCGGCCCGGCGGGACGAGCGGCGCGCGGCCTGGGGACGCATGCTGGCCGAAGCGGACCGCGAAGCGGTGTTCGTGGACCTCGAGGAGCAGGAATTCAACGACGCCGAGCGCGCACTGCGCGGCGCGTTGGATCGGGCCCTCGCACGCGCGGCACAGGAGTAGCGGATGGCACAGTCGATCGAACTGAGCCTTGTGTCCCACACCAACGTGGGCAAGACGACGCTGGCGCGCACCCTGCTGGGCCGCGACGTCGGCGAAGTGCGCGACGAGGCGCACGTGACGATGTCGGCAGACCGCCACGAGATGGTCACGACACCCGAGGGCGACTGCCTGGCGCTCTGGGACACGCCCGGCTTCGGCGACAGCGTGCGGCTCGCGAAGCGCCTCGCGCAGTCCGACAACCCGCTGGGTTGGTTCCTCAGCCAGGTGTGGGATCGCTATCGCGACCGCGCCTTCTGGTCCAGCCAGCAGGCGGTGCGCAACGTGCGCGATCACGCCGATGTCATCCTCTACCTGGTCAACGCCTCGGAAGACCCCGAGGACACCGGTTACGTCGCGCGCGAGATGCAGGTGCTCGAATGGATGGCCAAACCGGTCGTCGTGCTGCTGAACCAGCTCGGACGCCCGCGCACCACGGCCGAGGAAGAGGCGGACCTCCAGCGCTGGCGTCACCATCTCGCCGACCTGCATTGCGTGCGCGTGGTGCTCGCGTTCGACGCATTCGCGCGCTGCTGGGTGCAGGAGACCGTGCTCATCAGTGCGCTCGAGGCGGTGGTGCCCGCCGAGAAGCGCGCCGCGTTCGAGCGCCTGAGCGCGCAGTGGCTCCATGAGCGGCGCGTCACCTTCGACGCTTCGCTCGACGTCCTCGCCGCAGGGCTCACACGCGCAGCACTCGATCAGGAGCCGGTCGCAGAAGGCGACTGGGCCGGGCGCCTGCGCGACGTCGCCACGGCCGTGGGCGTGCGCAAGGAACCGTCCGACAGTCCGCGACAACGCGCGATGCGCGCCCTCGCCGCGCGGCTGGACAACGAAATCCGCACGAATTCGGACCGCCTGATCGCGCTGCACGGCCTGGGTGGACATGCGAGCGCCGAGATTCTCACGCGGCTCGCCGACCAATACGCGGTACGCGAGCGCCTCAGCGAGGGCAAGGCGGCAGCGCTCGGCGGCGTGGTCACCGGTGCGCTGGCTGGGCTCAAGGCCGACCTGGTGAGCGGCGGCCTGACCTTCGGCGCGGGCGTGCTCGTTGGCAGCGTGCTCGGCGCACTGGGCGGCGCCGGACTGGCGCGCGGTTACAACCTCGTGCGCGGCGCGGAGGTCACCACGATCGCCTGGACGGACGAAGTGCTCGACCAGCTCGCAATCTCGGCGCTGCTCGGCTATCTGGCCGTCGCACACTACGGCCGCGGCCGCGGCGACTGGGCGGCCTCCGAGTATCCCGAGCACTGGCCCGAGACCGTCGCGGCAGCGCACGGCGCGATGCAGGAAGGATTCCGCGACGCATGGTCGCTGCGCCGGGACGACGACGCGTCGACATCGCTGCCAAGCGCGCTGCGCGACGCACTGGAGGCGAGCGCGAGCGACGTGCTCCGGCGCCTGTATCCGGGCGCGCGACTGTAAGCCGATCCGTGCTGCGTCCGGCGAGACCAGGTCACATCAAGCCGGGTTTCCCCAGTTTGGTCCCATCGATCAGGCGTGAATGGCGAAACGCCTCTGGCGCAACGATGGGCGTGTCGCCGGTCACGAGATCTGCCGTGAGGCGCCCCGCCGCCAGGCCGATGCCGAAACCATGGCCACTGTACCCGGTGGAGAGGAAAAGGCCCGGCAGGGAACCGACCGCCGAGATCACCGGAATCGCGTCGGGCGTGCTGTCCATCAGACCACCCCACGCCTCGATGATTCGGACGCCGGCCAGCGCCGGGTACAAAACAGCGAGTTCGCGCTCTGCCAGGCGCACCAAGGCCGGCTCCGGCGGCGGATTCAGGACCCGCATTTCCTCGAACGGCGACACCTGGTCGAATGCCCAGCGCCGGAACGCCTCCGGCCCCCTGAAGAACGATGCGCCAATGCGAATCTTCAGGCCCTTGCTGCGCTCGCGAAACGTGGACCAGAAATGGCGCGCGTAGCGCAGGCCCTGCGGCGAGATCTCAAGCCGGCCGCGGCCGCTAAGCCCAAGGGTGAATCCGCCGTCCAGGCGGCGGCACAACGCGAGCCCGCCAACCTTGAGCCCTCCGGAAAGGACTTCGGCCGTCGGACCGGTGCGCATCGATGTCGCATAGACACCCGACTGGGGGAGCTCGACGCCGTGCCGGCGGCAAAACATCGACGACCAGGCCCCACCGGCGCACACGACCGCCTGTGTGCGAATCGCGCCCAGCTCGGTGATTACCGCGGACACTTTCCCTGCCGTAATTTCCAGCCCGCGCGCAGCGCAGCGCTGATGCGTCGACACGCCCAGCCGGCGCCCGGCTTGCGCCAGCAGCGGAACGGCTCGCGCGGCCTCGGCCCGTCCGTCCGTGCTGCAGGTCATGCCGCCAATCCACGGGCCCGTGGTGCCGGACGTCAGTGCTCTGGCTTCGGCGCCCGTGAGCATTCGGCTGGGGATCTCGACTTCGCGCCCAACCCTGTTCCAGGATTCCCATTCAGCCAGCTCGGACGGGTCCGTCGTGGCATACGTGATTCCGGTGCGGCGAAAACCGACGTCCGCGCCGATCTCGGCGGCCAGACCGCCCCAACGCTCCATGCCGAACTTGATGAGCGGAAGTTCGCGGGGATCGCGCAGCTGCTGCCGGCACCATCCCCAATTTCGGCTCGACTGTTCGGCGGCAATGCGGCCCTTTTCAATCAACACGACCGCCAGGCGCTTGCGCGCCAGTTCGTAGGCCGTTGCCACCCCGATGATGCCACCGCCAATGACCACCACGTCAGCGGCGGGCGGCAGCCGGTCGTCATCCTGAACCGAGAGAATTTCCAGCGACATGAGGCCTCAGAATCTCGCGATGCGATAGGGCGTGAGATCAAATGGTTCCGGGACATCCCGCATGATGCCGGCGACCAGTTGAGCGCTAATCGCCGCCAGCGTCAGCCCCAGGTGACCATGGCCGAAAGCGTAGCAGACATCGCGGCAGCGCGGCGAGCGTCCGATCACCGGCAGGGAGTCCGGCGTCGAAGGGCGACGCCCCATCCATTCCCGTTCCACCTGGCTTGCGTCCAGGCCCGGCAGCACCTCGCGTGCCTTGGGCACCAGCGCGCGGATGCGGCGATAGTCCGGCAGCGCATCCATCCCCGCCAGCTCGTCGCCACTGAAGAGGCAGGTTCCATCGTGCATCGGCGACAACACGAAGGTCCGTTCCGGAAACACCACCGGCCGACGCAGCAAGCCACCGGCAGAAGGTCCGAACGAGAGGTGATAGCCGCGCTCGGTGTCGAGTACGACGCTATCGCCAATTTGCCTCGCAAACCGCTTCGACCATGCCCCGGCCGCGACCACGACCGCGTCGAACGCCAGAACTCCCTCGCCGGTCGTCAGTGACACGCCCCCCCCTGCGAGCGGCTCGATGCGCTCAACCTCGGCATGCGTGAATCGTGCCCCGCGTTGCCGGGCGCTTTCAAAATACGCTTGTGCAAGCGCCATCGGAAAATTCACGAAACCGCACTCCGGCTGGAACACGCCACGGTGCAGCAACGCTCGGTTCAGATTGGGTTCCAGTTCCGCCACCTCGTGCGCATCGAGAATGGAGAAATGAACGCCGTGCTCCCGCATCAGCCGGCGCTCCAGCGCAGCGCGCTCGAATCCGGCCTCCGTTGCGTAAACCTTGAGCCAACCGACGGGTTGAATCAGCTCGTCGCCATTACCCAGGGCGCTGAGCGCGCGATGCGCCGGCATGGAGCGCGAGAGCAGCGGCGCGAGTGCGGCCGAAATCTGCGCGACCCGCGACGGTCGCCCAGCCGCGATGAAACGCATCAGCCAGGGCAGCACGCGCAAGGAATGTCGTGGCCGCAGAACCGCCGCGCTGTTCGGATCGAACAGGTACGTGGGCATCGATCGGATGATCGCGGGGGTGGCCGTGGGAGTGACCGCGCCCGTCACGATGCCGCCGGCGTTGCCGTAACTGGCCCCGGCACCGATGTCGGCACGATCGAAGAGCTGCACCCGGTGGCCTTCGGCGCTGAGCGCGAGCGCCACGGCGCTGCCGACAATTCCCGCGCCAAGCACGGCAACCGAGCGTCCGGGCTGTGTCTTCATCGTGTTCTGATTCATGGGATGGGTTTCCCGATTCTCGGCAGACTTGCGCCGCGGCTTCCGTCTTCAGTGCTGCAGGATCTTGCTCAGGAACTCACGCGTTCTTTCGTTCTTCGATGCCGTGAAGAAGGGCTCGGGTTCGGCGACTTCGACGAGAGCTCCCTTGTCCATGAACGCGACGCGACTCGCCACCTTGCGCGCGAAGCCCATCTCGTGGGTAACGACCATCATCGTCATGCCGCCCTTTGCCAGCGCCACCATCACGTCGAGCACCTCGTTGATCATCTCCGGATCCAGCGCCGAGGTCGGCTCATCGAAGAGCATGATCTTGGGCTGCATGCACAGGCTGCGCGCGATCGCGACGCGCTGTTGCTGCCCCCCGGAGAGCTGGTGCGGGTAGGAATCGAACTTGTCCTCGAGGCCGACCTGCACCAGGATCTCCCGGCCCCGCTCGAGTGCCTCGTTCACCGGCAGCCGGCGAACATGGATGGGAGCGAGTGTCACGTTTTCGAGCGCGGTCTTGTGCGGATAGAGATTGAACTGCTGGAAGACGAAACCCACTTCCATGCGCAGCAGCCGCAGCCCTGCCTCATTGGCCGGCGAGACGCCGTCCACCTCCACCGCGCCCTTCTGAAACTTCTCGAGCCCGTTGACGCAGCGGATCAGCGTGCTCTTCCCCGATCCGCTCGGTCCGCACACGACCACGACCTCGCCGGATGCCACGCCGAGGTCGATGTCCCGCAGCACGTGCAGGTCACCAAACCATTTGTTGACGCCCTTGAATTCGATCATCTTGAATACCGCCCTGGTTTCAACCTCGCTTCTCGATTCGCCGCGACAGATGGATGAGCGGATAACAAATCAGGAAGTAACCTGCCCCGATGACCCCGAAAACCAGCAGCCCGTTCGGAACGCTTTGCACGATCACCCAACCCGCTCGCGTGAGGTCCAGCAGGCCGATCGCGGACACGACCGACGAGTCCTTGATCAGCAACACGAACTGCCCGACCAGCGATGGCGTCACCACCCTCAACGCCTGGGGCAGCACGATCAGCCGCAGCTGCTGGAGGCGGGTGAAGCCGGCAGCCGCAGCCGCCTCGACCTGACCGACAGGAATCGACTTGATTCCGGAAGCGACGATCTCCGCGATGAAGCAAGCCGAGATGTTGCTGAGCGCGACGGCGCCGGCGCTGAAGGAGTCGAGCTCGATCCCGACCTCGGGCAGGATGAAAAAGACAATGAACACCTGGACCAGAAACGGCGTTCCCCGGAAAAGATCGGTGTAGATGCCGATCGCCACCCGCAGCGCCCGGTTCGGGCCGGCCCGCAGGATTCCCAACACCAGGCCGATCGCCATGCCGACGCCCAGCCCAATGACCGACAGCGCCATCGTCATCCCGATCCCTTTCAGCAGGACCGGGTAATACTGGGCGACGCTGGTTGCCTGTTCGATGAACATATCGGTTCCGGTCAGGCGGGAGCCGTCTGGCGATTGGCGCGATCCCAGGCGCGCGCCGCCATCTTCAGGCTGTAGTAGATGACCAGATAGAAAACGGCCGTGGTCAGCAGGCCCTCGACCGGCAGGAATCGCTCGATCGCCAGGGTCTGGCCGGCGCGGGTGAGTTCGAAAATGGAAATCAGCGACAGCAGGGACGAGTCCTTGACCAGGACGATGATCTGGCCGATCAGGGGCGAAATCATCGGACGCAAGGCCTGCGGCAGGATGATCAGCCGCATCTGCTGCCAATAACTCATTCCGGAACTCGCGGCGGCCTCGGTCTGGCCGCGCGGGATCGCGATGATCCCGGAGCGAACGATTTCGCTGATATATGCGCCGCTGTTGATCGACAGGGCCAGGACCCCGATCATGCGTTCCGGCAGCGTCACGCCCAGAACCGGAAGGCCGAAATACAGGAAGTACAGCTGCGCCAGCAGTGGCGTCGCACGGATGACGTCGACATAGGCAACCGCCGGCAGGCGGAGGATTCGCGCGGGTTGGATGTTCATTGCGCACGAGACGACGCCGATCACCATGGCACCGGCCAGCGCAGCCAGCGAGAGCAACACCGTGGACAGGAAACCGGCCCCGAACAGCGGCAGATATTCGAGAATTACCCGTAAATTGAAATCCGACAGCATTCGGCGCGAAATGTTCCTGGGGACAGACCGATCGCCCTAAATCCGGCGCCGGGCACCGGCGCCGGGTTCAGGGATGAAGGCGAGCCTTAGTTGGTCTCCTTCCACTTGGTCGAGTTGACCCAGAAATCGAGGTTTTCCTGCAGGCGACCGTCGAGTTTGGTCTGGTCGATGAACAGGTTGACCCAAGTCAGGAGATCGAGCGAGTCGTATCTTGTGGCGTAGGCGAGCGGGTCCTTCGCGAGCAGCTCGGGCATGATCTTGAACGTGCCCTTCGGATAGCCTGCAGCCTGTCCTGCAACCGCTGAACTGTCGTTGATCAGGCAATCGGCCTGGCCATTCTTCACCGCGTCCAGAAGCAGGGTTCCACCGCCCTTGTAGCTCTTGATCTCACCCTTGGGGAACAGCGTCTTGGCCATCTTCTCGCCGGTGGATCCGAACAAGGTCGCAATCCGCGTGCCCGGCGCCTTGCAGACCTCGGTCGAGACGAACTTGGTGCCGGCCTTCGTCGCGATGACGGGTCCGACAATCATGAAGGGCTGGCTGAAGGCGACTTTGGTGGCGCGTGCCAGTGTTGGCGTCATGTCCGCGGCGAGAACGTCAGCCTTGCCCGACAACAGCGCCGGGATCAGGCCGTCCCAGTCCATGTCCAGAAAGACGATCTTGACGCCCATTTCCTTGGCCATCAGCTTGGCCAGTTCCACCGCGCTGCCGGTCCGCTCGCCATTCTTGTTGAGGAACGAGAACGGCGGCCCCTGCGTCTGGACCGCCACGCGCAGCTCACCGCGCTGCTGGATGTCGCCGAGCGTACCGGCGTTGGCGCCCGCCACGGCTCCCGCGAGGCTCAGGAAGCCCGCGAGCAGAGGGATGAAAAATGCCGATTTCTTCATTTGCCTTCTCCTCCAAAAAAGTCTCCTCGGAGGACAGTCCCCCCAGGAGCAAACGGTTGATCAGTCCTGCTTGCCGTCTTGGTGGGCGGTCACCCGGGCGCCGGCGTCATTGCCGGTCTCCTCCCAACATCCGCGCGGCAAGCCAATCCATTTGTTGTGCGATTTCATGACCACGAATGTCTCGCTGCGGCTGATGATTCCGGGGCCCGCCACAGCCGGCAGAAGCTCGCTCGTGAAACGGTACAGATCGTGGACATCCCCCTCCACGACCACGTCGGCGATCAGGTCGAAGCGGCCCGTCACGATGCTCACCGAGGTCACGAAGGGAAGCTCGGCGATTTGTCGGGCGAGTTCGTTCAGTTGTCCTCGCGACTCGGCATTGATGCCGACGATCGCGGCGATCAGCTCCGGCCTTTCCCCCAGATTGAGCAGGCCGACGATCTTGAGGACATTTTCCGTGATGAGAGATCGCAGGCGCGAGCGAACTGTCGGCGCAGTAACCCCCAGTTTCCCCGCAAGCTGGTTGACGCTTTCCTGCGCGTCCCCCGACAACAGCTTCGCCAGGCGACGATCGGTCTGGTCCAGGTTTTCTCGCACGCAATCGCCCACTAGAATAATTTCAATTGCTGTAATTTTCCTTTTGGAAAAAAACAGCAGGAGCAAACATCCTACTTAGCGACACCTTCGCGGTCAAGCGGGTCGTTTCGAAGTGGAAGTTTCGCCTTGCGGGCAAACGTTCTTGCGCGTCGCCGGAAGGCGCCGGGCGGCGATCCCGGCGCGCGCTCAGCTCCAGACCCGCGCCGCCACCCGCATCATGTTGCCGCCGCGCACCAGCGCTGCCTCGTCGGCACTCATCCCGGTGCCCCGCAACGCCTCGTCCAGAACGGCCCAGCTCTCGATCGATGGGTAGGTCGAGCGCGCCAGCGCGCGATCGTAGCCGGCCGACTTCGGCCACCAGTAGCTCGGGTCATAGTCGCCCGGAGGATCGTCGTTGAGGTCGCTCTGGGGGAAGCTGATGTCGATGCCGATCCGGGCGTGCTCGATCCCCACCAGTCCGGCCACGTAGGCAGCATGCCGGGCCAGATCGTCGGCGGTGGGGGTGGGGGTGCCGAGGAAGATCGATACGCCCGACACACAGACGACGCCCCCGGTGGCCGCGCACGCGCGAATCTGCTCGTCGGTGACGTTGCGCCCGTGTTCGACCAGCGCCAGCGGGTTGGAATGACTGAAGATCACCGGTGCGCCCGAAGCGGCCATGATCTCCAGACTGCAGCGCCGCCCGGTATGCGAGCAGTCCATCAGCACCCCCGCCGCGTTGATCGCCGCGACGACCCGGTGCCCGAGCGGCGTCAGTCCCTACTCCACGTCGTGGCACCCGCCCGCAACGCTGTTGTTGCGGTTGTAGGCCAGGTGCATTTGCCGCACACCCAGGCGCCGGTAGAGCGCGACCATCTCGGGCTGCTCGAGCAGCGGCATCGCCCCCTCGAGGTCGAAGCCGATCGCCAGTTTCCCGCTGGCGCAGGCAGGCATGAGCTTCCCAGTTGATCATCGACACGCTCCGGAAATGCGCTTCACGCGCCGCGCCGAAAACCGCTCGACGCGACCATCAGGTTGCGGGTGTACGCGTCGCTCACGCGGCTCGCGGCTAGATCCGCCGCGGACAGCAGTTCCACCGTGGCGCCACGCTGCATCACCATCAGACGCTCGCACATGTGGGTGACCACGGCCAGATCATGGCTGACCAGGATGAAGCTCAGTCCACGCTTGCGGCGCAGGTCTTCGAGCAGATTGAGCACCTCGGCCTGCACCGACGCGTCGAGCGCCGAGGTGGGCTCATCGAGCAGCATGATCTGCGGCTCGAGGATCAGCGCCCGCGCGATGGCGATGCGCTGGCGCTGACCGCCCGAGAGCTGATGCGGGTAGCGAAAACGAAATCCCGTGCCCAGCCCGACCTCGTCGAGCGCGCGCTCGATGCGCAATTCGGCGCCGTCGATGCCGTGGATCGCGAGCGGCTCGGCGAGGATCCGATCCACGGTCTGGCGCGGGTGCAGCGAAGCGTAGGGATCCTGGAAGACCATCTGCACGCGCCGGCGAAAACCCTTGCTGCCCGGCAGCGGCAAGGGCCCGTCGCCGACCAGCTGCACCGTGCCCGCGGCGAGCGGCGCGAGTCCGCAGATGGCGCGCAGCACGGTCGACTTGCCCGACCCCGATTCACCGACGATGCCGAAGCTCTCGCCGGGAGCCACGCGCAGCGAGGTGTTTTCCACCGCGACAAAACCGTCGTAAACGACACGCAGGTCCCGCACCTCGATGCCGAGCTGCGCAGCGTGGGCGCCACCCGTTCCGCCCGCAGAGCCGCTTTCGGGCGCAGCGCTCATGGCGTTCACAGCGCCCACTCCGGCTGGCGATCCAGCGTCGGCAGCGGATGGCGTTCGTCGGCGAGTTGCGGCAGGCAGTTCATCAGGCCGCGGGTGTAGGGGTGCTTCGCGTCCGCCAGCCCGCCGGCGGATAGCTCCTCGAGCACCCTGCCCGCGTACATCACCAGGATGCGATCGCAGAAGGTGGAGACGAGCCGCAGGTCGTGCGAGATGAAGATCAGTCCCATACCGCGCTCGATCACGAGCGCGTCCAGGATCGCCAGCACCTGCAGCTGCACGGTCACATCCAGCGCCGAGGTGGGCTCATCGGCGATCAGCAGGTCGGGATTCGCGATGAGCATCATCGCGATCATCGCGCGCTGCCCCATCCCTCCGGAGACCTCGTGCGGGTAGAGCTTGTAGACCCGCCCGGGATCGTCGATCTGCACCGATTCGAGTGCGGCCATCGCTGCGGCGCGCGCCTCACGCCCGGAGATGCGGGTGTGCGCGCGCAACGTCTCGACGATCTGATCGCCGATGCGCATCACCGGGTTGAGCGAGAACTTGGGGTCCTGCAGAACCATCGCGATCCGCCCGCCGCGCAACGCGCGCCGCTCCGCGGCCGAGGCGTGCAGCAGGTCGACGCCGTTGAACTCCATTCGCTTGGCGCTCACCCGGCCTTCGGGAGCGGTCAGGCCCAGAATGGCCCGCCCGGTCTGCGACTTTCCCGAGCCCGATTCGCCGACGATGCCCAGCCTTTCGCGACCGAGCGCAAAGGACACGTTGCGAACGGCTTCGGTCCAGCCCCCGTCGCGATTCGGAAAGGACACGCACAGATCCTCGACGACCAGGATGGACGTGCTCATTTTTCCGCCTTCGGATCGAGCGCGTCGCGCAGCCCGTCACCGAGCAGGTTGAACGCGAGGCTCACCAGGAAGATCGCCGCGCCCGGCGCCGCCGCCACCCACCACTGATCGAGCACATAGAGCCGCCCGTTGGCGATCAGCGCGCCCCATTCCGGCATCGGGGGCTGGGCGCCGAGCCCCAGAAAGCCGAGTCCGGCGGCGGTCAGGATGATGCCCGCCATGTCGAGCGTCACGCGCACGATCACCGAGGACAGGCACAGCGGCATGATGTGGCGCAGCACAATGCGCCAGGGCGAAGCGCCGATCAGCTGCACCGCCGCGATGTAGTCGGCCTGGCGGATCGTGAGCGTCTCGGCGCGCGCGATGCGCGCGTAGGGCGGCCAGGAAGTGATCGCGATCGCGATCACCGCGTTCTCGATGCCCGGCCCCAGTGCCGCGACAAAGGCGAGCGCCAGGATCAGGCGCGGGAAGGCGAGAAAGATGTCGGTGATGCGCATCAGCACCGCGTCGAGCCATCCGCCGGCGTAGCCCGCGACGGTGCCGACGATCAACCCGATCGGCGCGGCCAGCACGGCCACGAGCACCACCACGTAGAGCGTGATGCGCGAGCCGAAGATGACACGCGACAGGATGTCGCGCCCCTGATCGTCGGTGCCGAACCAGTTCACCGAACTCGGCGGAAGCAGGCGCGTGGTGCGCAGGTCGCCGATGTACGGCGAGTAGGGGGCAAGCAGGTCGGCGAAGATCGCAATCGCGACCAGCGCGATCACAATCGCGAGCCCGAGCATCGCGAGGCGATTGTGCGAGAAGGTGCGCCACGCGCCGTAGGCCCTGCCGAGCGAAGCCTGCCGGCGCGAGCGGGGCCGATCGGACATCAGCCATTCGTGCAGGCTCTCGTTGCGCACCGTGGCCGCGCCGTGGGTCTCGTTCATTGTCGCCGGGTCCTCGGGTCGAGGACCTGATAGAGCAGGTCGGAGAGCAGGTTCAGGCCGATGAACACCGAACCGACGACGATGGTGCCGCCCAGCACCGCGTTCATGTCGGCGTTCTGCAGCGAGTTGGTGATGTAGAGCCCGAGCCCCGGCCACGAGAACACCGTTTCGGTGAGCACCGAACCCTCGAGCAGGCCCGCGTAGGAGAGCGCGATCACGGTGACCAGCGGCACCATCGCGTTGCGCAGCGCGTGGCGCCAGATGATGCGCGTTTCGGACAGACCCTTGGCGCGCGCCGCCACCACGTATTCCTGCGAGAGTTCGTGCAGCATGAACGAGCGCGTCATGCGGCTGATGTAGGCAAGCGAGAAGTAGCCCAGCAGCGATGCCGGCAGGATCAGATGCGAGAGCACGTTGGCGAACGCATCCCACTGTCCGGCGCGCGCCGCGTCGAGCAGCAGGAAGCCGCTGACCATCGTGAGCGTGTATTCATAGGTGATGTCGATGCGGCCCGGCCCCGCCACCCAGTCGAGCTTGGCGTAGAAGAGCATCAGCCCCATCAGTCCGAGCCAGAAGATCGGCACCGAATAGCCGATCAGGCCCATCACGCGCGCCACCTGGTCGACGAAACTGCCGCGCCGCACCGCCGCCCACACCCCCAGCGGAACGCCCAGCCCCGCGCCGATGATGATCCCCAGCGTGGCCAGTTCGATCGTTGCGGGAAAGCTGCGCTGGATGTCCTTCATGACTGGGTTCGAGGTCAGCACCGAAGTGCCGAAATCCCCTTGCAGGACTTTGCTCAGGTAGATGGTGAACTGCACCCACAGCGGCTTGTTGAGCCCCAGCTCTTCGCGTACCCGCGCAATCACGTGTTCGGGCGCCCGGTCGCCCACGATCGCGAGCACCGGATCGATCGGCATCACCCGCCCGATGAAAAAGGTCACCGCGAGCAGGCCCAGGTAGGTCAGGACGATGACCACCAGGAAACGGCTCACCGCCTTGAGCGTGCGATGCAGGGTGATGCCGCCCGGCGAACCGGGCGGCGCTGTGCCGAAAGAGATCAAACCGCAGGACCTGTCGAACGATTACTTGGACACTTTGAACATGTAGGTGGCGTCGGACGTCGGACCGATCTTCAGACCCTGCACGTCGGCGCGCAATGCCGCCGTTTCGATCTGCTGATAGAGCATCACGAAGGGGCTGGTCTTTCGGAAGTCCGCCTGCATCTCCTCGTACATGGCTTTGCGCTTGTTCGCGTCGCGCTCGAGCACGGCCGCGTCGGCCTTCTTCGTCAGCTCGGGGATGTCCCAGGCATTGCGCCACGCGAGCGGCTTGGACTTGGCGTTGTCGGAATTGTCCGGATTGCGCGCGAAGGTGTCCGCGTTGGTGTGCGGATCCCAGTAGTCCGCGCCCCACTGACCGACGTAGACGTCATGCTGGCGTGCCCGGTACTTGGTGAGCGTCTGCTTGCCGTCGCCGGGCAGGATCTCGATCTCGATGCCGGCGCGTTTCGCCGTCTGCTGGAAGGCCTCGGTGATGCCCTGCACCGGCTGGACGGTGCGCATGTCCAGCGTCACCTTGAAGCCGTTCGGATAGCCGGCCTTGGCGAGCAGCGCCTTCGCCTTGTCCACGTCGAGCTTGTAGGGGTTTTCGGTGCTGGCGCCCAGCAGCCCGATCGGCAGGAAGTTCTGGTGCACGATGCCGATGTTCTTGATCAGCGTGTCGCCGATCGCCGAATAATCCACGAGCCACTTGAAGGCTTCGCGCACTTCGGGTTTGGCGAGGATGGGATTCTTCTGATTCAGGCTGAAGTAATACACCGTGCCCTTGGGCGTGGCCGTCGTCTTGATGTCCTTGTTGGTGGCGAGCGCCGCCAGATCTTGCGGGGAGAGGTTGCGCGCGATATCGACGTCGCCCTTCTCCAGCAGCAGACGCTGCGTGGCCGCCTCCTTCACGTGCCGGTAGATCACGCGCGCGAGCTTGGACTTCTCACCGTAGTAGTTGTCGTTGCGCTCGAGCGCCACGATTTCGTTGGCGCGCCATTCGCGCAGTTTCAGCGGGCCGGAACCCGCGTAGTTGGTCTTCAGCCAGCCGTAGCCGAGGTCACCGTTGACCTCCTTGGAGAGCACCAGCTTCTTGTCGATGATCGACGCGATGTTGGCCGTCAGGCAGTTGTAGACGAAGCTCGGCGCGTAGTTCTTGTCGGTCTCCATCGTCAGCGTCAGCGGACCCGTCTGCTTGATCTTGTCCTTGACGTTGTCCTTGTTGAAGCCGAATTGCGTGAGGATGAACGCCGGGGACTTGTCGAGGATCACCGCGCGCTGCAGCGAGAACACGACGTCCTCGGCGGTGAGCGGGTTGCCCGAGGCGAACTTCAGCCCAGGTTTCAATTCGAAGCTGTACATCTTCCCGCCGGCCGATACCGACCACGACTTGGCGATGTCGGGAATCAGTTTCGACGGATCGTTGACGTCATAGCGGATCAGACGGTCGTAGGCGTTGCCCATGATCTCGCCGGCCGAGATCTCGAAAGACTCGCCCGGATCCATGGTGATGATGTCGTCAATGGCCCAGGCGACGACCAGCGTGTCCTTGGGGGTGGCAGCCTGCAGGGCCGGGGGCAACGCAAAGGCGGTTGCCACGGCGATGGCGGCAGCGGAGCGGATAAACAGGACCTTCACGTGACACTCCTTGTGTAGAGGTGACCGGACGAGGTGGTCCCGCGCGATCGGCAGTCCCGTCAACGCCCGAGAATGCCGCGCAGGATGTTCAGCGGAGAGGTGCGCGTGGGTTCCGGTGGCGCCGGGCCGTCGCTGCGGCCCGCGGGCGCCGTGTCCTCGCCGGCGCTGCCGCGGTGGGCGGGTGGTTCGTCCGCATCCTCCATGCCGGGGATCGCGGTGGCCACGGAATTCACGCGGACCTTGGCGGCCCACGCCGGTTCCCAGGGCGCCTTCGGGTCCGCCGGGCGCGGCGGATGGACCAGGTTGAGTTCGCTGCCATAGGCGATGAGCCGCAGCATCCCGCCTTCCTTGCCGAGCACACCCTTGGGGACCGTGCACGTCGTGGTCGATGGCGCGAGCAGCACTTTCTCGCGCAGCCAGCGGTCCACGGCGACGTTGGTCTGATAGTCGACGAGGCCCATACCTGTTTCAGGCAACTCGCTGGAGGTCCACAGCACCATCTCCTCGCGCTGGTTGCTGCCCATCGCCGCGGCGAAATAGGCGCGCGCGGTGGGCGCCGCGGTCCAGTTGAGTTGGGTCGCTCCGTTCGCGTCCTGGGTTTTCAGGTTCAGCGCCGGCATCAGGTCCTGCGCGGCCGGGATCTGAAAGCGAAAGCCCTCGGGCACGCCGCTGCCGCTGTAACTGTGCTCGCCCACCAGCGAGGCATTGGCGGGCACCATGCGCGTGTCCGTCAGGCTGGGCCAAACGGGGCGACCCACGGCCGCGTGGGTTCCGCGTTGCGTGGCGCGGCGCACGACGAAGAAGTTCGTCAGGTCGGCGGCCGATGCGGTGGCCATGTCCAGCACCTTGGGTTGTCCGGCGCGCACCGCGCTGCCGCAGCCCCAGTACAGCAGGATGCGCCCCTTGGGCCTCTCATTGTCATGCTCGACGACCGTGTCGTCGTTGTCCGGCACGCGACCGCGCGTCTGCTTGGGCGCTTCGAGCTTGAGCGCCGGGCTCAGGAAGCCCGCCGGCACCGCCTGCTGCGCTTCGCCCAAGGACGGGTTGGCGCGGGTGAACAGCGTCACATCGACCCACCGGCCGGCACCGCCCGCTTGGGTATTGGCAAAGCGGTTGCCGTCCGTTCCGCCGCCACCGCCGCCGAAAAGGCCGCCCAGCGTGGAGAGTGGGTTCGCGCCCCCGCCCCCGCCGCCACCCATGCCCATGCCCATGCCTGCGGGCATGCCCATGCCTGCGGGCATGCCCATCCCGCTGAAGGTGGCCACGTCGATCCAGGCCAGGGCCTGGGGCGGGCGGACGACCTGTTGCTGGGCGCTCGCCGCGAATGCCAGCAGCGCCGCAGCCCCGAAGGCGCTCTTCAGGAAACCATGGGGGGTGCCGCTCATGATGGATCGCTCCGTTCGGGGGTTGGACCGGGGCCACAGCGAAACAAGTTTACCCACGGCACGGCGTTTGTCGATCAATTCATCTGGCGCCGTATGGCGGCGGCACGAAGTGCCGGCAAAGGGCCAAGGTCTGCCTGAACGGAGCGCCCCCGCGTGATGGTCGATAGACCCTCCGAACGAAACGCAGACTTGACCCACCATGAACTTAGGGGCAGATTTCCCCGCTCGGGTCATAAGGCCCTTCCCGATAACCAGAACGATGGAGATGACCTTGCGACCAATCGGAAAGCTTGCCGCGATTCTTGCCAGTGCCGCCCTTCTTGTGCTGACCGGATGCACGGCGATGCAACCGGCCGCGCCCATGGCCAAGGAGATGCGCTCCGGGCCTCCCGCCTCCGTGATCTATATCGGCAACAGCTTCTTCTACTACAACAACAGCATGCACGGCCAGATCAACGCGATGGTCCGGGAAGGCCTGCCGCAACACAAGTACCGTGGCTCATCGGTCACGATCAGCGGTTCCGGGCTCGACTGGCACGACGTCGAATCCTATTTCCGGCCGGACGGCATCGGAAAGTACTCGTTCGTCGCCGACAACAAGGTCGTCTTCAACAAGAACGAAGGAGCGCTCTTCGAAGTCGCGGTGATGATGGATTGCAGCCAGTGCCCGATCCATCCGACCCTGAAGACGGTGTTCACCGAATACGCGAAGAAGCATTCCGACACGGTGCGCAGGCACGGCGCGACACCTGCGTTCTTCATGTCGTGGGCCTACGCCGATGCACCTGAGATGACGCAGCAGCTCGCCGACGCGTATACCCAGGCCGGCAAGGACAACAACGCCATCGTGATCCCGGCCGGCCTGGCTTTCGCCCGGTCGCTCGCGCTGCGCCCGGACGTCAGGCTGACGATTGCCGACAAGCGCCACCCGACGCCCGAAGGCACCTATCTCGCCGCCGCCACCGTCTACGCGACGCTGTTCAATAAATCGCCGGTGGGCCTGAAGTATTCCGCGACGCTAAAGGCGGACGTCGCCGGCCACCTGCAGCAGGTGGCATGGGAGACGGTGCAGGCGTACACGGGCGCCAAGTAGCGGGTACTTCCCGCTCTTGGTCGGCGGCCGTCGGGTCAGCGGCCGTCTGGCGCGGTGTGGTCAGGTGTCCGCAGTCGCGGCACGTGACCCGGGCGCCACGCGCCGCGAGGCCGCCCGCCGGCGACGACATGGGCCTGTACGCATGTTTATGACGCATACATGGACGCACCCTCGCAGCCGCGACGGATGAACGCGCTCATCCACAGCATGCGCGCCACCGCATTCCCCAGCGCACCGCTGGCGGACGCGTGCCCGATCGGATAACGGGCCGATCGGGCACGCGGGAGCGCGGTGCGCCACGCCAACGCCCGCGTGAGACCTGGGCGCGAGAGACAGATGGGTCGCGCGGCAGTTGTCCGCACGAGGGCTGTGCTTGCCGACTTGCTGAACCGTGCGCCGGAAAGCCCCAAAGCGTGATGTGGTCAGGCGTCCTGACAAGCGGGTATCGAGCCGCGACTCAGGGCGCCTGACGACAGCACGCCAAGACGGGACTCGGTGCGCATAGACAGCACGCCAAGACGGAAAGCCGCGCACGACGCCGCCCGAGGGCGGCGCGGCCGTTACGCAGTGACCTGCTCGAAAGCCTGCTCCAGGATCGTCAGCCCCTCGTCCAACACCGCGTCCGACACCGTCAGCGGCACCAGGATGCGCACGACGTTGCCGTAGGTGCCGCAGGAGAGCAGGATCAGGCCGCGCTTGGCGCCTTCGGCGAGGAGCGCCTTGGCGAGTTCGGGCGCCGGCACGCGCGGTGTGGCGCCCTTGTCGCGGAAGAACTCCATCGCGATCATTGGCCCCAGCCCGCGCACTTCGCCAATCGCCTTGCTCGCCTTCGCGAGCGCACTCAGGCGTTCATGGATGCGCTTGCCGATTGCCACCCCGCGTGCGAGGAGTCCCTCTTTCTCGATCACGTCGAGGACCGCCAGCCCGGCGGCACAGCCGAGCGGGCTCCCCGCGTAGGTGCCGCCCAGCCCCCCGGCCGGAACCGCGTCCATCACCGCCGCCTTGCCGACGACCGCCGCGAGCGGGAATCCGCCCGCAAGGCTCTTGGCGAGCGCCATCAGGTCGGCTTCGACCCCGGAGTGCTCGAGCGCGAACATCTTCCCGGTGCGTCCGAAACCCGTCTGCACCTCGTCGGCGACAAGCAGGATGCCGTGCTCGTCGCACAACGCGCGCAGGCGCTGCATCAACTCGGGCGGCGCCACATAGAATCCACCTTCGCCCTGCACCGGCTCGATGACGATCGCCGCGACGCGCTTCGCCTCGACGTCGGACTTGAACAGCCGCTCGATCGCATGCATCGTGTCGTCGACGGTCACACCGTGCAGCGCGGCCGGGAACGGCACATGGAAGACGTCCCCCGGGAAGGGGCCGAAACCGAGCTTGTACGGATCGACTTTGCCGGTGAGCGCCAGCGTCATCATGGTGCGACCGTGATAGCCGCTGGAGAACGCGATGATCGCGGGGCGCTTCGTGTAGGCGCGCGCGATCTTCACGGTGTTCTCGAGGGCTTCTGCGCCCGTGGTGAGGAACAGCGTCTTCTTGGGTGTCGGGCCGGGCACCAGCGCGTTGAGCTTCTCGGCCAGCGCCACGTAGGGCTCGTAGGGCAGCACCTGGAAGCAGGTGTGGGTGAACTGCTGCATCTGCGCGGCGACCGCCTCGATCACCTGCGGGTGGCAGTGGCCGGTGTTGACCACCGCGATGCCACCCGCGAAGTCGACGTAGCGCCGTCCCTCCACGTCCCATACCTCGGCGTTCAGTGCGCGCTGCGCGAAGATCTGGTGAATGATGCCCACGCCCGGAGCGACCGCCGCGACGCGGCGGGCCCAGAGTTCGGTGTTTGTTGTCATGGTGCGATGGCTCCTTGCCATGAAAGCTTGGATGTTGTGAACGGATCAGGCGCGCAGCACGCGCGCGTAGCGCACCTGCAGCGTTCCTTCCTCGAAATGCTCGATCGACTGCGTCCAGCTGACGCCGGGCCACAGGAAACGGGCCCCGCGCGCAATCGGATCGTAGACTGCGGTGTAGAGCGTACCGTAACCCTCGTCGAGCGCGTGCGAGTACAGGGGCTGGCGCAGGAAGGACGCGATCAGCGCCTCGCGGTCGAAATCCGGCGCATGCAGCCGTTGATGCAGGAACGCCTCGCGCTCCAGCGTCGAGGTCGCCTTGGCATGCTCGTGCCACTCGATCTCGCCCTGATGATTGGTCGCGACGGCATCGGGCAGCACCTGCGGCGCACGATCGGGCGCCACCTGGACCGTGGCGATCGCGCCGCTCGCATCAACGACGGTGACGTTGTAGGCCATGTGCACGGGAATGCGGGTGAGCACCGCGCAGGCCTCACGCGTGTCGGCACAGAATTCGAGCACGTAGCGCAACACGATCGGCACGCCGAAGCCGTCCCCGACCACACGCCGCCCACCGAAGCTCAGCGAAACCGCAAGTCCGGCGTCGTTGACGCCGTCGAGCACGCCCCACAGGCTGTCGCTCATCGCCAGCACGCGGCGCCCGTGCCACGCGGTGTGCAGCAGCGCGCCCTCGCACAGGCGCGGCGCGTAATCGTAGTTGCGCACCAGCAGCGGATGCGGGCCGCCCAGCGCCGCCTGCGAGCACGCGGTGAGGTAGGGCGGCGGGCTGTACATGGAGAGGAAGCGCGCCGCCGCGTCACCGCCGCCGGCGAGTTCGACCAGCGCCTGGTACGTGGGCACGAGCTCGGGCATGTGCGTACGCAGCGCGCGCAGGCAGCTCAGGTAGTACGGCGAGGGCCGGTGCGCAGGATTCAGGAACCACTTTTCGTAGGCGCTCCAGTGCCGCGCAAACAGCGCGGCCCACTTCGCGCCGGGCAGCGGCTCGGAGATCGCCTCGAACGCGAGGTCGACCCCCGAGTGCCCGGCACTCGCCGGAGCGTGGGAGACTCTCACAGGATCTTGAACGCGCCCGGTTGCGGCGCTTGCTCGGCCAGCGCCGGGGCCAGTGCTTCGCCCTTGAACTGTCCGACGATGCCGTTGATCCAATTGCGCGTGCGCTCGGTGAGCTTGAAATCATCGTCCATCGAGCGGCCCCGCATGATCAGGATGCCCAGGTCGGCGCCTTCGTAGCGGTAGTCACCCGGACGCGTGATGCGCAGGAAGAAAGCCTCC
This sequence comes from Burkholderiaceae bacterium, assembly GCA_024637155.1. Lineage (GTDB taxonomy): Bacteria > Pseudomonadota > Gammaproteobacteria > Burkholderiales > Burkholderiaceae_E > JAGXFR01. Next base: position 29,685 of record JAGXFR010000038.1, on the reverse strand, counting down.
TGCTCCGTCTCCACCGCGCGGCGATGGTAGTCGAAGCGGTGGTAGGCGACCGAGCCATCGTCGTTCATCCGCCAGATGCCCGACTGCGGCGCCTCGGTCACCCGATCGACGGTGTCGGGAACGTGCTTGATCACCAGCTGGCTCCAGTAATCGATGAAGTCCGGGTCGGCCCAGCGCTCGTTCAGATCCTGCACGTCGATGTCGAAATCCTGGCCCGAGAATTCGAGGAGATGGAACAGGAACAGCGGCGCGTCGGCGTGCGCGAAGGCGGCGTGGTTGGTCATCGAGCTGGCGCCGGTGACCCGCGGATTGAGCTCGCCGAGATACACCTCGCCATCGTCCTGGTCGATCAGGAAGTCCAGGTCGAAGTACCCGCGGTAGCCTTCCGCGCGCAGCTGGTTGCCGAACTTGAACGCGTAGTCGCGCGCCTTGTCGCGCACCCCCTGCGTGAAGGCGCCCGGAAAGACCTCGTTGCCGCACCAGCCGCCCTTGTATGGCGTGAGCTCCTTGTGGCCGACGATCTCGGTCAGCAGCGGACCGACGATCGTGCCGCAGCGCGTGGCGCACGCCTCGAGCGTGGCGCCGCGGCAGTTGATGCGCTTCATGATCTTCACTTCCGGATCGGGCACGATCTGGGACTCGTATTTCTTCCAGTCATCTTCGTTCGCAATGAAGAAGGTGGTGTGGCCCGAGTCGCCGAACGCCGTCTGGATTACGACGTCGTTGCTGAGCTTGTGCTCCTTCGTGATTTTCTGCAGATCCGCGTAGCTCTTCACCGCGCACAACGCGTTGGGAACGCTCGGCACGCCGGCCTTGTTGCCGATGCGCACCGTTTCCATCTTGTTGTCGCAGCGCGTGCGCAGGCTCGCGGGCGGGAACCAGATCTCCACGCCGAGTTCCTTGCACAGTTCCTCGGTGCGCTCATCGAACATCAGGAAGGTTGCCACCGGCTTTCCGCCGCGCGCGACGATTCGGTCAATGATCTCCTTGTGCTCGAGCAGATAGTTGTTGATGTCCTCGATGCTCTCGAACTCGGCATGCGGCGCTTCGGTCGGGGTGAAGACGTTCGGGTGCTTGCCGTCGAAGCAGTCGATGTAGCAGAGGTACTTGAAGTGGCGCACCCACTCGTCGATGCCGAGCAGGTTGAAGTTGGTCGCGCTGATGAAATAGATGTTGCGCGCATTGCGGTGAAAGTAGCGCCGCACGTCGGAAATGGTCTTAAGCGTCTTCATCGGTCTCCTCCCTTCTTGTCATCCGTGGGGCGAGCGGCCGGGCCGCTCGCGCTGAAGTGGGCTACTCGCCGTCGACCGCGGCATCGGTGAAGACCCGGAAACCCAGTTCCGGTCGGTAACCGTGGATCTCGCGCGTGTCGAGCGCTTCCATGAATTCGAGAATCGGCTTGTTGATAACCTGACCGGGCACCAGGATCGGGAAGCCCGGCGGATAGGGAATGACGAACATCGCCGAAACGACTTCCCGCCCCTTGCCGATGAGCTTCTTCACCTCGGGGAGCGTGACGTACTCGCAGAGCTCCTCGCGATAAGCCATGAAGAACGCGGTGCGCAGGTCGCCCTCGCGCGTGTGTTCGCTGCCCCCTTGGCGGAAGCACCGGTGGAAGTGGCTGAAATCCGGCAGCGGGGGCAGCTCTTCGGTGAGCGAAATCACCTTCCGGTCGTGGATGCGCCGCTCGGCCGGGCTCATGTCCTCGAGGCGCGCGTCGAGCTCGTGGGCGATCTTCACCAGCACCTCGATCAGGTAGGCGACGGAGCTGCGCGTCGTCCCGATGTTGGTCATGAAGAGCACCGTGTTGCGCGAGGTCTTGTTGATCTGGATGCCGTACTTGTCCATCAGGTAGTCGTGCTTGAACGTGTCGCCATCGATGCCGGTGAGGCCGATGTAGAGGTTCAGCCGCGTCGGGTCGAGCGCGAACTCGTCCTTCCGCCACGCCTCGTCCATGCGCGCGAATCCCTTCTCGGGATGGAAGTACATCTCGATTCCGGACGGCCGGTAGGCGCCGGGGATGATCTCCCCCATGCTCAGGAAGCGGAAGTACTTGTTGAGCAGCGGATGCGTGGTGACGCGCTCGCGCAGCACCATCGCCAGATCGATCTGCTTCTGCACCAGCTCGTAGCCTTCGAGCTCGACCTGTCGCCGGCCGATGTCGAGCGAGGCGAGGATCTGGTAGTTGGGCGACGTCGAGGTGTGCGTCATGTACGCCTCGTGGAACGCGTCCTGCACCTTGCTGCGGAAGTCCTGGTCGAAGACGTGGATCATCGATCCCTGGCGCAGCGAGGTGAGCGTCTTGTGCGTGGACTGCGTCGAGTAGACGCGAATGCGCACGCGATCCGGATCGGGCATCAGGCGCGTGGAGAGCAGCGCTGCCTCGTCGTCGCCGAGCGTCGCCGCATGCGCGTCGTATTGCGTGCGGTATTCGACGGAACGGTAGCGCGCCTTCAGGCGCCGCGCAGTGTACATCGCCGTGCGGTGCCGGTAGGTCGGGTGAAAGCCCGCGAAGGCAAACCACGCTTCGTCCCACAGGAAGATCAGATCGGGCTTGATCGCCAGGCACTCTTCCATCACGCGCTCGACGTCGTAGATCACGCCATCGAAAGTGCAGTTGGTGAGCAGCAGCATCTTCACGCGATCGAGCTGACCGGCGCGGCGATGTTCGAGCAGTGTGCGTTTGATGTCGACGAGCGGCACCGCGCCGTACATCGAATAGGCGTCCAGCGGGTAGGAGTCGAGGTATGAAACCAGCGCGCCGCCGAGCACCATGCCATAGTGGTGCGACTTGTGGCAGTTGCGATCCACCAGCACGATGTCGCCCGGCTCGACGATCGCCTGCACCACGACCTTGTTGCAGGTCGATGTGCCGTTGGTGGCGAAGAAGGTGTGCTGTGCGCCGAATGCGCGGGCCGCATACTCCTGAGCGACCTTGATCGGACCCACCGGCTCGAGCAGCGAATCCAGTCCGCCCGAGGTCGCCGAGGTCTCGGCAAGGAATACGTTCATTCCGTAGAACTGGCGCATGTCCTGAATCCAGTTCGAGCGGATGATCGACTTGCCACGCGAGATCGGCAGCGCGTGAAAGACACCCGTGGGCTGCTTGCTGTACTCCCGCAGTGCGGTGAAGAACGGCGTCTCGTAGCGCTTGTACACGCCGCGCAGGATGCTCAGGTTGAGCTCGGTATAGTCCTCTTCCTGGTAGAACACCCGGCGGAAGTTCTGGCCGATCTTGCCCGCCACTTCCTCCACCGAGACATCGGTCACCAGGTACAGATCGAGCTCGGGGCGCAGCTCGGAGATCTTGGCGCCAAGCAGCGGACCGCGCTCGCTCTCGGTCAGGCTTTCCTGCGCCTCGTCGTCCGTATCCCCCATCAGCCGGCGCAACATCTCCATCTGGTAGCGCGACTTGATCGGGAAACCGTATCGGATCACGCAGGCCTGCAGATTGACGTTGAACATCACTGCGATCAGCGCGTCTTCGAAGCTCGGAACCACGACCACCTCGTAGACGAAAAGGTCCTCGGGTCGGCGCATGCGCTTCAGGCCGTCCTTGAGCGCCTGCTCCTCGCGCGCGGTGATCTGATCGACGACCAGCACCTCGAAGTAGGGTTTCGGCGGCAGGTCGGCGACGGCCGCGTCCGACTTGCTCAGCCCCTCATCCTCCGCGAGCGGATCGACGCCCTCCTCGTGGTTCAGCTGCACGTCGCGGTGGCGGTAGGCATGTGTGGCGAGCGCGCGCGTGATGCGCGTCACGAGCACGTTCAGCGTCTCGTACTCGCCGTTCTCGAACATGTCACACAAGCGCTGGAAGCACTGTCGCCCCGGGAACGCCCAGTAGCTCTCGATCGGCTCGAGGAGCGCCAGGCTCTCGGCGATCTGGGATATCAGCGCCTCGCTCTTCAGGTTGCTGCCCGGCGCGAGACGGCGCAGGCGCCCGGCCTGGTCGTTGAGATGGTTCCAGCCGTCGTTTCGCAACTGCCAGACGCTGTGGTAGGCATTGAGCGAGACGGCGTCGGGCGTGACGACCGTAGCTTTGCTTTCGCGTTTCTTGGCCATGGATTCCGAATCCTCGTTGCGCGACGCCCCCCGGGGGTCGCTCGGTTAGTCTGGGCTCACTGTCCGCCGCCGGCGAGGGGCGCCTCCGCGTCGCGCCCGGGCTTCACCAGCGCACCCAGTCCATCCAGATACGCGACCGTGCCGGGCTCGCGCTGATAGACGGGAAATTCCACCGGGCGATCCCGGAAACTCTTCAGCGGCTGACCGAGCACGCGCAAGCCGCGCACGCGCTGGCGGCGCACCTGATCGAAGTCGATCTCAATCGGCATCATCTCCGGTCCGCCTGCCGCCTGGTGCAGAACGGCGCCAATGGGGTCCACGATCACCGAGCGTCCGACGCCGCCGTCCCCGAGTCCATTGATGTCGAAGAAGTAACACTGGTTCGTAATCGCCGAGGCACGCGACAGGATGATCTCGGCGCCCCGGTCCAGGGTGTCGCTGAGCGACGGGTGCAGGATCACTTCCGCGCCCATGGCGGCGAGCTGGCGCGTGGTTTCGGGAATCCACATGTCGTAGCAGATGCTCAGGCCGAAGCGCCCTGCGCCAGGCACGTCGAACACGACGAATTCGCTGCCCGGAGCCGTGTCGTACTCGTAGGGCATGAACGGAAACATCTTGCGATAACGGGCGATCACGGTGCCGCTCGGATCGATCACCGGCGAGGTGTTGTAGAGCTTGCCGTCGGCGCTCTCCATCAGCGACCCGGGAATGAGCCACACCTTGTAATGTGCGGCCATCTCGCAGAAGGCCTTCTCGGCCGGTCCGGGCAGCGGTTGCGCATGGTGCGGCAACGGGCCGAAGGCGCACAACTCGCTGAACACCACCATCTGCACAAAGGGGAAGCGGTGCATCAGCTGCATCAGGCGCTTGCCCATTGCTTCGATGTTGGGGTACTCGCTGGAGACGGGCATCTGGATGCCGGCGATGACGTAGGGGGACATGAAACTCCTGTTTTTGAGCTTGACGGCGCTGCGCCGGGACGCACGCAGCGCAAGGGCGATCGCGGCGATCGCCCACTACGCAGAACGCCCGGCGGACCGGGCTTGCGTAAAGAAAGACCCTACAGGTTACCTCGAAACGGGTCCGAAGCGCCCGCAACCATGTTCGGCGGCAGGCCTATTGCCGGCTCAGGGGCGGCCGGGAAGCATCACCGGCGATGTGCGGCGCGCCTAGCCGGCAGGCGCTGCAGGGGGCTGCGTTTCGAAGACCAGGCACGTGGTCGTCGCGTGCGCGTAGAGCCGTCCATCAGGTCCCTCGATGCGGCCTTCGGCCGTGGCCAGGCGACTGCCGCAGTGGATCACCGTACCGGTCGTGCGCAGCGGGCCGGTTTTCGCGCTCGCTGCGCGCACGATGTTCACGCTCAATTCAGCGGTCGTATAGGCACGGCCGGCCGGCATCATCGTGTGCACCGCGCAACCGAGCGCCGAATCCAGCAGGGTCGCGTACCAGCCGCCATGCACGCTGCCCATCGGGTTGTAGTGGCGCAGTTGCGGCGCACCCAAGAAGACGGCCCGGCCCCGGTCCACCTCGACGAGCGCGTAATCGAGCGTGTCGGCGATATGCGCGAACGGGAGTTCCCCCGCCAGGATGGCGCGCATCACCGCGAGACCATCCATCGCGGCGACGGCCTCGAGGGGGATCACCCCGGGCCGCGCGCCGCGCGCCTGCATTCGACTGCGCACCTGCGCAAGTTGCTCATCCCACTGGGCAAGGCTTTGCTGCGGTGTCATCGGTCCGTTCCGTGCGTCTGCGCAAGGAGGCAAGTGTAGCGGGGATCCCGGGGACCCCAAGCACGGAAAGCCGCAACGATTTACGATTCACCTGTTGCGGCATGATCCCAAATCGTTCGCCCGCGATGGCGACCCAACCCAACCGGAGTCCTCAATGCCTGCCCTGCTTCCCAACGTCGATCCCGACGGTCTCCTCGAATACTCGGTGGTCTACACCGACCGTTCCCTCAATCACATGTCCCAGCGCTTCCAGGGCGTGATGAAGGACGTCTCCGCGATCCTCAAGGAGGTGTACAACGCGCGCTCGGCGGTCGTGGTGCCCGGCAGCGGCACCTTCGGGATGGAGGCGATCGCCCGGCAGTTCGCCACCGACAAGAAGGTCATGGTGATCCGCAACGGCTTTTTCAGCTTCCGCTGGACCCAGATCTTCGAGATGGGGCAGATCCCCGCGGAATCCACGGTGATCAAGGCGCGCCGCATCAGCGACGACAAGCAGGCGCCCTTTGCCCCGCCCCCGCTCGAAGAGGTGGTCGCGGCGATCCAGGCGAAGCGGCCGGACCTGGTCTTCGCTCCGCACGTCGACACCTCCTCCGGGATGATCCTGCCCCACGCCTACCTGCGCGCGGTGGCCGACGCGGTGCACGCGGTCGGCGGCATGCTGGTGCTCGACTGCGTCGCCTCGGGCGCGATCTGGGTCGACATGGTGGAAACCGGGGTGGATGTGCTGGTGACCGCGCCGCAGAAGGGCTGGAGCGGTCCGCCCTCGTGCGCGCTGGTGACGCTGAGCGCGCTGGCGCGCGAGCGCATCGATGCCACCACGAGCAGCAGCTACTCGTGCGACCTGCGCAAGTGGTTGCAGATCATGGAAATCTACGAGGGTGGCGGGCACTCCTATCACGCAACGCCGCCCACCGACGCGCTCACCGCCCTGCGCGACGTGATGCAGGAAGCGCGCAGCATCGGCTTCGAAAAGCTGCGCTCCGCACAGCAGGAACTGGGCGATCGCGTGCGCGCCGCGCTGGTCGCCAAGGGCTTCCCGAGCGTCGCTGCGCCAGGCTTCCAGGCGCCGGGCGTGGTGGTCAGCTACACCACCGACGCGGATATCCAGTCCGGCAAGAAATTCCGTGACCTGGGGCTGCAGATCGCCGCCGGCGTGCCGTTGCAATGCGACGAACCCGCCGACTTCCGCAGTTTCCGGATTGGGCTCTTCGGGCTGGACAAATTGCGCAATGTCGATCGCACGGTCCGCACCTTCGAGGAGGCTCTGCAGCGGCTGGACTGAGGAAATCCGGCAACGTCCTCAATCAAGCGAATTCGCCCATGATCGTGCGCGTCAGCCTGTTCGTCGTCGCGGCACTGCTGATCGGCGCGCATTTCCTGCGTGCCGCCAACATCGCGCTGGTGGTGCTGTGCGCCGCGGTGCCGCTGCTCTTCCTGTGGCGGCATCGCGCCAGCCTGATCGTGCTGCAGATCTTCGCCTACCTGGCGGCATGGCGATGGGTGGACACCGCTCTGCGGATCGTCGAGGTGCGCGAAAGCATGGGCCGACCGTGGACCACGGCCGTCCTCATCCTGGGCGGCGTCGCGTTGTTCACGGTGATCGCGGGCCTGCTGCTGAACGCGCGCGCGATGCGGGAGCGCTACCCGCGCTAATCGAGCGGCTTCGGCGGCTTCGGCGGCTTCGGCGGCTCGGAAGCGCGCTTGCGTTTCACCGGCATGCGCGGAATCGGTCGGCGCTCGGCCAACAGGTGCCGTACGGCGAGCACCGGGTGGCGCGCGAGCATCCGCGGTCCGGCCCAGCGCATCACCACGCGCACCCGCTCACGCATCGCGGCGTTGTAGCAGTGGACGACGCACTTGGCGCAGGCGGGTTTCGCATCCCCGAAGACGCAGCGCTCCAGACGGCGCTGCGCGTAGGCAAGCAGTTCGGCGCATTCCGTGCACGGCGCCTGCGGGCCATGATGGTGTCCGCAGTACATGTGCACCATCGCCTCAATGGTCTTCACCTCGGTCCGGCGTCGGACAAAGCGCTTGTCGGTGGTGAATTCGATGTGGCGGTCTGGCACCTGCGTCGCACCCGGTCGGTTCGGTCGTTATGCCCGCACCGAAAACGGCGGGGTGCGGCTATTGTGCAGAAAACGCAATAACCGCACCCCGCTGCGGAGATCTCGCCTCAGGGCCGACTGCCGCCCATCCGCCGCAGCTCTTCCGGATCCCGGTCCCCGCTCACGGCCGGACCCGCGACGCGCGGCTCGGAACTGGTCGGTCCGGGAGGATTGGCGCGTGCATCGCCCCGATTGTTGACCCGAGGCGTGGCGTGGGAATCCGTCCTGCCGTTGACGGGAACGGGCGTTCGCTGATCGGCCCGGCGGTCACCGTCGCGAACATCACTGCGCTCTCCCCGGCGTTGGTTCTGGCGATCATCGCGGCGATCGTCTCGGCGCTCGTAGCGGCGTTCCTGGCGCGGATCGCGCGCCGGGGCTCCCGGCGCCATCCGGATGGACGGCTGGGCGCGTTGCACCTCTGCGGGTCGAACCACGCCGCCGTGACGGCGCCTTGAGTCGTGCTGCCAGCGCTGCGGCTCCCGCTCGGGAACCACCGCGCGGCCGTACACCGGCGGCCTGGTCACTACGACCGGCGGGCGATAGTAGTAGTTGGGCGTGGGCGACACACGGACGTGGCGATCGTGCCAGTCGGGTGCGCCGAAGAAGAATCCCGTTGAAACGCGGACCGCCGGCCCCCACCAGAAGCTCACGCTGACCCCGGGGCGCGGAGCGGGGCGTGCCACCCAACCCGGCCATGGGGCCCAGGTCACGGGCGGATATGCGGGCCACCACCAGGAGCCGTAGACCACCCACGGGTCATAGTAGGGGACGTAGACGACGCGCGGATCCGCCAGTTCAATCGCGATGGCGTTGCGATCCTCGTAGACGCGCAGCCGATCGTCCGGCCTCAGCGAGCCCGCCGCGTAGGCGCGGCGGCGCAGATGCTGGATCGTGTCCATCACCTGCTGTTCCTGCACCAGGAAGGCGTCGCCGAGCTGGCGCGTCCAGGCGAACTCATCGTCCATCCGGATGAGGAGATGCGGAAAGGCGACCAGCGAACGAACGCTGGGGTCCCAGTCCGGGTAGCCGACCTGGCGTACGGCATCGTCGCCCTGCAGGCCCGGATGCGCCCGCGACCAGCGGGCCGCTTCCACCACATCCTCCGGATACGTTGCCGCCATCAGAATCTGCGAGAGCAGGTTGTCCGGGTAGAGCGCGATCGGCGCGAGCAGCCGGTCGAGTTCGGCCTGCGAATAGGCGCGTTGCTGCTGAGCCGACGCGCCCACCGGCGCGAAAGCGATCAGTGCGCAGGCGAACAGCGCCAGCACGGCGCCGAAGCTTCGGTGAGAAAGGGTTTTCATGGCAAGTAGCCTCCTTGTCCCATTAACGCGCAAAACCGCCGCGGGGACCACGCGCATCGCGTATCAAGTGCAACAGAGTGTGACGGCCGCCTTCAACTTCCCCCCCGGCCCTGCGGGGCAACGCCCTCGCGTGGCGCCGGTTTCCAGCGCCGCAGCAGCAGCGCGTTGCTGACCACGCTGAAGCTCGACATCGCCATCGCCGCACCCGCCACCACCGGGTTGAGCAGCCCGGCTGCCGCCAGCGGAATTCCGACCACGTTGTAGATGAAGGCCCAGAACAGGTTCTGGCGAATCTTCCCGTAGGTTCTGCGGGAGATCGAAATCGCGTCGCCCACGAGCGCCGGGTCGCCGCGCATCAACGTGATTCCGGCAGTATGCATCGCCACATCGGTGCCGGTCGACATCGCGATGCCGACGTCCGCGGAAGCCAGCGCCGGGGCGTCGTTGATCCCGTCTCCGACCATCGCGACCACCTTGCCCCCGACGCGCAGGGTGTCGATGGCCGCGGCCTTCATCTCGGGCAGCACCCGTGAGCGAATCTCGTCGATCCCGAGCGCCGCGCCGACGCGCTGTGCGGCGCCGGCGTTGTCCCCCGTGAGGAGCACGGTGTGCACGCCCTGCGCGCGGATCGAACTCACCGCGTGGGCAGCGCCCGGCTTGAGTTCGTCGCCGAAGGCGAGCAATCCGATCAACTGGGGTTTCTCGCCGAACACCGCGACAAAGGACACCGTTCGGCCGGCCGACTCCAGCGATTCGGCCGCCGCCGACAGGGGCCCGATCTCGACGCCTTGCTCCTGCATCAGCACGGCGTTCCCGATCGCCAGCGATTCGGCCTCCACCACGCCGACCACGCCGCGTCCGCTCACGGCCTGCACGCCGGTGACCTGAGGCAGAGCCAGTTCCCGCTCCGCGGCGTACTCGGTCACCGCTTTCGCCAGCGGGTGCTCGCTTCCCTCCTGGATCGCAGCCACCGCCGCGACCATCCGCTCCACCTCCACACCGGCAATGACCTCGACGGCGACCAGCCCCGGACGACCGACCGTGAGCGTGCCGGTCTTGTCGAATGCGACGACGCCGATGCGGTGCGCCAGTTCGAGCGCTTCGGCGTCCTTAATCAGGATTCCGTGACGCGCCGCGACCCCGGTCCCCGCCATGATCGCGGTCGGCGTGGCGAGCCCGAGCGCGCACGGGCAGGCGATCACCAACACGGCCACGGCGTTGAGCGTGGCCACCGTCCAGTCGCCCTGCGCGAGGCCCCAGCCCAGCAGCGTGGCGAGGGCGGCGACCACGACCACGGGCACGAACACCCCGCTGACCCGATCGACCAGGCGCTGGATCGGCGCCTTCTTCGCCTGGGCGTCCTCGACGAGCCGGATGATGCGCGCCAGCACGGTCTCGGAGCCGACCGCGCCGACCTCGACTTCGATCCGGCCCTCTCCGTTGACGGCCCCGCCCGTGACCGGATCGCCCGGTTGCCGGGGCACCGGGTCGCTCTCGCCCGTAAGCAGGGACTCGTCGACGTGGGTGAACCCGTCGCGGATTCGGCCATCCGTCGGGATGCGCTCGCCCGGACGCACCACGACGACGTCACCGACAACGACCTTGCCCACTGCGACCGTCTGCTCGCGCCCCTCGCGCAGCACGGTGGCGACACCCGGACGCAGCGCCTGCAGCGCCCGGATGGCGGCGACCGTCTTGTGCTTCGCGCGCGCTTCCAGCCACTTGCCCAGCATCACCAGCGTGATGATCACCGCCGAGGCCTCGAAGTAGAGGTGCACGCCGTGGCCCGCGCCGGCGAAGAGCCACTGATAGATGCTCAGGCCGTAGGCGGCGCTGGTGCCGAGCGCGACGAGCTGGTCCATGTTGCCCGCGCGCGCCTTGAGCGCGCGCCACCCGGCGATGTAGAAGCGCGCGCCGAGCACGAACTGCACCGGCGTGGCGAGCACCCATTGCCAGAACGCCGGCAGACTCACGTCGACGCCGAGCGGGCCCAGCACCATCGGCGCCGCGAGCGGCAGCGAGAGCAGCGCCGCGATCGCGACCGGCACCCAGGTGGGCATGCGCGGCCCGTCATCCTCCGCGTCGGCCTGCGTCGGCTCGTCCGGGTGCTGGCGTTCGCGTGCATCGTAGCCCGCGGCCACGATCGCGCCAATGATGTCTTCGAGTCCGGTCGGGGAATTCGCGACGACGCGCACCGACGCGACTTCGGTGGCGAGGTTGACCGACGATTCGGCGACGCCGGGCACCTTGCGCAGCGCGCGCTCGACGCGATTCGAGCACGACGCGCAGGTCATCCCGCCCACATCGATCTCGAAATGCGCCCCCTGCTCCTCCGCGATCCCTCGCGGCGGGGAACCCGCCAGCGTGGCCATGTCCATCGCTCCCTCCCATTGCACCAAAACGTTACGAGGTTACTCCATCGCGCCGGCTCGATCCGGACTGTGCGTAGGTGCATACTTCGCATACCGACTATCAGGGGGTGTTTGTATGATCAGCATGCAGGTGAAGGGAATGACGTGCCAGCATTGCGTGCGCGCGGTCGAGAAGGCGATCGGCGCGGTCGACGGCAATGCGCAGGTGAAGATCGACCTGGCTTCCGGACGGGTGGACGTCGAATCAAGCGCGCAGCGCGACGCGCTCGTTGCCGCGATCGTCGAGGAAGGCTACGAGGTGGCGGCGGGCTGACCGAACCGGGGCATGGAAGCGAGCGTTTTCACGAAAATCATCCGCGGCGAGATTCCCGCCGCCCGCGTCTACGAGGACGAGGACACGATCGCGTTCATGGACGCCGGGCAGGTGAACCCGGGTCACGTGATCGTCGCGACGAAAGAGCAGGTGGAAACGCTCGTCGAACTCGACGATGCGCTGGCCGCAGCCCTGTTCCGCACGGCACTGCGGGTCGCCCGGGCGCTCGAACGCGAGTTCAAGCCCGACGGGATGACGATCCTGCAGGCGAACAAGCCGGCCGGCTGGCAGACCGTGCCGCATGTTCACCTGCACGTGCTGCCGCGCTACGCGGACGACGGCGTCGGGCTCGTCTGGCCGCGCAAGAATCCGCCGCTGGAGGAACTCAGGGAACTCGCCGCGCGGATCACCGTACGCTGATCAGGGGCGCGGCGCGCCTCAGAGCAGCGCGCCGCGTGCGGCAACGGGCCAGATGGCTTCCACCCGCTCGCCGCGGACGCAAACGATCTGGTCGTAGAGGTTGACGGTCGGGTCGCAGTGCCCCGGCACCAGCATCAGCCGGTCGCCCAGGGATAAGGAGTCGGCGTGGGGCGTTGTGACGACGCCGTGTTCGTCCGAGGCCTTCCCGTAGCGCAGCTCGTCGCGCTGCCAGACGGCCGGCATGCCGGAGTCGACGCTGGACGCCTTGAGGCCTGCGTCGACGATGGCGCGATCCGCGCCGGGCCGGCTCATGACCGTCGTCAGCACGAACAGGGCATGCCGGAAATGCACGTCAGCGGCGCCGAGCTGGTTCTGCGCGTAATCGCCGTCCAGGAAGAGGTAGGAACCGGCCTGCAGCTCATTGAAGACGCCCGAGTCGCGCTCGAGGGGGAAGGTGCCCGTGCCCGCGCCGGTGATGATCGCGACGGTCATGCCGCGCGCTTCAATGGCCGCCTTGCTTTCGACTGCCGAGCGCGTGGCCGTGGCGATGGCCTGCGCTCGCTCGCCGGGGGAGCGCAGGTGCTGCGCGGCGCCGTGATAGCACTGCAAACCGGCAAAGCGCAGCGCCGGCGACGCGCCGATCCGTTCGGCCAGCTCGGCCGCCGCCGCGCCCGGCGCCACGCCGCAGCGATTCGCGCCGACGTCCACTTCGACGTACACGTCGAGCGACGCACGCTGCGCGCGCGCCGCCGCGGCCAGCGCGTCGATCTGCGCCGCATGGTCGACCAGAACGCCGATGCGCGCCCGGCGCGCGAGTTCCATCAGATGGGGCAGCTTGGCCGGCCCGACGACCTGATTGGTGATCAGGACATCCGGAATCCCGGCGTCGACGAAGACGCTGGCTTCGCTCACCTTCTGGACACAGATGCCCACGGCGCCGAGCGCCATCTGGCGCCGCGCGATCTCCGGACACTTGTGGCTCTTGCCATGGGGACGCAGGCGCACGCTGGTCCCGCTCAGCGCGGCCCTCATCGAGCTGAGGTTCTTTTCGAATGCATCCAGATCGAGAATCAGCGCAGGCGTGTCGATCGCGTCGCGGTGGTCCCCGACGGCGGCTGCCGGCCACGGGCTCATTCGATTTCCTGGGGAGCGTGCGTCACGATGGACTTCAGCTCCGGGCGCGGGTTCGCGAGTGCGGCGGCGTCCGGAAGCGGGCGACGGAGTTCCGGGATGTCGGCGAACGCGCGCTCCAGCGCCTCGGCGGCGTCCAGCAGTTCCACGTCCCCGCCGAATCGGCCCACCACCTGCAGGCCAAAGGGCATGGCGTGGTCGTCCACCCCGCAGGGCAGCGCGATCGCCGGGTTGGTCACCAGCGTCACGAAGTAGGTCAGCGCCAGCCAGTGGTAGTAGTTCTTGAGCGCCTCGCCCTCGAGTTCCGGCAGATAGAGCTGCGTCCACGGGAACGGGGTGACCGGCGTGGTCGGCGCCAGCACCAAATCGTACTCGCGGAACGTCTCCTGAAATCGGCGGAAGATCCGGGTCTGCTCGGCGTGGGCCCACGCGGCGTCGGAGAGCGACAGCGCGCTGCCGATCTCGTAGTTCGCGCGGATGTTCGGCCCGAGTTCGCTGGGATCCCGGTCGTAGCTCTCCTTGTAGCGGGCCAGGAAACCCTGGGCACGCACAATGTCGAAGCAGCGGTCGGCCGCGCCGAAGTCGAAGGCAATTTCGTCGGCGGCACAAAACAGGTGGCGCATCGCTCCCATGCGCCGGCGCATCACGGCGCGAATTTCCGCGCTCACCGGGCACTGGCCGAAATCGGTCGTCCAGGCGACGCGCAGTCGGCCGAGGTCGAGCGCGCGCCCACTGGCGACAACCTCCGGGTCGAGCGGCCTGGAGAGCGGATCGCGGCTGTCCACGCCGAGTTGCGCGGCGAAGAGCAGGCGCGCGTCGGCGACGCTGCGGCCCATCGGTCCGTCCACGGTGATCGGCGTCCACCCGAGAATCCGGGCATCCGCGGGGACCAGCCCCGGCGACGGCCGGAAGCCCACGACGCCGCACATCGCCGCGGGAATGCGCAGCGAACCGCCGGTGTCGGAACCGGTGCACAGGGGCAGCATGTCGCAGGCGAGCGCCGCGGCCGAACCGCCGGACGATCCGCCGGCGTTGCGCGCGGGGTCGAAAGGATTGCCGGTGGCACCCCAGACGGGGTTGCGCGTATTGGCGCCGGCACCGAACTCGGGCGTGTTGGTTTTCGCCGTCACAATCGCCCCGGCCCGGCGCACCAGCGCCACCTGCGCCGCATCCTGCGTGGGCACGTGGTTGCGATAGAGCGGCGAACCGTGCGTCGTGAGCACGCCGGCCGTGTCCTGCAGGTCCTTGATGCCGATGGGCAGCCCGTGCAGGCGCCCCAGCGGTGCGCCGCTGCGCACGGCCGCCTCCGCTGCGCGAGCCTCGGCGCGGGCGCGGGCGTAGGCCTTGCCGGCGATTGCGTTGACCGCCGGATCCAGCGCCTCGATCCGCTCGATGCAACACGCGAGAAGCTCGACCGGCGAGATCTCCCTGCTGCCGATCATGCGCCGCAACTCGGTGGCCGACAGGGCATTCAGTTCAGGGGATGACACGCTCGCGTTCCTCCGGGTTTGCGCACGCCGCCCGCGCCACTGCCGCGCGGCCGCCCTGCAGCTACATCGCCACCGGTGCCGTCGTCGACTGCCAGGCCACCATCTGCCAATTTCCGTCGCGCTTCGCCCATGCCTGCAGGTAGCGGCACTGGATCAGCTTGTCCTTGCCCTGTGAGACAACCTCGATGCGGATGTTGCCGTTCACCAGCACCACGTCGCCGAACACGCGGAAGTCGCGGTGCCCCGACTCCAGCGCCTTGTAGACATAGTGTCCGCTGGCCAGGCGCGCCAGGAACTCCGCCTTCGTCTCGTCGGTACCCGACGAGTGCACGTAGCGCAGATCGTCGCCGAGCAGGCCCGCGAGCACATCGGTCTGGCCGGCCAGCGTCGCGGCGATGCGCTGCGCTTCGAGTGCCTCGATGCGGGCGACCACTTCGGATTCGTTCATGGTGACATCTCCTTGGCGTTCGACCACGCCGCGGGTTGCGGCGCGATCCTGGAATCAGACGCGTTCGATCAGGATCGCAATGCCCTGCCCGACCCCGATGCACATCGTGCACAGCGCGTAGCGTCCGCCGCCGCGCTGCAACTGGTTGACCGCGGTGAGCACCAGCCGCGCGCCGGACATCCCCAGCGGGTGGCCGAGCGCGATCGCGCCGCCGTTCGCGTTGACCCGCGGATCGTCGTCGGCCAGCCCGAGCAGGCGCAGCGTCGCGAGACCCTGCGCGGCGAAGGCTTCATTGAGTTCGATCACGTCGATCTTCGCGAGCGACACACCGGTGCGCGCGAGCAGCTTCTCGGTGGCCGGCGCCGGCCCGATGCCCATGATCCGCGGCGCCACGCCGGCGGTGGCCATGCCCACCACGCGCGCCCGCGGCGTGAGACCGAAACGTTTCGCCGCGGCCTCGGAAGCGACGATGATCCCGGCCGCGCCGTCGTTGATGCCCGATGCGTTCCCGGCGGTGATCGAGCCCTCGGGACGCACGATGGGCTTCAATTTGGCGAGCGCCTCGAGCGTCGTCTCGCGCGGATGCTCGTCGCGGCTCACCACCACCGCCTCGCCCTTGCGCTGGGGAATCTCCACCGGGACGATCTCGGCATCGAAGAATCCGCTGCCTTGCGCTGCGGCCGCGCGCGCCTGGCTGCGCAACCCGAATGCGTCCTGATCCTCGCGCGAAATCTTGTAGTCGAAGGCCACGTTCTCGGCGGTCTCCGCCATCTGGTCAACGCCGTAGAGCTTGCGCATCAACGGGTTGATGAAGCGCCAGCCCAGCGTCGTGTCGTAGACGGTGTTGGCGCGCGTGAACGCCGCATCCGCCTTGGGCATCACGAAGGGCGCGCGCGACATGCTTTCCACGCCGCCCGCGATGCCGAGCTCGAGCTCCCCGGTGCGCACCGCACGCGCGAGGGTGCCCAGCGCGTCCATCCCCGATCCGCACAGCCGGTTCACCGTCGCACCGGGCACCTCCTGGGGCAGCCCGGCGAGCAGCAGCGCCATGCGCGCCACGTTGCGGTTGTCCTCGCCCGCCTGGTTGGCACAGCCGAGGATCACGTCCTCGATCGTGCCCGGGTCGAGCCCGGGGTTGCGCGCCAGCAGCGCGCGCAGCGGAATCGCCGCCAGGTCATCGGTGCGCACCGACGCGAGCGCTCCGCCGTAACGGCCGATCGGGGTGCGCACCGCGTCGCAGATCAGGGCTTCCATCATGCCTCTCCTCCCAGAGTATCGCCAGCACCCGGCGCGGCCCGCATGGGCACGCCGCTCATCTTGCACAACGCGGGGAAGTCCAGCCCCGCCACCCATTCGAGCACTTCGAGTCCGTCGGGCGTCACGTCGATCACCGCCACGTCGGTGTAGACGCGGCTCACGCAGCGCACGCCGGTGAGCGGATAGGTGCAGTTCGCGACGAACTTGCTCTCTCCGCCACGCGTCAGGTGCTCCATCATCACGAACACCTGCCGCGCGCCGATCGCCAGATCCATCGCGCCGCCCACGGCGGGAATCGCGTCGGGCGCGCCGGTGTGCCAGTTGGCGAGGTCGCCGTTGACCGACACCTGGAAGGCACCCAGTACGCAGATGTCCAGGTGCCCGCCGCGCATCATCGCGAAGGAATCCGCGTGGTGGAAGAACGCGCCGCCCGGCAGCAGCGTCACCGGCTGCTTGCCCGCGTTGATCAGGTCGCTGTCCTCGCTGCCGGGCGTGGGGGCCGGTCCCATGCCGAGAATGCCGTTCTCGCTGTGCAGCACGATCTCGCGCCCCGGCGGCAGCTGTTCGGCCACCATCGTCGGCAGCCCGATCCCCAGGTTCACGTAGGCCCCGTCCGGGATGTCGCGGGCGACCCGCGCCGCCATCTGTTCGCGCGTCAGCCGCTTCATCGCCGCGCCTCCTGCGCTGCCGGCTGCGCGCCGGCGCGAGCGGGCGGCGGGATGCACACCACGCGCTGCACGAAGATCCCGGGCGTCACGATATGTTCGGGGTCGAGCTCGCCCAGTTCGGCGCGCTCGCTCACCTGCACCACCGCACAGCGCGCCGCGCTGGCCATGATCGGGCCGAAATTGCGCGCCGCCTTGCGATAGACCAGGTTGCCCCAGCGATCGCCGCGTTCGGCGCGGATCAGCGCGAAATCGCCATGGATCGGGTACTCCAGCACGTAGTTGCGTCCATCGATCACGCGGGTTTCCTTGCCGTGGGCGAGCGTCGTGCCGAAGCCGGTTGGAGTGTAGAACGCGCCGATCCCGGCGCCCGCCGCGCGGATCCGCTCAGCGAGGTTGCCCTGCGGCACGATCTCGGTCTCGATCGCGCCGCTGCGATAGAGCTGGTCGAACACCTGCGAGTCGACCTGGCGCGGGAAGGAGCAGACGATCTTGCGCACGCGTCCCGCCTTGAGCAGCGCGGCCAGCCCGGTCTCGCCGTTGCCCGCGTTGTTGCTGACCACCTGCAGGTCGCGCGCGCCCTGCTCGATCAGCGCCTCGATCAGCTCGTGCGGCATGCCCGCGCCGCCGAACCCGCCGATCAGGATCGTCGCGCCGTCGGGCACGTCCGCCACTGCCGCGCGCGCCGAATCCACGAACTTGTCGATCATCGTTTGTCCCCGCCCGTCGCCCGCGTCCAAGCGGGCGAAAACTCAAAGTGTACCCGTCGCCCGGCGCGTCGCCTCCGCATCGGCCGCGGCCACATCGGCGCGCAACCAGTACAGCAGCACCAGTCCCGGCAGCGCGGTCACGACGGTGACCAGAAAGAAGCTCGGCCAGCCCCAGGTCACCACCATCACGCCGGCCGCCGGCCCGACGTAGACGCGCCCGACGGCGGAGAGCGCCGAGAGCAGCGCAAACTGCGCCGCCGAGAAGCGCCGGTCGGTGAGCGACATCAGGAATGCGACAAAGGCGGCCGTGCCCATCCCGCCGCAGAGATTCTCCACGCCGATGGCGGTGGCCATCAGCGCGAAGCTCTTGGGCATCACCGAGAGCAGCCAGTAGCCGAAGTTGGACACCGCCTGGAGCACGCCGAACAGCATCAGCGCGCTGTAGAGCGGCCGCTTGGCCAGCCACACGCCGCCGGCCAGCGCGCCGACGATGGTCGCGAGCAGGCCGAGCACCTTGTTGACCGCGCCCACCTCGGCGACGCTGAAGCCGACCCCGCGAATCAGAAATGCCGTCGAGAGGCTGCCGGCAAACGCGTCGCCCAGCTTGTAGAGCACGATCAGCGCGAGCAGGCCGATCGCGTGACGCCGCTCGAAGAAGGCGTCCCAGGGCGCGACGAAGGACGGGAAGCCCGACCACCGTGCCGCGCGCAGGGCCGCGACGAAGGCGACGAGCATCGTTGCCGTGTTGTAGGCGAGTCGCGGAAAGCCGTCGCCGCCCACCCAGTCGCCCGAGAGCCAGCGCAGCACGAAGAAGGCGCCCACCCCCGCGCCCAGCATCGCCGCGAAACCGCGCAACTCGACACCCACCGGGGCGAGCGGCCCGTCGGGTTTGGCGATGTGCGGCACGAACAGGCTCACCACGATGAAGCCGGCGAAGAGCGCCGCCATCAGTCGGTAGGTATTGGGCCAGCCGAGCACCGTGTCGGCCAGAATCAGCGCCAGTCCACCCGAGACCAGCATCGCGATGCGATAGCCGAGCACCGAGACGGCCGCGCCGGCGCCGCGCTCCGCCGGGAGGAGCAGGTCGCTGCGATAGGCATCGAAGACGATGTCCTGCGATGCGGAGAGAAAGGCGATCGACACCGCCGCGACCGCCACCCATTCGATCTGGGTGGCCGGGTCCAGCGTCGCCATCGCCAGGCAGGCGAGCGCCAGCCCTCCCTGCGTGAGCACGAGCCAGCCGCGCCGCCGGCCCAGGCGCGGCGGCTCGAAGCGATCCACCAGCGGCGCCCAGACGAACTTGAAGGTGTAGGGCAGTCCGGCCAGCGCAAAGAACCCGATCGTGCGGATGTCGATGCCCTCGACCGTGAGCCAGGCCTGCAGCGTCCCGGCCGAGAGCGCGAGCGGCAGCCCGCTGGCGAAGCCGAGCGCCAGCATCGCCGCAATGCGCCGATTGACGAATACGTCGAAAAGAGGGTGGCGACGCGCGGGGCTGCTCGAGGACATGAGGCGCAAGTGTACGCGCAGCCCCGCGTGCTCAGCCGGTCAGCTTGCGCAGCAGCGCCCGGGCTCCGATTCGCAGCTTCTGGACCAGGCTGAAGCGCCCGAAGTTGGTCTTCACTGCGCCCTGCGTGAAGGCGGTGCGCTTGGTGTAGTCGATCGCCACGTCGACGATCACCGGCCAGCCGGTGGCCGCAGCGGTGCGCGCGCGCTCGATCGCCGGTTCGATCTCGTCGTCGTGGCCCATCGTCACGAATGCCGCACCCGTGGCGAGCGCCACCCCCTCGACCTGCAGCGCGCCGAGCGCGGTGCACGGCTTGCGGTTGAAGGTGGTCTCCTGCGCCTGCGCGATCTGCGAGAGTTCGCCGTCGTGGAATACGTAATAGACGATGCCCAGGCCCTGCCGGGCGGCGGTCACGATCTCCATGCAGGTCATCAGGAAGGCGCCGTCACCGACGATCGCGAAGACTTCGCGGTTCGGCTGCGCGAGCTTCGCGCCGATCGCCGCCGGCACCGCGTAGCCCATGCAGTTGAAGTCGGTCGGCAGGATCAGCGCCTTGGACGTGTGAACCGGGAACAGCTCGGCGGTCAGATAGGTGTGGTTGCCGTCGTCGACGACGGCGATCGCGTCGTCGGGCATCGCGCGGCGCAGCGCGTCGAAGAAACGCGCGGGATTGACCCGCCCCTTGCTGTCGTGCGCGAGCCACTCGTCACGGTAGGCCTTCTTGTCGCGGGCAATCGCCGCATGCAGCGCCTCGTTGGGCGCGCGCGTCGCCGCCCCTTCGCCCTCTGCCGCAAGCGCCTTCCAGAGCGCCTCGAGCCCCGGAACCGCGTCGCAGGCCAGTGCGATCTTGGCCGGGTAGTTGGCGTCGAAAACGCGCGGGTCGATGTCCAGGTGCACGAGATTCTCGGGCACCTTGACCCCGAAGCTGCCGGTCGCGATCTCGGCGAAGCGCGTGCCGATCGCGAGCATGCAGTCGCAGTCCTTGAACGCGTTGCGCGCCGCGGGAACGGCCGCCGGGCCAAAGCCGAAGCCCACATGCAGCGGGTGATTCGCCGGAAACACCGACAGCCCCTGCAGCGTGGTGGCCACCGGCGCCTGCAGATGCTCGGCGATGCGGCGCAGCGTGTCGGTCGCGTCCCGCGCGCCCCACCCGACGAAGATGCCGGGATGACGCGCTGCGCGCAACAGCACCGCGGCCTCGGCGAAGCGGGCGGCGGAGGGCAGCGGGTTCGCCCCGGGAATCTCCTCCGTGCCGTCTTCCGGCAGAGCTGCGCCGGACGCGTCGCGACGCCCCGCCTGATCCGCAACGAACTTCGGCACGGTGCCCGCGTCGCCCGGGAACAGCTGCAGGTTCACCGGAATCTCGACGAATACCGGGCCGGGCACGCCGCTGGTCGCGATCCGGTAGGCCTCGAAGATCGTCGGCACCACCTTGTCGTGCGTCTCGACCCGGAACGCCGCCTTGGTGAGCGGCGCGATGAACGCGAGCTGGTCGATCTCGTGGAGCTGGTAGCGCCGGTCCGAGTCGGTGCGGATTCCGCCGCAGATCACCAGCATCGGGATGCCGTCGAGGAAGGCCTCGGCGATGCCGCTCGCCGCGTGCGTGACCCCGGCGGCCGGCACGATCACCAAGGTTCCGATCGCGTCCGAGACGCGGCTCACCGCGTCAGCCATGAAGGCCGCGCCGCCTTCGTGGGTGACGAGCACCGGGGTGATCGTCTTGGAATTGTTGAGCTCGTCGTAGAGCTCGGTGTTGTGCACGCCGGGAATCCCGAACGTGAAACGCACCCCGAGTTGCTCCAGGGCGTGGACGGCGAGCCAGGCGGCAGTTTTTTTCATGCTTCGTTCCCGTGGTGTGTTCCGGCGATCGCACGACCCGCGACTCGCCCGCCGAGGATACAGCCCCCGAGAAATCCCCCCTCCAGCGCGCGCAGCCCGTGCATGCCGCCGCCGCCGAATCCGGCCGCCTCGCCGGCGGCGTAGAGCCCCGGAATCGGCTCGCCCGCATCATCGAGCACGCGGCACGACAGGTCGGTCTGGATGCCGCCGAGCGTCTTGCGGCTGATGACGAACTCGCGAATCGCCACGAGCGGCAGCGCGCGATCGTCGAGGATGCGCTGCGAACGGCTGGTGCGCACCTTGTCGCCGCGCCACGCGCGCATCGCCGCGATCTTCGCGAGCTGCGGGTCGGCGAAGGGCGCGCCACGCGCCACCGCCGCGTCGTAAGCGCGCACCGCGCCCTCGACCCGCTCGAGCTCGACCGCGCTGTCTCCGTTGACGGCGTTCATCGCCGCGACCAGCTCGGGCAGCGTGCGCGCCACCACCACGTCGGCGCAGTGGCCGGTGAGCTGATCGTAGAGCCAGCGGTTGCCCAGCAGCAGGTCACGGATGGTCGCGAGCACCTTGCGATCGCGCATCGACGGATTGAACTCGGCGCCCGAGACCGCGAGTTCCTTCATCGCGATGCGTCGGTTCATCAGCTGCCACGAGTAGGCGCGCTCCTGCGCGCAGACGCGGGTCACCAGTTCGCGCGTGTCGAAGCCGGTCACCAGCGGCTCGGGGCCGATCCGCGCGCCGCGCCAGTCGAGCCACAGCGCCGAGCGCGGCGGCACCAGCGAGAGCCCGTGGCCGGGCTTGCGCGGCTGCCAGTGGTGCACGCCCGCGGCGTAGTTCCACATCCGGTCGAGATGGGTGACGCGCGCGCCGACGGCCTGTGCCGCGTCGTGCAAGGTGCCGTCGGCAAAGCGGTGCGAGCCGTTGAGGATCGTCTCCGGCGGCGTGCGCCAGTCGGCGTGCCAGTTGCGGCGCACCCGCTCCAGGTCTCCGTTCATCCCGCCCGCGGCCACCAGCACGCAACCTGCGTGCACTTCGAAGGGCGATCCGTCGGACTCGAGCGAGCCGGCGCAGCCGCTGATCTGCCCATCGGTCTGGAGCAATCGCTCGACCCGATGCCCGAAGGCCATCTCGAGGCGATCGCGGCGCGGGTGCGCCTCGAGTCGCGCCACGAGCCGCCGGACCAGCTCGAAGCCGGTGCCCCAGACCATGTGGAAACGCGGCGCGGAATTGCCGGGCCGCTCGCCGCCGCGCTCGATCCAGTGCGGCACCGGGAAGAAGGAAACCCCGCGCTCCTTGACCCAGCGATAGACGTCGTCGTGACAGCGCTCGACGTAGGCCTCGGCCCACTTGCGCGGCCAGACGTCGCCGGGCTCGAATTCGGCGAAGCTCAGCCAGTCGGCGAGTGCCTGCGCCGGCGTGTCGCGCACACCGGCGCGGCGCTGTTCGCTGCTGCCGACGACGAAGATGCCGCCGAAACTCTCCTTCGCGAGCCCGCCCAGGTTGGCCGGCTCGTCCCGGTCGAGCAGCACCACGCGCTTGCCGGCGTCGAGCAGTTCCAGACACGCGCAGATGCCCGCCAGTCCCGCTCCGACGACGACCACGTCAGCCGCTTTGTTGCGCATGCCGTCTCCCCCCGCCGATGAACCCCGGCTCGTCCGCGAAATGCGTGGCCCGATGATAGCGCCGCGACGCCGCGCCCGCGCAAGCGCTCAGAGCGCGTCGATGTACGCCTGCATCCGGCGCCGCTGCGCTGCGTCGGGCAGGCGACCGCGACCCGCTCCCATGTTCTCGTCCATGTGACCGGGATGGCGGGTCGCCGGGATCGCACAGGTCACGGCGGGGTGCGACACCACCCACTTGAGGAAGAACTGCGCCCAGTTCGCGCAGTCGAACTCCTGCGCCCACGCCGGCAGAGCCCGCCCCGCGACACGCCGAAAGAGCCAGCCGCCGTCGAGCGGCCGGTTGATCACCACGGCGAGGCCGCGCTCGGCCGCCAGCCGCATCAGCGGCTCGGCGCTCGCGTCCGAGAGGTTGTAGGTGATCTGGAGCACGTCGAGCGCTTCGGATCGAATCAAGCGCTCGGCTTCGTCGTGGCGCTCGCCGTGCGAGGTCGAGATGCCCACCCGCAGAACCCGTCCCTCGTCCTGCGCGCGGCGCAGGGTGCGCAGATGCGCGCGCCAGTTGAGCAGGTTGTGCACCAGGACCACGTCGAAACGCGCGCCGCCCCAGAGCCGTAGCGACTCAGCGAGCTGCGTCGGGCCGAGCGCGTCGAAGGGCGTCCAGACCTTGGTCGCGGACCACAGCCGACCCGCGTGCGCGACGCGCGGCAGCAGTTGCCCCAGCAACTGCTCGGCGCGCCCGTACATCGGGGAGGAATCGATCATGCCGCCGCCGGCGGCGAAAAAGCGCTCGAGCACCTCCTGGCGCTGCGTTCGCTGCGCGGTGTCGTCCCCCGCGACGTCAAAGGTGAGCCAGGTGCCCATGCCGATCACGGGCAGCGCCGTGCCCCCGCGCGGCAGCGTCCGCCGGATTCGCGCACCGGCCGGATGCGCCGCGGCAGCCAGCATACCGGCGGCGAGCGCGAGAAAGCGGCGACGGTCGATGGCTCGCGACATCCCCGTGCGGCCTCAGTCGAGCGTGCGCCGGAAGGTGCGCAAGCCCAGCGCCAGCACGACGCCCATGAAGAGCAGGATCGGCCAGACGTGGCCCCAAAGCATCTCCGGACCGTGGCCCTTCAACAGAATGCCGCGCACCAGCACGAGAAAGTGCGTGAGCGGCAGCACGTTGCCGATCACCTGCGCCCACTCGGGCATGCCGCGAAACGGGAACATGAAGCCCGAGAGCAGCAGCGAGGGGAGGAAGAAGAAGAAGGTCATCTGCATCGACTGGAGCTGATTGCGGGCGATGGAACTGAAGGTGATTCCCAGCGTCAGGTTGGCGCAGATGAACAGCAGCACGACCGCGTAGAGCAGCGCGATGCTGCCGATCATGGGCACGTCGAAGAGCCAGCGCGCGGCGGCCAGCACGAGCGTGACCTGGATCAGTCCGATCAGAATGTAGGGGACGATCTTGCCGGTCATCACCTCGAAGGCGCTGGCCGGGGTGGAGAGCAGGTTCTCGAAGGTACCGCGCTCGCGCTCCCGGGTCATCGCGAGCCCGGTCATCAGCACCATGGTCATCGTCAGGATCACGCCGAGCAGCCCGGGCACGATGTTGAACGCCGTGACCCCCTCGGGGTTGTAGCGGCGCTGGACGATCAGCTCGACCTGTCCGGCACCGGCGGGTCCGGGAGCGGCGAGTGCCGCGCCGCCGAGCGCTGCCGCGGCGCCGCTCGCCGCACCCACCCCACCGGCGAGCGCGCCCGCGTCGCGTGCCGCACGCGCCGGACCCGGCAGGTCCCCCGTGAAGGCCCGCCCGGCGAGTCGCTCCAGCACCGAGAGCGCGCCGCCGAGCGCCGACGGATCGGTCGCGTCCGCCTCCACGAGTACGGTCGGGCGGCTGCCCCGGACGAGATCGCGGTGAAAGCCCGGCGGGAAGGTCACGACGAACTGGACCGCGCCGCGCTCGAGCAGGTCGCGGCCCTGCGCGTCGTTTCCGAAGGGACCGATCACCCGGAAATAACCGCTGTTCTCCATCGCGGCGACGAAGGAACGGGCGGCGGGACCCGGATCGGCCATCACCACCGCGGTCGGAAGATGGCGGGGATCCGAATTGATCGCGTAGCCGAAGAGCATCACCTGCAGGATCGGAATGCCCACGATCATCCCGAACGTGAGCCGGTCGCGACGCAGTTGGATGAATTCCTTGATCAGAATCCCGAGCCAGCGGGACAGCGAAAATCCGTTGCGCAGGGTGTTCATCGACTACTGGCCGGGTTCGTCCGCGACGCCCTTCATCATGTGGATGAAGGCGTCTTCGAGCGACGATTCGACGCTCGTGAGCGCGATGTCGTCGCGCTCGCCGAACTCCGCGAGCGCGGCCGCCAGCGCCTCCCGATTGGCGCCGCTCACGTGCAGCGCCGAACCGAAGCTGGCCACCTGACCCACGGCGGGCAGCGCGCGCAGACGACCGGCGAGGCCGGCGATGCCCGCGCCACGCAACTCCCAGGTATGCAGGCCCTGCGCGGCGACGATCTCCTCGGCCGTGCCGGCGGCGAGCAGGGTGCCGTAGGCGATGTAGGCGAGCCGGTGGCAGCGCTCGGCCTCGTCCATGTAGTGGGTGGACACCAGCACCGTGATTCCGGTGTCCGCGAGGTGGTGAATCTGTTCCCAGAAATCCCGCCGCGCCTTCGGGTCGACGCCGGCCGTGGGCTCGTCGAGCAGCAGCAGTTTCGGGCGGTGCAGCAGGCACGAGGCGAGCGCGAGACGCTGCTTCCAGCCACCGGAGAGCGTCCCGGCGAGCTGGTCGCGACGCGATGCAAGCCCCAGGTCGCCGAGCGCCTGGTCGACGGCCTCGCGGCGCCGATCCATCCCGAACATCCTGCCGACGAAATCGAGGTTCTCGGCGATCGTCAGGTCGTCCCACAGCGAGAAGCGCTGCGTCATGTAGCCGACCTGGCGCTTGATCTGACCCGCCTCCTTGATGACGTCGAAGCCGAGGCAAGTGCCGCTGCCGCTGTCGGGCGTGAGCAGCCCGCAGAGCATCCGGATCGAAGTGGTCTTGCCGCTGCCGTTGGGGCCCAGGAATCCGTAGATTTCGCCTTCCTCGACCTGCAGCGCGAGGTCGCGGACCACGTGCTTGTCCCCGAAACTCTTGTTGATGCCCGTGACGTCGATCGCGAGGCTCACCGCTGCGGCCCCGTGCACATCGCGGCGCAGTCCCGGCTCACCGCGCCGGCCCGGCCGGATGCACCTCGACCGGCAGACCCGGGCGCAGCCCGATCGCGTCGGCCGCGGCGGGACGCGCCTCGACACGGTAGACGAGCCGGGAGCGGCTTTCCCGGCTGAAGATCACCGGCGGCGTGTACTCGGGCTGCGCGGCGATGAAATCGATCTTCGCGGCGATCGGCGTCGCGCAACCGTCGCAACGCGCTTCCACCGCCTGCCCGGCGCGCAGCCCGGCGAGCGCGGTTTCGGGAACGAAGAAGCGGATCAGCCGGCTCGCATCGGGCAGCAGGCTCGCCACGGCAGACCCGGCGGGCACCCATTCCCCGGGATGGAAATAGGTCTCGGCCACTTCGCCGGCGGCGGGCGCGAGCACGGTCTTGCGCTCAAGCTGCCAGCGCGCCTGCGCTACTCCGGCCACGGCCGCCGCGGTTTCCGCCTCGGCAGCGCGCACTTCCGGGCCCCGGCCCAGCGCGGCCTGCCGGGTGGCGAGCTGCTGGCGCGCGGCGTCGAGCTGCGCCGCCGCGCTGTCGCGTCCCGCGCGCGCCTCGTCGAGCCGCGCCTGCGAGATGAAGTTCCGGCTCGCCAGCGACTCCTGCTGGGCAAATTGCGTCTGCGCAAGGCGCAGCGCGGATTCCGCCGCGCGCACCTGCGCCGCGAGCGCCGCGATCTCGGAAACGCGCCCCGGCGCGCGCAGGTTGCGGGCGCGCTCGCGGGCCGAATCCGCACGGGCCTGCGCGGCGCCCACCGCGTAGGCTTCCGGTTCGGCGGCGATTTCGAACAGGCGCGCGCCGGCGGCCACCCGCGTGCCGCGCGCGGCGTCCAGCGTCTGCAGGTAACCGCCTTGCGGCGCGGCCAGGTACAGGTACTCGCCCTCGACATAACCGGAGAATCCCGCCGGCGCTTCGCGCTGGCAGCCGCCAAGGAGCAGCACGACCGCTAGGGCGACCCCGCGCACCCGCCATTCATCAACCAGCCGCTTCATCCGCGCATCCTCCCGTTGCCGGATCCAGGCACCGCGTATTTCCGCCCCGCCTGGCAGATTGTCTCAGCCGCAGCAGGACCCGCAGCAACCCGTCGGCTTCACGGCACGCACGAAGGCGCTGACGAACTTGCCGTCGATGTCCCGGGCGACAGCGTCCACGTCCAGCCCCTGTGCCACGAGGAAGGCACGCGCGTCTTCGACTCCGTAAACCCGGGTCACTTCCAGTTCGATGTCCTGGAAGCCTGCCGCTGCGAGTTTGTCCCGGTACTCGGAATCCTGCAAGGCGCCGGCCACGCAGCCCACCCACATCTCGACGCTCTTCTTGATCGCCGCCGGCACCTCGCCGCGCACCACGACGTCGGACACCGCGAAGCGCCCGCCCGGTTTCAGGACCCGGAACGCCTCGCGCAGCACGCGGTCCTTGTCGCCGGAAAGATTGATCACGCAGTTGGAGATGACCACGTCCACGGCATTGCGCGGCAGCGGGATGTTCTCGATCTCGCCCTTGAGGAATTCGACGTTCGTCAGGCCGCTCTTCACCCGGTTCTCCTCGGCGAGCGCGAGCATCTCGTCGGTCATGTCCAGTCCATAGGCCTTGCCGGTCGGCCCGACGCGTCGGGCCGAGAGGAGCACGTCGATGCCGCCGCCGGAGCCCAGGTCGAGCACCGTCTCGCCTGCCTTGAGTTCCGCGAGCGCGGTCGGATTGCCGCAGCCGAGCGACGCGGCCATGGCGGCCTCGGGCACTTCACCGCTCTGCCCCGCGTCGTAGAGATTGGACGTGATCGGATCGCAGGCGTCGCCGCCCGCCGAACCGCAGCCGCAATTCGAGGCGCCGGCCTTTACACGCAGCGCCGCCTGACCATACTTCTCGCGCACCACCACGCGCACGTCGTTTTCGGAAGTCATGATTCACTTTCCTTGTTGTGAAGAGGAAGACAGGGATGGGGGGCAGAGGGCACCGCTGCGGGTGCAGCACTCCGCGTAGAGAAAGTCGAGCAGTTCCTGGAGCGCGGTGGTGTTCACCGAGTACCAGAGGAAGGTGCCGTCGCGCCGCACCTGAACGAGGTCCTCGTTGCGCAGCTTCTCGAGATGGTGCGACAGCGTGGCGCCGCGGATCCGCAGCTCGCTGCCGATCTCGCCGACCACCATCCCCTGCGGATGCGCGCTGAGCAGCAGGCGCAGGATTCGCAATCGCGGCTCGGTGCCGAGCGCGGAGAACCGACGCGCGTGGCGTGCGATCTCGTCGGGGGTCGGATTCATCAAGCGGGCGTCCGGATTGGGTCCATAGTTCGATAATACTCGAATTACCGAAACGGTCAAGTATTCGACGCCTGAAATGGCTCCTGGCGGAGGCCATCCGGCCGATCGCGGTACACTCCGAGCCGGTCACCCGGGAAGCACAAAACCGGCGCCGCCCCTCTGACAATCAAGGATCGGGAATGAAGAAATCGATGAAATGGCTCGTGGCGATGATCGCCGTGTTCAGTGTTGCGGCCGCCGTGGCCAACCCGAAGCAGGCGAGCGCGCCGGTGCAGAGTCCGCCGGTCAAGGGCGAGATCGTCGAGCTGCTGGACGCCAAGAACTACACCTACATGCGCCTCAAGACCGACAAGGGCGAGACGTGGGCTGCGGTGCCCAAGGCGCAACTGCGCAAGGGCAGCACCGTCACGGTCGAGAACGCGCTGCTGACGCGCGGCTTCGAGAGTCCGTCGCTCAAGCGCAAGTTCGACACGATCGTGTTCGGCACGCTCGTCGGCGCGGCCCCGGCACCGACCGCCGCACCGGCTGCGGCACCGGCTGTGGCAATGTCCGCAACGGTTCCTGTTGCGACGCCCGCCGGAGCCAAGCCGGCAGCGCCCGTGGCCACCGCGCCGACCCCCGCAGCAGCAGCCGCGCCGGGCACGAAGGGCGAGGTCCTCGAAATCCGGGAAGCCGATCCCTATGTGTACCTGCGCCTCAAAACCCAGCAGGGTGAAATCTGGGCGGCAGTGCCGAAGGCACCGGTGCAAAAAGGCAGCACCGTCACCGTCGAGAATACGATGACGATGACGAATTTCGAGAGCAAGACGCTCAAGAAGAAGTTCGACAAGATCCTCTTCGGCACGCTGGCAGGGAGCGCCGCCGCTCCTGGCGCCGCGGGGCCGGCCGCATCCGCAATGCCCGGCGCGAAGGGCGACCCGCACGCCGGCGCTGCGACGCCGGCTGCTGCCTCCGCTCCGATCAAAGTTGCCAAGGCGGCCGGCGCCGACGGCTACACCGTCGCCGAGATCGTCGGCGGAACGGCCAAGCTCAAGGACAAGACGGTCCAGGTGCGCGGTCAGGTCGTGAAGTTCACGGGCGGCGTGATGGGCAAGAACTGGGTCCACCTGCAGGACGGCTCCGGATCGGCGGCGAACCAGAGCAACGACATCCTCGTGACGACGCAGGACGCCACCCGGATCGGCGAGGTCGTGCTCGCCAAGGGCGTGGTGCGCACCAACCGCGACTTCGGGTCCGGCTACACCTACCCGGTGGTGGTGGAAGAGGCGAAGCT
>JAGXFR010000037.1 GCA_024637155.1 Burkholderiaceae bacterium | reverse complement strand
GCCGATCGGAACCGGCCCCTTCATGTTCCAGGAGTTGAAGTCCAAGCAGTCGCTGACCCTGGTCGCGCACAAGGAATACTTCCGCGGCGCGCCCAAGATCGCCAAGGTCGAATTCCGCTTCGTGCCCTCGATCAGCAGCCGGGAGCTTGCCTACCAGAACGGCGAACTCGACATGTTCGAGGGCAAGCGCGAGGACCCCTGGGTCAAGCGCATGAACGAGAGCAAGGATACGACCGTCGACGTGTTCGAACCCGGCGAAATGCGCACGCTGCACGTGAATACGTCCATCAAGCCGCTTGACGACCTCCGGGTGCGCAAGGCAATCGCGCACGCGATCAACCGCGATGACTTCATCGCGCTGGTCGGCAAGAGCGTGTCCCGGGTGAACTGGTCGGTGGTACCCGACGGGTACCTCGGGCACACCAACGACGTGCCGAAATTCACCTACGACGTGGCCAAGGCCAAGGCGCTGCTGAAGGAGGCTGGTTACGAGAACGGATTGAAGCTCAACGTCGTCATCACCAACCGCGAGTCGCTTCTCAAACCGATGCAGGTGATCCAGGAGCAACTGCGCAAGGTCGGGATCACGCTTGAGCTGTCCGTCGTCGAACACACGGCGTTCCACGAGCAGATCCGCAAGAATCTGAGCGCACTGGTTCTGTACGGCGCCGCTCGGTTTCCGATTGCCGACGTCTACCTGACGCAGTTCTATCACTCGTCGAGCATCGTCGGCACGCCGACCGCGGTGACCAACTTCAGCCACTGCAAGATGGCCGATGCTGAGATCGACGCCGCGCGCGAGGAGACGAACGCCGCGAAGCAGCTTGAACTCTGGGCCAGCGCACAACGCAAACTGGTCGAGAATGTCTGCGGGATCGCGCTCTTCGAGCAACTGCAAGTCTGGGCGCGGCGCAAGTCGGTCGACTACGGCTATCAACTGACCGGAGCCCTGGGCCTCGGACCGATGCTCACCGAGATCTCGACGAAACGCTAGCATCGTGCCGTCGTTGCGCCGTGCGGGATTAACGCCGCCCGGCGCAACGTCTCCTGTGGATCGTGTCATCGCCGGACGTTCGCGCCCGGAAAAGGAAGTCCCGAGTGTTCCTGTACACGTTCAAACGGCTTGTCGCGACGCTGCCGACGCTGCTCGCCGTGCTGACCGTGGTCTTCATCATCATCCGGATCGCGCCGGGGGATCCCGCCATTGCGATCCTGGGCGACAACGCGTCGCAGCAGGCGATCGAAGCGCTGCGCGAACGCCTCGGGATGAACGAGCCCCTGCTCAATCAGTACTTCACGTTCATCGTCAATGCGTTCACCGGTGACCTGGGCAACTCGCTCGTCACCGGGCGCGCCGTTCTGCGTGAAATTCTCGATGTGCTGCCGCACACCCTCGACCTGACGATCGCGGCGATCGTGGTCGGCGTCGTGTTCGGGCTCCCGATCGGCATCGTGGCCGCGGTCTACCGCAACGGCCCGATCGATTACGTGGCGCGCATCGGGTCGCTGCTGGGATTGAGCTTCCCGGCCTTCTACACGGCGATCCTGTTGATCCTCGCGTTCTCGATTCACTTCCCGTGGTTTCCGGTGATGAGCGGCGCCGACCTCGCGAATACTTCCGACCGGCTCTACAAGCTCGTGCTGCCCGCGTTCAGCCTGGGCCTGATCATGGTTGCCTATGTGGCGCGCACGACGCGCGCGTCGATGATCGAGGCGCTCTCGGGCGATTACATCCGCACCGCGCGCGCCAAGGGCGTGCCGCGCCACGTCATCATCCTGCGCCACGGCCTGCGCAATGCGATCATTCCCGTCATCACGGTGATCGGCCTCTACCTGGGGCTGTTGATCGGAAACTCCGTGATCACCGAGATCGTGTTCGTGCGCCCGGGGCTGGGCAAGCTGATCGTCGGTGCGCTCGAGCAGCGCGACTACACGATGCTCCAGGGCCTGATGGTGGTCTACGCGTTCTTCATCGTGGTCACGAACCTGCTGACCGACCTGACCTACGGCGTCAGCGATCCCAGGGTGAAATACCAGTGAACACCGTCGCCACGAGTGCCGTCGAGCGCAGCGCCTTCTCCCGCGCGATGGGCGAGATCGTCCACGTTTTCAACGTCAACAAGACCTCCTGGGTCGGGTTGGTCATTTTCCTGGGGATCTGCCTGCTCGCGATCCTGGCGCCGTGGATCGCGCCCTACGACCCGATCGACCAGCACATCGTCGATGCGCTGCAACCGCCTTCGGCGAAGTACTGGCTCGGAACGGATACCTTCGGTCGGGATCTCTGGTCCCGGATCCTGTGGGGCGGGCGAATCTCGCTGCTGGTGAGCGTGACCTCGATCTCGCTGGCGATGGTCGTGGGCGGCACGCTCGGGATCGTCGCCGGATACAAGGGCGGCCGGATCGATCAGTGGATCATGCGCGCGATGGACGTGCTGCTGTCCTTCCCGACGCTCGTGATGGGGCTGCTGGTGGTCGCGGTGCTCGGCGCGAACCTGACGAACCTGATCTTCGCGATCGCGCTCACCGTGGTTCCGAAGTTCGCGCGCATCGCGCGCGCGCCGACGATCGCCGTGAAGGAACGGGACTTCATCGAGGCCTGTCGCGCGCTGGGCTATTCGGACGTCCGCATCATGGCCGTTCACATCCTGCCGAACGTGCTCGGCGAGGTACTCGTGCTCGGCTCGCTGTGGGCCGCCACCGCGGTGCGCATCGAGGCCTACCTGAGCTTCATCGGGCTCGGCGTCAAGCCCCCGACGCCGACCTGGGGCGGGATCATCCGCGAGGGCTTCGAGACCATCCTCGACGCACCCTGGATCAGCGTCTACACGGGACTCGCCGTGCTGGTGCTCGTCTTCTCGTTGAACCTGCTGGGCGACGGATTGCGCGATGCGATCGATCCGAAGCTGCGCGAGAACTGAGAGAGCCGATGACCGACTCCGTTCTTTCGGTGCGCAACCTGACGACCTCCTTCAAGCTGCGCTCGGGCTGGTTCCCGGCCGTGCGCGACGTTTCCTTCGAAGTGATGAAGAACGAGACGCTGTGCCTGGTGGGCGAGTCCGGCTGCGGCAAGAGCATCACGGCGCTCTCGGCAATGGGGCTGCTCGCCGGGCAGCAGGGATGCCGTGTCTCGGGAGAGGTCTGGTTCGACGGTCGCGACTTGACCACGCTCGGCGAGGGTGCGTTGCGCCACGTCCGCGGCGACCGGCTCGCGATGATCTTCCAGGAGCCGATGACCTCGCTCAATCCGGTGCTGCCGATCGGCTACCAGGTCGCCGAACCGCTGATCTATCACCGCGGCATGGGGCGGCACGAGGCCGAGAAGGAAGCGGTGCGCCTGCTGGATCTGGTCAAGATCCCCGACGCCCGGCGCCGCCTCGCCCAGTATCCGCACCAGTTCTCCGGGGGCATGCGCCAGCGCGTGATGATCGCAATGGCGCTCGCCTGCGACCCGGACATCCTGTTCGCCGACGAGCCGACCACCGCGCTCGACGTGACGATCCAGTCCCAGGTGCTGGCGCTGATGAATGAACTGCGCGACGAGAAGGCATTTTCGCTGGTGCTCATCACCCACGACCTGGGTGTCGTGGCGACGATCGCCGATCGCGTCGCGGTGATGTATGCGGGCGAAATCGTCGAGCTTGCGCCGACCGACGAGCTGTTTCGCGCGCC
This sequence comes from Burkholderiaceae bacterium, assembly GCA_024637155.1. Lineage (GTDB taxonomy): Bacteria > Pseudomonadota > Gammaproteobacteria > Burkholderiales > Burkholderiaceae_E > JAGXFR01. The sequence continues at coordinate 76,854 of JAGXFR010000037.1, read as the reverse complement.
GCGCCACCCCTACACCGAGGGGCTGCTGCGGGCGATCCCGCGCGCCGACCGCGATACCGAGACGCTGCAGGCGATCGACGGACAGGTTCCCGGTATCGACAAGATGCCTGCAGCATGCCGTTTCGCGCCGCGCTGCGCGTTGCGCGAGGACATCTGCGAGCGCGAGCGACCGGAACTCGTCGATTGCCGCGCCGAGCAACCGCACGGGATCCGCTGCCACGTGCGCACGCGCGAGCTGGCGGGGAGCGCGTCATGACGACGACGCCGATCCTCGAGGCCACCGACCTGAAGAAGGTCTTCACCAGCCGCAGCGGTTTCTTCAACCCGAAGACCGTGCACGTGCGCGCCATCGATGGCGTGAGTTTCTCGGTGCAGCCCGGCGAGTCCTTCGGGCTGGTGGGCGAGTCCGGTTGCGGCAAGTCCACCGTCGGCAGGTGCCTGCTGCAGCTCATCGCGCCCACCAGCGGGGAGGTGCACTTCCAGGGCGAGTCGGTCACCCGCGCGTCGCCCCAGCACCTGAAGAAGCTGCGCCAGAAACTGCAGATCGTCTTCCAGGATCCGTACTCGTCGCTGAACCCGCGCCTGTCGATCGCGCGGATGCTGATCGAACCGCTGCTCGTGCACGGCATCTGCAATCGCTCCGAAGCGCGCGAGCGGGCACGCCAGATGATCAGCGACGTCGGCCTTCCGAGCGACGCGCTGCGCAAGTATCCGCACGAGTTCTCGGGCGGGCAGCGCCAGCGTCTCGCGGTGGCGCGTGCGCTCATCCTGGATCCGGAACTGATCGTTGCCGACGAGCCCGTCTCCGCACTCGACGTCTCGATTCAGGCGCAGATCCTGCTGAAGCTCGAGGACCTCAAGGCAAGCCGGAACCTGAGCTTCGTCTTCATCAGCCACGACCTGGGCATCGTGCGCTACTTCTGCGAGCGCGTCGCCGTGATGTATCTCGGGCGCCTCGTCGAACTGGGCCCGATTCCGGAGATGTTCGATCGGCCCCTGCATCCGTATACGCAGGCGCTCAAGCAGGCCTCCCCGATTCCCGACCCGGCGCAGAAGATCAGCTTCCGCAAGCTCGAGGGCGAGGTTCCCTCACCGATCGATCCGCCCGGCGGCTGCCATTTCCATCCGCGCTGCTCGAAGTGCACGGCCATCTGCCGCACCGAGGAGCCCGAGTGGCGCGAGGTCGAGACCGGGCGTTTCGTGGCCTGCCACCACGTCTAGCGCGACGCGCACGGGGTGTCTCAGTCGGCCACCGGCATGCTGTGCCACCACAGGCGGCATTCGGTGCACAGCGCACCGTCGAAGGACGCCTGCAGGACTCCGTCGAGCACCATGCGCGGCAGCGCTTCGCCGGGTTTTCTTCCGATCAGGTTGGTTCCCGTTGACGCCGCCCAGATGCGGAACAACTCCTCGGATGCCACCTGATAGGTGACGTGCCAGTGCGCGATGCCGCCGTCGGGCGTCGCCGCCAAGACCTCGTAGCGCACCTTGATGTCGTCCTGCAGCTTGACGCGTTGCCAGTACTCGGCCAGCTCGACGTGTCCGCGCTGCACTGCGAAGGGCGTGTTGTGATACGCCCCGTCGGGCGCAAACAATGCGCAGAAGAGTGACTCGTCCTGGCGTTCCCACGCCGTCTTGTAGCCCTGCATGAATTGCTCGATATTCACGTCCGCCTCCTTCCTGGTTGGCGATGCCCGCCCGTCACTCCCGGCGCCCGGGCAGCGTCACTTCCACGGTCTTTCCACCGAAGCCGTACTTGCTGTCGCGTGCCTGGATCACCACCACGCGCACCGCGTCCGGTATCAGGACGACACGCAAGGTGCGGGTGAAGGGCTGCTCGCTGGCGTGATCGTGAAACAGCTTGCGCTGGCCGAGAACTGCGCCGTCCTTCGCCATGGCGCGAATGCCGTCGGCGTAGCGCCGCGGTGTGTCGTAGGGGGAGGAAACCGTGACGTCGAATTCGAAGGTGTTCGCGGGGCGCTCGCGCGCTTTCACCGCGATGACATCGGGGTACATCTGCTCGGCGGATGCGACGGGTGCAAGTGCGGATCCGGCAAGGCACAGCGCGAGAAGCGCTTCGGCGAACGGCGGGGAATGGGTATGGTTCATGGGGACCATGGTAGACCGCCTCGCATCGGGATGCGAACGGCGAACCGGCCCGATCCATTCGCGATCTGCGCAATGAACTGGGCCGGAATACGCCTTACTTCTTCATCGGGTCCTTGGCCATCGGATCTTTCGCCATCGCGTCCTTCTTCATGTCATCCTTGGCCATGGCGTCTTTCTTCGCGGCGCCTTTCTTCATGGCGTCCTTCGCCATCGGGTCTTTCGCCATCGCCTCGGTCTTCATGGCGTCCTTGGCCATGGCGTCTTTCTTCGCCATGTCACTTGCGAATGCGCTGCTGCCGGCGAACATGAGACCGATGGAAAGCAGGGTGGTGGTGATCTTGATCATGTTGAACTCCTCGGGTTGGAAGTGAAAAGGAAAACGGCGGTGACGCCGCGAATTTCAGGGCAGCCGGTGCGCACTCAGCTGCCGCCGAACCAGTTGTAGCCCTGGTCTTCCCAGAAGCCGCCAGGGTAGGTGTTGGTGACGAAAATCGCCTGGATGTGTTTCGGGTTCTTGTAGCCGAGCTTGGTGGGCATGCGCAGCTTCATCGGGAAGCCGTAGCGTGGCGGCAGCGGCTTGCCGTCGTAGCTCAGCGTGAGCTGCGTCTGCGGGTGCAGCGCGGTGGGCATGTCGATGCTCGTGTAGTAGTCGTCGGCACACTTGAAGCCGACGTACCTGGCGCTGGTGTCGGCGCCAACGCGCGCCAGGAAGCGCGAGAAGGTTACGCCGCCCCACTTGCCGATGGCGCTCCATCCTTCCACGCAGATATGGCGCGTGACCTGGTCGGTCTGCGGCAGCGCGCGCAGTTCGGAGAGCGTCCACGCGTGCCGGTCGGCCACCATTCCCGTCACCTCGAGCCGATAGTTGTCGGCGTCGACCTGCCGGATTTCATCCTCGCTGTAGTAGGCGTTGAACGGGAACGGACGCGTGATCATCGAGTCCGGATAGGTTGGCGCGAGCAGCGTGGGGTCGAACAGCCACGCCTGCACCTTGTCGTTGAAGCGCGAGACCTTCAGCAGCGCGGTCTCGACGCTCGCGTCATCGACGATCGCGCAGCCGGTCAGCAGCGACAGGCCGCCGAGCGTGAGCGAATGCTTGAGAAAGCGGCGCCGGTTCGACGCATCCATGGTTCGCAGCGCCTCCCGCACGACGGCGTCGCCGTCGATTGCGGGGTTGCGAGGGGATTTCCTGATCATCACATTGGCTCCTTAACGGCCGCGGATCATCGTGAGCAAGGTGCGCGGAACGAGCGCCACCATGGCCAGATGGACCCCGACGAATGCGACGAGCGCGGCCATGGCGAAGAAATGCACGCGTCGCGCGCTTTCGTAGCCGCCCAGCAACTCGCGCAGCAGCGGAAACTGAACGGACTTCCACAGCACGAGGCCCGAGAGCACCAGCAACACCGCGTCGACGATCACGAACAGATAGGCGGCGCGTTGCACCGTGTTGTAGCGGCGCGGGTCGGCGTGCGCGAGCCGACCGCGCAACGCGGCGCGCAGGTCCGCGACGAAGGCGCGTGGCGAGAGCGGGAAGAACTGCGTCCACAGCCGTCCGGTGGCAGCGTTGCACAGCAGATAGACGATGCCGTTGGCGGCGAGCAGCCACATCGCCGCGAAGTGCCACAGGATGGCGCCGCCGAGCCAGCCGCCGAGCGTGATCTCGTTGGCAAAGCGGAAATCGAACAACGGCGAGGCGTTGTAGATGCGCCACCCGCTCATCACGAGCAGCACCACCGCGAGCACATTGAGCCAGTGCGTCAGGCGCAGCCAGAGCGGGTGAATGGGCTGGATGGCGAGCGTCATGGAGATCCCCTCGAACGGAATTCAGGATTTCGCGCACGGTTCGGCGCGCACCGCCTGCAGCACCCGGCCGCTTTGATCGTCCTGCACGAAGGCGACGACCTCGAGTTGCGCGCGGTTCCAGTCCGGCGAGAGAGCGATCTCGCGCTGCACGCGAGCGCTGCCGGCGGTGATCGGGACGGGTCCGATCCATTCGCGCACCACATGATCGTGCCCCAGGCGCACGCCACTATTCTCGCCGCGCGTCACGTTCGACGCGAGCCCGTTCTCGGCCAGCGCCAGGTACATCGTCGCGGGCGCGGCGCCGGCGCGCACGGCTGCCCCGGCGTCGAGCAGGAGGGTGCCGCCGGGGGTCAGCTTCGCGTCGACCCGAATCCCGGCCGCGGCCGGCATGGCGTTGACCTCCTTCACCTTGTCGCGCAGGGCGCCGCGCCAGCTGCGCAGCTCGGTGCCGGCGATGAAGAACTGCGGCGTGTAGACCGTCTGGTGCCCGTTGGCGCGCGCCAGCCAGCGCTGGCGTTCGTTGAAGGCGTCCTGTGCGAAGGGATCCTTCCAGCCGATGTAGTCCCAGTAGCTCACGTGCAGCGCCATAGGAACCGCCTCGGCAGTGGGATCGAGCGCCTCGCGCAGTCGGCTCAGTTGCCGGTCGGCCGGCGGACAGCTCGAGCAGCCCTCCGAGGTGTAGAGCTCGATCAACGCGGCGGTCTTCGGGCCACTGCGCACTTCACAGGCCGCGATCGCGGCAAGCGGCAGCACCGACGCGGTGACGAAGACGCACAGGGTGAGTCGACGCGCATTCATCAGCCGTGTCCCCAGATTTCCTGCACCCGGGCATCCCTGCCGCAACTGCGGCGATAGAAGCCGTAGCGGATCGGGTTCTTCTGGTAATAGTCCTGGTGATACTCCTCGGCGGGGTAGAACGCGGAGGCGGCGACGATCTCCGTGTGGATCTGCGCCAGCTTGCCGCTCTTGAGCAACGCGTCGCGGCTGGCTTCTGCGATCTGGCGCTCGGCCTCATCGCCCCAGTAGATGCCGCTGCGATACTGCGTGCCGGCGTCGCAGAACTGGCGATCCTTGACCGTCGGATCGATGTGGCGCCAGAAGTACTCGACCAGCTGTCGATAGCTCTGTTTGGAGGGGTCGTAGGTGACGCGCACCGCCTCGGTGTGCCCGGTGCCGCCGGCGCTGACTTCCTTGTAGGTCGGGTTCGGTGTCCGGCCGGCGGTATAACCGGATTCGGTGGCGAGCACGCCGGGCAGCTTGTCGAAGTCCGCCTCGACGCACCAGAAACAGCCGCCGGCGAAGATCGCGGTGGCGGTGTTCGGCGCGGCTGCCGCGCTCGTCATCGCACCCTCCGCAGGCTTCGTCGCCGGGGTGCCGGCGGCGAGGACGATCCCGCCGAGCAGGAGCAGCGCGGCGGCGCCAAGGGTGGCATTGCGCAGTGTCTTTCTCATGTCCGCAGCTCCGGCAAGGGTTGTCCGCGGGGAACGAACTGCAGCGCGACACCGTTGTTGCAGTAGCGCTTGCCCGTCGGTTGCGGGCCATCGTCGAAGATATGGCCCTGATGGCCGCCGCAACGCGAGCAGTGATACTCGGTGCGCGGAAAGATCAGCTTGAAATCGGTGCGGGTGGCGACCGCCCCCGGCAGTGCCTGCCAGAAGCTCGGCCAGCCCGTGCCGCTCTCGTACTTGGCGGCGCTGTCGAACAGGGGGAGATTGCAGGCGGCGCACGCAAAGGTTCCGTCCCGTTTTTCGGCGTTCAGGGGACTGGTGCCGGCGCGCTCCGTGCCTTCCTCGAACAGCACCTGGTAGGCGCTCGCCGGCAGCAGGGCTGCCCATTGCGCCTTGGTCTTGCGAAGCGGCGGGGCGGCAGGCGTGGTCGCCCTGGTCACGCCAGCGTAGATCAGCGGCAGCGCGGACAGGCCGAGCAGCCATTGCAGGGATCGGCGACGATCGTTCATGCATTTCTCCCGGAGGTTTCGTTGATTTGTTTCATGGAGGGTAGTTCGTCGGGAACTGGCGGATGGTTACAGCGGCGTGCACAATGCTTTTCCAGGGGACCGTTTCCAACCCGTCTTTTTCGCGGCGATGTAACCAAAGCGCTCGATGCAACGAATGGAGAAGAAGAGCCCGCAGAACGTGCAGGAGCAGCGGCTCAGGGAATTGCTGAGCCGCGGTCTTGCCGGTGACGCACGGGCCTACCACGCATTTCTGCAGGAACTGAGCGCGCACCTGCGCGCCTTCCTGCGGAGACGCCTGGCCAGCTTACCCGACGACGTGGAGGATCTGGTGCAGGAATCGTTGCTCGCCGTACATATCAAACGCCATACCTATGACCGTGCGCTGCCGGTGACGCCCTGGATCCACGCGATCGCGAAGTACAAGCTCATCGACTTTCTGCGCCGCCGCGCGCGGGGCGACCTGCTCACCGATTCTCTGGACGACGAGTTCGACCTTTCGTCTCCCGGAGACACGGAGGCCTCGGACGCGCGCCGGGACCTCGGAAAACTGCTCGAGAGCCTGCCTGAGCGCCAACGTCTGCCGATCATCCACACCAAGATCGAGGGGCTTTCGGTGGCGGAGACCGGACGGCGCATCGGCATGTCCGAGTCGGCGGTCAAGGTGGCCGTGCACCGCGGCCTCAAGGCGCTGGCGGCGATGATCGAGAGGAAAGCGTGAGAACCGACGAACTGGTCTCGATGCTGGCGACCGATGCCGGCGCGGTGACGCCGCATCAGGCGGAACGCCGCCATGCGATGGCCATCGGCTGGGGCGCGCTGGGCGCGGCCGTGCTGATGGCCGCGACGATCGGCGTGCGCGCCGATCTCGCCGCCGCAGCAGCCGGGGAGGGCATGTTCTGGGTGAAGGTGGTGTTCGTCGCGTGCCTGGTGATGGCCAGCCTGCTCGCCGTGCTGCGCCTGTCTCGCCCGGGCCGGGCACTGGCCTGGGTGCCGGCTGCGCTGGCGGCGCCGGTGTTCGCGATCTGGCTGCTCGCTGCGCTCGAGCTGCTGCGCGCCGACCCCGACGAGCGTGCCGTGCTGTTCTTCGGTGCAACGGCCGGCTCGTGTCCGTTGCTGATCGCCATGCTGTCCGCGCCCGTCTTCCTGGCCCTGATGTGGGCGATGAAGGGGATGGCCCCGACGAAGCTGCGACTTGCCGGCGCAGCCGTCGGGTTCCTGGCTGGCGCGGTGGGTGCGCTGGTCTACAGCCTGCACTGCCCGGAATCGGCGGCGGCCTTCATCGGTTTCTGGTACCCGTTGGGCATGCTGATCCCGACCGCAATCGGTGCGGCGCTGGGTCCGCGGCTGCTGCGCTGGTAGGGCGCGCATGAACCGGACGCGAGTCAGCCTCTACTACCTGGCCAGCCCCCTCTGGGGTGGCGGGTTGGCGCTGCTCGTCGCACCGCAGTTCTTTATCCGCCTGCTGTTCTCGAACGGGCAGTATCCGGACGTCATGCTGATGGCGCTGGGCATGTTCATGGTGAGCCTGGCGATCATCGTCACGCAGATCATTCGGGCGCGGGTTCAGCAGCTCTATCCGACGACGCTGGTTGTGCGGTTGTTCATCCTGCCGTGCCTGCTGTTTTTCTTCGTTCGCACGGGTGACCCGCTGTTTCTCACCCTTGTGGCGATCGTGGGGCTGGGGGTCGTGTTCACGGGGAGCAGCTATCTGGCGGAGAAGCGCTGAGGGATTCGTGCCTCGGCGCCACGGCGTGGGCACTTCCGCTCAATCGCCCCCGCCGTTCCAGCGCACCGCACCAAGCCGTGCGATCGAGTAGCCGGGCAGCGCGGCGGCGCGCTCGCGAAACGCCCGGGTGCGCGTGAACGCGAACAGCGCCTGCAGGGCTTCGTCGAAATAGCTGCCCCGCTCCACGAGCAGGTCGAGTTCCTCGTCGACGAGCGCAACGAAGTCCAGCCCGTGGCGCCGTGCGGCGGCCTCGATGGCCAGCCCGCAGCCGATTCGGCCCTCCTGCACGGCCAGCGCCATCTCATCCTCGCCGGTCAGGCCGTCGACGAAGCACTCCGGCGGCAGCGCCGCGTCCAGCCCGGCGGCGCCGAGGAGTTGGTCGAACAGTTCGCGGCTGCCCGCCCCGCTCTGGCGGCGTCCGATGCGCGCCGGCACCGCGCGCGGCAGGTCGGCGATGTCGTGGATGCCGAGCGGATTGCCTGGCGCCACCAGCAGGCCCTGGGTGCGCCGCGCCAAGCCCAGCAGCACCCACGCTCGCTCGGCGCCGACGCGCTCGACTTCGGCAGCGTTTCCCGAGCCAGTGCCGGTTCCGGGGAAGTGCAGGGCGGCCGCGCAGGCCTCGCCGGCAGCCATCCGGGCAAGTCCGTCACGGCTGCCGCGGGTCATCAGCGCGAGTGCCGCGCCGCTCGCACGCACCGCCCACTCGAGCAGTGGATCGTGGCTGCCCGCCAGGACCGGCGGCGGACGCCGCACCGGTCGATCCGAGCGAGTGCTGCGCGCCTGCAGCCACGCGTCGATCTCGTGGGCGTCGAAGATCAGCCGAGCGCCGGCGCGACGGTGCGGAATCTCGCCGGCGGCGACCAGTGCATAGACCTTGCGCGGCCGGATGCGCAGGTGCTCGGCGAGTTCGGCTACGGTGAGGAAGGGACTCATTCGACCAGTTCTCCCGCGAGAAATCGGCGTGCGACATCGTTTTCGGGTGCCGCGAAGAACGCCCCGGCGTCCTGATCGGCCACGATGCGGCCGCGATGCATGAACAGCACCCGCGTCGCCAGTCGGCGCGCCTGTCCGACGTCATGCGTGGTCATCACGATCGTGCAGCCGAGCCGGTTCAGTTCACGCACGCCGTCCTCGATCGCGCGGGTGGCCCCGGGGTCCAGGCTCGCCGTGGGTTCGTCGAGCCAGAGCAGGCGCGGCGCCACCGCGATCGCCCGGGCCAGCGCGACGCGCTGCTGCTCGCCGCCCGACAGGGCGCGCGCTGGTCGGGCGGCAAGTGCGCCGATTCCCAACTGCGCGAGCGCACGGTGCGCGCGTTCGCGAGCCGCCGCGCGCGCCACGCCACGCACCCGCAGCGGGTAGGCGACATTCTCGAGGCTCGAGCGGCGCAGCAGCGTCGGCTGCTGGAAGACCATCGCCTGCGCGTCGCACAGGGTCTCGCTCGCCCACTCCACGCGCCCGCTCGAACCGGTAATGAGACCGTGTCCGAGCCGCAGCAACAGGCTCTTGCCGGCGCCGTTGGGCCCGAGCACGAGCAGCCGCTCGCCCTCGTGGAGCCGCAGCATTGGAACGTCGAGAAAGCGCAGTCCGCGCACCGCGAACGAGAGCTCGCGCATCGTGCACACGATCGCGGCGGCGGAGACTGCGGCCTTATCCATGGCGCCGCTCCGCGAAGCCGTTGAGCGCCTGCGCGCCGAGCGCGACGGCGAGCACCAGCGCCACCAGCACGATGCCCAGCCCCAGCGCGAGGCTCAGGTCGCCCTTGCTGGTTTCCAGCGCGATCGCGGTGGTCATCACCCGGGTGACGCCCGCGATGTTCCCGCCCACGGTCATCACCGCGCCGACCTCGGAGATCGCGCGTCCGAAGCCCGCAAGCACGATTGTGGCAAGCATGAAGCGACAGTCAAAGAGCAGCGTGGTGACCGCCCGCGCCGGGCCCACCCGAAACGAGCGCAGCGGCTCGCGCATCTCCAGCCATGCGGGCTCCAGCTGGCTGCGCGCGAGCGCCACGATCATCGGGGTAATCAGGATCGTCTGCGCGGTGATCATGGCTGCGGGCGTGAACAGCAATCCGAGAAAGCCCAGCGGACCGGCGCGCGAGAGCGCCAGGTAGACGACCAGTCCGATCACCACCGATGGCATTCCGAGGAGCGCATTGCTGGCGCCCACGACCACCTCGCGCCCGGGAAAGCGGGCGATCGCGAGCGCGGCACCCAGCGGCAGACCCAGCATCGTCGAAAGCAGCGTCGAGAGGGCGGCGATCTCCAGGCTGAGGGTGACGATGCCCCCAAGCTCGGCGTCGCCGCTGGCGATCAGCCGGAAAGCGTGCCCGAACGCGTCCGCAACCTGCTCCATGACCCTCCCTTGTCTTGCGTATTTTCCTGTTCTGTGGGAAAAAACGCAATAATATGCAAACGATGCCGGTTCGGAGACAGCCGTGAAAGGTGGGAAATGCATGGCGCATGCCGTGGCACTTGCGGCGGGCGCGTGGCTCGCGCTGACCCCGCTCACGAGCGCACGCGCGGCCGACACCATCGTTCTCGCCTCGACGACCTCGACCGAGCAGTCGGGGCTCTTCGCGCACCTGCTGCCGCTCTTTCGCGAGGCGACCGGGATTCGCGTGAATGTCGTGGCGGTGGGGACCGGGCAGGCGCTGGAGCTTGGGCGGCGCGGTGACGCGGATGTGGTGCTGGTGCACGATCCGGCTGCCGAGGAGCGATTCGTCGCCCAGGGCTGGGCGACGCGGCGGCACGAGGTGATGGCCAACGACTTCGTGCTGCTTGGCCCGCGCGCCGATCCGGCGCAGGTGCGCGGCGGGCTGGACGCCGTCGCCGCGTTCGGGAAGATCGCCGCGGCGCGCGCGGAGTTCATCTCCCGGGGCGATCGGAGCGGCACCCACGCGGCCGAGCTGGGGCTCTGGGCAGCGGGGGGGATCGACGTCGCACGGCGTGGCGCCGACTGGTACCGGGAAACGGGATCGGGCATGGGGCCGACGCTCAACGTGGCCTCCGCGCGCGGCGCGTACACGCTGGCGGATCGGGGGACATGGCTAGCCTTTCGCAATCGCGGCGAACTCGAGATCCTGGTTGCCGGAGACCCGCGGCTGCTCAATCGCTACGCGGTGATGCTCGTGAATCCGGCGCGCCACCCGCACGTGCGCGCGGCCGCCGGCCAGCAGTTCATCGACTGGCTCACCGGCGCGCCCGGACAGGCAGCCATCGCGCAGTTTCGCATCGGCGGCGAGCCACTTTTTCGTCCGATGGCGCGCTGATCAGCCGCGCCACCGCCCGGGGGTTGCCAATGCGGCAGCCGGGCTGCGGCTCGCACTGCGCAAATTTGTGTAAGCTGATCGCCTGATGAGCGCCGGCCACCACCACGCACCCCCGTCCACCCTGCCTGGAACCGGGCGGGCGTTCGCCATCGGCATCGGGCTCAACGTCGCGTTCGTCGTCGTGGAGGTCTTCTACGGGCTGCAGGCCGACTCGCTCGCCCTGCTCGCCGATGCCGGGCACAACCTGAGCGACGTGCTGGGGCTGGTGGTCGCGTGGGCGGGCTTCGTGGTCGCGCGCCGCCTGCCGACCGACCTGCACACCTATGGCTGGCAGCGCGGTTCCATCCTTGCCGCACTCGTCAACGCGGTGCTGCTGCTAGTGGCTGTCGGCGGACTCGTGTGGGGGTCGATCGGGCGCATCATCACCCCCGCGCCCATCGTCGGCGCGACCGTGATCTGGGTGGCTGGCGTCGGGGTGCTCATCAATACCGCCACCGCACTGCTGTTCCTGCGCGGCAGCCGGCAGGATCTGAACATCCGGGGCGCCTTCCTGCACATGGCGGCCGATGCCCTGGTCTCGTTGGGTGTAATGCTCGCGGGCGTACTCTATCTGTGGCGCGGCTGGTTGTGGCTCGACCCGGTGATGGGACTGGTGATCGCGGCGGTAATCCTGGTCGGGACCTGGAGCCTGTTCCGCCAGTCGGTGCATCTCACGCTCGACGGGGTGCCCGAAACCGTGCAGCTCGCCAAGGTGCGCGACTATCTTGGCGGACTCCCCGGGGTGATCCGGTTCCATGATCTGCACGTGTGGCCGTTGGGCACCGCAGACGTTGCCATGACGGTGCACCTGGTCGTGCAGGATGAAGTGAGGCACGACGCGTTGCTGCGCGAAGTTTCCGATGAACTGCGCGCGCGGTTCGGAATCGGACACGCAACCGTCCAGCTCGAGAGCGGGCGGGGAAGCTGTCCGACCGGGCTGGGCGAACATGTTCCGGCGAAGGGATAAGGAGGCAAGGAATGACTGAGGCACTTCGAATCGATGTGGTATCCGACGTGGTCTGTCCATGGTGCTACGTGGGCAAACGCCAGTTGGAGGAGGCGCTCGCGCGATGGCGTGAACGCCACCCCGGAAGTCCGGAGCCGCAGGTGCGCTGGCTCCCGTTCCAGTTGAATCCCGGGCTGCCCGCGCAGGGCATGCCGCGCAGCGAATACCTGTCGCGCAAATTCGGCCACGCCGATGGCGGGGCAATTTATGCGCGGGTCCGCGCCGCGGCAGGGCAAGTCGGGCTCACGCTCGAGATGGAGGCGATCGAGCGCCAGCCGAACACGGTGCGCGCGCATGCGCTGGTTGCCGCCGCCGCAGCGGCGGGTCGGCAGGACGCGGTCGCGGAGGAGCTGTTCCGGGCGTACTTCGTCGAGGGCGCCGACCTGACCGACGACACCGTACTCGAGGCGATCGGTACCCGCGCCGGACTCGACCCGGCCACCGCGCGCGACGCGCTCGGCGACGAGGGACTGCTCGACGAGGTGCGCGACGCCGACACCCAGGCGCGCGAGGCGGGCGTGAGCGGCGTGCCTTTCTTCATTTTCGGCGGCAAGACCTCGCTGAGCGGTGCAGTCGGCGCTGCGGCCCTGCTGGAGGCGATCGAGGCCGCCTGAGGGGCGCTCCCGAGCGGAGCCTGCCTGCGCGCTGCGCCGGGCGCGCATCGGTCGCGCCGTCATCGAATCGTCATATTGGGCGGGCATCATTGCTTCGAAGCAAAACGGGCGCCGCATTGGTGGCGCCACAAAACAGGAGCGATGACGATGAAGCGAAACAACACGGCGATGAACATTCTGGCTGGCGGGCTGTGCGCGCTGCTGGCGACGGCCGCGCATGCGGTGCCGACCGTGCGCATCGATGGTTCGAGCACGGTGTTTCCGGTGACCGAAGCGGTTGCCGAGGACTTTCAAAAATCCAAACGTGGCGCGGTCCGCGTTACCGTGGGCATTTCCGGAACCGGCGGCGGCTTCAAGAAATTCTGTCGGGGCGAGATCGACATCTCGAATGCATCGCGCCCCATCCTCGAGCAGGAAATGGCGGCCTGCAAGGCCGCCGGCATCGAATATCTGGAACTCCCCGTGGCCTTCGACGCGCTGACCGTGGTCGTGAACCCGAAGAACACGTTCATCAAGCAGATCACCGTCGCCGAACTCAAGCGCATCTGGGCCCCCGAGGCCCAGGGCAAGGTCATGAAATGGCGCGACGTCAATCCGGCGTGGCCCGATCAGGCGCTCAAGCTCTACGGGCCGGGCGCCGACTCGGGCACCTTCGATTACTTCACCGAAGCCGTGGTCGGCAAAGCCAAGTCGAGCCGCGGCGACTTCACCGCGTCCGAAGACGACAACGTGCTGGTGCAGGGCGTTTCGAGCGACCTGGGTGGACTGGGCTATTTCGGTTTCGCGTACTACGCCGAGAACACCAAGAAGCTCAGGGCCGTGCCGGTCGTCAATCCCAAGGGACTGCCGGTTGCTCCCTCGATGGAGGCGGTTCTGTCGGGCGCGTACGCGCCGCTCGCCCGCCCGATCTTCATCTACGTCAATGCGAAGGAACTTGGTCGCCCGGAAGTGCGCGAGTTCGTCGACTACTATCTGAAGAACGCGGCCAAGCTCACGCGCGAGGTCAAGTACGTGCCGCTGCCGGATTCGGCCTACAAACAGGCGCTCGAAAACGTGGCCAAGGGCAAGAAGGGGACGGTGTTCGGGGGCCACGCCGAGGTCGGTGTGACGATCGAGGAACTGTTGCGGCGCGAGGCGAAACAGTAGAACCCATGAAACGATGAATCTGCCGGGGGGCCTCCCCCCCATCCACGCCGCCGAAGGGGGCGGCGGCGCGGTGCCCGCATCTGGCGGCGCCGCGCTTGCGTCTGCGCGCCCACGCGACCTGCGCCGCAAGCGGCGGCGGCGCGTGTTCGAGAAGCTCATCGAGTCGATTCTCTTTCTGAGCGCGTTCACCTCCGTGCTCATCACGCTGGGGATCGTCTACATCCTGGTCAGCGAGTCGGTGACCTTCTTTCGGGAGGTGCCGATGAGCGACTTCCTGACCGACACGCAGTGGACGCCGCTCTTTGACGACGCGCACTTCGGGATCATGGTGCTGCTCTCGGGGACCTTGACCAGTTCGCTGGTGGCGCTCTCCATCGCGATTCCGCTGGGCACCGTAATCGCCATCTACCTTTCGGAATTCGCCGCGTACCGGGTACGCGAGGTGGGCAAGCCGCTGCTCGAGCTGCTCGGCGGCGTGCCGACCATCGTCTACGGCTACTTCGCCCTGCTCTTCGTCACGCCGCTGCTGCAGAAGCTGATCCCCTCGCTGCCGGGCTTCAATCTGCTCTCCGCGGGAATCGTGATGGGGATCATGATCATCCCCTATGTGAGTTCGATCAGCGAGGACGCGATGCGCGCCGTGCCGATGGCGCTGCGCGAGGGCTCCTATGCGATGGGCGCGACCCGGTTGCAGACCGCGACGAAGGTCGTGGTGCCCGCAGCGTTTTCCGGGATCGCCTCGGCCTACATCCTGGGGATCTCGCGCGCGGTCGGCGAGACGATGATCCTCGCGGTGGCGGCCGGCATGCAGCCGAACCTCACCTTCAACCCGCTCGAGCCCGCCGCGACGATCACCGCCTACATCGTGCAGGTGGCGCTGGGCGACCTGCCGCACGGCTCGATCGGTTACCAGACGATCTTTGCCGCCGGACTGACGCTGCTGCTGATCACCTTCTTCTTCAACATCGTGGGACACGCGCTGCGGCGGCGCTTCCGCGAGGCCTACTGAGCAACGACGGATGGAACGCGAGCAGCTTCACGAAATTCGCAATGCCATCGCGCGCGGGCGGCGCTTCGAACTCGTCTTTGCCGTGTGCGGCGTGATCGCGCTGATGATCGGCGTGCTCACCTTTCTCACGCTCTTCGTCGACATGGCAATCGCCGGCATTCCGCGGATCAATGCCGAGTTCTTCACGTCCTTTCCGTCCCGCCACGCGGAGCGCGCGGGGATCCTCTCGGCGTGGGTCGGGTCCGTGCTGGTGATGGTGGTCACCGCGACGGTCGCGATTCCGCTCGGTGTCGCCTCCGGCCTGTATCTCGAGGAATATGCGGCGAAGCACTGGGTGAACGACCTGATCGAGATCAACATCACCAACCTCGCCGGTGTGCCGTCGATCGTCTACGGCCTGCTCGCACTGGGTCTGTTCGTCTACGGTCTGGGCTTCGGGCAGAGCATCCTCGCGGCCGGCCTGACGCTGGCGCTGCTGATCCTGCCGGTGGTGATCCTCGCCACCCGCGAGGCGATCCGGGCGATCCCGCGCGAGATGCGCGAGAGCGCCTACGCGCTGGGCGCCTCCAAGTGGCAGATGGTGCGCGACCACATCGTTCCGTACTCGATGCCCGGTATCCTCACCGGCGTGATCATCGGCCTCGCCCGCGCCATCGGCGAAACGGCCCCGATCATCACGATCGGCGCGCTGACCTTCATCGCGTTCCTGCCCGAGGCGCCGGTGACGGCGATCCCGCCCTACCTGAATTTCGAATGGCTCTGGGCGCCGTTCACGGTGCTGCCGATCCAGATGTTCAACTGGACATCGCGTCCCGAGGCGGCGTTTCAGGCGAACGCCGCCGCGGCCGGTTTCGTGCTGGTGGCGCTGACGCTGGCGATGAACGGACTGGCGATCTACGTGCGTTACCGGCTGCGCCGGAACCTCAAATGGTGACTTCGATGCCCCCCGACTCTCCCGCGCCGCGCGCGCCCGGCACCGCCACCGAACCGGCGGTCAAGGCCCGCACCACCGGACTGGGTTTCTACTACGGGACCAATCACGCGCTGCGCGACGTGAACCTGCCCGTCTACGAGAACCGCGTGACGGCACTGATCGGTCCCTCAGGTTGCGGAAAGTCGACGCTGCTGCGCGCTTTCAACCGGATGCACGATCTCTACCCGGGGAATCGCTACGAGGGCGAGATCCGGCTGTTTCCGGACGATCTGGACCTGCTCTCGAAGGAGATCGATCCCATCGAGGTGCGGATGCGCATCGGGATGGTGTTCCAGAAGCCCAATCCGTTCCCGAAGTCGATCTTCGAGAATGTCGCCTACGGCATCCGGGTCCGCGGCGAGCGTTCGCGCAGCGCGATCGCCGATCGGGTCGAGCACGCCCTCAAGAATGCTGCGCTGTGGAACGAGGTGAGCGAGCGGCTCGACGAACTCGCGTTCAACCTCTCCGGCGGGCAGCAGCAGCGCCTGTGCATCGCGCGGGCACTGGCGACCGATCCGGAACTCGTGCTCTTCGACGAGCCGACCTCGGCGCTCGATCCCATCGCCACCGCCTCGATCGAGGAACTGGTGAACGAATTGAAGAGCAAGGTGACGATCCTGATCGTCACGCACAACATGCAGCAGGCGGCGCGGATTTCGGACTACACCGCCTACATGTATCTGGGCGAGCTGGTCGAATTCGGCAACACCGGGCAGATGTTCCTCAAGCCCAGCGACCAGCGCACCGAGGATTACATCACCGGCCGCTTTGGCTGAGCACTGCGGGGGCATGATGCACGAACACACGATGAGAGCTTTCGACACCGATCTCTCCGGGATGCGCAGCGCGGTGATGACGATGGGTGGACTCGTCGAACAGCAGGTCTACCGGGCCGTCGAGGTGCTGCGCACCGGCGACGCCGCGCTCCTTGCGCAGGTCATCACCGAGGAGCGGGCGGTCAACCGGATGCACGTGCAGACCGACCTGCTGTGCAACCAGATCATCGCGCGCCGGCAGCCGATCGCGATCGATCTGCGCGAGGTGGTCGCCGCGATCCACACGATCAACGATCTCGAGCGCGTCGGTGACGAGGCCAAGAAGATCGCCTACAACAGTCGCGACCTCCAGCACTACACGGGGCACGCGGCCTTCCCGCTCGCTCGCGTCGCATCGATGGGGGAAATGGTGCGCGGGATGCTCCAGCAGTCGCTCGACGCGTTCCTGCGCCACGATGCGGGTGCGCTCGACGGCCTGCGCAAGCGCGATCGCGCGGTCGACGAGATCCGCTCGTCGCTGATTCGCGAACTGCTCGAGGGGATGGCGGCGGAGCCGGCTTCGATTCCGGCCGCGCAGGAACTGATCTTCATCGTCCAGTCGCTCGAACGCATCGGGGATCACGCGGAGAACATCGCCGAGTACGTGGTCAACGTGGTCGAGGGCATCGATCGGCGGCACGGGGCCGCGGCGCACGAGGAAGGCGATCTGTCGTAACGGGGCGGCCTGTGCTCCGTAGTCAGCGCGCGCGGGGTGGTGGCGTGGCGTGCTGTGCTCAGGTACCCGCATTCGCCGCTCGTAACCGGCTCGGTGCGGCCACCTGAGCACAGCACGCTCTGAGGCATCCGCGCGCGTGTTTCACCAAGTCGGAACACCGCCCGCCCGCAACCACCTGCCCACGAGGAAGCAACTCAGGCGCGCACTGGCCGCGCACGCCCGCGTCGGTGCGGCGCGCCGCGCTTCCGAGTGCGCGATCGGCTCGTTACCCGATCGCGCACCCGTGCGCCAGCGGCGCGCTGGGCAATGCGGTTGCGTGCGTGTATGCGTCGTAATCATGCTTGCAGGCCGAAGCTGTTGCCGGCGGGCGGCCTCGCGGCGTATGGCGCCCGGGTCACGTGCCGGGCGCCCGCCGCGAGACGCTTCGCCGTCACCGATGAGCGCGTGGAGCGTGATCCACGCCGCGTCAGCGCAGCGTACGCGACGGGAGCGATGCTGCCACACAGCGCGATGGGGTCAGGTGGCCGCACCGAGCCGGTAACGAGCGGCGAATGCGGACACCTGACCGCGTCGCGCCACGTCATCAGGGGAGGCGCGCTGAAAAGGGGGTGCGGACACCTGACCGCATCGCGCCACCATAAGAGGCGCGCTGCGAACGAAGCCCGGACCCTCGCCTCAGGCCTCGTCGTCCGCCGGCAGCAGCCTCGTGGCCGGCAGCCGCAGCGAGAACGCGCTGCCCTCGCCCGGACGGCTCGTGATGTGCAGCCCCGCACCGTGGCGCGCGGCGATGTGCTTGACGATCGCCAGCCCCAGTCCCGTTCCCCCGGTCGAGCGCGAGCGCCCGCGGTCGATCCGATAGAAGCGCTCGGCGAGGCGCGGCAGGTGCTCGGGCTCGATCCCGATGCCCGTGTCGCGCACCGTGATCCAGCCCTCGTCGTCGCGCACCCTCCAAGAGAGTTCGATTTCCCCGCCCGCGGGCGTGTAGCGCACGGCATTGGTGAGCAGGTTGCGGATTGCGCTCTCGATCTGACCGCGGTCGCCGCGCACGCGCTGCGGATCCCGGATCGAGAGCGTGATCCGATGCTTGCCGCCAGAGAACGCGCGTGCCTCCTCGACCATGGCTTCGTAGAGCTCGGGCAGCTCGATCAGTTCCTCGCGGGGCTGGTCGAGATCCGCTTCCAGCGTCGAGAGGGTCAGCAGGTCATCGATGATGCCCTGCATCGTGCGGCTGCTGCGCAGGATCGATTCGAGGTGCTCGCGCCGGGTCGCCTCGTCGAGATCGATTTCCAGCAAGGTCTCGGCAAAGCCGCCGACGATGGTGACAGGCGTGCGCAGTTCGTGCGAGACATTGGCGACGAAGTCGCTGCGCATCGCGTCGACTTTCGTCTGGTCGGTGACGTCACGCGTGATCATCAGCTTGCCGCCGGCGCTCGGGTAAATCCGGATCCGGTAGATGCGACCGGGGTGCTCGGGCAGCGTGATGCGCAGCGGCGCGTCGTACTTGCCTTCCTCGAGAAAGGCGATGAACTCCGGCTGGCGCAGGAAGTGGTGGATCGGGCGTTTGGTGCCGAAGATGCCGTGGAGTTCCTGGGCCGCGCGGTTGCTCCACAGGACATGATCGAATCGATCGAGCGCGATCAGCGCGTCGGGCAGGCGATCGACCGCCGCGTGCACGCCGCTGAGTTCGACCTCGAGCGCCTCGCGGCTGTCGGACTGGTCGCGCACGAAACGCGCAATGCGCTCGAACGCGATCCCCCACGAACCGGAACCCGTGGGCACACCGCGCTTGGCGGGCAGCGCGGCCCACTCGCTCAGTCGCCACAGGTAGTAGCTGTGGTAGCCGACGAACGCGCACAGCACGATCGCGAGCCAGCCGAGTGCCACGTGCACCGAAAGCCAACGCGCGAGCGCGGCCGCGATCGCGAGTGCGGCGACGAGGCGGATCCCCTGGCGCACCCGGATCATGGCGTTCCCAGCCGGTATCCGGCGCCACGCACCGTCTCGATCAGGCGCCGGTGTCCGGTGGGGTGCAGCGCCTGCCGCAGTCGGCGGATATGCACGTCCACGGTGCGCGCCTCGATCTCGGCGTCGTCGCTCCAGACCGACTCGATCAGGCGCGCGCGCGAGAGAATCCGCTGCGGGTTGCGCAGGAAGCAGTGGAGCAAGCGGAACTCCGTCGGGCTGAGCTCCAGCCCTTCGCCGGCAGCGAAGGCGCGCAACTGCTCGGGTTCGAGCCGGATGCCGCAGTACTCGAGCGTCTCCTCGGCGGTCACCCGCGTTGCGCGCCGCAGCAGCGCGGCGACCCGCGCGAGCAGTTCGCGCGGCGAGAAGGGTTTGGTCACGTAGTCATCGGCTCCGGCCTCGAAGCCCGCGAGCTTGTCGCCCTCCTGCGCGCGTGCGGTGAGCACGAGAATCGGCGTGTGTCGCGTTTGCTCGGCGGCGCGCAGGTTGCGCGCCAGCGTCAGGCCGCTGCTGCCCGGCAGCATCCAGTCGAGCAGGATCAGGTCCGGCGTGTCGGTGACGATCGCGGCGGCGCCGGACGCGGCGTCACCCGCTTCGGTGACCCGGTAGCCGTGATGGCGCAGGTTCACCGCGAGCATCCGGCGGATCTCCGGTTCATCCTCGACGATCAAGATGTGTGCGGGCACTTGTGCGGGTGGCAAGGTTGCGGGAAAGAGCCGATTATCGCCGGTATCGCAAAGTCCGTGCGCTCGCCGGTGGTGACTCACAGTGGCTGCCACGCATATCGCGGCCCGTCGCGCCGACCTCGCGACCATCCCAGCGCGAGATGCCAGGACGCCACCGCGACCGGTTCGAAGTCCGGCTGCGGCGCCTCCTCGTCCCAGCGCTGTGCGCCGCGCACCAGGGTGATGTGCGCGCGCATCGGCTTCTCGTCAAACGCGATGCCCGCCGAGCGCAGGCACGCGCGCAGTTCGCGCGCCAACTCCGCGAGCCACACCGGCGTGCGTGTCGGTCCCGCCCAGACGATGCCCCGGCCAAAGCTCGCCAGGCGGTCGAGCTGTGTGGCGGGCCAGTCGGCACGCCCCAACAGCGCTTCGGGAAGCGCCAGTTCGGGCGGCACGAGGGGGGCGCGATCAGCGCTCGCACGACTCCCGACGAAGGCGAGCGTCAGGTGCAGGTCGGGCGCGTCGAGCGCGCGCCCGCGGCAGGCGCGCGCCACCCCGGAGCCGGCGCGCGCGAGTCGGCGCGCGGCCGGCGCGTCCGGAACGAGGGCGTAGAAGAAGCGCGGGGCGCGAAGATTCGGGTCGTGCGACACTAGCGGCGGCGGCATTGCCGGAAGAGGTGATCTTGGACAGGTCCGATTCTGCACCGAAGGTGCTGGTAACGGGAGGAGCGGGATACATCGGCTCGCACGCGGTGCTCGAGTTGCTTGGCGCCGGGTATCCGGTGGTCGTGCTCGACAACCTGAGCAACGCGAGTCCCGAGTCGCTCGTGCGCGTTGCGCAACTCGCGGGGAAACCGGCGCCGCTGGTGGTGGGAGACATCCGCGACGCGACCCTGCTGCGCGAGCTGCTCGCCCGCGAAAAGGTGAGTGCGGTCCTGCATTTTGCGGGCCTCAAGGCGGTCGGCGAATCCGTCGAGCAGCCGCTTGCCTACTACGAGAACAATGTCGGCGGCACCACCACGCTGCTTACGTGCCTCGCCGAGGCCGGCGTGCGCCGCCTCGTGTTCAGTTCCTCGGCGACCGTCTACGGTGACCCGAGCGAGGTTCCGGTGCCGGTGGACGCACCGCTGGCGCCGAGCAATCCATACGGCCGCACCAAAGTGATGATCGAGGAAATTCTCGGTGATCTGGCGCGTTCCGACCCGCGCTGGTCGATCGCGATCCTGCGCTACTTCAATCCGGTCGGGGCGCATCCGAGCGGGCGCATTGGCGAGGACCCGCGGGGCATTCCGAACAACCTCATGCCCTATGTGAGCCAGGTTGCCGTGGGTCGTCGGGCGGAGCTGGCGGTTTTCGGGGGGGACTACGCGACCACGGACGGCACGGGCGTGCGCGATTACATCCACGTGCTCGACCTGGCGCGCGGCCACGTCGCGGCGCTGGCGCGCGTGCTCGAACACGCCGGCGCGTTCACGGTCAACCTGGGCACGGGACGCGGGCACTCGGTGCTCGAAATTGTGCGCGCTTTCGAGGCGGCGAGCGGCCGTTCGATACCCTACCGCATCGTGGACCGACGTCCGGGCGACATCGCGCAGTGCTACGCGGATCCGCGCAGCGCTGCGGACCTGCTGGGCTGGGAAGCCGCGCTCGATCTCGAATCGATGTGCGTCGACGCGTGGCGCTGGCAGAGTCGCAACCCGCAAGGCTACAGCGGCACCTGAGCGCGCCGCGCTAGCTGGCGCGGTTGAAGAAGCTGCGCCGGCCGCGCATCTCGATGATCTGGCGCACGAGCGTGTCGAGATCCTCGGGGCCGTCCCCGGGATTCATGTGCTCGGTGTTGACGATCAGCAGCGGCGCTGCGTCGTAGTGATGAAAGAAGCGGCTGTAGGCGTCGGCCAGCGAACGCAGGTACGGCTCGCTGATGCCGGCCTCCATCGCGACGCCCCGCCGCTGCACCCGCTCGAAGAGCACTGCCGGACTCGCCTGCAGGTAGATGACGAGATCGGGAACCGGCGCCTGCGCGCGCATCGCCTCGAAAATCGTCCGGTACAGCAGCAGCTCGTCGTCGGCGAGGGTGAGCTGGGCGAAGAGCGGGTCCTTGTCGAGCAGGAAGTCGCCGACCAGCGTCTGGCTGAACAGATCGCGCTGTGCCAGATCGCGCAGCTGGTTGACCCGCTGGAACAGGAAGAAGAGCTGGGTCGGCAGCGCGTGACGCCGACTGTCCCGATAGTAGCGCTCGAGAAACGGGTTCTCGGTCGGATCCTCGAGAACGGGCTTGGCGCCGAAACGCTGCGCGAGGGCTCGCGCCAGCGAGGTCTTGCCGACGCCGATCGGCCCCTCGACGACGATGTGACGAAACCGTTCGAAGGGCGAGCGCACGGGACTCGCTGCGGGTGTGATCATCGCGACTCCACGAGAGCTTCGACGTCCTGGTCGGCGCAGCGCCGGGTCAGCTCGACGATCGGGCCGTGGCCCGGGACGACGAGCTGCGGCGCAAGTTCAGCCAGCGGCACGAGCACGAACGCGCGCCGGTGCATCCGCGGATGCGGCACCGTGAGTTCTGCGGTATCGATCTTCCGGTTGCCATAGAGCAGCAGATCCAGGTCGAGGGTGCGCGGGGCGTTGCGCTCGCCGCGCGCGCGCCCGAAGCGATTCTCGATCGCGCGCAGGCCCTCGTGCAGCGCCTCGGGCGCAAGAGCGGTTTCCAGCGCGACGACGGCGTTCACATACTCCGGGCCGCTCGCGTCGATCGGTGCGCTGCGGTACAGTGCCGAGCGACTCGTGACCTTCGTGTCCGGAAGCTCGGCGAGTTCCGCGCAGGCACGCGCGAGCGTGTCGCGCGCGTCGCCGAGGTTGGCGCCAAGCCCGATGTAGGCAAGGGTGGCGCCCTGCGGATCGCGGTTCACGTCTTTGCCCTGCGCCATTCAGGCGGGTGGCGAACCGGAATCGCCGCCGGAGTCGCCACCGGCGGTGGCGCCGCGCCGCCCGCGCCGCCGCGGCCCGCCGCGACCTTTGCGTTTGGCTGCGGGGCCGGACTTGGGCGCGCCGGTGACCAGCGCCGCACGTCCCTCGCCGTCGGCATCGATGAATGCGCTCCACCAGGCGCCCAGTTCCTGGTCCACCTCACCGACCTCGCAGCGCAGCAGCATGAAGTCGTAGGCGGCGCGGAACCGGATGTGCTCGAGCAGCCGGTACGGTGCCTGTCCGTTGCGCCGCTCGAGGCGCGGCTGCAGCGACCAGATTTCGCGCATGTCGGACACGAAGCGCTTCTGGATCGCGAGCTGGTCAGCCTGGTCGTCGAGCGCGTCGTCGATGGCCTGCATCAGCGCCGGGATGGAGTGCTCGCCCTTGGCCGCCGCCGCTTCCCAGCGCACCCGCACCTGCTGCCAGAGCAGCGTGGCGAACAGAAAGCCGGGCGAAACCGGTCGTCCGTCGGCGACGCGCGCGTCGGTGCTCGCCAGCGCCGCCGAAACGAAACGTTCTCCGGCCGGCTGCTCGAGGATCACGTCCAGCAGCGGCAGCAGTCCGTGGTGCAGCCCTTCGTTGCGCAGTTCGCCCAGCGCATCGAGCGCGTGGCCGCACAGCAGGAGCTTGAGCATCTCGTCGAACAGCCGCGAAGAGGGGATGTTGTGCACGAGCGGAGCGAGTTCCGCGATCGGAGCCCGGGTGCGCGGCTCGACCGTGAATCCGAGCTTCGCCGCGAAGCGCGCAACGCGCAGCATGCGCACTGGGTCTTCGCGATAGCGGCTCGCCGGGTCGCCGATCATGCGCAGCGTGCGTGCCTGCAGGTCGCGCACGCCGTCGTGGTAATCGAGGATCGCGTCACCGATCGGGTCGTAGTAGAGCGCGTTGATGGTGAAGTCGCGCCGGACCGCGTCCTCCTCCTGCGTCCCCCATTCGTTGTCGTGCAGCACGCGACCGTGCTCGTCGGTGTTCGAATCCGTCGACAGTGCCCGATAGGTCGAGACTTCGATCACTTCGCGTCCGAACATCACGTGGACGATCTGAAAACGCCGGCCGATCACCCGCGAACGCCGAAAAAGTTTGTTGACCTGCTGCGGCGTGGCGTCGGTCGCGATGTCGAAGTCCTTGGGACGCAGCCCCAGCAACAGATCGCGCACGCCCCCGCCGACGATCCACGCATGAAATCCGGCTTTTTGCAGCGTCTCGCAGGTGCGCTGCGCGGCGCTCGAGAGTTCGGTGCGGTGAATGCCCAGTTCGGATCCGCGATAGCGCGTCGCGTGGCGGCGCACGGCCGGGGGCTCCGCCACGCCGCGTCGGAACATCCGACCGATCAGTTTGCGGATCATTCGAACAGGCGCAGGGTTGGCCAGCCGCGCTCCTGGGCGAACGCGGCGAGCCGCGGGTCGGGGTTGGTCGCGACCGGGCGGGTCACGCGCAGCAGCAGCGGGATGTCGTTGGCCGAATCGCTGTAGAACCACGAGTCCGAGAATGACGAGAAATCGTGTCCCAGCTCGCCGAGCCACTGCTCGGTGCGCACGATCTTGCCTTCGCGAAACGAAGGCGTGCCGCGCGGCCGACCCGTGAACCGGCCGTCGACCGATTCGATGGTCGTCGCAATCAGGTGCGGGACGCCGAATTCGCGGGCGATGGGCGTGGTCACGAACTCGTTGGTGGCGGTGACAACCGCGCACAAATCGCCACGATCCTGATGGCGGGCCACCAGCGCCTTCGCGCTCGGGCGGATCGCCGGGCGGATCACTTCTTCCATGAATTGCGCATGCCAGGCTTCCAGTTCGGCGAGCGGGAACGCGGCGAGCGGGGCGAGCAGGAAGGCGAGCGACTCGGCGATGTCGAGCGTGCCCTCCTGGTACTCACGAAACAGGCGCTCGTTCTCCGCCTCATAGCGCTCGCCGTCGATGGCGCCCATTCGGATGAGGAAGCGGGCCCATTCGTAGTCGCTGTCGAGCGGCAGCAGGGTGTGATCGAGATCGAAAAGGGACAACTGCATGATGTGGGCGGATTCTACCAGTGTGTCGTGGTCCGGGCCCCCGGATCACGCCGGCGGCGCGCCTTCCGAATCGTCGCGTGTCGCCGCGGCGTTGTCCATCGCGCCGGAGGCCGCGAATTCGCGCAGCAGCGGAAGGGTCAGCGCGCGCTGCCGCTCGAAGGCGTAGCGATCGAAGGCGTCGAGCAATTCGAGCAGGTGGCGGATGTCCCGATCCTGGTGCGTGAGCAGCCAGGGGATGACATCAGGTGCGAGCTCGACCCCGCGCCGGGCGGCGTGCGCGTCGAGCGCGCGCGCCTTGTCCTCGTCCGAGAGGAGCTGCAGCCGAAAGACCAGACCCCAGCCGAAGCGGCTGCGCAGGTCCTCGCGCACTTCGGTGAACAGCGGTGGCTGACGCCCGGTGGCGATCAGCGTCATACCCGCCTCCGACGCCTGGACGCGGTTGTAGAGCGCAAAGAGCGCCTGCTGTCCGGTGGGGTCGAGCGTGTCGCAGTCGTCGATCAGGAACAACGCGCCGGGGGTGTCGCCGATCGACATGTCGGCCTGCAGCGTGGCGCGGACCAGCTCTCCGGGCGGGCTCAGCGACGCGAGCAGGTGGCTGCGCCCCGATCCGGCGGGACCCCACAGGTAGATGAAGCGGGGCTCGCGCGTTCCTGCGCGGATGCGGCGCAGCAACGCGACGCACTCCGCATTGCCACCGGCAATGAAATTCTCGAGCGACGGGGGCTCGACGTGGTGCAGCGGAAGCGGCAACTGCTTCATTCGATGCGCTGGAAGAACTCGCTGTCCTGATAGGCGGCGCGCAGGCGGCGCAGGCCCACCGCCAGGATCGCCGCCAGCGGCAGGGCGAGCAGCACGCCGACAAAGCCAAACAGCGAGCCGAAGGCGAGCAAGGCGAAGATCACCGCCAGCGGGGGCAGGCCGATGCTCACGCCGACCAGATAAGGCGTGAGCCACGTGCTCTCGATGGCCTGACCGATGCCGTAGACCACCGCCACCGCGACGAGGCCATGGAGCACGCCGAGTTGCAGCATGCCGTCGATGAGCGCGAAGCTCAGCCCCAGGGCAAAACCCAGATAGGGGATGGCGACGAGCAGCCCGGTGAGCACGCCGATCGGCAGCCAGAGCTTGAAACCGGCAATCAGCAGTCCGACCGAGTAGTAGGCGGCGAGCACCATCATCACTTTCGCCTGCCCGCGCACGTAGCGCCCGAGCAGCGCGTCGACCTCGGCGGCGAGCGCGTAGATCGATTCGCGCCAGCGCGGCGGAATCAGCTCGCCGGCCAACGCCGTCAGCTTGTCCCAGTCCAGCAGCAGGAAGAACAGCACGACCGGGACGAGGAACACCATCCCGGCGATCTGCAGCGCCGCGCCCCAGCCCGAGCGCGCGTACTTCATCAGCGCGCCTGCCCAGTCCTGCCCGCTGCCAGCGAAATGCTCGGTGAGCCAGGCGCGCAGGGAGGCGACATCCATCGGGAGATCGACGCCGAAGTTCTCGTGCAGCCAGGGAAGCAGCGTGCCCGAGATTGTCAGCGCCAGGTCAGGCAGGCGCGCGCCGATCACCCGCACCTCCTGCTCGATGATTGGCACCAGGATCAGGGCGATCGACAGCGTGACCAGGATTGCCGCCAGCATCACGGCGAGCGTCGCGACCGCCCGCGGCACGCGGTGCCGGTGCAGCCAGCGCACGGCGGGCTCCATCACGTAGGCGAGGATGGCCGCCGCCACGAACGGGGCGAGCACCGGGCCGAGCGCGAACAGAACGAGGGCGAGCGCCGCCGCGACGGTCAGCCAGAGCAGGGTTTGGCGTTGGCGCGCGGACAGCGGCATGGCGAAAGCTTGGTCGTTGTAAACGGGGGCGGTCTACCCGACGGCGGGGTTACAGCCAACCGTCAGGGAATAGAATCAAGGGGCCATTGTATCGGGATGAACGATGAATTCTCCGCTTTCCTATAAGGACGCCGGTGTCGACATCGACGCGGGCGACGCCCTGGTCGAGAGGATCAAGCCGCTCGCACGGCGCACGCTGCGTGACGGGGTCATGGCCGGGATCGGCGGCTTTGGCGGGCTTTTCGAACTTCCCCGTGGCTACCGCGAGCCGGTTCTCGTCTCGGGCACCGACGGCGTGGGCACCAAACTCAAGCTCGCCTTCGCGCTCGCTCGCCACGATACGGTCGGAGTCGACCTGGTGGCGATGAGCGTGAACGACATCCTGGTGCAGGGTGCAGAGCCGCTGTTCTTTCTCGACTATTTCGCCTGCGGGAAGCTCGATGTCGAGACCGCGGCAGCGGTGATCGGCGGCATCGCGCTGGGGTGCGAACAGGCGGGGTGCGCGCTGCTCGGCGGCGAAACGGCGGAAATGCCGGGCATGTATCCTGATGGGGAATACGACCTCGCCGGCTTTGCCGTGGGCGTGGTGGAGAAGTCGCGCATCATCGACGGGCGCACGATTGCGCACGGCGACGTGGTCCTTGGACTGGCGTCGAGCGGCGCGCACTCGAACGGGTACTCGCTGGTGCGCCGCGTGATCGAGCGTGCCTACGGTCGACTCGACGCGCCGCACATGCACGAGGACTTCCACGGGAAATCCTTTCTCGATACCGTGCTCGCCCCGACCCGAATCTACGTCAAGCCGGTGCGCTCGCTGCTGCAGGACGTCGCGGTCAAGGGCCTCGCGCACATCACCGGCGGCGGGCTCGTCGAGAACGTCCCCCGCGTGCTCCCCGCGGAGGTCCAGGCGGTGCTGCACCGCGACGCGTGGCAGATGCCCCCGCTGTTTTCCTGGCTGCAGCGCGAAGGCGAAGTGGCCGACGCCGAGATGCACCGCGTGTTCAACTGCGGCATCGGGATGGTGCTGGTCGTGGCCGAGCGGGACGCGGAAACGTCGATCCGTCGCCTCGAAGCCGCGGGCGAGCGCGCCTGGCGAATCGGCGAAATCCTCGAGCGTGCGCACGGGGCACCACAGACCGTCGTCCTCTAGCGATGAACCGCAGGTCGGCCAGGGAATGATCATCTCGGGGCGGCGGCCCACCAACTCGACACCTGGCGTTCCCGGCGCCGGGTGGCCGGGTTGGCGCCGCGCTTGCTGCGCGACGTTCACCGTGCTGGCGTGCACGGCGTTTCCCGGCATCGCGCTGGGGCAGGGCGATCCGGCTTCCGCCCCGCGTGCCCAGCCACCCGCGACGGCCGCGCGTGAGAATTACCCGCTGAAGATTCTCGGCCCGAAGGAACTCGTGGCGCTCGTCGCCGCGCGCACGCTGATCGGGCGCTGGCAACGCCGCACCGATTACGACCCGATCCAGTTCGAGGGCTTGTTGGCGCGCGCGCCGCAGGAGGTCGAGGCGATCCTGCGTTCCGAGGGCTATTTCGGGGGGAGTTCCGAAGTGAGCGGCGACTCCAACGGGGTCGTGATTGATATCGATGCGGGTGCGCGAACCACGGTGAACACCGCGGTCGTGGCGGTGACCGGCCCGGGCGGAGAGGATTCGCGGGTGCGGGACTTCGCCCTCGAGCGCTGGTCGCTGCCGGAGGGATCCTTCTTCAAGACCGAGGTCTGGGAGCAGAGCAAGCGTGCGCTGGTCGACGCGCTGGCGCAGCAGGGGTACCTGCGCGCGCGCATCGTCGAGAGTCGGGCGGGGATCGACGTCGAGAACACGACCGCGGCCGTTGCCGTGGTTCTCGACAGCGGGCCGGTGATCGGTTTCGGGCCGATCCACGTGAGCGGACTGGGCCGCTACCGCCAGTCGCTCGTCGAGAACCTGCGACCGTTTCGCACCGGCGAGCGCTACTCGCTCGATCAGTTGCTGCTGTTCCAGTCGCGGCTGCGCGATTCGGGCTATTTCTCGTCGGCCAGCGTGGTGCCCGACCTGCCGGTCCTGGAGGCGGAGCCCGGCGCCATCGAGGTGCCGATCCTCGTCGAATTGGTCGAGTTGCAGACGCGACGGGTCGCGCTGGGGATCGGCTACAGCAGCGACTATGGCGCGCGCGGACAGATCGGCTACGAAGACCGCAACGTGCTGGACCGGGGCTGGCGGCTCGAGTCGGCGCTGATTCTCGAGGGTCAGCGTCAGCGCCTGTTCGCCAACGTGCGCACCCCGGCGCAGGAAACGGGGCAGTTCTACGGTTTCGGGGGGCGGCTCGAGCGCTCCGACGTGGAAGGGGAGAAGTCGGACAAGTCGAACCTCTACTTCGGCGTGGGCCGACGCCGGAGCGACATCGAATATTTCTGGTCGATTCAGCATCAGGCCGAGCGGCTCCGGATCGAGCCCGCGGTCGACGAGACGCGCCGCGCGCTGGTGCTGAGCTACTCCTGGAACCTGCGCAGGCTCGATTCGACGATTAATCCGCGCGACGGGTACACGATCAGCGCGCAGCTCTCGGGCGCGCGCAAGGGTTTCCTGACGGACCGCAGCTTCGTGCGCGCCTACGCTCGCGCGATGCGCTTCATGCCGATGGCGCCGGACTCCAGCCTGGCGGGCGGCACGCTGGTCGGCATGCTCGAGCTGGGGGCCGTGTTCGCGCAATCGCGCGAGGACATTCCCACGGAGAACCTGTTTCGCACGGGCGGGGCGGGTTCGGTGCGCGGGTACCGCTACCAGCAACTCGGCGTCGCGGAGAACGGAGCGACGGTCGGCGGGCGCTATCTGGCCGTGGCGAGTCTGGAATACCAGCACCCGGTGCGCGAGAACGTGCTCGGCGCCGTGTTCATCGACCTGGGCAACGCCGCCGATTCGCCGGGGAATCTGGCGCCGGCTCTCGGGGTAGGGGTCGGCGCGCGGCTGCGCACACCGGTCGGGCCGATCAACATGGACCTCGCGTGGGGCAACGAGTCGAAGCGGTTGCGGCTGCACTTCTCGGTTGGCTACACCTTCTAGGCGGGCGACGGTGGCCGGACGCAAGCTGAAATGGACGATGGGGGCGCTGCTCGCGTTGGTGCTCGCCATCGCCTTCGGCATCTGGATCATCGGCCAGACCGTTGCGCTGCGCTTCGCGCTCGACCAGGCGACGCAGTTGAGCGGCGGACGCCTCTCGGCGCTCGGGGTGCGTGGCACGCTCTATGGGGCGGCGCGCATCGCCAGCCTGACGTGGCGTGACGCGGAACTCGAGGTCGTTGCGCGGGATCTCACCGTGCGCTTTTCGCTGCGCGCCTTGTTCTCGCAGGAAGCGCGCATTTCGCGATTGCATGCGGCGAGCATCGACGTCCGGCTGCCGCCGGCGAAGCCCGGCCCGATTGCGATGCCGGCATCGCTCGCGCTGCCCATCCCGGTCGAGGTAGCGTCGCTCAAGCTCGATCGGCTGACGGTGACGGGAG
Organism: Burkholderiaceae bacterium; assembly: GCA_024637155.1. Taxonomy (GTDB): domain Bacteria; phylum Pseudomonadota; class Gammaproteobacteria; order Burkholderiales; family Burkholderiaceae_E; genus JAGXFR01. The sequence goes on along the minus strand of JAGXFR010000037.1, from coordinate 46,805 downwards.
CGGGCGAACCCGTGGTGATCGAGGGGATCGCGTTCGCGGCCCGCTATCGAGACGGGAATTACCGGATTTCGGGGCTGCGTGCCGCGCACCGCGACGCGTCGGTGCGCGAGGGCAAGATCGAGTTGGCCGACGCGCCGCCCTACGCGCTGCGTGGCGACATCGCGGCGAGCACCGCTGCGCTCGCCGAGGCCTTCGCATCCCGAGCGGATGCGCCCGCCGAATTGCGCGGTGACATGGCCGTCGCGCTGCAGGCACGCGGCGACCTGCAGGCGCTCGATCTGGCGGCGGAAGCGAATGCCGCCGGTGCGTCGTTGCGTGCGACCGCGACGGTCCATCCGCTCGCGGAGCACCCGCTGCCCGGGGTCGAAGTGCAGTTCGGCGGCGTCGACCTGCGGCGCTTCGTGCCCACCGCGCCCGCCACGGCACTGGCCGGGAAGCTGCGCGCGCGCGACGAGGGCGGGTGGCGCGGCGATTTCGACATCAGCAACGCGCGGCCGGGTCCGATCGACCGGGATGCGATCCCCGTGGATGGGGTGCGCGGGGCGTTTGCTCTGGAAGAAGGAACGCTTCGGTTCACCGAACTTGCGATTGCGACGCTCGGCGGCGGCCGGGTCGATGGCTCGCTCAGCGTCGGACTCTCGGGCACGCAGCGCATCGGCACCCGGGAGGTGCCGCGCGGCAACGCACAACTCAGGCTGCGCGGACTCGACCTGCAGGCGCTCGCGACGCAGGCCCGCGCCACCCGGCTCGACGGGACGATCGCGCTCGAGGACGGCACGTTCATCTTGGACCTTGCGCAGGGCGAGATTCCCGAACTCGACGGCCCGCTCGCGCTGCGCGCGCAGATGCGGCTCGTCGAGCGGGAGGTGCTGGTCGAGCAGCTCCGGCTCGCCGCGCGCGCCGGCACGGTGCGCGCCTCCGGCCGGGTCTGGCTCGACGACGGACCGCGGCTTGCCTTCAGCGGGGAAGCCGAGAAGTTCGATCCGGGCCGCTGGCTCGAGCGGCGCGGGCTGGCGGAGGGTCGCGTGGCCGATACCTTGCTCAACGGCGACTTCCGCTTCGACGTGCGGCTCGGGCCCGGCATGGCGGGCAACGCCGCGGTGACGTTGCGCGCGAGCCGCTGGGCTGGCCAGGCGCTCGCGGGCAGCCTGCGGGCGCGTGTCGACGCGGCCCCGGCTGCCCCGGCTGCCCCGGCTGCCCCGGCCAGGTCAACGGCGGTGACGCCATCTGCGCGCGGCGCGAGCGCAGCGGTCGCGCCGCAACCTGGCCCCGGGGCGCCGCGGATCGCCCGGGTCAGCGAACTGGAGGTCGACATCACGCTGGGCGGGAACCGGCTGCAGGCGAGCGGGGCGCTTGGGCAACCCGATGACCGGATGTCGTTCCGGGTCAGCGCCCCGCGGCCCGCCGCACTGGACGCCCGGGCGGCCGGCCGGCTCACGATCGAGGGTGAATTGCGGGGATCGCTCACGGGACCGGCCATCCGGGCGAACATCGACGGCACTGCGCTCGCCTGGGACGGGGTCGGGTCCATCGGGGCGCTGACGGCGCGCATTGAGTTGCCGGATCTTGGCGCGGCGGCCCGCTCGCTCGGGGAGGGCACGGGAAGCGCGGCGTTGGGCGTGCAGCTGCGCGCCGAACGGCTGCGCTTCGGCGAAAGGGCGGTAGACCGGATCGTGCTCGACGCAGACGGCAGCGTCACGGCACATCGCTTCCGCCTCGAAGCCGAGGGCCTCGGACAGAAATTGAACGCTGCGGGTACGGGAAGCTACGTGCCCGGCGCCGACGCGGGGCGAGTGGGGCGCTGGCAGGCGGAGATCCGCGAGGCCGTGCTCGCGGGCCGTGTCGCCGCGAGCCTGCGCGCGCCCGCTCGGATGAGCGTGACGCCCAGCGGCGTCGTCGTGGAGCAGTTGTCCCTCGCCCTGGCGCAGGGCACGGCGACCATCGCCTCGCTGCGTTACGAAGGCGCCCGGCTGCAGTCCACCGGTGAGCTGCAGGCGCTGCCGCTCGCGCGGCTGCTCGAGTGGAGCGACACGCCGGCGCCCGGCGCGGGCGGTGTCGGGCGCGAGATCGAGGGGCTGCGGCTCGACGCAAAATGGGACGTCGCGGGCACCAGCCTGGACGACCTGAGCGGACAGGCGAACGCGCGCCTGCGCGCGGTGGCGGTGACGGGTGTGCCGATGCTGCCGCTCGGGGATGGCAATCGGGTGGACCTGCGCCTGCGTGGTGGCGCCCTCGAAGGAGAGGTCGAGCTGGCGCTCCCGTCGCTCGCGTTCAGCCGACGTTACACAGGCTCGGACTGGGCCGCCGACGGCGAGGTCCGCTTCTCCGGCAAGCTGGCGGGAACGCTGCGCAAGCCGCGCTTCGCGGGCGAACTCACCGGCCGCGGACTGCAGCTGGTGCAGCGCTCGATGGGGTGGCGGTTGACCAACGGGTCGCTGCGCGCGCGCTTCGATGGCGAGACGCTGCAGATCGAGTCGCTGCGCATGGAAAGCGGGACCGGCTCGATCGAATTGCGCGGCGAGGCGAAGATCCTCGCTGCCGCAACGGCCCCGGCGCCCGGCGCGGCAGCGGCCCCGCCCGCGAAGCGCGGTCGCGTGCAGGGACGCTTCGAGCTGCTCGCGCGCAAGTTGCCGATCCCCATCGGTCCCGGCCAGCGACTGATCATTTCCGGAGATACGGCGGTAGTCGGAGACGAGCAATCGCTGCGCTGGACAGGCAAGCTGCGCGCCGACGAAGGATTGATCGAGTTGCGCAGCGCCGGCGCTCCGGAGCTTCCCGACGATGTCGTCTTCGTCGACCGTCGAGCCGGTGCCGCCACAGCGTCGAGCGATGCGCCGGCGGCGGCGCCCCGTGAATCACCCCTGCGGCTCGCGGCCGATCTGGAGATCGATCTTGGTGACCGGCTCAAGGTGCACGGCGGCGGGATCGACGCCCGCCTCGCGGGCACCATCCGACTCACCGGTACGCTGCCGGCACAGCCGCGGGCGGTGGGCGTGGTGCGCGTCCTCAACGGCACTTTCGCCGCCTACGGGCAGAAGCTCGAGATCAGCCGCGGCGTGATCCGCTTCCAGGGCGAGCTCGACAATCCGGTGCTCGACATCGTCGCTGAACGTCGCTACCTGGCGATCACTCCCGGGGTAGCGGTGACCGGGACGGCGCTCTCCCCGCGGGTGAAGCTGGTGTCGACGCCGGACGTCCCCGATGCCGAGAAACTCTCCTGGCTGGTGCTGGGCACCGGCCTGGACGAAGCGGGCGGGAGCGCGCAGGTGTTCGCGCTGCGCCAGGCGGCGAGTTCGCTGCTGGGCAGCGACGATGGAACGCTGGCCGGCGGCATCGGGCAGGCGCTGGGCGTCGACGTGCTGGCGATCGGTTCGGCGCGCACGGGCGGACCCACCCAGGCGATCATGGACCGCGGCGCGCCGGGCGAGAAGCTCAGCGCCGGCTCCGCGGGCTCCGTGGCGCAGCAGAACGTCGTCACCATCGGCAAGCGCCTGTCGTCGCGCCTGTTCGTCAGTTACGAGCAGGGCCTGCAGGGGGTCTGGAACCTGCTGCGCATCCAGTACGAGATCAGCAACCGGCTCTCGGTGCGCGCGCAGACCGGCAGCGAGAGCGCCGTGGATCTGCTCTGGTACTTCTGGTTCGACTGATCTCCGAGCGGCGTGCCGCCCGCGACCCGGGATCCCCACTGCGGTGCAGTAGACTGTCGGGTAAGGCGAGGCGGCCGTGCCGCCGCAGCGCCACAGACCGAATTCGTTGTCGAGAATAATGGAGAGAAACAGCCATGACCATCTGTCCGATCGCACTTGCGGTCACCTGCAAACGATGCCCGGCGGTGAACTGGTGCCCAGCCAAGGCGAGCCTGGGCGACTATGTTCCCGAGAAGCCGCAGGCCGCGGCGCCGCCGTCCAAGGCCGGCGCGTCGCCGCGCAAGCCCACGGGGCACAAGGCGCCCGGGAAGAAAACGCGCGAGAAGCCGCGCGCGCGCAAGTGATCTTCCCCAACTCGTGAAATTTATTTATCAAACAAGAAGCGAGGAGTCTTCCAGATGAGCAACCACGTCTACAAGCAGGTCGAACTCACCGGTTCGTCGCCCGAGGGTGTCGATCAGGCGATCCGCAATGCCGTCGCCAAGGCCTCGGAAACCCTGCACAACATGCGCTGGTTTGAAGTGACGCAGATCCGCGGCGAGATCGACAAAGGTGCGGTGGCGCACTGGCAGATAACGATGAAGATCGGCTTCACGCTCGACTGAACAACCAACGGACCGCTCCGCCGGACCTGCCGTCGGCGAAGCGCCGGACGGGTCAGCGCAGAGTGTGTCCGCCGAAACCCTTGCGCATCAGGGCAAGCAGCCGGTTGGCGGTGTCCGCCTTGCCCTGCGAGTCGAATCGGCTCATCAGCGCGGCGACGATCACGGGCGCCGGCGTGCCCTGCCGGATCGCTTCGTCCACGCTCCAGCGTCCTTCCCCGGAGTCGGCCACCCAGGGCGTCACCGAGTCCAGGGAGTCGGGCCCCTGAAGCGCCTGCGCGGTGAGGTCGAGCAGCCATGATCGAACGACGCTGCCCTCGCGCCAGGTTTCGGCGACTCCGGCCAGGTCGATGTTGAACTCGGGACGGCCGGCGAGCAGCGCGAAGCCCTCGGCGAGCGCCTGCATCATCCCGTATTCGATCCCGTTGTGGATCATCTTGACGAAATGCCCCGCTCCAGCGGGTCCGCAGTGCAGCCAGCCGCGCTCGGGTGCGGGCGCGAGCACCTGCACATACGGCTGCGCGCGCGCGACGGCCTGCGCTTCTCCGCCGAGCATCAGGCAGTACCCGTTCTGCAGACCCCAGACTCCACCCGAGACGCCGCAATCGACGAAGTCGATGCCGCGCACCGCCGCTTCACGCGCGTGCCGCTGCGTGTCCAGGTAGTTCGCGTTGGCGCCGTCGATGACGAGGTCGCCGGGCGCGAGCAGCGGAAGCATCTCGGCGAGCGTCTGTTCGCTGACTTCGCCTGCCGGGAGCATTAGCCAGATTGTGCGCGGGGCCGCGATGGCCGCCAGCACATCGGCCAGCGACGAATGGGTCTCGATGCCGCGTTCGTCGGCGAGGGCCACGCGCGCCTCTGCGCCGGTGTCGAAGCCGTGCACGGTGATTCCGCCGCGGGCGAACCGGCGGGCCATGTTCGCGCCCATCTTGCCCAGCCCGACAAGTGCGAGCGGGCGGCGGTCGGGTTCTGTGCTCATCGACATGCCTTGGAAATCTGGAGTGGGTGGGGGAAAGGGATCAGGGCGATCATAACCGCAGCGCCGAGCCCGGATCGTCAGGATGCCGGGCGCGCCTCGTGCAGAAATGCCGCGACGCATGCCCCGACTCGTTCGGCCGCGTCAGGCGCCAGGCAGTCGATCACCTGGCGCTGCGGCATCGCGCGCAGCCAGGTGAGCTGGCGCTTGGCGAGCTGGCGGGTGGCTGCGACGGCGCGCGCGATCATCTCTGCGCGTGCGGCGCCTGGCGCCGCGCCCGCGTCGAGCCATTCCCAGACCTGCCGGTAACCGACACAGCGCATCGACGGCTGTCGCGCGTGCAGGTCGCCGCGCGAGCGCAATGCGCGCACCTCCTCGACCAGACCGGCACCGATCATCGCCGCGAAGCGTTGCGCGATGCGCTCGTGGAGTTCGGCACGATGGCTCGGTTCGAGGGCGATGCGCAGGTAGCGCACCGGGAATCGCGACGGCGCCGCGGCGTCGCGACCGGTCGCGAGCAGACTCGAGAGGGGGGCGCCGCTGATCTCGAAAACTTCGAGCGCGCGCTGGATGCGCTGGCCGTCCGCGGGCTCCAGGCGTGCCGCGGTCAGCGGATCGATCCGTGCCAACTGCGCGTGCAGCGCCGGCCAGCCCTGCTCGCGCGCCTGCGCGTCGAGTCGTGCGCGGATGACGGGGTCCGCGCCGGGCAGTCGGGTGAGCCCCTCCGTCAGGGCGCGCACGTAGAGCATCGTGCCGCCGACCAGCAGCGGGAGTCGCCGGCGCGCGCTGATCTCGTCGATCAGCCGACGCGCGTCGTGCGCGAAGCGTGCGGCCGAATACGAATCGACTGGGTCGATGATGTCGATGAGGTGGTGCGGGACCTGTGCGCGCTCCCGCGCACTGGGCTTCGCGGTGCCGACATCCATCCCGCGGTAGACCTGCGCCGAGTCGACCGAGATGATCTCGGCGTCAACGTGTGCGGCCAGCGCCATCGCCGCGGCGCTCTTGCCCGACGCGGTCGGCCCGAGCAGCAGGATCGCGCGCGGCGGCATCAGCACGGGATTGCGGATCCGCTCAGCGGGCGCCGCCGGAGGTCGCGCCGCCGGCCGCCGCCGCTTCGCCCTGCGCCTGCGTGCGTCGTACCAGCGTTGCGGCCGTCAGCGCGACACACAGCGTCAGCGCACCGATGGTGAGCGTCAACGGACGCACGGTCCCGTCGTGGCTCGCGCCGATCCAGGTGCCGATCAGCGCGGCCGTGAGGGTCATCACGAAGCCGAACAGCGCCACGGCGGCGCCCGCGTTGCGCGGGAACGGACCCGCCGCGCCGACCTGCGCGCACGACTGGACGATTGCGTGCGCGATCATCACGCCGGCCATCGGCAGCAGCAGCGCGGCGAGCGAGTGCACGCCCGCGAGCGCCAGCGCCGCCATCACCGCACCGGAGGCACAACTGAGCAGCGCGCCGCGATAGAGTGATCCGTAGAGCCCGACGATCGGCAGCATCCAGCGCGTCAGCCAGGTGCCCACCAGATAGCCGGAAACGATGAAGGCGAACGCGAAACCAAAGTACTGGGGCGCGATGCCGAGCACGCGGATCACGACGAAGGACGAGCCCGAGATGAAGCTGAAGAGCGCGCCGTAGCTCAGCGTCGCCATCAGCGTGAACGCCCAGAACTGGCTGCTGCGCGCGATGCGCAGATAGTTCGCGATCAGCGGGCCCGGGTCGGTCGCGTGTGGGTCACGCTCGTGGTTCGTCTCTGGCAGCCAGCGCCACGTTCCGGCGAGAACCATGGTGCCGCCGAGCACCATCACCACGAAGTTCGAGCGCCACCCGAACGCTGTGAGCAGGAACGCGCCGAGAATCGGCCCGACGATCGGGACCAGCGACATCCACGTCAACGCGCGCGCCATCACCTGTGCGCCCGCGGTGACATCGTAGCGGTCGCGCACGATGGCGCGCGAACACACGATCGTGCAGCACACGCCGAAGGCCTGAATCAGGCGCGCGAAGATCAGCACCGGGAGGCTGGGCGCGAGCGCACCGGCGAACGATGCGATGGTGTACAGCGAGAGTCCCCACAGCGCGACCGGTCGGCGTCCGAAACGGTCTGAGAGCGGTCCGGCGATCAGTTGCGCACCGGCGAAACCCGCCATGAAGACCGACAGCGTCAGTTGCACGGCCGCTGGGGTCGTCGCGAACGCGTCGGTCAGCGCGGGCAGCGTCGCCAGATACATGTCCGTGGAAAAGGGCTGCAAGCCGATGAATGCGACGAGCAGGAAGAGCAGTGACGGCGCGATTGCCGCGCTCGAGGCGCGTCCCCCGGTGCCGGGCGGCAGGATCGCGATGGGCGGGATGACCGGCGTGGTGGGCATCATCACTGGCCGCGCAGGAACCACTGGTCGAGTTGGCCCATCGTCAGGCGCACCCAGGTCGGGCGGCCATGGTTGCACTGGTCCGCTCCCGGGGTGCGTTCCATTTCGCGCAGCAAGGCGTTCATCTCGTCGATCTCCAGGCGGCGGCGTGCGCGTACGGCGCCGTGACAGGCCATCGTGGCGAGCAGCGCGTGGCAGCGCTCCTCGATCGTGCGCGTGGTGCCGTGCGCGACCAGTTCGGCGAGCACGTCGCGCCCGAGTGCAACGGGGTCCGCGTTGCCGAGCGCGGCCGGCACGCTGCGCACCGCGACCGTCGTCGGGGAAAGCACGCTGCACTCGATGCCCAGTTCCACGAGCGTCGCGGCGTGTTCCTCGACGCAGGCCACGGCAAGCGGGTCGGCCCGCAGCGTCGCGGCAATGAGCAGCGGCTGGACGGCGATCGCGCGCGCCGCATGCTGTGCCTTGAGCCGTTCGTAGACGATGCGTTCGTGGGCCGCGTGCATGTCGACGACGATCAGGCCGTCGGCACACTGCGAAAGGATGTACGCGCCGTGCAGCTGGGCGAGCGCGTAGCCGAGCGGCGCAGCGTCGGCGCTCCCGGACTCGGCCGCCGCGCCGCCCTCCATCGCCTCGGGGGCGTCTGCGGCAAATGGCCCGGGCCGCTGGAAGGAGAGCGCGGCAGAGATCGCGCCATAGCTCGCGCGCGGCTCGGAGAGCCCCAGTCCCGCCTGGTAGCCGCGTCCGGGGGGCGTCGTGCCAGCGGAACCGGTCAGCGCAGCACCCGGCCGGGCGGGCGCCGGTCCGAGCCCGCCCGCGGACGCGCGCAGGGCGTCGCGCACGGCGTGGAACACCAGCCGGTGGATCGCCTGCGGGTCGCGAAAGCGGACTTCCGTCTTGGCGGGGTGGACATTGACGTCGACGAGTCGCGGGTCGAGCACGAGGGCCAGCGCATAGGCCGGATGCCGGTCGCCGTGGAGCACGTCGGCGTACGCCTGACGCACCGCGTGCGCGAGCAGTCGGTCGCGCACGAAACGTCCGTTGACGTGAAAGAACTGCCGATCCGCGCGCGCCCGGCTCGCCCCGGGCAGCCCGATGAGGCCGCGCAGGCCGAGCGTCGCGCTGCCGGCATCAATCACGTGGTGGGCGTCCGCAAATTCCGCGCCCAGCACGGCGAGCGCGCGTGCCACCCAGTCGCAAGCCGGCAACTGCTCGGTGCGGCGCCCATCGACGAAGGCCGCGAATGCGACCTCGCTGTGCGCCAGGGCGACCCGGCGCAATGCCTCCATGCAGTGCGCGGTCTCGGTTCCCGTCGACTTGAGGAACTTGCGCCGGGCGGGCGTGTTCCCGTAGAGGTCGCGCACCTCGACCGACGTGCCGGGTGCCCCGGATGCCGGCACCGGGCCGGACGCCGCATCGTGGGCTTCGATCCGGCTCGCGTGCTCGGCGGCGCCGATGCGGCTGGTGATCGCCAGCAACGCCACCGAGGCGATCGCGGCCAGCGCTTCGCCCCGGAATCCCAGTGTCGCGACCTGTTCGAGTTCGTCGAGGCTCGTGATCTTGCTGGTCGCATGGCGCCGCAGAGCCAGCACCAGTTCTTCCGGCGGGATTCCGCCGCCGTCGTCGGTGACCACGATGCGCCGGACGCCACCCTCATCGATGCGCAGTTCGATGCGGGACGCACCGGCGTCGAGCGCATTCTCCAGCAGTTCCTTGACGACCGAAGCCGGACGTTCGACGACCTCGCCCGCGGCGATCTGGCTCACCAGACCGTCGGGGAGTTCGCAAATCGGCCTGCGCGGGTGCAGCGCCGTTGCGTCAGCGGATTGGGAATCGAGCATCGGACGATTATAAGGACCCTCTCCCGCGCCCGGGTGGGCCGGCCCGGATGACGCGCAAAGAGGAAGTGGGCCCGCGCGGAGGCAGCGGAGTCCGGCGACGGGTATCATCCGGGCGCAATGGATTTCACCCAACTCATCGACATCTTCCTGCACCTCGATCGTCACCTCGTCGATGTGACCCGCGACTACGGCACCTGGGTCTACGCGCTGCTCTTCGCGATCATCTTCGTCGAGACCGGGCTCGTGGTGATGCCGTTTCTGCCCGGGGATTCGCTGCTCTTCGTCTCCGGTGCGATCGCCGGGGTCGGCGGGCTCGACCTCACCGTGCTCATCGTGCTGCTCACCGTGGCGGCGGTTCTCGGCGACGCGATCAATTACTCGGTGGGGCGCTATTTCGGCCCGAAGGTCTTCGCCTGGGAACAGTCGCGTTTCTTCAATCGTGCCGCCTTTGATCGCACCCACGAGTTCTACGAGCGCCACGGTGGCATCACGATCATCGTGGCGCGCTTTCTGCCCTTCGTGCGCACCTTTGCCCCCTTCGTGGCGGGTATCGCGCAGATGACCTATCCAAAGTTCGCGCTCTACAACGTGGTCGGCGCGATTCTCTGGGTCGCGAGCCTGAGCACGCTGGGCTTCCTCATCGGCAATACCGGATGGGTGCAGGCGAACTTCTCGCTGGTGACGCTCGCGATGATCATCATTCCGGGCCTGCCGGCGGTCTTCGAGGTGGTGCGCCACCTGGTGCGCGCCCGGCGCGCGCGCCGCGCTGCGGTCCGCTGACGCGCTGCTGCCGGCTGCCCCGTTCAGGCCGGTGGGCGGGGCGGCGGCGGGTGTTTGCGCAGGTACACGCGCACGCCGTCAAAAACCGCTCGCGCGACACTGCGCTGGTAGCGCGGGTCGGACAGCCGGCGCTCCTCCTGCGGATTGCTGATGAAGGCGGTCTCGACGAGGATCGACGGAATGTCGGGGGCGCGCAGCACGGCGAATCCGGCGCGCTCGACGTCGGGCTTGTGCAGTCTGCCGACTCCGCGCAACTGGGCGAGCACGATGCCGCCCAGGCGGCTGCTCTGGCGAATCTGGTCGGTGGTCGAGAGATCGAGCAGCACCTGCGCGGCCTCGCGGTCGCGCCGGGTCAGGTCGACGCCGCCGACGACATCCGCCTGGTTCTCGCGGTTGGCGAGCCACCGCGCGGCGGTGCTGCTGGCGCCCCCTTCGGAGAGCACATAGACCGACGCGCCGCGCGCGTGCGGTTCGACGAACGCATCGGCGTGAATCGACACGAACAGGTCCGCCTGCACGCGGCGCGCCTTGGCCACGCGCGTCGACAGCGGCACGAAGTAGTCGCCGTCACGCGTCATGAATGCGCGCACGTTGCGCTCGGCGCTGATCAGCGCGCGCAGCTCCCGCGCGATCGCCAGCACGACGTCCTTCTCGCGCGTGCCGCCGCGCCCAACCGCTCCGGGATCCTCGCCGCCGTGTCCCGCGTCGATGGCGATCGTCATCAGGCGTGCGGCGTCCGTGCGCTTTGCGCGCGCGACATCGGTCGGCGGCGGGGCGGGGATGGCCTCGGACTTGCTGCCCCGTTCGCGGATCAGCCCGGCGAGCGGGTCGCTCTCGCCAGAGGGTCGCGCCGCAGCCGTTCCCGCGGGTTCGCCGCCACTTGGCGGTCGCGGCGCGGTGGCCGCGATCGCTGGCTTGCCCGCCGGCTCGTCGCGCTGGACCTGCTCGAGCAATGCCTGCAGCGGATCGCGGGGAACGAGCGGGTGCAGGTCGATCACCAGCCGGTGCCGGTAATTCGCCACCGGCTCGAGCGCGAAGAGCCGCGGTTCGATCGGGGTTTTCAGGTCGAAGACGATGCGCACCACGCCCGGACGGTTCTGGCCGACGCGCACCTGCTCGATGTACGGGTCGTCGGGCTTCACCTTGGCGACGAGATCGCGCAGTTCCGGATCGAGCTCCAGTTCCTCCAGATCGACCATCAGCCGGGTGGGATTGGCGAGCAGCGCGTGGCTGAACTTGAGCTCGCGGTCGAGCTCCAGCGTGACGCGCGTGTAGTCGCGGGCGGGCCAGACGCGCACCGCGACGATTGCGGCGGCATGCGCGAGCGGCAGGTCGAGCGCGAAGAGCGGACTCGTCAGGCCGAATTGCAGCAGCCGGCGGCGCACGCTGCGTTCAGGCACGCGAGCCCCCGCTGGCTGTAGGCTTCCCCTTGCGCCGTGCGCCCTTGTGGCCCGGCGTCGCGATATGCGAGGCGCAGGTGAAGGTCGGGCGCGGGCAGGCCGGCGGCACCGCGTTCCGGCCACTCGATGAGGGCCACGCACGGACCACCGATGAATTCGTCAAAACCGCTTTCCCGCCACTCGTCATCTGTCGTGAATCGATAAAAATCAAAGTGATACAGCTCGAAGCTGGAAAGATTATAAGGTTCAACGAGGGTGAATGTGGGACTTCGGACACGGCCAGTGTGGCCAAGGGCTCGGAGCAGTGCGCGTGCGAAACTCGTTTTGCCCGAGCCCAGTTCACCGGAGAGGAACATCACGAAGCCCGTCTCGAGCAGCGGCGCGAGCGCACCGGCGAGCGCAGAGGTGGCGCTTTCATCGGCCAGTTCGGCGCGGCATATGGCCAGGGGCTGCGGCGCGCGCGTGGCCGGGGGTTGGGTTCGGGCAGAATCACTCATGGTGCGTCCCGAATTATCGGTCCAAACCGTGTCTCGGGAGACGAGAGATGAAGTGCACGACCTTGCCTGAACGCGATCAGCTCGAAACCTGGGCCCGCGAACTCGGGTTCACCGGTTTCGGAATTGCCGACCTGGAACTCGGCGAGGCGACGCAGGGATTGCGTGACTGGCTCGCCGGCGGGTTTCACGGCGAGATGGACTACCTGCGACGCCACCTGGAACAGCGCTGTGCGCCGGCGCGGCTGGTGCCGGGAGCGGTGAGCGCCATCATGGTGGCGATCGACTACGCTCCGCAGGACCCCGACTGGGTGCGCCAGGCGTGGGCCAATGTCGACGATCCACAGCGCGGCTACGTGTCGCGCTACGCGCTGGGCCGCGACTACCATCGTCTGGTGCGCAATCGTCTCCAGCGCCTCGCCGACCGGATCACCGGGCAAGTCGGCGCTTTCGGATACCGGGCCTTTTGCGATTCCGCGCCGGTGATGGAGGTGGAACTCGCGCGCAAGGCGGGGCTCGGCTGGCGCGGCAAGCACACGCTGCTGCTCGATCGCGCGCGCGGTTCCACCTTCTTCCTCGGCGCGCTCTACACCGATCTCGCACTGCCCTCCGACGTGCCGGTCGACGAGCACTGCGGCACGTGCAACCGGTGCATCACCGTTTGCCCGACCGGGGCGATCGTCGCGCCCTATCTGCTCGACGCAAATCGCTGCATTTCCTACCTGACCATCGAACTCAAAGGCGCGATTCCGGAGGGGCTGCGTGCGCTGATCGGCAACCGGGTCTTCGGTTGCGACGACTGTCAGCTGATCTGCCCGTGGAACCGCTGGGCGCAGCCGGCGACGCTGCCGGATTTCGCACCGCGCAACGGACTCGACACCGCCGAACTGGTCGATCTCTTCGGCTGGACCGGATCCGAATTCCAGTCACGCATGGCCGGTTCGGCGATCGCGCGCATCGGTTACGAGCATTGGCTGCGCAATGTCGCCGTGGCGCTGGGCAATCAGGCGCGCGCCGGCGTGCCGGCGACGGATCGGGAACGCGCTGTCGCCGCGCTGCGCGCACGCAGCGACGACGCTTCGGAACTGGTGCGCGAGCATGTCGCGTGGGCGCTGCGGCGTCACGCGGCGCTGTAGCGCGGGTCGCGGCGCAGGTGCCGCGGGTGCTAGCGCACCCAGGAGAGCCAGAAGGGCAGCGCGGGCAGCGAGGCGAGCATCGAGACCGTGATCAGGAACGCGACGAAGGGACCATCCCCGCCCATGCGCGTCGCGAGGATGTAGGCGCTCGAGGCGGTCGGCATCGCGGCAAACATCACCACGATCTGCGCGGTCGGCGGGTCCAGCGGCAGGAGGGTCGCGAGCAGCAGGGCGAAGCCCGGCATCGCCACGAGCTTGACGGTGGTGAACCAGACTGCAAGACTGCGCGCTCCTCGCCGGATCGGGGCGTCGGGCTGGAAGCCCTCCGAGATGGTGAGTCCTGCGCCCACGGCAAGCAGGCCCAGCGCGAGCGCCGCGCTGCCGAGCCGCCCGACGGTTGCCGCGACGGCGTGCGGCAGTTCGAGTCCCGCGGCATTGCCCGCCAGGCCTGCGACCGTGGCCAGGATCAGCGGGTTGCGCACCAGTTCACGCAGAAAACCGGTGCCGGCGTGGCGGGCCAGCGGGTAGACGGCGCCGATGTTGCACGTCGGCACAACAAAGCCGACGATCACCGCGCACAGCGCCAGCCCCGGCTCGCCGCCGATGCGTTGTGAGAGCGCCAGCGCGACGTAGGAGTTGAAGCGGAATCCGCACTGCGCTCCGGAGGCGAAGAGCTTCGCCTGCGGTCGCAGGATCGGGCGCGCCAGGTACGAGAGCCCGATTCCCAGCAACACCGCGGCGAGCGCCACGGATACCGCGGGCGCGGCCGAGCCGATCGTGAGCGGCGTGCGCAGGATCGAGTTGAACAGCAGGGCGGGGAACAACACGAAGTAGACCAGCCGCTCAAGTCCGGACCAGAACGCGGCGTCCCATCCGCTCCAGCGTCGCAGCGCGAAGCCGAACGCGATCAACGCGAGGTCGGGGTAGAGGAGGGCGATCGTGTCCATGGCGGTCGAATTGCCCCCGAAGTGTAGCGGAGCACGCACCGACGGCGGCGCGTATTTCCCGCTATAGTGCGGTCACAAGGCCGCGCGCCGGCGGAACCCTGGCGCAACGATGGCGGGACGGAGAACGGAAATGAAACAGCTTTTCGCCGCGGCACTGGCCGCATTGGTGGTGGCCGCGACCCCGGTGCACGCGACCGAACTCGCGGGCGTGAAGTTCGACGAGAGCGCGGTGGTCGGCGGCAAGACGCTGCAGCTCAACGGGCTCGGGCTGCGCTCGATGTTCTTCATCAAGGCATATGTGGCCGGGTTGTACGTTCCGGAGAAGGCGCGCACGCCCGCCGCGCTGCTCGCCCAGAAGGGGCCGCGGCGCCTCTCGATGAAGATGCTGATGGAACTCTCGGCCGAGCGCATGACCAAGGCGTTCACCGACGGAATCGAGAAGAACCATACCGAGGCACAGCTCGCGGCGATGAAGCCGCAGATCGAACAGCTCACCGCGACCATGAACGCGGTCGGTGTCGCAAAGAAGGGCGATACCGTCGACATCGAGCTCGTCGATGGGGGCACACGCATCTCGCTCAACGGGCAGCCGAAGGGACAGCCGATCGCCGGCGAGGATTTCTACACGGCGGTGCTGCGCATCTTCATCGGCGAGAGTCCCGCCGATGGCGACATGAAGAAGGGCCTGATCGGCGCTTGAGCGCGACGCGCCGGATCCGGACCGCGAACGCGCGCACGGCGAGCGGCGCAACGGAGGACGGAGCACGACTACGGAAGGCCACGGGGTCGACCCCGAGGACGCGCGGCGCATCGAGCAGTTTTGCGAGGCGTTGTGGCTCGAGGACGGCCTCGCCCGCAACACGCTGCTCGCGTACCGGCGCGATCTCGAGGCCGGCGCGCGCTGGTTCCACGAGCAACGCGGTATCCTGCTCGGCGCGGTGGAGACGGTGGATTTGCACGCGTACATGACGGCGCGTCACCCGTCCTCGCGGGCGACGAGCGCAAACCGCCGACTCACCGTGTTTCGGCGCTTCTTTCGCTACCTTGTGCGCCAGCAACTGCGCGAGACGGATCCGACGCTGCACGTGCGCTCGGCGCGCCAGCCGCCCCGTTTTCCCAAGACGCTCTCGGAGCGCCAGGTCGAAGCGCTGCTTGCGGCCCCCGACACCGACGCCGAACTCGGGCTGCGCGATCGGGCCATGCTGGAAACGCTTTACGCGACGGGCTTGCGCGTCTCGGAACTGGTCGGGCTGCGCACCGTCGAGGTGGGCTTGAACGAGGGGGTGGTGCGCGCGATCGGCAAGGGCAACAAGGAGCGCCTCGTGCCCCTGGGTGCGGAGGCGCAGGACTGGATCACGCGCTATCTCGCCAGCGCGCGCCCGGCGCTGCTCGCGCGGCGCAGCTGCGACGCGCTCTTCGTCACGCGTCGCGGCGACGCGATGACGCGCCAGATGTTCTGGACGCTGGTCAAGCGCTATGCGCGCCTCGCCGGGATCGAGGCGCCGCTGTCGCCGCACACGCTGCGCCACGCCTTTGCCACGCACCTGCTCAACCATGGCGCCGACCTGCGCGTGGTCCAGCTGCTGCTCGGCCACGCGGACATCTCGACCACCCAGATCTACACGCACATTGCGAGCGCGCGCCTCAAGACGCTGCACGCCGAACACCACCCGAGGGGATGATGGGGCGCGGGGTTTCGGAAACACCGGCGACGCAGTTCCTGCGGCGCAGCAACGTTCCCTTCGGGGAACACGTCTACGCCTGGATCGAGCACGGGGGCACGGCCGAATCGGCGCGCCAGCTCGGGCTCGACGAGCATGCGGTCGTCAAGACCCTGGTGATGCAGGATGAGGCGCGCCAGCCGCTGGTGGTGCTGATGCACGGCGACTGCAAGGTGTCGACGAAGAATCTCGCGCGTCAGACTGCGCGCAAGGCGATCGAAGCGTGCCGCCCCGATGTCGCGCAGCGCCACACCGGCTACCAGGTCGGGGGAACCTCGCCCTTCGGGATGCGCAAGCCGCTGCCCGTTTACGTCGAGGCGGGAATCCTGGAACTCGAGGAGATTTACGTCAACGGAGGTCGGCGCGGGTACCTTTTGAGCATCGCGCCGCATCGCTTCATCGACCTGCTGGGCGCGCAGCCGGTACACTGCGCGCTCAGGGATTGACCCGGGAGAGACGAATGGAAACGCTGTTCAGCCTGGTGGCGATCGCGCTCGCCTACCTGTTGGGTTCGGTTTCGTTCGCGGTGGTGATCAGCCGGGCATTCGGTATGGCGGACCCGCGCACCTACGGTTCGAAAAACCCGGGCGCGACCAACGTGCTGCGCACCGGAAACAAGACCGCGGCCGCGCTCACCCTGCTGGGGGACGGCGCGAAGGGCTGGCTCGCGGTTGCGCTCGCGCTGTACTACGCGGCGCGCTTCGGATTTGGCGATGCCACGATCGCGCTGGTGGGGATCGCCGTCTTCCTCGGACACCTCTACCCGCTGTACCACGGTTTCAAGGGAGGCAAGGGCGTGGCCACTGCGGCCGGCGTGCTCCTTGCATTCAACCTGTGGCTGGGATTCGCCACCGTGCTCACCTGGGTGATCATCGCGTACTTCTTCCGCATCTCCTCGCTCGCGTCGCTGGTCGCGGCGGGGTTCGCGCCCTTCTTCTACATGTTTCTCTTCGGGTTCGACGCCAGGGCGTTCGGGGTGCTCACGATCAGCATCCTGCTGCTGTACCGGCACTGGGAGAATGTCGGGCGCTTGATGGCGGGCAAGGAGAAGCGCATCGGTGGCGCGCGGCACTGAGGCGTCGCGGCGCGCGATCACGGCGCGGGGTGAAGGCGGTGCGCATCGGCGTTGACCTGGGCGGCACGAAGATCGAGATCGTTGCGCTCGCTGCGGACGGTTCCGAGCGTCTGCGCCGGCGCGTGGCCACCCCGCTGGACGACTATCCTGCGACGGTGGCCGCGATCGCGGCGCTGGTCCACGATGCCGAGCGGGACCTCGGGGCGCGCGGTTCGGTCGGTGTCGGGATTCCGGGCGCCGAGTCGGTGGTGAACCAGCGGATCAAGAACGCCAATTCCACCAGCCTCAACGGGCGCGCGCTGCGTCGCGACCTCGAGCAGGCGTTGGCGCGCCCGGTGCGCGTCGCCAACGACGCCAACTGCCTGGCGATGTCGGAAGCAGCCGACGGCGCCGGTGCGGGCTTCGCCACGGTCTTTGCGGTGATCCTCGGAACCGGAGTCGGCGGCGGACTTGCCGTCCACGGGCGCGTGCTGGTGGGCGCCAACGCGATCGCCGGCGAATGGGGACACAATCCGCTCCCCGCGCCGCGCTCCGATGAACTTCCCGGCCCGCGCTGCTACTGCGGCCGGAGCAGCTGCGTCGAGACCTGGCTCTCGGGCCCCGGATTCGTTGCCGACCATCGGCGTCGCGGCGGGGCGCAGGGAACGCCCGAGGAGATCGCCGCCGCTGCCCGCGCAGGTGATCCCGTCGCAGCGCAGAGCCTCGAGCGCTACGTCGAGCGTCTGGCGCGCGCGCTCGCGACCGTGATCAACGTGCTTGACCCGGACGTGATCGTGCTCGCGGGCGGACTGTCCAACATCGACGAACTCTGCCGGGAGGTGCCGGCGCACTGGGGCGCGCACGTGTTCTCGGATCGGGTGGATACCCGGTTGTGCCGCAGTGTCCACGGCGATTCGTCGGGGGTGCGCGGGGCGGCGTGGCTGTGGCCGCTGCCGACAGACCCGGGGTCGCCCGCGGCAGCGGGGACCCGCGGCTAGGTCGCGCCGGTGCCTACGGCCGCGAGTTCAGCCAGCGGCCAGCGGGGTCGGACTTCGAAAGAGCGCACCGGGGTCGCCCCCTGCATCGCCCCGGAGAGGCGCAGTGCGCCGACCAGCGCGATCATCGCCCCGTTGTCCGTGCACAGCTCCAGTTCCGGGAAATGCACGGCGAATCCGTCGCGCGCGCGCGCCTGCTCGAGGCGCTCGCGCAGCCGCCGGTTCGCGCTGACCCCGCCGGCCACGACGAGCCGGTTCGCGCCGGTGCGCGCAACGGCGGCAACGGCCTTCGCCGCCAGCACCTCGGTGATCGCCTCCTGGACTTCCCAGGCGAGGTCGGCGCGCGCGGCTTCGTCGGGCAGGCCCGCGCGCGCGGCGATCAGGACGGCCGTCTTCAGGCCGCTAAAGCTGAAGTCCAGTTCGCCCGAGTGCAGCATCGGCCGGGGCAGCGAGAAGCGCCCGGGCCGACCCTGCGCCGCCAGCGCCGCGATCGCCGGTCCGCCCGGATAACCCAGCTCGAGGAGCTTCGCGCTCTTGTCGAACGCTTCCCCCGCCGCATCGTCGAGCGTCTCGCCGAGCAGCCGGTAGCTGCCCACCCCTGCAACTTCGAGCAACTGCGTGTGCCCGCCCGAAACGAGCAGCGCCACGAAGGGGAACGCCGGCGGGTCGCTCGAGAGCAGCGGCGAGAGCAGGTGTCCCTCGAGGTGGTGGACCCCGATGGCTGGGATGTCGAGCGAGCGGGCGAGGGCCGCGGCGGTGGCCGCGCCCACGAGCAGGGCCCCGACCAGGCCTGGCCCGGCCGTATAGGCAACGGCGTCGAGGGCGTCGAGCGTGCAACCCGCCTGCGCGAGCACCTGCTCGGTGAGCGGCAGCACGCGCCGGACGTGGTCGCGCGACGCGAGTTCGGGCACGACCCCGCCGAAATGCTCGTGCATCGCGATTTGCGAATGCAGTGCCTGCGCCAGGAGCCCGCGCTCGGTGCAGTAGAGCGCGACGCCGGTCTCGTCGCAGGAAGTCTCGATTCCAAGCACAATCATGGGGCGACAGTGTACCGGGCCGGCAACCGGGTGCTCTGTGGCCCGTCTTCTTGGGCGTCTTCTTGGGCGTTGCGAGCACTGATTCATGCTGCTAGAATGGAGGGCTATGCGAAAGGGGGTGATTTTTTAATGGCGACCGTCCGACTGAAAGAGAATGAGCCGTTCGATGTGGCGCTGCGTCGTTTCAAGCGAACCATCGAGAAAGCGGGCTTGCTGACCGAGCTGCGCGCGCGCGAGTTCTACGAGAAGCCGACCGCCGAGCGCAAGCGCAAGAAAGCGGCCGCGGTCAAGCGGCACTTCAAGCGTCTGCGCAGCCAGATGCTTCCCAAGAAGATGTACTGATCCGCAGAAAGCCCGCTTCAGCGGGCTTTTTGTTCCAATCCGCCCCTTCCTGCCGTTCCCCTCGAGGGAAGTGGCGTTTGCTGACCCGGGAGGTCGCGTGATGCTCAAGGAGCGAATTGCCGAGGATATGAAGGCCGCGATGCGCGCCCGGGATGCCGGCCGCCTGTCGCCGATCCGCATGCTGCTCGCCGCGATCCAGCAGAAAGAAGTCGACGAACGCATCGTGCTCGACGACGCGCAGGTGATCGCGGTGCTCGACCGGTTGATCAAGCAGCGTCGCGAATCGATCGCGCAGTTCGACAAGGGCGGCCGCGCCGATCTGGTCGAAAAGGAGCGCGCCGAAATCGACGTACTCTCGGTCTATCTGCCGCAGCAGGCAAGCGCCGCCGAGGTGAACGCCGAGATTGAGGCGGCGATCGGGGCGTGCGGCGCCAGCTCGCCGCAGGACATGGGCAAGGTGATGGCCCTGCTCAAGGGGAAGCTGGCCGGACGCGCCGACCTGTCGGCAGTCTCGGGGCAGGTTCGCTCGAAGCTTTCCCGCTAGCCGCGCCGCGGTGATTCCGCACGAGTTCATCCAGGAACTGCTCGCGCGGCTCGATATCGTCGAGGTCGTGGGCCGCAGCGTGCCCTTGCGCAAGGCGGGCGCCAACTATCAGGGGCTGTGCCCGTTCCACGCGGAAAAGAGCGCCTCCTTCACCGTCAGCCCGACCAAGCAGTTCTACCACTGCTTCGGCTGCGGCGCGCATGGTTCGGCGATCGGCTTCGTGATGGAGCAAGCCGGCCTTTCCTACGTCGAGGCGATTGGCGATCTCGCCGAATCGGTCGGGTTGAGCGTCCCGCAGACGGCGGGTCGCGGCGAGCCGTCCCGCGCGGCTCCGGATCTGCTCGAGACGCTCGCCGCGGCGGAGAAGTTCTACCGCAGCCGGCTGCGGGATTCGGAACGCGCGATCGCCTATCTGCGCGGGCGCGGACTCACCGGGGAGACCGCCGCGCTCTATGGCATCGGCTACGCTCCCGAGGCCTGGCGCTCGCTGCAGGCGGCCGTGCCCGATTACGAATGCGCCGAACTCGTGACGGCCGGACTGGTGATCGACGGCGATCCGGAATCGCCGGGAGGCAAGCGCAAGCGTTACGACCGGTTTCGCGACCGGGTGATGTTCCCGATCCGCAATCCGCGCGGCAAGACCATCGGCTTTGGTGGCCGCGTGCTCGGGCCGGGCGAACCGAAGTACCTGAATTCGCCCGAGACCCCCGTATTCTCGAAGGGGCGCGAACTGTATGGTTTGTTCGAGGCGCGCGACGAACTGAGGAAGCAGGGTTTTGCGGTCGTTGTCGAGGGCTACATGGACGTCGTGATGCTCGCCCAGCACGGCGTCGGCAACGCAGTTGCCACCCTCGGCACGGCCACCACGCCGGACCATGTGCGCAAGCTGCTGCGGCTCGTCGATCGGGTCGTGTTCTCCTTCGACGGCGACGCCGCCGGGCGCAAGGCGGCATGGCGCGCGCTCGAGGCCAGCCTGCCCCAGGCCTCGGATACCAAGGAAATCGAGTTCCTGTTCCTGCCCGACGGGCATGATCCCGACAGTTTCGTGCGAGAAGCCGGCAGCGAGGGGATGCAGGCAGCGCTGGCCGCCGCGACGCCGCTCTCGGAATTCCTCATCGGCGCGCTGACCGCCAGGGTGGATCTGGCCACGGCCGAGGGCCGCGCCCGGCTGCAGGCGCTGGCTCAGCCCCTGTTGGCGCAGTTGCCCGCCCCGGGACTGCTCCTGCAGCTCACGCACCGCATCGCCGAGCTGGCGAGGATCTCGGTGACCGAAATGGAACGATACCTGGCCGGCGCGGCGCAGCAGGAGCGCGGAACTCGGGCGTCTGGCCCGAATGCAGCCGCGCCAACGAGCGGCGCGCGGCCCGCGACACGCTTGTCGCGCATGGGTGCCGGGCTGCCGAGCCTGGAGCGGCGCGTGCGCGTGCTCACCGCGTTGCGGCCCCGGCTCGTGACGGACGCGTCACTCGAGCGCGACTGGCTGCCTGATCGCCTGCTCGCGTGGTTCGACGCCGTCGCGGCGTTGCCGCAGGGCGCGTCGCTTGCGCTCGCCTGCGAAGCCCTGCGGGGTGCCTGGCCCGAGGAGGTGGATCTGGTCGCGGGCGACGTCGCGCGCGACTGGGACGGACTGTCGGAATTTGCGCCTGCCGAACTGCAGACCGAGTTCGACGGTGCGCTTGCGCAGTTGCGCGACCGCCTGATCCGCGAGGCGATCGATGAACTCGTCGCCGGCGGCATCGATTCGGAAGCGGATCGGTCCCGATATCAGGAATTGGTGGCGCTTCGGCGGCGGTCTTGATAAACTAGCAGGTTACCCCAAGTACTGTACGGCGCGCCCGCCAGTCTCAAGCGTAGGTCAACCGGCGTTGTGCCGCGCCGCTCGTTTCGACCCGGTACGAGGCATTCGCCGCAGGGATCGACGCGGCAACTGAAGAGAGGAGCACTCGTGGCGACAAGCAAGAAGACGCCCGCAGCATCGGAGTCCAGGTCCGCATCGGCCAAAGCGTCTGCGAAGGCGGCGGGGCGCCAGCCGGTCGGGAAGAAGACAAACGCTCCGAAGGCGGCGTCCAGAACAACCGGAGCCAAGGCCGCGGTGAAGGCCAAGTCGGCCAAGGCCGCGGTGCCGTCGCGCACGGCGGCCAAGGCAGCGTCGGCGAAGACCGCGGGGAAAGCCCCGGCGGCGAAGGCGGCCGTGAAGAAGCCCCTCGCCGGCAAGGCAGTGCCCAATGCCAAGGCCCCCGCCAAGGCCCCCGCGAAGAAGGCCGCGGCAAAGCCCGTGACCGCCGCGAAATCCGCCACCAAAGCGCCGAAGAAGGCGCCGGTGAAGGCTGCAGCGCCGGCGAAGGCTCCGGCCAAGGCAACCGCGAAGAATGCACCGGAAACGACCGCAAAGAAGGCGCGCGCGACGGTGACGGCGCAGGCAGCGCCGAAGAAGACATCCCGCAAGAAGCCCGCTGCAGCCAAGGAATCCGCGCCGGCGAAGGTGACCTCCGGCGAAATCGACCAGCTGACGAAGGCTTTCGAGCAGGCGGTGGATGCGCAGGCCCGCAAGAAGACCAGCGGCAAGCGCAAGCCGAAGAAGGCCAAGGGCGCCAAGGGCGCCAAGGGTGCCAAGGGTGCCAAGGGCAAGCGGGCTGCCGGCGACGGGGCTGATCTGCCGGTCGGCGCGGACGACTCGATCGACTTCGATGATGCCAACGGTGACGGCGATGACGGGGAGGTGATTCCCGAGGTTCCCGTGGCGCCAGTGAAGACCCGCCGCGGCAGCCGTGCCAAGGAAAAGGCCCTGCTCAAGGAGTTTGGCGGCAAGCCAAACATGACGGATGCCGAGCGCGACGCGACGCGCCACAACCTGCGCCAGCTGATCCGGCTGGGAAAGGAGCGCGGGTACCTCACCTACGCCGAGATCAACGATCACCTGCCGCAGGAACTGGTTGACGTCGAGTCGCTCGAATCGATCATCGCGACCTTCGACGACATGAACATCCGCGTCTATGAGCAGACGCCGGATGCCGAAACCCTGCTGATGAACGACAATCGGCCCGGTTCGTCGGACGACGATTCCGATGAGGAAGCCGAGGCGGCGCTCTCGACGGTCGACTCCGAGTTCGGGCGGACCACCGACCCCGTGCGGATGTACATGCGCGAGATGGGCTCGGTGGAGCTGCTCACGCGCGAGGGCGAGATCGCCATCGCCAAGCGCATCGAGGACGGCCTCAAGCACATGGTGCAGGCGATCTCGGCGTGTCCGACGACGATCGCCGAGGTGCTTGCCGACGCCAAGAAGGTCGATGCGGGGACGATGCGCATCGAGGAAATCGTCGACGGCCTGCTCGACGCGGAGGCCGCGGTGGATCTCGTCTTCGGCCCGTCGGCCGCCGAGGTCGAAGTGGAAGAGGACGCCGAGGAAGGCGCCGCCGAGGCCGCGGCGGCTGCGGCCACTGCCGCACGCAGCGCGGAACTGCGCGCGGCCGCACTCAAGAAGTTCGCGCACATTGATCGCTGCTTCGAGCAGATGCGTCTCGCCTACGAAAAGGACGGCTACAAGTCCAAGCCCTACGTCAAGGCGCAGCAGGAGATCCAGAACGAGCTGCTGACGACGCGCTTCACTGCGAAAATGGTCGAGCGCCTGTGCGACACGCTGCGCAACCAGGTCGAGGAAGTGCGCGCGCTCGAGCGCGCGCTGCGTGACCTGTGCGTGCAGCGCATCGGCATGACGCACGAGTACTTCATCGGCTCCTTCCCGGGACATGAGACCGACCTTTCGTGGGGACCGCAGGAGCTCGCCCGCAGCCCGCGCTATCGTGAGGTGCTCGAGCGCAACATCCCCGCGATCCTCGATCTGCAGCAGAAACTCATCGATCTGCAGGCGCGCGTGGTGCTGCCGTTGCCGGATCTCAAGGACATCAACAAGCGCATGGCCGCCGGCGAGGCCAAGGCGCGCCGCGCCAAGCGCGAGATGACCGAAGCGAACCTGCGGCTGGTGATCTCGATCGCCAAGAAGTACACCAACCGCGGACTGCAGTTCCTCGACCTGATCCAGGAAGGCAACATCGGCCTGATGAAGGCGGTGGACAAGTTCGAGTACCGGCGCGGCTACAAGTTCTCGACCTACGCCACCTGGTGGATCCGCCAGGCGATCACCCGTTCGATCGCCGATCAGGCGCGCACGATCCGCATCCCGGTGCACATGATCGAGACGATCAACAAGATGAACCGGATCTCACGCCAGATCCTGCAGGAGACCGGGCAGGAACCGGATCCGGCGACGCTGGCCGAGAAGATGGAGATGCCCGAGGAGAAGATCCGCAAGATCCTCAAGATCGCCAAGGAACCGATTTCGATGGAGACGCCGATCGGCGACGACGACGATTCGCACCTGGGCGATTTCATCGAGGACATGTTGACGCTGGCACCGGCCGAAGCGGCGCTGCACGGTTCGATGCGCGACGTCGTCAAGGAAGTGCTCGATTCGCTCACGCCGCGCGAGGCGAAGGTGCTGCGCATGCGTTTCGGGATCGAGATGAACACGGACCACACGCTCGAGGAAGTGGGCAAGCAGTTCGACGTGACGCGCGAGCGGATCCGCCAGATCGAGGCGAAGGCGCTGCGCAAGCTGCGCCACCCGAGCCGTGCGGACAAGATGAAGAGTTTTCTCGAAGGGCAGTAGAGGCTTCCCGCAGGGCCTCTAGCTCATGCTTGGTTAGAGCAGCGGACTCATAATCCGTCGGTGCCGGGTTCGACTCCCGGGGGGCCCACCAACGCTGTACGGGCGTGACCCGCGCGCAACGGCCCGCCGCATATTCGGTTGCATTGCCGGCGCGAGAGCGCACAATTCGAGCCTCGGCGCACTGCGCAGGGGATCGCAACAAGAGGACGATCACACAACTTGACAGCTTTTTCAGACTACGGGCTCGCGGAACCAATCCTGCGCGCCGTCTCGGAGATGGGTTATCGGGAGCCGACGCCGATTCAGGCGGAGGCGATCCCCGTGGTGATGCAGGGGCGCGACGTGATGGGCGCAGCCCAGACCGGCACCGGCAAGACCGCCGGCTTCGCACTCCCGATCCTCCAGCGCCTGATGCCGATGGCCAACACCAGTGCCTCGCCGGCGCGTCACCCGGTCCGCGCGCTGGTGCTCGCGCCCACGCGGGAACTGGCGGACCAGATCTACGTGAACTTCCGCGAGTACGCCAAGCACACCGGGCTGCGCGCCGCGGTGGTCTACGGCGGGGTCGACATCGCTCCGCAGTACCTCGCGCTGCGCAAGGGCTGCGAGGTGCTGATCGCAACGCCGGGCCGGCTGCTCGATCACCTGGGGCAGAAGACCGTGAACCTGTCTCAGGCCGAGATCCTCGTCCTCGACGAGGCGGACCGGATGCTCGACATGGGCTTCCTGCCGGACATCCAGCGCATCCTCTCCGTGCTTCCGGTGAAGCGCCAGAACCTGATGTTCTCGGCAACCTTCGCCAACGAAATCCGCAAGCTCGCCGGCACCTTTCTCAACGATCCGGTGACGATCGAAGTCGCGGCGCGCAATGCAACCGCAGACAATGTCGAGCAGTCGGTGTACAAGGTGGCCAGCGTCGAGGCGAAGCGGGCGGCCGTCGCGCAGTTGATCCGCGATCGCGACCTGGCGCAGGTGCTCGTGTTCAGCAACACGAAAATCGGTGCCGGCCGCCTTGCCCGTCAGCTGGAACTCGATGGGCTCAATGCCGCCGCAATACACGGCGACAAGTCGCAACAGGAGCGCCTCGCCACGCTCGAGGCCTTCAAGAAGGGCGAGACGCGGGTGCTGGTGGCCACCGACGTTGCGGCGCGGGGGCTCGACATCGTCGAATTGCCGGCCGTAATCAACTATGACCTGCCGTACGCTGCGGAGGATTACATCCACCGCATCGGACGCACCGGCCGCGCCGGCGCCAGTGGCGTCGCGCTCTCGGTGATGAGTCCGGTCGATGAGAGGCTGCTCGTCGAGATCGAGAAGCTGCTGCGGCGCAAGCTGCCGGTTGAAAGCCTCGACGTCGTCCTGCCCGCGCGGCGCGAGCCGCCGGGTCGCGTGGATCGCCCGCCGCGCGTTGCACGCGAACGCCATGCGCCACGCCGCGTCGCCAGCGTGTTGCCAACGGGCGCGGGCCAGTCGAGCGACCCGTTCTTCTCGAGACCCTACGAGCCCGCGGGTGCCGCTCCCGCCCAAGGCGAGGATGCGCAGTCTGACGCGAAGACGACCGGCGCGCTGGAGTCGCGCACCGTTCCCCCGCGCCAGCCCAAGCGCCAACTCGCGGCGCTGCTGGGCGGCAAGAAGTTCTAGGTCTCTCCTCCAGCGATCCTGTCCCCGTCTGTTTCTTGTGATCCTGCTTACGGCCGGCTGCCGTCTGGCGCGCCGCGGTCAGGCGCCCGCAGTCGTGGCCCGTTATCCACTTAGTGCGGACGCCTGACCACACCGCGCTGAGGGGCGTCTCGGCACGCCGGCAGCCGCTGCGATTCAGCAGCGTGGCTCACGCTCCACGCGCGCAGCAACGACGGCGAAGCGTCTCGCAGCGGGCGCCCGGCACGTGACCCGGGCGCCATGCGCCGCGAGGCCGCCCGCCGGCGAGGGCATGGGCCAGCAAGCAGAACGACGACGCACGCAGCCCTCAGTCGAACACGCACACTCATATGCACGCCACTGCATTCCCGAGCGCGCCGCTGGCGGACGCGCACCCGATCGGATAACGGGCCGATCGGGTGTGCGGGAGCGCGGTGCGCCGCTGCGATATTTGCGGGAGACTTGAGCGCACCAGACTGGTGCCGCCGCATCGATTGCTGGCACGAGGGCTGTGCTTGCCGACTTGCTGAACCACGCGCGGAGTTGCCTCAAAGCGTGATGTGGTCAGGCGTCCTGACCAAGCCGGTATCGAGGCGGCGACTCAAGGACGCCTGACGACAGCGCGCCACGAGGAGACCCGCGAGCGACGTCTCCTGAGGACCGCGCCCCTCAGTGGTCGATGATCTTCGAGAGGAAGTCCTTCGTGCGCTCGTTCTTCGGATTGTCGAAGAACTCGGCCGGACTGTTTTCCTCGACGATCTGCCCCATGTCCATGAAGATCACCCGGTCGGCCACCGCCTTGGCGAAGGCCATTTCGTGGGTGACGCACAGCATCGTCATGCCCTGGTCGGCGAGCTCGATCATCACGTCGAGCACTTCCTTGATCATCTCCGGATCCAACGCCGAAGTCGGCTCGTCGAACATCATGATCTTGGGCGTCAGGCATAGCGCCCGGGCGATCGCCACGCGCTGTTGCTGACCGCCCGAGAGCTGCAGCGGGTACTTGAGCGCCTGCTCGGCGATCCTTACCCGCTCGAGTTGTTCCATCGCGCGCTCCTCGGCCTCTTTCTTGGGCATCTTGCCCACCCACATCGGCGCGAGCGTGAGGTTCTCGAGGACAGTGATGTGCGGAAACAGGTTGAACTGCTGAAACACGATGCCGACCTTGCGCCGGATCTGGTCGATCGCGTGGATGTCGTCGGTCATTTCGATGCCGTCGATCACCAGCCGCCCTTCCTGATGTTCCTCGAGCCGGTTGATGCAGCGAATCAGCGTGGACTTACCTGAACCCGACGGACCGCAAATGACGATTCGCTCGCCCGCGGCGACCGCCAGGTCGATGTCGCGCAGCACGTGAAAGTCGTTTCCGTACCACTTGTTGACCTTGTCGAAGAGGATGATCGGTTCGCTCATGTCCGGTTCCTAGCGATTCTTGCTGACGGAGAGCTGCTTTTCGATCCACAGGCTGTAGCGCGACATCGCGAAGCAGAAGACGAAATAGATCAGCGTGATGAACAGGTAACCCTCGATCTTGAACGGGCGCCAGTTGGCGTCTGAATTCAGGGCCAGACCGAGCGCCCCGGTCAGCTCGTAGAGACTGACGATCGTCACCAGCGAAGTGTCCTTGAAGATGCCGATGAAGGTATTCATGATCCCCGGGACGACCATCGCCAGCGCCTGCGGAAGGACGATCTTGCGCTGCGTCTGCCAGTAGGTGAGTCCGAGCGAGTGCGCGGCTTCGACCTGCCCCGATGGGATCGCCTGCAAGCCGCCTCGTACGATTTCGGCGAGGTAGGCGGCGGCGAAGAGCGTGAAGCCGACAAACACCCGCAGCAGCACGTCGGGTGACTTGCCGACCGGCATGAACAGCGGGAACAGGAACGATGCCATGAACAGCACCGAGATCAGCGGGATGCCGCGGATCAGTTCGATGTAGACGATGCACACGGTGCGGATCGCCGGCAACTCGGAACGCCGGCCCAGCGCGACCAGAATCGAGAGCGGGAACGCGACCACGATGCTCAGCGCCGCGAGCATGATCGTCAGCGGCAACCCGCCCCATAAATCGGCGGTCACGCTCGTCAGGCCGAACCAGCCCCCGCGCATCAGGACGAAGAACGCGCCGACCACGACGACCCACAACCCGACCAGCCAGCTGCGCCAGAAGATGCGCACGCAACTGATCATCAACAGCGCGACCAGCAGCACCGTGGCCAGCAGGGGTCGCCATTGCTCCTCGTAGGGGAAGCGCCCGAAAATGATCAGGCGGTACTTCTCATGCACCACGCCCCAGCACGCGCCGATGCCGCGCGCCGCCTGGCAGGCTTCGTAATTCGTGGCAAAGACCGCCTCGAGGAGCGACCAGTTGAGGATCGCCGGCAGGCTGTAAAGCAGGAGCGCAGAGGCGATCACGGTGGTCAGGATGCTGCCCCAGTCGCCGAACAGGTTGGCGCGCATCCAGGGTCCGACGCCCTCCATTCGGATCGGTGCCGGGCGCGGCGCGATGGGTTTGAACACGACGGCAGCCATCTCAGCGCTCCTTGATCGCGGCGCGCGCGTTGTACCAGTTCATGAACCACGAGGTCGACAGCGACGTCGTCAGGTAGACGAGCATGATGATGGCGATGCATTCGACCGCGCGACCGGTCTGGTTGAGCGCGGTGCTGGCGATGGATACCACGTCGGGGTAGCCGATCGCCACCGCGAGCGACGAGTTCTTCGTCAGGTTCAGGTACTGGCTGGTGATCGGCGGGATGATCACCCGCAGCGCCTGGGGCAGGATCACCAGCCGCATCGATTGCTGCTTGTTCAACCCAATGCTCGAGGCCGCTTCGATCTGTCCGTGCGATACGGAAGCGATGCCGGCGCGGACCACTTCGGCGATGAACGCCGAGGTGTACAGGACGAGTCCGAACAGAACCGACAGGAACTCCGGGGTCGCCGCCGCGCCGCCCTCCATCGTGAACCGGCCGGGCTGGGGCACGTCCCAATTGTTCGGCATGCCGCCGACCACCCAGCCGAGCAGCGCGCTGACCAGCACAATCGCAACGGGAACCCAGAACAGGCTGCGGACCTGGCCGGTGAGTTCGAACTGGCGCAGCACCCACTTGCGATACGCAATGGCCGCGACCAACCCCACCAGCGCGCCGACGCCAGCCAACGCGTGTCCCAGCGCCCAGATGGGAGCCGGGAAGGAGAAGCCGTTCTTGCTGATCCAGAACACGCCGAAGAGCGACAGTGCGTCCGCGATGGCCGGGAATACGTCCGCGAACAGCAGGTACCACATCAGCAGCTGCAGCAACACCGGGATGTTGCGGAACAGTTCGACGTAGCCGTAGCAGAAGCCCCGCACCAGCGCGTTGCGCGAGAAGCGGCCAATGCCCAGCACCGTGCCGATCAGGGTCGCCAGCACCACGCCGATGATCGCCACGCGCAGCGTGTTGAGAATGCCGACGAGAAATGCGGACCAGTAGGGGTCCAGCGCATCGTAGGGAATGACCGACTCGCCGATGTCGAAGCCCGCCGGCTGCAGCAGGAAGTCGAAGCCGCTCTGGATGCCGCGGGCTTCCATGTTGGCCA
This sequence comes from Burkholderiaceae bacterium, assembly GCA_024637155.1. Lineage (GTDB taxonomy): Bacteria > Pseudomonadota > Gammaproteobacteria > Burkholderiales > Burkholderiaceae_E > JAGXFR01. The sequence goes on along the minus strand of JAGXFR010000037.1, from coordinate 17,033 downwards.
GCGTGTTGTGCGCCAGATACCAGACGCCCAGGCCGATCAGCGTGACGGCCAGAACCTGGTAGATCAGGCCGCGAAAAGCCTGGCTGCGCCAGGACCAGTCGCGGCGCTTCGGTGGTGCTCGATCGGGCATCGTGGGTCCCTCTCAGGCGCGCAAGCGCCGACGCACCCCGTTTCGGGCGCGTCGGCTGGGACGTGCAGGGCTCAGCGTACGGGTGGCGCGTACATCAGGCCACCTTCGTTCCATTGCGCATTGGTGCCGCGCGGCAGGCCCAGCGCCGTGTTCGGGCCGACGTTACGCTCGAAGATCTCGCCGTAATTGCCCACGGCCTTGATCGCGCGCGCCATCCACTCCTTGTCGAGCCCGAGCAGCTTGCCGGTATCCTCGCTCGTGCCCAGGATGCGCATCACCACCGGATCCGTGCTCGTCCTGGCCAGTTGCGCGACGTTGGCCTGGGTGATCCCATATTCCTCGGCTTCGATCAGGCCGTAGATGACCCATTTGGCGATCCCGAAGAATTCGTCGTCCCCACGGCGCACGACCGGGGCGAGCGGTTCCTTGGAGATGAGTTCCGGCAGGATCACGTGGTCCTTCGGATTCTGCGCCTCCTTGTTGCGCACCGAGGCGAGACCCGACGCGTCCGTGGTGTAGGCGGAGCAGCGCCCGGCGAAATACGCGCCGGTGGCGGCCTCAACCTTCTCGAACACAACCGGCTTTATGTCGAGCTTGTTTGCCCGCGAATAGTCGGTCAGGTTCTTCTCGGTGGTCGTTCCCGACTGCACGCAGACGGTGGCACCCTTCAACTGCTTGGCGCTCTTCACGTTGAGCTTGGTGGGCACCATGAAGCCCTGCCCGTCGTAGTAGGTCGTTGCCGTGAAATTCAGGCCCAGCGATGCGTCGCGGGTGAGCGTCCAGGTCGTGTTGCGCGATAGGATGTCGACTTCGCCGGATTGCAGTGCGGTGAAGCGCTGCGTGGCGTTGAGCGGCACCCACTTGACCTTCTCAGGGTCGCCCAGCATGGCCGCTGCGATGGCGCGGCAGACGTCGACGTCGAGCCCGCTCCACTTGCCCTGGCTGTCCGCGGCGGAGAAGCCGGCGAGGCCGGTGTTGACGCCGCAGACTAGCTGGCCGCGGGCCTTGATCGCATCGACGGTCTTGCCGGCGTGCGCCGCCGGCGTGGCGAGCAGTGCTGCCGACGCGGCCAGACTGCTGGCGATGATTCTGATTCGAATTGCGTTCATCTTGTCATGTCTCCGTTTTCGTTGTGTACACCAATCCCTGGTGCGCGGCGGCATGGCGCCGCACAGTACAGTCAATTTAGCATTCGCGGCCGCAAATGCAACTGATTCTCTCTGCGAACCGGGGTTCGGCGGGGCTAGCGCTCGCTCCAGCGTGAGCAGCGCCAGCCGGCGATTGCGGCGGGCCAGAACCCCGCCATCGTGCGCCCCGCGGGAGGCGTGATGCCGAGGTGCACCAGCGCTGCGTCGAGCGCCGGGCGCGGCCGCTCGGGGTCGATCGGCACGGCCCCGGTCTGCTTCGAGAGCTTCTGCCCGTCGGGCGCCAGCACCGCCGGCACGTGTAGCGTGCGCGGGGGCGGGCAGCCCAGCAGCCGGCACAGGTGCGCCTGGCGTGCGGTCGAGGTGACGAGATCCGCGCCGCGCACGATGTCGGTCACCCCCTGCCAGGCGTCGTCGACGACCACCGCGAGCTGATAGGCCCACGGCGGCCCGTCGGCGCGGCGCACCACGAAGTCGCCCAGCTCGCGCGCCAGCACCGTGTGCTGGGTTTGTCCGCCACGGTATCGGGCCGGTCGGTCGCCCCAGGGGATCGGTTCGTCGGTCACCCGCACCCGCCACGCCCGCACCGCGCGTCCCGCGGGAAGGCCGTGCCGGCAGGTGCCGGGATAAACGAGTTCCGCCCCGGGAGCGCCCGGACGCAGCTGCGAATCGGCGATCTCCCGGCGGCTGCACGCGCACGGGTAAATCCAGCCCGCCGCCTGCAGCCGCTCGAACGCAGCCTCGTAGGCAGGGCCGCGTTCGCTCTGGCGCACCACCGGTCCGTCGGGCTCGAAGCCCATGCGCAGGAGCGCTGCGATGATTCCTTCCGCCGCGCCCGGTACTTCGCGGGGCGGGTCGAGATCCTCGATGCGCAGCAGCCAGCGCCCGCCGTGGGCGCGCGCATCCAGGTAGCTGGCGAGTGCGGCAACGAGCGAGCCCGCGTGCAGTGCGCCGGTGGGCGACGGGGCGAAACGCCCGACGTACTGACCCACCGGCGCAGTCACCCGTGGCGTGCGCGTGGCCATCGGGCACCGGCGCGGTCAGCAGGGGTTTTCGCGGTCGGGATCATCGCCGCTGATCATAATGGATGCGGTTCGCGGCGATGCAAGCCGCAGCGGGAGGGCAGGACATGATGCACATACGACGCAGCGAAGAGCGGGGTTTCGTCGACCACGGCTGGCTCCAGGCACGGCACACTTTTTCCTTTGGCAGCTATTACGATCGCGCGCACCTGAGCTTCGGCGCGCTGCGCGTCATCAACGAGGACCGGGTGGCGCCGGGCACCGGCTTCGGTGAGCACGGGCACCGGGACATGGAGATCGTCACCTACATCCTCGCGGGTGAACTCGCGCACCGCGACAGCATGGGCAACGGTTCGGTGATCCGGCCGGGCGACGTGCAGCGCATGAGCGCGGGCCGGGGCGTCCGGCACTCCGAAGTCAACCCGAACTCCGAGAGCACCACGCACCTGCTGCAGATCTGGATCGAGCCGGCGCAGCCGGGCATCGATCCGGGCTACGAGCAGCGTCGAGTCGAGGATGCCGCGAAGCGTGGCCGGCTCGCGCTGATCGCTTCCGAGGACGGCAGGGACGGTTCGGTGCGCATCCACCAGGATGCGCGCATCCACGCCGGGCTCTTCGACGGCGACGAGCGCGCGGAACTCGCGATTGGCGACCGGCGCCGGGTCTGGGTGCATGTCGCGCGCGGCGCGTTGCAGGTCAACGGTGAGCGGCTGGTGGCGGGAGACGCCGCGGCGCTGACGCGCGAGGAGCGGCTCTCGCTGGACGCCGGCGAGGGCGCCGAAGTGCTGGCCTTCGATCTGCCCTGAATCCCGCGCGCGGCTACAATCGGCCGCTCGATGCCGCGCCGGAGCACACCGATGACCATGCAACCGCTCGCGCAAATGCCGCGCGCCGCCGCGGCCGCGATCCACACCGTGTTTGCCGACATCGACGACACGGTGACCACCGACGGCCGCCTCACCGCCGAGGCCTACGCAGCCTTTGAAGCGCTGCAGGGTGCCGGAATCCGCGTGATCCTGACCACGGGGCGGCCGGCCGGATGGTGTGACCACATCGCGCGGATGTGGCCGGTGGACGGTGTGATCGGCGAGAACGGCGCTTTTTACTACTGGTACGACCGCGTCGCGGGAAAGCTGCGCGCGCGCCACCAGCTCGACGATGCCGCACGACAGGCCCAGTCCGGCCGGCTTGGCGCGATCGGCGCGCGCATTTTGCGCGAGGTGCCCGGCTGCGCGCTCGCTTCCGACCAGTTCTGCCGCCTCTACGACCTGGCGATCGATTTTCGCGAGGATGTCGCGCCGCTGCCCGAGGCCGCGATCGACCGGATCGTGGCATTGATGGAGGAAGCGGGGATGACCTCCAAGGTCAGCTCGATTCATGTCAACGGCTGGTTCGGCGACTACGACAAACTCACGATGGCACGCGCCATGATGCGCGAGCGCTACGCAATGGATCTTGACGTGGACCGTGCGCATTGCGCATTCGTCGGGGACTCGCCCAACGATGCGCCGATGTTCGGCTACCTGCCGAATTCAGTGGGGGTGGCCAACGTGGCGCAGTATCGGGGGCGCATCGCGCACCTGCCCACCTGGGTCACCGAAGCGCCCTGCGGGGCGGGTTTTGCCGAAGTGGCGAGGAAGCTGGTTACGGCCCGCGCCTGAGCCGCGCGCGGGTGTGCCCCGTGGGAATCAGGTCGGTCCCGCCACCGCCGCTGCGCGCGAAGTTCCGAAGAACTCGTTCGCGACCAGCGCGATGATCACGATCAGGCCGCCCTGGATCGTTGCCGCCGCCATCGCCTCGCCCGCCCACAGCCAGGCCCAGATGGGGCCGAGGACGACTTCGAGCAGTGCGATCAGCGCCACCTCGTGGGGCGACAGGAAGCGGGTGGCGCGCACCATCAGCATGCAGGGCAACGCGAGCTGGAAGAACCCGAGAAACGCGATGATCGCCACGTCGCGCGGCGACGGGGTAAAGGGCAGGGCGAAGGGCGCCATCGCGACGAACGAAATCACTGCGCCGACGAGCACCGCGGGCATCAGGTCGACGCGGGTATGGAGCTTGCGCAGCGTGACGATGTTGATTGCCGAGGCGAAGGGCACGGCCGTCGCGATCATCATCCCGACCAGTCCGTCGCCGGATACGCCTTCGCGCACCATCCACCAGATCCCGAATGCCGCGGCGGCGATCGCCAGCCAGGTGCGGCGGATCAGGCGCTCGCGCAGCACGATCCAGCCGAGCACCGCCGCGAGGAAGGGCGCGAGACTCATCACCAGCAGCGTGTTCGCCACGGTTGTGCGGGTGACGGCGATGGCGAATGCCGTGAACATCACCGCCCACATCGTCCCTGAGATCAGGCCGGGCCAGCCCATCGCGACCACGGGTGCGAACGGGTTGCCCCGCCGACGCCACGCGAGAAGGGCGATCACCGCAATCGCGCAGAACAGGCTGCGCAGGAATGTCAGTTCGACTCCATCCGCACGATCCAGTTGGCGGATCAGCACCCCGGCGCTGCTCCAGCACAGCGCGCTGAACACCATCGTCAGCGCCGCGCGGCGGTGGCGTACGCGGGCGAGCACGGCGTGTTCGAATGGATCGGGCGCGCGGGTTTCGGTCGTCATGGAGGGTCCGGGGTCGAGCGGGTAGAATTCTACCGATACCGAGGCCCCCAACGGGGCCGATCTGGCGCCTTTTCTGCGCCCGTCCACGCGACACCCCATGACCGAACCCCGCTTCGTCCATCTGCGCACGCACACCGAGTTCTCGATCAGTGATTCGATCGTACGACTCGGCGCGCTGGTGGACGCGGTGGTGGCCGACCGGCAGCCCGCGGTGGCCATCACCGACCTGGCCAACGTATTCGGCTGGATCAAGTTCTACAAGGCGGCCCGCGCCCGCGGCGTCAAGCCGCTGCTCGGAGTCGACTGCTGGCTCACGAATGCCCGCGACCGGGATCGGCCGCACCGCATCCTGCTGCTGGTTCGCAATCACGTCGGGTACCTGCGCCTGTGCGACCTGCTGAGCCGGGCCTGGATCGAAAACGAGTGGCGCGGCCGCGGAGAACTGCACCCGGAGTGGTTCGACGAGGGCGGGGAAGGCGCCAATGCCGGGCTGATCGTGCTCTCGGGCGCGGCGCAGGGCGACGTCGGACAGGCGCTGCTGGCGGGGAATGAAGCGCTGGCCGCCGAGCTGGCGACGCGGTGGGCGCGACGATTGGGCGGAGACTACTACCTGGAACTCCAGCGGGCAGGACGTTCGGACGACGAAGCCTGCACGCGCGCCAGCGCCCTGCTGGCGAGCCGGCTGGAGATGGCCGTCGTCGCCACGCACCCGGTGCAGTTCATTGCCCGCAGCCAGTTCCAGGCGCATGAGGCGCGTGTGTGCATCGCGCAGGGCGAGATTCTCGCCAATCCGCGGCGCGTGCGCAGCTTCGCCGAGGATCAGTATCTGAAGAGTCAGGCGGAGATGTCGGAGGCCTTTGCGGACCTCCCGGAGGCACTCGCCAACGCGGTCGAAATCGCACGGCGCTGCAATCTCGAGATGGAGCTCGGCAAGCCGCAGCTGCCGGCCTTTCCGGTTGCCGAGGGCATCACGCTGGACGACACCCTGCGCCAGCTCTCGGAGCAAGGGCTCGCGCGGCGACTCGATGCGATGCCCGGCAGCGAACCCGAACGCGAGGAACGGCGCGTGAACTACGGGGAGCGTCTCGCCTACGAGTGCGCGATGATCGCGAAGATGGGTTTCTCGGGCTACTTCCTGATTGTGGCGGACTTCATCGGCTGGGCCAAGAAGAACGGCGTCCCGGTGGGTCCCGGACGGGGATCGGGAGCCGGATCGCTGGTCGCCTACGCGCTGGACATCACCGATCTCGATCCGATCCCCTACGGCCTGCTGTTCGAGCGATTCCTCAATCCCGAGCGGGTGTCGATGCCCGACTTCGACATCGATTTCTGCCAGGATCGCCGCCACCTCGTGATCGACTACGTGCGCGGCAAGTACGGTGAGCGCGCGGTGTCGCAGATCGCCACATTCGGCACGATGGCCTCGCGCGCGGTGATCCGCGACGTGGGCCGCGTGCTCGACATGAGCTACAACTTCTGCGATCAGCTCTCCAAGCTGATTCCGGTCGAGCAGAACAAGCCGCTGTCGCTGGCGAAGGCGCGCGACCGCGAGCCGCTGCTGCGCGACCGGGAGAACGCCGAGGACGAGGTTCGCGAACTGTTCGCCCTGGCCGAGCCGCTCGAGGACCTGGCGCGAAATGTCGGCACCCACGCCGGCGGCGTGTTGATGGCGCCGGGCCGGCTGACCGACTTCTGTCCGCTCTACCGGCCGCAGGGCGCCGATTCCGGAATCATCAGCCAGTTCGACAAGGACGACGTCGAGGCGGTCGGGCTGGTGAAGTTCGATTTTCTCGGCCTGCGCAACCTGACGAGCATCGAACTGGCTGTCGAAACCATTCGTGCCCGCCATCCCGATACCGCGCTGGAATTGCCCCGGCTCGGCTTCGACGACGCGCCAACCTACGCGATCCTGCGCGCAGCCAACACCACTGCGGTGTTCCAGCTGGAAAGCGAGGGCATGAAGAAGCTTCTCAAGAAGCTCCAGCCCGACCGGTTCGAGGACATCATCGCGGTGCTTGCGCTCTTCCGCCCGGGGCCGCTGGGCTCGGGGATGGTCGACGACTTCATCCTGCGCAAGAAGGGCCTGCAGACGATCGACTACTTCCATCCCGACCTGAAGAAGTGCCTGGAGCCGACCTACGGGGTGATCGTCTACCAGGAGCAGGTGATGCAGATCGCGCAGACGATTGGCGGCTACACGCTCGGCGGCGCCGACCTGCTGCGCCGGGCGATGGGCAAGAAGAAACCCGAGGAGATGGCCACGCACCGGGGCGCCTTCGTGGCGGGGGCCGGGGAACGCGGCTACCCGCAGTTGCTCGCTGACCGGCTTTTCGATCTGATGGCGATGTTTGCCGAGTACGGGTTCAACAAGTCGCACTCGGCTGCCTACGCCGTGCTGACCTACCAGACCGCGTGGCTCAAGGCGCACTATCCGTCCGAGTTCCTGGCGGCGACGCTGTCGTGCGACATGGGCGACACGGACAAGGTGCAGATGCTGGTGGCCGACGCGAAGGCCAATGGGGTCACGGTCCTGGGTCCCGACGTGAACACCTCGGGATTTCGCTTTGACCCCGTCGACGCCGCATCGATCCGCTACGGGCTCGGTGCGATCAAGGGAACCGGTGAAGCCGCGGTGCGCAACATCGTCGCCGTTCGCGAGGCGGGACCCTTCAGCGACCTCTACGATTTCTGCGCGCGCATCGATCGCAAGTGCGTCAATCGACGCGCGATCGAAGCGCTGGTGCGGGCCGGCGCCTTCGACGCGACCGATCCAGACCGCGCGCGGCTGCTGGTCAACGTGGGGCGCGCGATCGACATCGCCGACGCACGCGATGCGGCAATCGACCAGGTGAGCCTGTTTGGCGACGACGACGCGGCGCAGGCCGCTGCCCCGCAATGGCTGCCGGCGCCGCCATGGAACGAGCGGCAGCGACTGCAGGAGGAAAAAGGCGCGCTGGGCTTCTTCCTCAGCGGACACCTCTTCGGCGGCCTCGAGCACGAGGTGCGTCACTTCGCGCGCACGCCCTTGACGGAGCTGCAGCCGCAGCCCCAGCCGGTGTGGGTCGCGGGGATCGTCTCGGCACAGCGCACGCAGATGACCCGGCGCGGCAAGATGCTCATCGTCACGCTCGACGATGGGACCGCGTCGCTCGACGTGTCGGTCTTTGGCGAAACGCTCGACGCGCAGCGCAGCGTGATTCGCGAAGACGAACTGCTGGTCGTTTTCGGCAAGGCCAGCAAGGACGACTACACGGGGGGATTGCGCTTCGTCGGGGATCGCCTGCTCGATCTGACCGGGGCGCGCACCGAGTTCGGCAAGCGGTTGCGCATCGTCGCGCCCGGAGGGGTGGACGTCGCCGGCCTGCGCACCGTGCTGTTTCCCTTCGCCGCGCGTGACGGCGGCCCGCAGGGAACGCTGCCGGTGGTGATCACCTACCTGAACGGGAGCGCGGGGTGCGCGGTGGAGCTGGGCAGTCCGTGGCGGGTGCGTCCCGACGACGCGCTGCTCGTCGAGGTGCGCGAGCGCCTGCGGCCCCGTTCGGTGTCGGTCGAGTACTGAAAAAGGAGTGCGTGCCGCGTGAACAGCTTCGGCCTCTACAAGCGACTGCTGCGCTACACGAAACCCTATCGCACCGGTTTCGTCGTGGCGATGATCGCGATGGTCGTCGCGGCAGCCACGGAACCCCTGTTCCCGGCCATGTTGAAGCCCCTGCTCGACGACGGCTTCGTGGCCAAGGGCGTGTGGCCGCTGTGGCTCGTTCCGGTCGTGCTGATCGGGATCTTCCTCGTGCGCGGGATTGCGACCTTTACGAGCAGCTACGCGATCACCTGGGTCGCCAACCGGGTGCTCGTGGATCTGCGGCGCGAGATGTTCGCGCGCATGATGCGCCTGCCTGCCGCCGAGTTCGAGCGCGAGGCCTCGGGACTGCTGATCTCGAAGATCGTCTTCGAGGTCACCAACGTGACCGGGGCCGTCACGCGCGCGCTGACCGTCGTGATTCGCGACTCGCTCGTCGTGATCGGACTGCTCGGCTGGCTGTTCTGGCTCAACTGGCAACTGACGCTGATCGCGCTGGCGATGATCCCGGTGATCGCGCTCGTGATCACCGTGTACAGCCGGCGGATGCGCCGGCTCAATCGCGAGAATCTCCAGCACACGGGGGAACTGACCCGCGTCGTCGAGGAGGCGGTGCACGGCCACAAGGTGATCAAGATCTTTCACGCCTACGATCAGGTGGGCGGCGTCTTCGAGCGCACCATCGACAAGCTGCGCGGCTTTGCGATGCGCATCACCATCGCGAGCAGCGCCACGGTTCCGATCACTCAGCTGTGCGTGTCGGTGGCGGTGGCGATCGTGGTCACGATCGCGCTGGTGCAGTCGGCCAACAACCAGACCACGGTGGGTGGTTTCGTCTCCTTCGTGACCGCGATGCTGATGCTGCTCGCCCCGCTCAAGCATCTCGCCGACGTGAACGAGCAGCTGCAGCGCGGGCTTGCCGCGGCCGAGGGCGTTTTCGCGCTGATCGACAAGGAAAACGAGCGCGACAGCGGCACGGTGGCGCTCGAGCGCGCGCGCGGCGAACTGCGCTTCGAGAAAGTGAGTTTCGTCTACCCGGGGGCGGAGGGCGCGGCGCTGCACGAACTCGACGTGACCATCCGCGCCGGAGAAGTGGTCGCGCTGGTCGGCTTGTCGGGTGGCGGCAAGACCACGATGATGAACATGCTGCCGCGCTTCATCGAACCCTCTTCGGGACGCATCCTGATCGACGGGGTCGAGCTGGGGTCGATCCGCCTCGCACGGCTGCGTGCGCAACTGGCGATGGTCAGCCAGGACATCGTGCTGTTCAACGGCAGCGTTCGCGACAACGTGGTCTTCGGAACCGCCGAGCCGGCCGACGACGCGCGCGTCTGGGCCGCGGTCAAGGCCGCGGCGCTGGGGGACTTCGTGCGCAATCTCCCCGACGGCCTCGCCGCGCCGGTGGGCGAGCGCGGGGCCCGGCTTTCGGGCGGCCAGCGCCAGCGCCTCGCGCTGGCCCGCGCGCTGCTCAAGGACGCTCCGATTCTGCTGCTCGACGAGGCCACATCGGCGCTCGACTCGGAGACCGAGCGCGACGTCCAGACCGCGCTCGAGCACACGATGCGGGGCCGCACCACGCTGGTGATCGCGCACCGGCTCTCGACCATCGAGCGCGCCGACCGGATTCTCGTCCTCGATGCCGGGCGCATCGTGGAGGAGGGCACCCACGCGGAGCTGCTCGCGCGTGACGGCGTCTATGCGCGCCTATACCGTATACAGTATGCTTCGGCATGAATGAGGAACCGCTCGCCGGGTGCCCTCCGGTGCCGGCGGCCCTCCCTTCCACAGGAGCCTGACCATGCACGATCGCTACCCGATGCCCGAGATTGCCGACCTTCCGGAGGACGTTCGCGACACGATTCTCGCGGTGCAGGACAAGGCCGGTTTCGTCCCGAACGTGTTCCTCAAGTTCGCGCGCCGGCCCGCCGAGTTCCGTGCCTTCTTCGCCTATCACGACGCGCTGATGCTGCGCGAGAACAAGCTGAGCAAGGCCGAGAAGGAGATGATCGTGGTGGCCACGAGTGCCGCCAATCAGTGCCTGTACTGCGTGGTGGCGCACGGTGCGATTCTGCGCGTCTACGCAAAGAATCCGCGGGTTGCCGACCAGCTCGCCACGAACTACGCCAAGGCGGAAATCACGCCGCGCCAGCGCGCCATGCTCGACTTCGCGCTGACGGTGGCAACCGATTCCGCGTCGATCGGAGAAGCGGACTATGCGGCGTTGCGCGAACACGGCTTCGACGACGAGGACGCATGGGACATCGGTGCCATCGCGGCGTTTTTCGCGCTGAGCAACCGGATGGCGAACGTAAGCAGCATGCATCCGAACGAGGAGTTCTATCTGCTCGGCCGGCTGCCGCGCGAGAAGAAGGCTTCGTAGCCTGACGGGCGCGGGCCCGGCGGCACGGCCGGGAAATCCGGCGCGCGAGTTCGCGCCTCAGACCACGTTGCGCTCGATGAGCGCGCGCTGCGCCGCGATGCGTTCGAAGGCCAGCGGCGAGAGGTCCAGCGTGCGGTAGCCGCCGTGCACGATCAGCTCGGCCACGCCACGGCCGACGGCCGGGGACTGCTGCAGGCCGTGGCCGGAAAAGCCGTTGGCGAAAATCAGGTTTTGCACCTGCGGATGAAATCCGACGATGCCGTTCTGGTCGAAGGTGTTGAATTCGTAGTAGCCCGCCCATGCGCCGGTCAGGCGCAAGGCCTCGAACGCGGGCACGCGTGCGGCGAGCGTCGGCCAGACGATGTTCTCGAAGAGCGCGTGATCGACTTCCAGCGCCAGGTCGTCGGGATCGTCCGCCGCGTCCGGCGAGATCCCGCAAATGAAGCGATCCCTCCCCTCCGGGCGGCACCACACGCCCGACGGATCGATGACGAGCGGCGCGTCCTCGATGCGGACCGGGCAGGAGACGACGAACACGCAGCGGCGCCGCGCGCGCACCGGCAGTTCGATGCCCAGCCACGCCGCCGGCTCGCGCGCCCAGGGACCCGCCGCGTTCACCACCACGTCGCACGCCACGGAGCTCCCGTCGGCGAGCCGCACCGCGCCGATGCGCGCGCCGTCGCGCTCGAATCCGCAGGCCTCGGCGGCAAGATAGGTCACGCCCAGCGCGCGCGCCTTGCGGCGCAGACCCTGCAGCAGGCTGTAGCCGTCGAACCAGCCCTCGCCGGAGAGGCCGAGTGAACCCATCGCCACGCTGCCGGTCGCGAGCCACGGGAAGCGTTCGCGCAATTGCGCCGGATCGAGCAACACGACGTCCGCGCCATTGGCTCGCTGCAGCCGGTGGTTCTCTTCGAGAATGTCGATGCCGGAGTCGGAGGCGAGGAACAGATAGCCCTGCTCCGTCAGGCCGACTGCGGGGCGCTCGTTCCCGACGGCGAGGAGTTCACCCGCCCGACGCAGGAACTCGATGCCGAATGCACTCATCCGGATGTTGATCGCGCTGGAGAATTGCTGGCGGATCGAGCTCGCCGAGAGCGCCGACGAAGCACGCGTGTAGCGCGGGTCGCGCTCGATGACCGTGATCTCGCCCGAGAACCCCGGAGTCCCCTGCGTAAGACACGCGATGGCGCTGCCGATCGCGCCACCACCGATCACGACGACTTTCTGGCGCATGTTTTTCGTCCCGAGCGTTGCGCGCAGAGTATAGCGGGGGCAATGTCTGTAGCATCCGGTCTGCAACCTGTCCGGGAGTTTCCGTGTCCGCAACGATCCGCACCATCACCGCCGCGCAAGTGCACGCGGCGCTGCCCTTTCCGGCGCTCATCGGCGCTCTGCGCACGGCATTCGTGGCCGGGGCCGAGGTGCCGGTGCGCTCCAGCCACGCGCTCAATACCGCAGACGACCGCCTGCTGCTGATGCCGGCCTGGGGCGAGGGAACCGATATCGGCGTCAAGCTGGTGACGGTTTTCCCGGGAAATCGCGCGCGTGGACTGGCGAGCGTTTCGGCACTCTACGTGCTCTTCGACGGCACCACGGGTCATCCGCTGGCGTTGATCGACGGCGAAGCGCTCACACTGCGTCGCACCGCCGCGGCTTCGGCGCTGGCGTCGGGCTACTTGTCACGGCCGGACGCGAAGCGGCTGCTTGTGGTCGGCACCGGCACCCTCGCGCCGTACCTGGCCGCGGCGCACTGCGCGGTGCGGGCAATCGATCAGGTTCAGGTGTGGGGGCGTTCGTTCGAACACGCCGCGACACTCGCGGCGAGTCTGGTGCGGGACGGTCTTGCGGCCGTGCCGGTGGCGGATCTGACGGAGGGTCTGGCGGGCGCCGACATCGTCACCTGCGCCACCACGGCGCGTGAGCCGCTGGTGCGTGGCGCGCTGGTGCGCCCCGGCACGCACGTCGATCTGGTCGGAGCCTATACGCGCGACATGCGCGAGAGCGACGACGAACTGGTGGCGCGCGCGGAGATCTTCGTCGACACCTGCGCCGGTGCGCTCGCGGAAGCCGGCGACCTGCTGCAGCCGCTCGCCAACGGCACCATCACGCGCGAGAAAATTCGCGGCGAGCTCGCCGATCTGGCGAGCGAGCGTCATCCCGGTCGCCGGTCGCGTGACGAGGTGACGCTCTTCAAGTCGGTCGGGACCGCGCTCGAGGATCTCTGTGCCGCGCGCCTGGTGTTCGGGCGCACCGGGCCGCCGTGACGCCAGCCCTCAGGTCAGAATGATGTCGTACTGCTGGGGGTTGTAGCCGGGCTCGACGTAGAGCGCGATGGCCTTCCCGATCGCGTCGCCGAGCGCCGCGAGCGGTTGCGCCTCTTCCTCGAGGAAGAGATCGATGACGGCCTGCGAGGCCATCAGGCGGAACTCGCGCGGATTGAACTGGGTCGCTTCGCGACGAATCTCGCGCAGGATGTCATAGCAGATCGTGCGCGCCGTCTTGAGTTCGCGCGTGCCCGCGCAGGTCGGGCAGGGTTCGCAGAGCAGATGCGCGAGCGACTCGCGGGTGCGCTTGCGGGTCATCTCGACGAGCCCGAGCGTGGTGAAGCCGCTGACGCTCGAGCGGGTGCGATCCCGGGCGAGCGCGCGGCGCAGTTCCGTGAGCACCGCCTCCCGGTGTGCTTCGCTCACCATGTCGATGAAGTCGATCACGATGATGCCGCCGAGATTGCGCAGCCGCAGCTGGCGCGCGATCGCGTGCGCGGCCTCGAGGTTCGTCTTGAAGACGGTGTCGTCGAAGCTGCGCCCGCCGACGAATCCGCCCGTGTTGACGTCGACGGTCACCAGCGCCTCAGTCTGATCAATCACCAGGTAGCCGCCGGATTTCAGATCGACGCGGCGCGAGAGCGCGCGCTCGATCTCATCCTCGACGCCGTGCACGTCAAAGAGCGGCAGCTCGCCGCGGTAGCCGCGCAGCAGCGCCCCGGTCTCGGGAGAATAGGTGGCGGCGAAGGCGCGCAGACGCGCAAGTTCCGCCTCCGCGTCGACGACGATTCCTTCGGTCTGTTCGGTGGTGAGGTCACGCAGCACCCGTTCGCTCAGGCTCAATCCCTGATAGAGCAGCGCCGGAACGATGCCGCGCCGGCTGGCCGCGAGTATTTCCTGCCAACACGTGCGCAGGTAAACGAGATCAGCCTGCATCTCGGCGCTCTCGGCGGCCTCGGCCGAGGTGCGGATGATGAAGCCGCCTTTCTCCTCCGGCGGAATCAGCGCGGCGAGGCGCGCGCGCAGCGCAGCGCGCTCGGACTCGTCCTCAATGCGCTGCGAAACGCCGATGTGCGGATCCTGCGGCAAGTAGACGAGCAGCCGTCCGGCGATGCTGATCTGCGTGGTGAGCCGCGCCCCCTTGGTGCCCAGCGGGTCCTTGAGGACCTGCACCAGCAAGGGCTGTCCCTCGAAGAGCGTCTTCTCGATCGGAAGCACCTGGAGCGGCTCGTGGGCGCGCGACTGCCACAGGTCACCGACATGCAGGAACGCCGCTCGTTCCAGTCCGATGTCGATGAAGGCCGACTGCATGCCCGGGAGCACGCGCGAAACCTTGCCGAGGTAGATGTTGCTCACCATGCCGCGCGCCGACGCGCGTTCGACGTGCAGTTCCTGCACGGCGCCCTGCGCGACGATCGCGACGCGCGTCTCGTGGGCCGTATGGTTGATCAGGATTTCTTCGTTCGACATCGTCACCATCCGGCGCCGGTGTCCCGCAGCAGCTGCGCGGTTTCGTGGAGCGGCAGACCCATGATACCGGAGTAGCTGCCGTCGATTCGCCGGATGAAGCGCGCCGCCGCGCCCTGAACGGCATAAGCGCCCGCCTTGTCCATCGGCTCGCCGCTCGCCACGTAGTCGGCGATCTGCGCCGCCGAGATGCGCGCGAAGCGAACGCGCGAGCGGCTCAGCGCATGAACGATCCGCGTGCCGCGCGCCAGTGCCACGGCGGTGAGCACCCGGTGGGTGCGTCCGCTCAGGGCGCCGAGCATGGCCGCGGCCTCCGCGCGCGTGGCCGGCTTGCCCAGGATCCGGGAGCCGAGCACGACGGTCGTGTCGGCCGTGAGGATCGGTGCCGGAGTGAGCCCGCGCTCGGCGCGTCGTGCCAGGGCGGCGTGGGCCTTGGCGATTGTCACCCGCAGGACGTAGTCGGCCGGGGTCTCCCCGGGGATCGGGTGCTCCAGCGCTTCGGCGGCGGCGTCGTCGTCGAAGAGCAGCAGTTCGAAGCGCACGCCGATCTGGCGCAGCAGCTCCGCGCGGCGCGGGCTCTTCGAGGCGAGATAGATGAATTCCGAACTCATCGCGGCGCGCGTTGCCGGGGGCTCAGGCACGATGGTAGGGGTGGCCGGCGAGGATTGACCAGGCGCGAAACAGCTGCTCGGCGAGCAGCACGCGGACCATGGCGTGCGCCAGCGTGAGGCTCGACAGGCGGATCGTCTCGTGGGCCGCGGCCTTGAGTTCGGGGTCGATCCCGTCGGGTCCGCCGATCAGGATCGCCACCGGACGGGCCTGATCGCGCCAGCGACCCAGCGCGCGCGCCAGACGCATGGTGTCCAGGTCCTCGCCGCGCTCGTCAAGGGCGACGATGTGCGCGCCATCCGGGAGCGCGGCGCGCATGCGATCGGCCTCGCGCGCCATCCAGCGTGCGGCGTCGGCACTGCGCGTGCGCGGTTCGGCGCGCACTTCGCGCCACTCGGTCCGGATTTCGGGGGGCAGGCGGTGCGCGTAATCCGCCACGGTCTCGTCCACCCAGCCCGGCATCCGGGTACCCACCGCGATGACCCGGATCAGCATCGATCCTCCCGCCAGCCGGGTTCAGTGCGCCTTGGCGCCGGTGGTGCGCTTGCGCGCCGTCGTGCCCGTGGCCGCGGCTTTGGTCCTGGGCTTTGGCTTGGCCCTGGGTTTGGGTGTTGCTTCGACTTCGGGTGCGGCTTTGGCTTTGGCCGCGGTCTTGGGCTTGGCGGTGGTCTTGGGCTTGGCGGTGGTCTTGGGCTTGGCCGCAGGTTTGGGCTTTGGCTTGGCCGTAGCCTTGGGCTTGGGCTTGGGCTTGGGCTTGGGCTTGGACTTGGGCTTGGACTTGGGCTTGGCGGCACCGATCTTCACGCGCACCGGCTTGCTGCCCCAGATCTCCTCGAGGTTGTAATAGGCGCGGATCGAGGGCTGCATCACATGAACGACGATGTCTCCCAGATCCACGAGCACCCACTCGCCGGTTTCCTGGCCCTCGACCGAGAGCACGTCGCCACCGGCCTCCTTGACCTTGTCGCGAACGTGTCCGCCCATCGAGCGCGTCTGGCGGTTCGAGGTGCCGCTGGCGATCACCACCCGGTCGAACAATCCCGTGAGTGCGGTCGTGTTGAAGACGCGAACGTCCTGTCCCTTGAGATCATCAATGGCATCGACGACGATGCTTTGCAGCTTGCGTAGTTCCATCCGTGTGCTCATCTCCCGCTGTAGAGGTGCCTGTTTTCAATATAGTCGAGAACGCCCGGCGGCAACAGGGATTCCGGACGCTCTCCGGCGGCCAGTTGCGCGCGGATCCCGCTCGAGGAAACCGCCACCGGCGGCATGGTGAAAAAGACGATGCTGCCTGCCGGCGCGTCGGGCAGGGCGTCGCGGCCGCGCTGCGCGAGCAGTGTCTCGAGCGGCTCGGGCAGGTCGCTGAAACGGCCCGGTCCGCGCTGCGTCACGGCGATATGGGCGTGGCGGGCAAGTTCATCGAATGCGCGCCAGGTGGCAAGATTGCGAAACTGGTCGCCGCCGAGCAGGAGAATGAGCGCAGGCTGCGGACCGAGCGCGGCGCGCAGTTCGCGCAGCGTGTCGATCGTATAGCTGGGCCCCGCGCGGCGCAGTTCGCACTCGTCGATTGTCCAGCCCGGGTGCCGGCCGACGGCGACGCGCAGCATTGCGAGGCGGTCCGCTGCGCTCGCGGTGGCGCCGTCCTTCTGCCAGGCGATGCCTGCGGGCACGAAGCGGACCTCGTCGAGTCGCAGCGCCGTCTGCGCCGCGCGCGCCAGCGCGAGGTGGCCTACGTGGACCGGATCGAAGCTGCCGCCCAGCACGCCGATGCGTCGCCGCTGCGCCACGGGGGAGGGCGCCGTGCTCATTGCAGCGGCGGCG
>JAGXFR010000036.1 GCA_024637155.1 Burkholderiaceae bacterium | reverse complement strand
TCCCTCGTGATCGGCAACGCGGCGCATGTACGGCTCGAACGCGCCGGCCGGGCCGTCACGCTGCAGCCCGCCGCGCCCTCCGGCGTTGCCCGACTGAGCGTCGAGTGACGCGATGACGGAGGATTTCGAGCCCATGGCGATCGGGCCGGCGGCCCGGCGCGGCACGCGCGCGGTGACGATCCGGTGGGGCGCGCGCAGCGTGATCGTCGGCGGGACGCAGCCGGTGCGGGTCCAGTCGATGACCAACACCGATACGGCCGACGCCATCGGCACGGCCATTCAGGTCAAGGAACTGGCGCAGGCCGGCTCCGAAGTCGTGCGCATCACGGTGGACACGGGCGAAGCCGCCGCCGCGGTCCCGGCCATCCGCGCGCAGCTCGACAGGATGGGGGTCGACGTGCCGCTGGTGGGTGACTTTCACTTCAACGGACACAAGCTCCTCAGCCGCTATCCGGAGTGCGCACAGGCGCTGTCCAAATACCGGATCAACCCGGGCAATGTCGGGGCCGGAAGCCGCCGCGACGACAATTTCGCACAGATGATCGAGATCGCCTGCCGACTCGGCAAGCCGGTTCGCATCGGGGTGAACTGGGGCAGCCTCGACCAGCAGTTGCTGGCGCGCCTGATGGACGAGAACGCGGCGCGTCGCGTGCCCTGGGAAGCGCGCCAGGTGATGCGCGAGGCGCTGGTCACCTCGGCGCTCGACAGCGCCGCTCGCGCCGAACAACTCGGCCTGCCGGGCGACGCGATCATTCTTTCGGCGAAGGTTTCGCAGGTTCAGGACCTGCTCGCGGTCTATCGCGAACTCGCGCGGCGTTGCGACTATCCGCTGCACCTGGGACTGACCGAGGCGGGCATGGGGTCCAAGGGGATCGTCGCCTCGAGCGCGGCGCTGGCGGTCCTGCTCCAGGAGGGCATCGGCGATACGATCCGCGTTTCGCTCACGCCCGATCCGGGCGGGCCGCGCACCCGTGAGGTGGTGGTCGCGCAGGAGATCCTGCAGACGATGGGTTTGCGCGCCTTCACGCCGCAGGTCACTGCGTGCCCGGGCTGCGGACGCACGAGCAGCACCTACTTCCAGGAACTCACTGCCCGCATCGAGGCGTACCTGCGGCGCCAGATGCCGCTGTGGCGGGGACGCTACCCGGGAGTGGAAACGATGCAGGTCGCGGTGATGGGCTGCGTGGTCAACGGGCCGGGCGAGAGTGCGCATGCGGATGTCGGCATCTCGCTGCCGGGTTCCGGTGAGGCGCCGGTGGCGCCGGTGTTTGTCGACGGCCAGCGCACGGTGACGCTCAAGGGAGAGCGCATCGCCGAGGAGTTCGAGGCGCTGGTCGAGGAATACGTGGCGCGGCGCTACGGCGCGGCGCAGGCCACCGACGCGCGGCCGGCGGGCTGAGGCGCGAGCGGGCATTGGAAGACAGGCGGGCAATGGGCAAGGCAGAAAGAATTCAGGGCGTGCGCGGCATGAACGACGTGCTGCCGGACGACGAACCGTGGTGGCAGCGCTTCGAGGACGCCGTCGCGGCGGTGATGCGCGCCTACGGATATCGCCGGATTCGCACCCCGATCGTCGAGCCGACGCCGCTCTTCGTGCGTGGCATCGGCGAAGTGACCGACATCGTCGAGAAGGAGATGTACTCCTTCACCGACGCGTTGAACGGCGAGGCGCTCACGCTGCGCCCCGAGTGCACCGCCGGGGTGGTGCGCGCGGTGATCGAGCACAACCTGCTCTACGACGGGCCCAAGCGGCTCTGGTATGACGGGCCGATGTTCCGTCACGAGCGCCCGCAGAAGGGGCGTTATCGCCAGTTTCATCAGGTCGGTGCCGAGGCGATGGGCTTCGCGGGGCCGGATGCGGACGCCGAGGTGATCCTGCTCGGGAAGCGGCTCTGGGACGAGCTGGGCCTCACCGGCGTGGCGCTCGAGATCAACTCCCTGGGCCAGGCCGGCGAGCGCAACGCGCACCGCGCGGCGCTGATTGCGCATTTCGATGCGCACGCGGAGCAGCTGGACGCCGATGCGCGCCGGCGCCTGCACACGAACCCGTTGCGGATTCTCGACACGAAGAACCCGGCGATGCAGGCGCTCGTCGAGGCCGCTCCGCGCCTCGACCAGTTCCTCGGCGCCGAGTCACAGGCGCATTTCGCGGGCGTCCAGCAGCTGCTCGACGCACGTGGCGTCGCGTATCGGATCAATCCGCGACTGGTGCGCGGCCTGGACTATTACAATCTGACCGTGTTCGAGTGGGTCACCGACGACGGGCTGACGATTTGCGGCGGCGGGCGCTACGATCCGCTGATCGCGATGCTCGGCGGCAATGCGGCGCCGGCATGTGGATTCGCGATCGGTGTCGAGCGGGTGCTCGAACGGATGCGGCGCACGCATCCCGACGAGGCGGGTGCGAGGTGCGACGTCTACGTCGTTCACATGGGGGGCGCGGCGCTGGGGCCGGCCCTGCAGGTGGCCGAGCGCATGCGCGACGTCGGGCTGGCGGTGATCCTGCACTGCGGCGGAGGGAGTTTCAAGTCGCAGTTCAAGCGCGCTGACGCCAGCGGGGCGCGCTTCGCGGTGATTGCGGGCGAGGAAGAACTCGCGCGTGGCGAGGTTTCGATGAAGTGGCTGCGCGCCCCGGGCGGACCCGGCGCGTCTCGCCAGGAGACGGTCGCGCTCGACGCGCTGGCCGATCGGGTCGTCGGCGCGCTGCTTGCCGCCGACAACGAAGGCATTTGAAAGTGAAAGGGGTTTAGGGGCGATGGCCTACGATCTTCAAGAGCAGGAACAACTCGACGAGTTGCGTGCATTCTGGAACAAGTACGGAAACTTCATTCTCACCGTGATCACGGTCGTGATGCTCGCTGTCGCGGCCTGGCGTGCGTGGGGATGGTGGGAGGTGCGCCAGGCCGGTCAGGCGGCCCAGGTCTACGAGCGGCTGCGCGCGGCTGCCGACGCGAAGGACATCGCGAAGGTGAAGGAATACGCGGGCACGATCTTCGGGGACTACGGTCGTTCCACCTATGCCCCGATGGCGGCGCTGGTCGCGGCGCGCGCGTATTTCGATGCCGACGACCTGAGGGCCGCCAAGGCGCCGCTCCAATGGGCGATCGACAACGCCTCGGATGTCGAGTTTCGCCACGCGGCGCGACTGCGTCTGGCCGGGATTCTGCTCGACGAGAAGGCGTACGATGCCGGGCTGAAGCTGCTCGAGGCTGCGCCTTCGGGCGCCTTCGCGGGAATGTACGCGGATCGCCGCGGCGACATCCTCGTCGCGCAGGGCCAGACGGAACCGGCGCGCGCAGCCTATCGTGAGGCGCTCGAGAAGCTCGGCGCCACGAGTACGCTGCGTTCATTGGTGCAACTCAAGATCGACGCGCTCGAGGGCGCGGGATCATGAAGCGGCGCGCGGCACTGGCTGCGCTGGGCGCGGCGTCGCTCGCCCTGACGTTGAGCGGCTGCTCGAGCCTGTGGCCGTGGTCGGGCAAGCCCAAGATTCCGGAACTCGCGCCGCTCGCCGAGAACCGCGCGCAGCTCGCGTGGTCGGTGTCGCTGCGCGGCGGCGGGAGCGGCTTTCAGCCCTCGGTGGCCGCAGGCAGCGTGTTCGCGGTCGCACGCGACGGTGCCGTGGCGCGCATCGACTCCGCCACAGGCGGCGTGATCTGGCGCACGGTCTCCGAGAAGGGGGCGGCCACCGGTGCCGGCAGTGACGGGTCGCTGACCGTCATCGCCGATCGCGACGGCGTTTTGCACGCCTACGACGCCCAAGGGCGCAGCAAGTGGTCTGCGCCGACGGGCGCGGCGGTGACCTCGGTGCCTGCGGTGGGCATGAATCTGGTCATCGCGCGCACCAGCGACAATCGTGTTCTCGCGTTTGAAGCCGAAACGGGCAAGCGGCGCTGGGCCTTTTCGCGGCAGAACCCGCCGCTGGTGCTGCAACAGACGGCGTCGGTCGTGATCGATGCGCTCGGGGCCTACGTCGGACTGCCCGGCGGTCGCCTGCTGTCGCTGGCGCTCGAGAACGGCGCCGTGCGCTGGGAGGCGGCGGTCTCCGCGCCGCGCGGCTCCAACGAAATTGAACGGATCGCGGACGTGCTCGGTGCCCCGCGCCTGTCGGGCACGGAAGTGTGCGCCGCCACCTTCCTCGGACGGGTTGCGTGCTTCGACGCGGCAAGCGGTCGATCGCTGTGGTCGCGCGACATCGAGGCCGTCGGCGGACTGGACAGCGACGCGCGGGTCGTGGCGGTTGCGGACGACCGCGGCCACGTGCACGCGCTCTCGCGCAGCGGCGCGGCGCTGTGGCGCGAGGATAGCCTTGCACGGCGCGCGCTTTCGGCGCCGCTGCTGCTCGGTGAGGTGCTCGTCGTGGGAGATGCGAGCGGCACCGTGCACCTGCTGGCGCGCACCGACGGAAAACGGGTGGGTCGCCTCGCCACGGACGGTTCGGCGATCGTCGCGCAGCCGGTGCGCGTGGGCGACCTGGCCGTGGTGCAGACCAGCGCCGGCGCACTGTTCGCGATCGGGGTGCGCTGACTGTGAGGCGCCTGCCGGTCGTCGCGCTGGTCGGACGACCCAACGTCGGAAAATCGACGCTCTTCAATCGGGTGACGCGCTCACGCGCTGCGCTGGTGGCCGATATTCCCGGATTGACCCGGGACCGTCAGTACGGCCGGGGCCGGGCGCTCGAGAAGCCGTTCATCGTCATCGATACCGGTGGCTTCGAGCCGGTGGTCAAGACCGGAATCCTCGTCGAGATGGCCCGCCAGGCCCGCCAGGCGGTGCTGGAGGCCGACGTGGTGATCTTCGTCGTCGACGGTCGCGACGGGCTGACCGGGCGCGACATGGAGATCGCCGTGGAATTGCGCCGCAATGCGCGGCGCACGATCATCGCGGTCAACAAGACCGAGGGAATGCCGCGTGCCCAGGTGGCCGCCGAATTCCATGAATTGGGGCTCGGCGACCCGCTGGCGATCTCCTCGGCACATGGCGACGGGGTGCGCGACCTGTTCGAGATTGCGTTGGAGGAGTTCCCGGGGCCGGTAGAAGAGATCGTCGACGAGGCGGATTTCGGAGACGAATCCGCGACGCCCGACGGCGCCCCGGCACCCGAACCCGAAGGGCCGCGCCGGATCCGGGTGGCCGTCGTTGGGCGACCGAACTCGGGCAAGTCGACGCTCATCAACACGCTGCTCGGCGAGGAACGGCTGATCGCCTTCGACCAGCCCGGCACCACGCGCGACGCGGTCGCCATCGACTTCGAGCGCGCCGGGCGCCCGTACACGCTGGTCGACACCGCGGGGCTGCGTCGCCGCGGCAAGGTGATCGAAACCATCGAAAAGTTCTCGGTCATCAAGACCTTGCAGGCCATCGAAGACAGCAACGTGTGCGTGCTGATGATCGACGCGTTGCAGGACATTTCCGAGCAGGACGCGAGCATCGCCGGCTATCTGCTCGAGGCGGGGCGCGCGCTGGTGATTGCGGTGAACAAGTGGGACAGCATCGCCGCGGGCGGGCGTGACCGGATCAAGACGGAACTGCAGCGCAAGTTCCACTTCCTGCTCTTCGCGAAAGTCCACTACATCTCGGCCCGGCGCGGCACGGGAGTCGGGTCGTTGATGCGTTCGGTCGATGCGGCCTACGCGGCGGCGATGCGCGATCTGCGCACCCCGGAACTGACGCGCTCGATGATCGAGGCGGTTGAGCGCCAGGCGCCGCCGCGACGCGGGCCCATCCGACCCAAGCTGCGCTACGCGCATCAGGGGGGGCGCAACCCGCCGGTGGTCGTCATCCACGGCAGCGCGCTCGATGCGGTGCCGCCCTCATACCGACGCTACCTCGAGGGGTGGTTCCGCGAGCGCTTCGCGCTCGAGGGCACGCCGCTGCGCATCGAGTTCCGCGTCGGACGAAACCCCTACGCGGAACGCTGATGCCCTTGAAATCGCGGTCATCGCCACCATTTTGCGGTACAGTGAATTCTCGTTTCGAGCCCGGCGCTGTGCGGCCGATCGGGACAGATCAAGAACCAAAACATAACAACAGACGGAGCCGTCATGAGTAACAAAGGGCAACTTCTACAAGACCCGTTCCTGAACATGCTGCGCCGCGAGCATGTCCCCGTGTCGATCTACCTGGTCAACGGGATCAAGCTCCAGGGGCATATCGATTCGTTCGACCAATACGTGGTGCTGCTGCGCAATACCGTGACGCAGATGGTCTACAAGCACGCGATCTCGACCGTGGTGCCCGGGCGCCCGGTGAGCTTTGAGCAAGAGAGCCCGGAAAACTGAGCGCGAACCCCTCCACCCCGGCGCCCCGCTGTCTGCTGGTCGGGGTCGTGTTCGGACCCGGCCGCGCGGCCGAAGAATCCCTGGATGAACTGGCGGCTTTGGCGGGCTCCGCCGGTTTCGTGACGATCGGACGCGAAGTGTGCCGGCGCAATCGCCAGGATTCGGAGTTCTTCATCGGCAGCGGCAAGGCCGACGCGCTGCTTGAGCGGATTCGCGCCGAGGATGTCGGGGTCGTCGTGTTCGACCAGGAACTCTCGGCCGTGCAGCAGCGCAATCTGGGCGAGCACTGGGGCGTTCCGGTGCTCGATCGCCCGGAAGTGATCCTCGACATTTTCGCGCGGCGCGCCCGCAGCCACGAGGGCAAGCTGCAGGTCGAACTCGCGCGTCTGGAACATCTGTCGGCGCGGCTCGTGCGCGGCTGGACCCACCTCGAGCGCCAGCGCGGCGGCATCGGCGTGCGCGGCGGACCGGGCGAGAAACAGATCGAACTGGATCGCCGAATGCTCGGGATTCGCGTGCGCCGACTGCGCGCGCAACTCGAGCAGATCCGCAAACAGCGCCGCAACCGGCGCCGTGCGCGCCAGCGCCGCGATGTCTTCTCCGTGTCGCTGGTCGGTTACACCAACTCGGGCAAGTCGACGCTGTTCAACGCACTCACCCGCGCCGGCACTTTCGCCGCGGATCAGCTCTTCGCCACGCTCGACACCCTCAGTCGGCGGGTGCGCCTGCCCGAGGGCGCCCAGATCGTGCTTTCCGACACGGTCGGATTCGTGCGCGACCTCCCGCACCAGCTCGTCGACGCATTCCAGGCAACGCTGGAGGAGACGGCCGAGGCGGACCTTCTCCTGCACGTGGTCGACGC
The DNA here is from genome assembly GCA_024637155.1 of Burkholderiaceae bacterium. Taxonomy (GTDB): domain Bacteria; phylum Pseudomonadota; class Gammaproteobacteria; order Burkholderiales; family Burkholderiaceae_E; genus JAGXFR01. The sequence continues at coordinate 28,657 of JAGXFR010000036.1, read as the reverse complement.
ATCGGCTGCGGACCGCGACGAGCAGGTGCTGCAGGTCGAACGGGTCCTTGCCGAAATCGGGGCAGCCGAAGTGCCGTGCCTGACCGTGCTCAACAAGATCGATCGCGTCGGCTGGGAGCCGATGGTCGAGCGTGCTTCGTGTGGTAGCATCGTCAAGCTTTCGGTGAGCGCGTTGACGGGTGCCGGTCTCGACGCTTTGCGTGAGGCCATCGAGCAGCGTGTCCGCGGGCGCGGTGACGGCGTCGAATACGAGGCTGCCGAACCCGGCTCTGCCGACGATGTCGATCCGGAGCGTGGCGGAACGACCCGTGACACGGGCCGTTTCGTTGCCTGATTCCCCAACTGATTTCTTCCTTCGTGGCGATCCATGTGGAATAACGTCCGTGCGATTTTTTCGTTGAACGACCCCGGCTGGGGGCGCAACCAGAACGGTGACGACCCGGATCGTCCGCCGCAGCGTCCGCCGCGCCGTCCGGATCCGGACGGGCCGCCGGATCTGGACGAGATCTGGCGTGACTTCAACCGTCGCCTCAACGGGATGTTCGGCAAACGCCGCGGTGGCGGCAACGGCAGTGGCGGTCCGCCGCGCGGTTTCGGGGGCGAGGGCCCCTCGGCCAAAGGCGCCGCGATGGGTGCCATCGTGCTGGTGCTCGCCGCCCTGTTGCTGTGGCTGGGCAGCGGCTTCTACATCATTCAGGAGGGTCAGGCGTCGGTCGTGCTGCGCTTTGGCGAGTACAACAAGCAGATCGATCGGGCCGGCTTCACGTGGCGCCTGCCGTATCCGATCGAGACCAACGAGATCGTCAACACCCAGCAGTTGCGCACCGTCGAGATCGGCTATCGCAACGGCGTGCGCAACAAGAATCCGCGCGAGTCGCTGATGCTCACGGGCGACCAGAGCATCGTCGACATGCAGTTCGCCGTGCAGTATCGGGTCGGCAATCCGAAGGACTACCTGTTCAACAACAACCTCGGTCCGGTGCCGGAGGAAGTCGTGCGCCAGGCCGCCGAGACCGCGATGCGCGAAGTGGTCGGGCGCTCCAGCATCGACCAGGTGCTCTACGAGGAAAAGGACATCGTCGCCCGCAAGGCGCGCGAACTCACCCAGGCCGTCCTCGATCGTTACGGTGTCGGCGTCACGATCATCGACGTCACGATTCAGCAGGTGCAGCCCCCCGAGCAGGTGCAGGAGGCATTCGAGGACGCCAACAAGGCGGCGCAGGATCGCCAGCGACTCATCAACGAAGGCCAGGCCTACGCCAACGACGTGATTCCGAAGGCGGGCGGCGCGGCCGCGCGCCTGATTCAGGAGTCCGAGGGCTATCGTGCGCGGATTGTCGCCGCGGCCACCGGTGACGCGGCGCGTTTCAAGCAGATTCTCGCCGAGTACACCCGGGCGCCGCAGGTCACCCGCGACCGGATGTACCTGGAGACAATGCAACAGGTGTTCAGCAACGTCAGCAAGCTCTACGTCGACTCGAAGGGCTCGGGGAACCTGCTGTACCTGCCGCTCGACAAGCTGATCCAGCGCTCCTCGGAATCCGAACCGGGGGCGGCAGCCAACGCTGCATCGCCGACCAGCGGAACCACTGCACCGGTGGCACCGGTCGAACCGCGCGGCGACCCGCTGCGCAGCCGTGAGCGCCCGTCGCGCTGACGCCCGTCAGAAACGAGATCCGGAACCAAAGATGAACCGCCTGTTTCCCTTTGTCGTCGCCGTGTTGGTCGCGCTCGGGCTTGCGCAGTCGATGATCTTCATCGTCGACCAGCGCCAGTTCGCCATCAAGTACGCGCTGGGTGAGATCCGTGAGGTGATCGACGAGCCGGGGCTGTACTTCAAGCTCCCGCCGCCTTTCCAGAACGTCGAGTACCACGACAAGCGCATCCTGACGATCGACAATGCCGAGATCGACCGCTTCGTGACCTCGGAGAAGGTCAACGTGCTGCTCGACAGCTACATCAAGTGGCGCATCTTCAACCCGACCGCGTACATCCGGTCCGTGCAGGGCAGCGAGCGGGTCGCACAGGACCGGATTCTGCGCATCCTGCGCGATGCGCTGCAGAACGAGGTCGCCAAGATGACCATGGCCGAGGTGATCTCGACGCAGCGCGACACGTTGATGAAAAAGGTGCGCGACAAGGTCAACGAGGACTCGAAGACGATCGGTGTCGAGATCGTGGACGTGCGCCTCAAGCGGGTGGACTTCGAGCCCAATGTGCAGGAGCGCGTGTTCGTTCGGATGCAGTCCGAGCGCAAGCGCGTCGCCAACGAGCGCCGCGCGACCGGTTCCGCGGAGTCCGAGAAGATCCGCGCCGACGCGGACCGCCAGCGCGAGGTGCTGCTCGCCGAGGCCTTCCGCGACGCGCAGCGCACCAAGGGCGAGGGCGACGGGAAAGCCGCCGCAATCTACGCCGAAGCCTTCGGGCGCAATGCCGAGTTCGCCGAGTTCTACCGCTCGCTCGAGGCCTACCGCGAGTCGTTCCGCAACCGCAGCGACGTGCTCGTCGTCGATCCGTCAGCAGATTTCTTCAAGTACTTCAGGGGACCGACCGGCGGCAAGGGCAAGTGAGGGCTGCAGCGGAACCCGCGAGATGAGCGCCGAGCTCCTGCTCACTGCTCTCGGGTTGATGCTGGTGTTCGAGGGCCTGATGCCCCTTTTTGCTCCCGCGCAGTGGCGCGCCCTGTTCCTGCAGATTGCGGGCCTGCGCGACGGCCAGTTGCGCTTCGTCGGGCTCGGGGCGGTGCTGCTCGGGTTCGTCTTGATCCTCGTTTAAAATAACCGGTTTCCGCCTTCCGGTTCGAACCGGATTCGATCGATCATGCGCCGCTGGCTCCTGCCCGAAAACATTGCGGACGCGCTCCCGTCCGAGGCACGCCGCATCGAGGAATTGCGGCGGCGCCTGCTCGACCTCTACCGGAGCTACGGCTACGAACTCGTGATGCCGCCGCTCGTCGAGTATCTCGACTCGCTGCTCACCGGCGCGGGCAGCGACCTGCTGCTGCGCACCTTCAAGCTGGTCGATCAGATCTCCGGTCGCACGCTCGGTGTGCGCGCCGACATGACGCCGCAGGTCGCGCGCATCGACGCTCACCTGCTCAACCGTCAGGGCGTCGCGCGCCTCTGCTATGCCGGCTCGGTACTGCACACGCGTGCCGCGGGGCACTTCGCGAGTCGCGAGCCCGTCCAGCTGGGCGCCGAGATCTATGGTCATGCCGGACCGGAAGCCGACCTGGAGGTGATCGAGCTGATGATCCGTTCGCTCGATGTCGCGGGGGTATCGCAGGTGCGCGTCGACCTGAGTCACGCGGGCATCGTCCCGGCGCTGCTCGAGACCGACGGAGACATCGACGGGGACGAGCTCTACGCGCTGCTCGTATCCAAGGATGTCCCGGGGCTGCGCGAACTTCTGGCTGATTGCGCGCCGGCGTTGCGTGACGCCCTGCTTGCGCTGCCGGGGCTCTACGGGCCGGTGGCGGGTGACGCATCGGTGCTCACGCGCGCGCGCGCGCGGCTGCCGGCGCTGCCACGCGTGGTTGCGGCGCTCGACGAACTCGAACGCCTCTGTTGCGCCAGCGTGTGGCGCGAGTTCCCCGCGGTGACGCTCTCGATCGATCTGGCGGACCTGCGCGCTTATCGCTACCACAACGGCATCAGCTTCGCGGCTTTCGTGGATGCCGTGCCCGATTCGGTCGCTGCGAGCACTTCGGTGGCACGCGGCGGCCGTTACGACGGGGTGGGGCAGGCATTCGGGCGCGATCGGGCGGCGACTGGTTTTTCGCTGGAACTGCGGGCGCTGGCAGGGCTGACGGTGCCTGTTGCGCGCTCGCCGGCGATCCGCGCGCCCTGGTTTGATGAACCGGAGTTGCGTGCGGCGTTGGCGCGGCTGCGGACAGACGGGGAAGTGGTGGTCCAGGTGCTGCCGGGACACGAACACGAGCAGCAGGAGTTCAGCTTCGACAGGGAACTCGTGCGAACCGAAGGTGGATGGGCCGTGCGCCCGATTTCAGGAATCCGTAATGGCTAAGAATGTGGTGATCATCGGAACCCAGTGGGGGGACGAAGGCAAGGGGAAGATCGTCGATTGGCTCGGCGAATCCGCGCAGGGCGTGGTTCGCTTCCAGGGCGGGCACAACGCGGGCCATACGCTGGTGATCGGAGGCCGCAAGCGCGTGCTGCGGCTGATTCCCTCGGGCATGTTGCGGCCCGACACCATCTGCTACATCGGCAACGGCGTGGTCGTCTCGCCCGAAGCACTGCTCACCGAGATCGGAGAACTTGAGGAAGCGGGGATCGCGGTGCGGGAGCGGCTGCGCGTGAGCGAGGCCTCGCCGCTGATCCTGCCCTACCACGTGGCGCTGGACCATGCGCGCGAATCGCGGCGTGGCGATGCCAAGATCGGCACGACGGGGCGCGGCATCGGCCCGGCCTACGAAGACAAGGTCGCGCGGCGCGCGCTGCGGGTCGGCGACCTGATGTTCCCGGAGCGTTTCCGCGAACGCGTGGCCGAGGTCCTCGACCTGCACAATTTCGTGCTGACCCAGTATCTTGGCGCACCTGCGCTCGACGGTGAGCGCATCGTCGACGAAGCGCTCGGGTTCGGCGCGGAGATCGCGCCCATGATCGCCGACGTCGGCGTGGAGTTGGAGCGGGCGATGGCACGCGGGGATCGGCTGCTCTTTGAAGGCGCGCAGGGCGCGCTGCTCGACGTCGATCACGGCACCTATCCGTACGTCACGAGTTCCAACTGCGTGGCGGGTGCCGCGTCCGCGGGCGCGGGCGTCGGCCCGCAAAAACTGGAGTACGTACTGGGCATCGTCAAGGCCTATACGACGCGCGTGGGCTCCGGTCCGTTTCCCACGGAACTGCTCGACGAAGTCGGCGCGCATCTCTCCAAGAAGGGCAACGAGTTCGGCGCCGTCACCGGCCGGGCGCGCCGCTGCGGCTGGTTCGACGCGCCCGCATTGCGCCGTTCGATCCAGTTGAACGGCGTCAGCGGACTGTGCGTCACCAAGCTCGATGTCCTCGACGGTTTGCCGATCGTCAAGCTGTGCGTCGGCTACGATGTGGATGGCAAGCGGATCGAGATCCTGCCGCTCGGGTCGGATGCCGTCGCGCGCTGCGTTCCGATCTACGAGGAAATGCCGGGCTGGAACGATTCGACCTTCGGGGTCACGAACTTCGACGAGCTGCCGACCAATGCGCAGCGCTATCTCGGCCGGCTTGCCGAGGTCTCCGGCGCGCGCATCGACCTGGTGTCCACCGGTCCGGATCGGGACGAAACCATCCTGATCCGCCACCCCTTCGAGTGACGCGGCCCGAGGAGCTTCGCGAGCATGAAGGATCTCTACGTTTCCTGGGACGAGTACAACCGGCTGATCGAAAAGCTTACGCTGCAGGTGTGGGAGTCAGCCTGGCACTTCGATGCGATCGTCTGCCTGGCGCGTGGCGGACTGCGCATCGGTGACGTCATGTCGCGGATGTTCGACCGCCCGCTCGGCGTGATCTTCACCAGTTCGTATCGCGAGGAGGCAGGCACGCGCCAGAGCCGGCTGATGATCGCTGAGCAAATGACTTCGGCGCAGCCGCTGCCGGGTGGCAACTGGCTGCTGGTCGACGACCTGGTCGATTCGGGTGCGACGCTCGTCGAGGTGCTGCCCGAACTGAAGGCGCGCTATCCTCAGGTCAAGGAAATCCGCTCGGCGGTGATCTGGCGCAAGGGTGCTTCCGTGGCGGAGCCCGACTACTTCATCGAGAACCTGCCGACCAATCCGTGGATCCACCAGCCATTCGAGGAGTACGACCACATGCGGCCGGCCGACCTCAAGACAAGGTGGGGGTGAAGCAGCCCTGCTCGCGCAGGTGATTCCTGCGTAGCTTGTGGCATCCGCTCGCCAGGCACGACGCCGAGCGCGACGCGCAGCCATACCGGCCGCCCGCTGCGGGCATCGTAGGGCTCCGGCTCTCGTTAACCCACCGTGATCATTTCCTTGCGCAATCTTGAGGGCAACTGAAATCGGCTGGCCGCCTGGATGGATATGCGCTGCCCCGGCATGGGATTTGTGATTGACAGGGTGGAATACGTGACATAGTTTGCCGCAAGCACCGGATCGCCGCTTCGCGGCGCGGCCTGTGTTCATACCTAAAACGACGAACCAGTCTGAGGAGACCCCCGATGAATACGATCAAACAACTTGCCGCCGGCACTGTGCTGCTGGTATCCGCCGCGGTTCTTGCTGCGTCGGCATCCGCCGAAACGCTGAAGGCCTCCCACCAGTTTCCCGGCGGCAAGGGCGACGCACGCGATGAAATGGTGCAGATCATGGCGCGCGAGGTGGCCAAGGCCGGTGTCGATCTGGAGATCAAGGTCTATCCCGGCGCTTCGCTGTTCAAGCCGAACGACCAGTGGCCCGCGATGGTCAAGGGCCAGCTCGACATCTCGTCGTTCCCGCTCGACTATGCCAGCGGTCGCCACCCGCAGTTCAGCGCGACGCTGATGCCGGGGCTCGTCAAGAACCACGACCACGCGCTGCGGCTCAACAAGTCGCCATTCATGGCTGACGTCAAGAAGATCATCAACGACGCCGGTGTCGTGGTGTTGGCGGATGCCTGGCTGGCTGGCGGCTTCGCATCGAAGAAGAACTGCATCCTGGGCCCGGAGACGATCAAGGGCCAGGTGACGCGCGCGGCTGGCCCGGCGTTCGAGCAGATGCTGGCGGGTGCCGGTGCGTCGATCTCGTCGATGCCCAGCTCCGAGATCTACCAAGGGATGCAGACCGGGGTGCTGGATGCCACCAACACCAGTTCCGGCAGCTTCGTTTCCTTCCGGCTCTACGAGCAGGTGAAATGCCTGACGGCGCCCGGCGATCACGCGCTGTGGTTCATGTACGAGCCGATCCTGATATCGAAGTTGAGCTGGGACAAGCTGAACAAGGCGCAGCAGAATGCGCTGTTGGCGGCTGCCAAGGTGGCCGAGGATTATATGACCGCGCAGGCCAAGGGGCTCGACTCCAAGATGGTCGACACGTTCAAGAAGGCGGGCGTCGAGGTCGTCACGATGAGCGCCGAGCAGGCCAAGGCGTGGAAAGATCTCGCCGGCCGCACCTCGTACAAGAACTTCGCCGAAAACGTCCCCGGCGGCAAGGAATTGATCGAAAAGGCCCTCGCGGTCCAATAAGAGATTGAGGGTCCGCCCCAGGTCCGGGTGCCCGGACCTGGAGGTGCCCCATCGTCCACGAGAAGGGAGTTCGCGCGTGAGTCTATTCATCCGGCTGGTCGGCGCCGTGTCGAAGGGCTGCGGAATGATCGCCGCGACCCTGCTGCTGCTCGCCATCCTGGTGGTCTGCCAGATGGTGGTGATGCGCTACTTTCTCAACGCCTCGACCGTCTGGCAGACCGAGTTCGTGGTCTTCTCGCTTGTGGGCACGGCCTTCATCGGCAGCCCCTACGTGCTCTTGCTCAAGGGTCATGTCAACGTCGATCTGTTGCCCCTCTACCTCGGTCACCGCGCTCGATTCGCGCTGGCGCTGCTGGCCAGCGGCGGCGGCCTGCTGTTCTGCCTGGTGATGGCGTGGACCGGCTACGTCCTGTTCCACGAGGCGTTGGTCAATGGTTGGACCACTTCCACGGTCTGGGCGCTGCCCTTGTGGATTCCGTACCTCGCGATGCCGTTCGGAATCGGTCTGATGGCGCTGCAATACGTCGCCGACATCCTCGCGCTGCTGGGCGGTCACGCGATGCCGTTCGCGATGGAAGCCCACAACCCGTTCGAGGGGGAGTAATCGGTGGACCCGTTGCTGATTGGCTTGCTGGTCGCGGTGGCGACCATGATCGTGCTGGCGACCGGGATCCCGGTCGCGTTCGGACTCGGGCTGGTGTCGGTTGTGTTTCTGGTTGCCTTCGAAGGACTCAATTCGCTGGGCATCGTCGCCGAGACCTTCTTTGGCGGAGTCGCCGAATTCTCGCTGGTGTCGATTCCGATGTTCATCGTGATGGGCGCCGCGGTCGCTTCGTCACCGGCCGGCAAAGATCTCTTCGAAGCGTTCGATCGATGGCTGCACCGGGTGCCCGGCGGATTGATCGTCGCGAATCTTGGCGCCTGCTCGATATTTGCCGCACTCAGCGGCTCCTCGCCGGCGACCTGCGCGGCGATCGGCAAGATGGGCATCCCGGAGATGCGCAAGCGGGGCTACCCGGACGGCCTGGCGACCGGCGCGATCGCCGCCGGCGGCACACTCGGCATCCTGATCCCGCCGTCGATCACGATGATCGTCTACGGCATTTCGACCGAGACCTCGATCGGCCGGCTGTTCCTCGCCGGGGTGCTGCCGGGAATGATGCTGACCGCCTTGTTCATGGCCTGGTCGCTGTACGTGGCCTGGCGTCACGGCTACAAGTTCCACGACCCGTTGAAGCGATTCTCGATCAAGGAACGGCTCGAGGTGCTGCCGCGCGTGTTGCCGTTCCTGCTGCTCATCGTCGGCATCCTGTTCGTGCTCTACGGCGGGGTCGCGACCCCGTCGGAGGCGGCCGGAGTCGGCGCCCTGTTCTGCCTGGTGCTGGTCGCGGTGATCTACCGCGTCTGGCAGCCGCGACGGATCTGGTCGATCATCAGCGACTCGATGAAAGAGAGCGTGATGATCCTGATGATCATCGCCGCGTCGGCGCTGTTCAGCTACATGATGTCGCTCTTGTTCGTCACCCAGTCGGTCGCCGGGTTCATTGCGGCGATGGAGGTCAATCGCTGGGTGCTGATGGCGATCATCAACGTGTTCCTGCTCGTCGCCGGCTGCTTCCTGCCACCGGTCGCCGTGATTCTGATGACCGCGCCGATCCTGCTGCCGATCATTCAGCAGGCCGGTTTCGACCCGTACTGGTTCGCCGTGATCCTGACCATCAACATGGAGATCGGCCTGATCACCCCGCCGGTCGGGCTCAACCTCTTCGTGATCAACGGCATTGCGCCCGACATCAGCCTGCAGACCATCCTGAAAGGGGCGCTGCCGTTCATGCTCTGCATGGTGCTCGGCATCGTGCTGCTGTGTTTCTTCCCCCAGATCGCCACCTGGCTGCCCGTCGCGGTAATGGGTCGCGCGCTGTGATGCGGATCCGGTGAGCAACACGGTGACGGGCATGGCGCGCGCGCGCATGGGCCCGTCGCCTCTGCGACGTGGCGGGAATGTGGCACCGTTACAGGTTGCGCTGCGGCGAATCGCGGTGCGCCGCCGAGGCAACGGGAGCCTGGCGCGGTGAGTTGACAGGGAAAGGAGCTGGAAACCGACTGTTCGCCCAGTGACGAGAAGGCGATCAACTCAAGTACCTTTCGAAGCTGCAGGCACATTGACGTCCGTGTTGGTGCGGACGTAGGTGGTATGAGCGCGTCCAGCGATAAAGCGGTGCAGTGCCTCGAGCCGACACCGTACCTCATGCATTAGCGTAGCGGTCAAGATCACCCTGCATCATTCGTGAGGCCTATCGTTCGCAGTCACCGGCGCTTGAAGGAACGACGCCGTACTGTGCGAGAACACGCCTTGCCTCCTCGGGCCCTCTTGCCACATGAGCATGCATCCCCAGTTTCGCCGCCGCTTCAATGTTCCGCAACCCGTCATCCAGAAACAGGACGACGGTGAGAGGCCCATTCCTTCGAGCGCGACCAGAAAGGCCCCGGTAGCGGGTTTCAAACATCCAATCTGGTGTGACAGATACGTCTGGTCGAACCGATCCACTAAACCCATTGGTCGGATCTTGTCCCAATGCACCGCACTCGTATTGCTCAGCGCGGCCACGTGATAGGTATGCGGTATTTCATCCAACAGCTGCAGCGCGCCTGGCAAGAGCCCCGTTGGCCAGTCGCAGAAATCCTGCAGGAAGCAGTCGGCGGTCACTGGCAATCTAAGGTCTACTACGACGCCAGCTGCGAACGCTGCCGCGTCGATCTTCCCGGTTTCGTGTGCCACGACCGACGGCGATGCGATCCACATTGCGTGGAGAGCTTCGTGGTGGGGCTCAACGCCGAGCAGCTTCGCCATAGACGGCACCCCGTCGAGCGCCACCAGGACCCCACCAATATCGAAAAGAATGCCCGCGATCTGGTGGCCCACGACCCGAGTGCGCCTACCGTTTGACATGAGCGGCTGGCGACGGGCGTAGCCCGTTGACTGTCCGCTCGATGGAAGGGTCGGGCGTCACTTTCGCAGTGCGAGCATGAATTCTTCCGACGTAACCTCGGCCTGACGGAGAAGACCAGCGAGGGTGCCAATCTTGACCTCGCCGTGCATCGGAACGACGCAACCTTTCGCATCGCGCTTCATGACTACATGGCTTCCGCTTTGGCGCGCCTTGTGGAACCCGAGTCGCTCAAGGGCGCTGAATTTCGGCGCCAGAGACATGCGGCAAATTAGGCATGTGCCGGCTCTGGCACTGTGAACGTAGTGACTACTGGGTGGCCCAGGGAAGGCATGGGAAACTCGGAAAGGTACAGGGCCGTAGCCTCCTGAAGGTTCGCGACCGCCTCTTCGACTGTCTCGCCCTGCGTGGTGGTGCCGGTTTCGGGATTCAGTGCGACATACCCGCCTTCTTCTGCGTGTGTGAGAACGGCAGTTAACTCCATAGCGTTACTCCTGACTGAAACAGCCGGTATTGTCGCGCGATCTGGTCTGTGACGCCCAACGTGATTCAGAGAGACAAGATTGCGCCCCAACTTGGGCGTCTGCCGCCCCTTAACCCGGGACATTGTGCAGCAGGCAGGGTTTAAGATGGGAGGCCAAGGGCGCTCCACCTGCTGCGGTACCGCGCGATCTGTGGCTCTCCACCGAGCCCAAACCGTCGGTTGTCTATCGACCATTGCCAAAGAAGATCACCGGGTTCGTGGTATCCTCTGTGCCCCGCGCAACGCCGGGTTGGGGCGGTTCAGAGACGAGCCCGTCCCGCTGTGGATGGTGCGATTTACCTGTTGGTATCGCGCGAAGGCCCCGAAGGATTACGGTACGTCCGGGCGTGGTCAGAAGAAGAAATCGTTCCGCAAATCTGCCAGCTGCGACGCATAAACCCTTCTGCTCTACTCTGGGTTGCGCCGCACAAGTCACTTTAGGTAAATGACGTAAGTGATTTATTATAAAGATTTTTTGGTGCCCAGAAGAGGACTCGAACCTCCACACCCTTGCGGGCGCTAGGACCTGAACCTAGTGCGTCTACCAATTCCGCCATCTGGGCACTGCTTTCACCGGTCGCGCCGCAACGTCGCGCGTCGGCTTCTGCAAGGGGACGAAGTGTAATGGTCTGTGCAAATTTGTCAAACGATCGCGGCGCCCGAACGGGTCGCGAAGGACCCTGCTGATGGGTTCGCGACGCTCCGACTCGACGGGTGCGGATGCCGGCGCATCGCCGCCGGGCAACGACCCTCCCACGCGCGACGAGATCCTCGCGTGTCTGCGCGAGGCGGCCGTGCCGCTGCCGCCCGCCGAGGTCGCCACGCGGCTGGGTGTGGAGGGGTTCGCGCTCGAGCCCTTTCACCGGCGGTTGCGCGCAATGGAGCGCGACGGGCAGCTGATGCCCAATCGCAAGGGCATGCTGTTGCTGGCCAGCAAGATCGACCTGCGCGCGGGCCGCGTGCAGGGACACCGCGACGGGTTCGGATTCTTCATCGCCGACGAGGGCGGCCCGGACATGTTCCTGTCGCCGCGCCAGATGCAGAAGGCGATGCACGGCGATCGCGTGCTCGTGCGCCAGACGGGACTCGACAGCCGCGGGCGCCCGGAGGCGGTGATCGTCGAGGTCACGGACCGCGGACACCGGCGCCTGGTGGGGCGCCTCTTGAGCGAGCGCGGTGTGCACATCGTGGTGCCCGAAGACCAGCGCATCAAGCACGACATCCTGATTCCGCCGGCGGATCTGCGTCACGCACAGCACGGGCAGGTGGTGACCTGCGAAATCGTCGAACCGCCCACCGGGCACGCGCCCCCGATTGGGCGGGTGGTCGAGATCCTGGGAGAAATCGGCGACCCCGGAATGGAGATCGAGATCGCGGTGCGCAAGTTCGACGTCCCGCACGTCTTCGGCGAGGATGTTCTCGCCGAGGCACAGAGCCTTCCGGCGGCCGTCCGGCCGACGGACCTGCCCGGGCGCGTGGACCTGCGCGATATTCCGCTGGTGACGATTGATGGCGCCGACGCACGCGACTTCGACGACGCGGTCTACTGCGAGCCGATGCAGACCGGGCGGGGGAACAGCCGGCGCGTCAGCGGCTACCGGCTCATCGTGGCGATCGCCGACGTCGGGCATTACGTGACCCCGGGGAGCGCCCTGGACGATGAGGCCGCGCAGCGCACAACTTCGGTCTATTTCCCGCGCCGGGTGATTCCGATGCTCCCGGAAAAGCTTTCCAACGGCCTGTGCTCGCTCAACCCGCAGGTGGACCGGCTCGTGCTGGTTTGCGACATGACGCTCAGCGCCGAGGGCGAGGTCCGCGGCTATCAGTTCTACGACGCGGTGATGCGTTCGGTCGCGCGTCTGACCTACGACGAGGTCTGGTCCGTTCTCTCGGGTTCGGGAGCACGGAGCCGCACCGCGGTCGGGGAGGGCAGTGCCGGCGACGAGCTGCGCGAGCACCTTCTCAACCTGCACGACCTGTACCGCGTCATGGCGCGGGCCCGCGAGGCGCGCGGCGCGATGGACTTCGACACCGTCGAGACGCGGATCGTCTGCGACCCGGCGGGGCGCATCGAGCGGATCGAACCGATGGTGCGCAACGACGCGCACCGCCTGATCGAGGAGTGCATGCTCGCTGCCAATGTCTGCGCCGCGGATTTCATGAGCCGGGGCAAGCATCCGGGGCTCTTTCGCGTGCATGAGGGGCCGACCCCCGAGAAGCTCGCACTGCTGCGCGAGTTTCTGCGCACGATCGGGATGACCCTGGGCGGCGGGGAAGAACCGTCACCGCGCGACTACGCGGAACTCGCGGTGCTGGTGCGCGCGCGACCCGATGCGCCGCTGGTGCAGACGATGATGCTGCGTTCGATGCAGCAGGCGCTCTACACCCCGGAGAATGAGGGGCACTTCGGGCTCGCGTATCCCGCGTATGCCCACTTCACCTCGCCGATCCGGCGTTATCCCGACCTCCTCACACACCGGGTGATCAAGGCGCTGCTGGCGCACCGACGCTACCGGCTCTCCCCGCCAAAGGGCACGAACGTGCCGATCCGCGCGCGCACCAAGCGCCCGGGCGCTTTGGCGCAGCCGGCGGCCCCCGCATCGGCACTGCTCGAGCGCGAGCGCGCCGCCTTCGAACTGTGGCAGCAATACGGTGCGCGCTGCTCGGCGAACGAACGCCGCGCCGACGAGGCGTCGCGCGACGTCGAAGCCTGGCTCAAGTGCCAGTACATGCGCGACCGGGTGGGAGAGCAGTTCGTCGGGAGAATCACCGGGGTTGCCCCGTTTGGTGTCTTCGTGACCCTCAACGAGCTCTACGTCGAGGGGCTGGTCCACGTATCGGAACTCGGCGAGGAGTATTTCCAGTTCAGCGACGCTGCACACGAGTTGCGTGGGGAACGCACCGGACTGCGCTTTCGCCTCACGGACGAGATCGAGGTGCAGGTTTCGCGCGTCGATCTGGAAGCACGGCGCATCGAGTTCCGTCTCGTGCCCCGCACCGGTTATCGGGAACTGGTGCGCGAACCGTCGCGCGAGGCGGCGGGCGCGAATCGCGGCAAGCGCGCCGCAAAACCCAAACCGGGTTCGGCAGCGACACCCGCGCAGGCGCCCGAGCCCACGCGCGGCGCGGGCAAACGGGTCAAGGGGGCAACGAGCGGAACTGTGAAAGCGGCTCGCAAGACTGCGCCCAGCAAACGTGGCAGCGCACGGATGACCGGCAAGCGTTCCGAGCGCTCGGCCGCCAAACCCGCCCGCAAGCGGACGAAAGGAACGAGGTAGGCCGGATGCTGATCCATGGCTTTCATGCGGTACTGGCGCGGTTGCGGCGCAACCCGGAATCGATCCGCGAGCTCTACGTCGACGTCAGCCGCGACGATCCACGGATGCGGGATCTGGTGCGGCTCGCGGGAGAGGCCGGGGTCAAGCCGATTCCCGCCAACGGCGAGCGACTCGGGCGGCTTTGCCCCGCACGCCGTCATCAGGGCGTCGTCGCGATCGCCGAGGCGGCCCTGCCGGGCCTGACCCTCGAAGGCCTGCTCGACACCATCGAGGGTCCCGCCCTGCTGCTGGTGCTCGACGGCGTGACGGACCCGCGCAATCTCGGCGCCTGCCTGCGCGTGGCCGACGGCGCCGGCTGTCAGGGGGTGATCGCGCCCAAGGACCATGCCTGTTTGCTGTCCGATGTCGCGATCCAGACGGCAAGCGGTGCGGCGGAATCCGTTCCCTACGTGATGGTCACGAACCTGGCCCGTGCGCTCGACACCATGCAGGAGCACGGCATCTGGACGGTTGGCGCCGCCGACGAGGCGCCTGACTCCCTCTATCAGATCGAGATGCCTGCGTCGGTGGCCTGGGTGCTCGGCGCGGAAGGTACGGGCCTGCGGCGGCTCACGCGTGAACGCTGTGACCTGCTCGCGCACATTCCGATGGCCGGCCAGGTCGGAAACCTGAACGTTTCCGTCGCTGCCGGGGTGGTTCTCTTCGAGACCGTGCGCCAGCGCATGGCGGTCGCCGCTCCCGACTGAGCGGGAGGGAACACGCGCGCCGCGCGCCTGCTCTACGGCGCAGCGGCACCGCTCGCGCCGGGGCGTGCGCTCTTGCGCCGGTCCTTGCGAAACAACCTTGGCTCGACCGGGGCGGGATCGCGCCAGAGTCCGCGCTGTGCCTCCCGCGCAGCCGTCTCCGCGGCCGCGTAGCGGATGCGCGCCTCGCTCGCCTGCTCGTTCGCGTAGCGCCGGAAGTGCCACGCCATACCGTCGTGGATCTGTGCCAGGCCGATATCTTCCTCGACCACGTGGACGTTGCCGACGATGCGGCCGTACACGTCGAACTTCGTGACGTCGACGCGGATCTCGCGGCCTTGCAGTCGTCCGCGCAGTTGCTTGCGCGCGACCTCGGACCACGGTTGCGTTCTCTCCGGCGCATCGATGCCCGCGATGCGGATCTGCCACACGCGCCCGTCGGCGGCGCGCAGCACGAAGGAATCTCCGTCCGCCACCGAGAGAAGTTCTCCCTGGAGGGGGGTGGCGGGAAGCTGCGACTGCGCCCCACGCTGCGCAGCAGGGCTCGCGGCCCGGGCCGGAGCCAGGCCGGCGAACGTGAGCAGCATCGCGACCAGCAGCGCGAGCCGAAATGGGGCAACAATGCGGGCGAACCGACACGACATCGGGCCGAGGATAGCAGGCTTGTGTCGGGGCGCGCGGGGCGTGCGCCGCGCCCGGATCCAGCGGATCAGTTTGCCAGCGCCGCGATCAGTTCTTCGGCGCGCAGCGGCTTGCGCAGCAGGCGCAGATCGAGGCGCTGCGCAGTGCGCACGACTTCGGGGGCCGCATCTCCGGTCATCAGCACCAGCGCCGCTCCCGGGTGGCGTTCACGGGCGTAACACAGCACCCCGATGCCGTCCCCGGCCCCGGGAAGGCGCAGATCGGAAATCACGGCGAGGATCGGAGCCCCCGCGTCGAGTTCCGCCAGCGCGGCGTCCGCGTGGGCGGCGACGACCACGGTGTGCCCCGCGTCCTGCAGCAGGGTCGAGAGTGCTTCCGCGACGTCGGCATGATCCTCGACCAGCAGGACCGGTCCGCGTGCGCTGCGTGCCGCGTTCCCGTTCGGCGGCAAGCCGCGCGCAAGCACGGGCCACATTTCAACCTGGGCGCCGTCGCATGCGAATGCCTGGCCCTCGTGCTCCGGCTCTCCGACGGATTCGATGTTTGCTGCGACACACTCCTTCGGCCCCTCCGGGAACACCACACCCAGCCGGGAGATCGCCCCTTGCGCGGCGCGCAGGGTCGGCACCAGCGCCGGGTCGCAGGTGCGGCGCTCGAGAACGGACAGCAGCAGCGCGAGCGAACTGGCCGGCTGGCGCAATTCGTGCAGCACATCGGCGAGTCGTTCGCAGCGCGCGCTGGCGCAGGCCTCATGCCACGATGCAGGCGTTGTCGAACGGGAAAGAAGGGGGAAGTCCACCGCGGTGCCCTTGGGAGCGATTCCGGGTACTCAGTTTGCCGCGCCGCCGCTTCGACGGCCAAGAGTCGGCGCGGCGGATCGCCCTACGCCTCTCGGGTCGGACGCTCGGTTGCCGGGGCTCGGCGGTGGCGTCGGGAGTCGAACGCGAGCATCGGCATGTACAGCACAGCGAAGGATCCGAAGGCCAACGCCCAGAACGCGCTCGAAATCATCATCAGCGTCAGGTATTGCGTGGGCATCAGGGGCGCCAGCACGCGCGTGAGCGCGGCCAGCATCAGGGCCACGAATGCCGCCACGTCCCAGCGCGACGCAATCACCGCCCGCCCGCTGTGCCCGCGCGCGGTGCGCATCATCATCGCCAGGCACAGGCCGCCGACGAGTCCGACGGTGAGCGCGTGCAGTGCCATCGACTCGCCGCCGGCGAGCCCCAGGACTGCGCCCGCGCGCAGCGCGAACCAGACGATCAGCCACGCGTGTGCCGCATGGAGCATCCACAGAAGTGCGATGCCACGGGTGGCCCACGGTTTCCATCGCAGGCTGCGCGCCACGGCGAGCGCTGCGCCGAGGATTCCCGCAACGGCCGCGAAGCGGGGATCGAGGAGCAGGGCATCGATCGCGAGCATCGCCAGCGCGGTGCTCAGCAGGGCGCCCTCGATCCACACGGAGTTGCGAATCTCGGGACGCTGCAGATTCGCGCGCGTGAACCCGGGAATCACGCGTCCGCTCATCACGATGACGATCACCGCGACCGCCCCAAGTCCGACGCGGGCCATCGCATGACTGCGCGCCGGGTCGAGATTCCAGGTCACCGATGCCATGCCGAGCACGAGCAGTACGGCGGGGAAGAGCAGGTTCTTGGGTTTCTTCTCCGGGACGAGTACGCGGGCGAGTTCGAGAGCGCTGGCGAGAAAGAAGAGCCCGTTGGCCGCCGCGGCGAGCCACCCCGGTCCCGTGACCGCCGACAGTCGAGCGACGATCCACAGCGCGCACAACAGCCCGAGCCGCAATCCGCTGGCGGTGTCACGGCCGGTCCAGTTGCGCGCGGCGGTGAGCAGAAAACCGACGATCACGGCAGCGGTGAAGCCGAAGATCATCTCGTGCCCGTGCCAGGTCATCGCGACCGGGATCGGCAGCCACCCCGCCATGCCGAAGCCCCAGGCAAGTACCGACAGCGCCGCCCAAATCGCCGCCAGCAGATAGAACGGGCGCATCCCCAGGTCGAGCAGCACCACGTGCCGACCCGCTTGCGCGCGCGAACCGATTCCCGTGGGCTCGGAGATCTGCTCCAGCACGATCTTCGGCCGCGCTCGACGGGGCCCGGAACTCGTCACGTGGCTTGCGTGCGAAAGAGCGCTGCTATCCGCCCATGCGGTGCACGAGCACGGGAATTCGAGAGTGCGTCAGCACCTTGTTCGTCTCGCTGCCGAGCAGCAGCGCGCTCAGTCCACGGCGCCCGTGGGAAGCCATGAAGATCAGGTCGCACCCTTGCTTCGCGGCGGCGTCGATGATGTGGCGATAGGGTTGCGCATCCCGCACGCGAAGCTGCTCGCATGCGACACCCGCGTCCTTGGCGGCCGTGGCGATTGCGGCCATCGCCTTGTCGGCATCCGCCTCGGTCGCGCGAACGAACTCCTCGTAGGATTTCTGCACGAAGGTCGGGGACTCGGCGAAGGCCGGCGCGAGATACTCCGGCATCACGTGGATCGTCGTGATCTTTGCGTCCAGCGAGCGCGCCAGCGCGATCGCATGTTCGGCAGACTCGTAGGACAACTCGGTGCCGTCGGTCGGCACCAGGATGTGTCGGTACATGATCTTCCTCCCTGCGTCTGGACGGACAATCCTGATTCTACCGGTCAGCCGCCCGCTTGCTCAGGGTTCTTCGGGCGGAATCAGCAGGATCGGGCGCTTGAGGATCGCGATCACGTCCTGGGCAGTCGAACCCAGCACCAGTGCCCGCAGCCCCGTGCGCCCTTCCGTGGCCAGGCAGACCACGCTCACGTCAAAGCGGTTGGCCGCGCGGCGGATGCCCTCGGCGACGTCCTCGTCTTCGACGACCTCCACGTGCATGCGCGTTTCATCGGCACCCTCGGGAAGCAGTTCCGAGAGCGCGTCGTAGGATCGTTGGATCCAGTCCGCATGGCCCGCGATGAAGCGCGGACCCGTCACGTCCCGCACGAACTCGCGGTTGGGCAACTCCCGCGGATGGAGCACGGTCACCAGCACGATTTCCGCGCCGGCCGGCGCCAGCGCGAGGGCCCGGCGTGCAGCGAGATTGCACTCGGGCGACAAGTCGGTGGCGATGAGCATCCGCTCGATCGGCGGATAACGTTCGACCGGGCCGGGCGCGCGCAGCGGTACGACGAGCAGGCTCTGGGAGCCTTCGCGTGCCATGTCCTGCGACATCGATCCCGTAAGGACCATTTCGCCTCGGCTGCGCTGGTGGGATCCGACGATGATCAGGTCCGCACCCTCGCGATCGGCCAGATGCAGCAGGCGTGTTGCCGGTGCCCCAAGGTGGTCCGAAATCAGAATCCGGTAGACCAGCCCACCGAGTACGCGATCTACCCTGCGGCTGATCTCGGCTTGCAGCAGTTCATCGGCGCTCGGATCCGGCTCTTCCCCATGCCCGTGCGTGCTCAGACCGACATCGTCGGCGTGAGCGGCCGTGTCGGTGACATGCGCGACGATGATTTCGCAGGGTTGCCTCTTCGCGAGCCGCGGCACCCAGGCGAGTGCCCGGCGGGCAGACCGGGTGAAGTCGAAGGCGCAGAAAACGCGCAGGGGTCGCGTCCCATCGAGCCATTCGAGCAAGGGCGGAACGTTGCGTACGATGAGCACCGGAA
The DNA here is from genome assembly GCA_024637155.1 of Burkholderiaceae bacterium. Lineage (GTDB taxonomy): Bacteria > Pseudomonadota > Gammaproteobacteria > Burkholderiales > Burkholderiaceae_E > JAGXFR01. The sequence goes on along the minus strand of JAGXFR010000036.1, from coordinate 9,705 downwards.
CCGGCGACTGATCGAGCATCAACTCGCAGGTGCGGCCCAACGGAAAGCGTCCCGCCACCCCGCCGCTGAGAGACGCGAGCATGACCAAATCGGCAGCCTCGCCGGTGTCGGCGTCGAGCAGCGTCTGGTCGCTATTCCCGTCGAGCAGACGGGTCGTGACGACCGTGCCCTTCTTGCGCAGCCGCTGCGCCTCGGCAGCGAGGCGTTTCTCCGCGCTCGCGGCCGGTGCACCGGGTTTCGTCAAGCGTCGCAGCGAGGACTTCTTCTCGAGCACGTGTGCCAGTTCCACCGTTCCGTGCACATTTCCGGTGTCCGCGACGCGCGCTGCCAGTGTCGCAACCTCGGCCGCTTCCTTGCTGAAATCGGTACCACAAATGATCTTCACTGTTGCTCCGTGATGGGCCGCACGATTCGGCGGCGAGGCAGACGACTCACGCGTCTGCGCATGCGGTTCAGGTTGCGGCGAGGACCCGTGCGAGCCGCGCTTCAGCGTCGGCGACCAGATCCTCCATCCCCGCTTTGCCCACGAGGCTGAACATCGCCCGGGGGCTCGCGATCGAAACGCTGATTCCCTGATCGGTCTCCTGCACGACCACGTTGCACGGCAGAAGCAGCCCGATCTGGGGCTCGCCGAGCAGCGCCTGATGGGCAAGGTTCGGATTGCAGGAACCGAGGATCTTGTAACGTCGGAAATCCTTGTCGAGTTTCTTCTTCAGCGTGGCCTGCACGTCGATCTCGGTGAGGATGCCGAAGCCTTCGGCGGCCAGCGCCGCGGTCACCCGTTCGGTTGCATCCTCGAAGGTTGCGCCGCCCAGCAGCTTCTCGTAGCCATAGCTCAGTTCATTCATCTTTTTGCTCCATTGCGTGCTGACGGCAGGTGCGCCGTCAGGTGACCCTATTATGAGACTTTCGGGCGGACGCGTCGGGGCGGCCGGTCGCATCCCGGCATCGCGAGCCGGTGATCCCCAGGCGTGCGCGCCCGGCGCACGGGGAGCGCATGGGCCTTAGGGCTTGGCGGCGAGTTCGCGCGCCTGCGCAATGCTGGTATCGATCGAACGCACCATATCCGATCCGGCCGGAACGCTGCCCCGCGCCTTCTCCCAGTGCCGGATCGCCGACGCGTAGTCCTTGCGCCGAAATGCGTCGGTCGCCGACATCGCGAGGGCCTTCCAGTTCGTCGGATCGGCCTTGAGCGCGCGCTGCACGAGCTCCATCGGCTTGCCCGCCAGATCGTTGTTCTGGGTGACGGCCAGGGCGTCCGCGTAGTCGGCCAGAATGGACGCCTCATCGGGGATCGTCGGCATCAGACGCTCGAACACCGATACCGCCTTGGCGTAGTCCCGCATCGTGTAGTAGGTGCGCGCCAGCATCGCCATACCCTCGATGTCGCCGGGGTTCTTCTCGAGACGGGCCGCAAGCTGCGCCGCCATCTTGGCAAGCTCTTCGTCGGAGTCGTGCGGCTGCTGGGTGGTGGCGGCCTTTGCGGAAGTCGCGTCTCGCGGCTGAAATGCGCTGCCGAACTGCCAGAACAGCACGACCGCGACGATCGGAATCGTGACGATCAGGCTGATGATCCAGATCGGCACCCCGCCCGAAGGAGGGGGTGTTTCGGGCGCCGCCGCCTTGCTTGCGGAGCGCGATCCTGTGCGTTTTGCAGCCATTTTCTTTCCCCAGCCTGCTGACGAGCGAACAATCCCGCACTTTAGCAGAACCCGACACCCGGCATCCTGCTGCCCGGCGCGGCGTGGCGGAGTGCGGCGATCAGCCAAGAAAAAACCCCCGGCGAGCGGACTCGCCGGGGGTTGTGCGATGACTGCCTGCGTACCTCTTGCGTCAGTGTCCGACGAAGAAGGTGCCGATCGCCACCAGAGTGAGCAGCGTCAGGCCGATGGCCATCAGCGTGAAGCCGAGCACACGCGAGCCCAGCGTCATCGGGCGCGAAGGCTGTTCGACTATGTACTTCTCCAGTTCCCCGGAGTCGCGCAGCCGCTGGTATTCCAAGGCGTGCTCATGCCGGAACTCGTCGAGCGGTACCGTCCCCGTGAACATCACCACATCGAGCGGGAACTTGTCCGGTCGGAAGTGGTTGTTGAAGAAGTGCACGGTGAACAGGAACACGACCGCCAGGATGGCCTCGTCGCCGTGGAAGATCGCCGCGACGTTGAAGACCCAGCCCGGGAGATACACCGCGACCGCCGCCGGGATCCACATCATCAGGCCACTGACGCCGATGATCGTGACCCCCCAGAACGGAGCCCAGTAGTCGAACTTCTCCCAATAAGTCCAGCGGTCGAACTTCGGCCGCGGTCCCTGCCCGAGGAACCACTCGAACATCGCGTAGATGTCGCGCAGGTCCGCGAGGTTCGGCACCATGGAGTGCGGACCGAAGAGCTTGAAGTTCTTGAAGTCGCGCCCGATCCGGATCCCGATGTAGAGCAGGTGCCAGATAAACACCCCGACGAAGACCAGCGCCGCGCCCCGATGGATCCAGCCGGCGATACCCGGGCCGCCGACCCACTTGATCACGTAGTAGGCCCAATCCGCGTTCGAATAAAGCAGGGGCATTCCGGTGATCGTAAGTGTCATGAGGCTGAGCGCGAACAGCAGGTGCGCGATGCGCCAGGTGCGCGTGAAGCGCCGGAAGTGCTTGCCCCGGTACTGCTCGGGCAGGGCGTCGACCTGCACGTGCGGCCGTCCCTTGCGCTCCTTGCGCTCCTTGTACTCCCGGTAGAACCACAGCGCACTGTGTGTCCAGAAGAACGCAAAGGTGCCCACCAGCAGCCCGATCATCAACTTGTAGGCGAGCCACATCTGCGGGTACTTGAAGAAGTCGTTGGTCACCGCGTGCGGCAGGAATGTCGCGAAACCAGCGGTTGCCAGCGGCAGGCCCTTCCTCGGGTTGTGGCAGGTCTGGCAGGTCTTGAGCCGGTTCTCGCCAGCCACCGTGGACTCCGGATCATCAACCCGCAGGATGCCGTGGCTGCCGTGGCAGTTGAAGCACTTGGCCGTACCCGCATAGCCGAGCTGAGTGATCTTCCCGTGGTACGTCGCCTTGTAGGACGCCACGCTCTCCGTATGGCAGTTCCCGCACTGGGCGGTAATCTGTACCTTGAAGGTCGCCGCCGAAGTCGAGGTGACCGAGTGCGCCGTGTGGCAATCGAAGCACACCGCCGCCTTGGGGTTCTTCTTTTCGTCGATCTGCTTGCCGTGCACCGACTCCTTGTACTCCTCGAGCTGATCGGTGTGGCAGGTGCCGCACAATTCCGCGCCGCCCAGGCGCCACTGTGTCCGCTCCTTGCTGCCCTGCAGCGGGATGTCGAAGGTGTGCGTGTTGTGGCAGTCGTTGCAACTGGCGTTGACTCCGCTCGGATTGTCGGTGTTCTTGCGCGCGTGCCAGGACTTGGCGTAGGCGCCGGCGATCTCGACGACCAGTCCCAGACGCGGATTGGCCGCGGTCTGGTTGTCGCGCTTTGCCTTCTCCCACAGATTGAAGTGGCACTCGACGCAGTCGACCTTGCTGGCGGCCTGTGCGCCCAGGGTGGCGTGTCGACCCATGCTCTCGGCGAGGTCGATGATATTCGTGTGGCAGTCGACGCATTGCAGCTTGGCGTGGACGGCCTTGGCGAAGCGCTCCTTGGGAACGCCGCGCAACGCGCGCGCTTCCCCCTGTTCCGGGGTGACCTCGATCTTCTTCTTCTTGGCCTCGTGACAGTTCAGGCAACTTGCGTTGTCGAGCTTTGGGCCGCTGGTCTGCGCCATCGCAGCCGGGATCGTGACGAGGAGCGCCAACAATAACGCGACACCGCCGGTGAGGGCGCGTGTCGCCAGGTTTCGTAGCCGCATAGGAGTTCTCTTCTTCCCGCGAGGTCTGCGCCCGATGGGGCGCGTCCTGCCAAACAAGGATGCGGGCCGGACCCAGGGGTCACGGCCCGCAACGCTAGAGGGGCTTCACCGGTGCAGCCTCGATCAAGGTCGCACCGACGCGTCAGTGCTCAGACGCCCCCGCCCCGGATTACTGGGCGAGAATGAACGTGACCAGGTTCTTGATCGCCTTGGCGTCCTTCGACCCGACCGGGTCATGGTCGGCGGTGCCGGTCGTCAGCATTTTCGTGAGCGTCGCTTCGGCGTCCGCCTTGCCCTTGTACTTCGCAGCGGTCGTCTTGAAGGACGGCCCTTTCTTGTCCTTGGCGACGTCATGGCACTTGGTGCACTTCTCGGCCTTCATCATGGCCTCGGCGGCGGCCGCGTCGGTGGCTGACGCATTGCCGACCAGTCCGAATACAGCGATGCCGGCAACGGCCAGCGCGATCTTCATCTTCATTTGAACTCTTCCTCCAGGATTGACGGGTACCGTTTCCCTTCGCAGGGTGCTCGAAAGGCTGCGCCCTTCGCATACTGACAACGCTGCGCGGCCCGGTTTGGTTTACGCGCGCAGGCCGCACGCCCACGGAGTCAACGGGCGAAGTCTGAATGAAGTCCTGGTGAAGGTCAATTACAGGACAGTCGCGCAGGCGAACGCCGGCGCGGTGCAGGGGCTGCCTGGCACAGCGATACAAATCGGACGAACAAGTACCTACGGGCTTTTCGGACGAGCCGAGAGCCTTCGCGGGGCCGTCGCAAACCGGGCTTCCGAGTTGTTGTTTCGACGTCGACGAGGGGCGATGCCCGAGTTCATTGCTCAGGTTCTGTCAGATCCCGCCGAACTCATTCGCAGTGGGGGGCGTGTCCAAGCCCGCCGTACGTCGGCGCGGACCCGGACACACCCCCGCGAAACCAAGCCTGTTCTAGCGCGAAAGAATCCAGCCGACCAGGTTCTTGACGGCCTTGGCGTCCTTGGTCCCGATGGCATCGTGCTCTTCCTCGGTGCCGTCCGCGGCCTTGACCTTGCCGCCCGTCGTCAGCATCTTCGTGATCGCTGCTTCGCCGTCGGCCTTGCCCTTGTACTTGGCGGCCACTGCTTTGAACGAAGTGGCCTTCTTCGTCTTCTCGACGTCGTGGCACTTGGTGCACTTCTCGGCCTTGACCAACGCTTCGGCGGCGCCCGCGTCGACCTGAGCCGAGGCGGTTGTGACCATTGCGAAAACACAGATGCCGGCCGCTGCCAGCGCGATTCGAATACTCATTCCACTCGCCTTCATAAAATGCGGGGCTGGTGGCCTCTTGTACGGCCGCATCCCGCGTCACCCAAAACGAGCGGCCGGACCTTCCGCACCCGCGGGTTAAGTCAGTACGCTCACCCAGAAAACCGTAGAACTGAAGTGTGCCTGAATGTACGATGAAGTACAAGTTCGGATTGTGGCGGTTTGTCCTGCCGCGTCACAAATGTCGCGCCCCGGCGACAGGATGCGCAGGAATCAGGCGCTGCTAGACTCATCGACGCCCCTACACCGAATGAGGTTGCGATGAGTGCTCTTCCCGTCCCCCTCCCTCAACTGGCCCGCTACGAGGAGTGGCTGGGCCGCGAACGCGGCCTCGCGTTCCCGGGCTATGAGGCGCTCTGGCGCTGGTCCGTGACGGATCTCGAGGCGTTCTGGGGGTCCATCTGGGATTATTTCGAGATTCGCTCGCCGAAGCCCTTCGAGCGGGTCCTCGCCGATGCGACGATGCCGGGTGCGCGCTGGTTCGACGGAGCGCAGGTCAATTACGCGCAGCAGGTGTTGCGGCACGTCGCGGACGCGGAGCAGGGCGGCCGTCCCGCAATCGTGTTTCGCGGCGAGCGCGGCGGGATCGGGGAAATAGGCTGGTCGGAGCTGCGTGACCGTGTCGCCGCGGTGGCGACCCGCCTCGAGCAGATGGGGGTGCGGCCCGGCGATCGTGTCGCCGCGTACCTGCCGAATATTCCCGAGACCGTGATCGCGTTCCTCGCGAGCGCGAGCGTCGGGGCGATCTGGTCGGTCTGTTCGCCCGACATGGGACCGGTCAGCGTTCTCGACCGTCTGCGACAGATCGAACCCAAGGTGCTCTTCGCCTGTGACGGCTACCGCTATGGGGGCAGGGATCACGACCGTCGCGAGGTCCTGCGGGAGATGCTTGCGGCGCTGCCCAGCGTTGCCGAACTCGTCTTCCTCCCGTTCGCGGACGGGCCGAGGCCCTTCGAGGCGCCGCGCGTGCGCGTGACGAACTGGGCCGAGGCGAGTTCCGGCGTGGCTCCGGCGGGTTGGCAGCCCCGCTGGGTGCCTTTCGACCATCCCCTGTGGGTCGTCTACTCGAGCGGCACGACCGGAATGCCCAAGCCGATCGTCCATGGGCACGGCGGTGTGATTCTCGAGGCGCTCAAGCTCGGCGTGCTGCAAAACGACATCGGTCCGCAGGACCGCTTTCACTGGTACTCGAGCACGGGCTGGATCATGTGGAACTGCCAGGTCGGCGGCTTGCTCGGCGGTTCGACGATCTGCATCTACGATGGCAACCCTGGCTGGCCCGACTGGACGACGCTGTGGCGCTTCGTCGGCGAGACCGGGGTCACCTTTTTCGGGGCCGGTGCCGCCTACCACGACTCGTGCCGCAAGGCCGGGATCGAGCCAGGCCGGGTCGCCGATCTGTCGCGTCTGCGGGCGCTCGGCGCGACCGGTTCGCCGCTGTCGGCGGAGTGCTACCAGTGGGGCTACGAACAACTGAGTCCGAATCTCTGGTGGTGCGTGATTTCCGGGGGAACCGACTTCGCGGGCGCGTTCATCGGCGGCAATCGCATGCTGCCCGTCGTCCCCGGCGAAATGCAGTGCCGCTGCCTCGGCGCTGCGGTCGAGGCCTGGAGCGACGAGGGGGTGGCGCTCTCCGACGAGGTCGGCGAGCTGGTCTGCGTCCGACCGATGCCCTCGATGCCGCTCTACCTGTGGGGCGACGCCGACGGTTCCCGGTATCGCGACAGCTACTTCGATGTGTTCCCCGGCGTCTGGCGCCATGGGGACTGGATTCGCATTACCCCCGGGGGCGGGGCGATCATTTACGGCCGCTCGGACACGACGATCAACCGGCACGGCATCCGGATGGGCACCGCCGAGATCTACCGCGCTGTCGAGTCGATTCCTGAGGTGCTCGACAGCCTGGTCGTTGATCTCGAGTACCTGGGGCGTCCGAGCTACATGCCGCTTTTCGTCGTGCTGCGCGAGGGGATTTCCCTGGAGGATGCGCAGACCGGCGACGCGTTGCGCGAGAAGATCGTCGCGCGCATCCGCGCCGCGCTCTCCGCGCGGCACGTCCCGGACGAGATCCTGCAGGTCCCGGCAATCCCCCGAACGCTGTCCGGCAAGAAGATGGAGTTGCCGATCCGCAAGCTGCTGCTCGGTCACGCCCCGGCCAAGATCCTCAACCGGGACGCAATGGGCAATCCGGACAGCCTGGATTGGTACATCGCCTTTGCGCGACAGCGCGCGGAACCGGGCGCGCAATAAGAAATGGGGCCGGCATGCGCCGGCCCCGCTCCGGTCTGCTGCCGCGAGATTACATCGACACGATCCAGGCGACGATGTTCTTCAGATCGTCCGGCTTGACGCTCTTCTTGACCTTGGCGTGGTCTTCGACCTTGTCGAAGGCCGCAGTCACCTTGGCGGCGTCCTTTTTGAATTTCGCGCTGATCTTCTTGTACGAAGGCGCGTCGCCGTCCTTGTCAGCCGAGTGGCATCCGAGGCACTTCGAGGCCTTGGCGGCGGCTTCGCCCTTGCTCGCATCCTGCGCGTAGGCGCCCGATCCAACGGTCAGCGCCGCAGCGGCGAGAAGGGAAATGAAAAGCTGTTTCTTCATGGTTGTCTCCTGCACGGTGAAAGAAAAACTGCCAGTTGCATCGTCCTCGGAGGACGCATTCAAAAGAAGTGACCTTTACATCAACGTCCTGGATCCGGTTGCGTTGACCGTCGGCCAACCGGACCGGACCAGGAGGCATGGTCCGGTCGGCAGCCGGGCTGGCTGACGCTAGGGTTTCCTTGCCGGCGGACTCACCGGTTTCGTGGCTGGTGCCGGTGCCGGCTGGGCCGGCGGACTTTCCCCCTGGAGCGCCGCCGCGCCCACCGGCATCTGCGCGATCACGATCGCTGGCCATTCGCGGCCGTGGCACGCGGGGTTCGAGCAGAACGATCCGCCGTCCTTGCCGACCTTGATCTCGCCATGGCAGTTCGCGCACGAGTCCCGTGGCTTGATCGCATGGTCGCGCATCCAGTTTCCGTTCCTATGCGAACGCGGCTTGATCTCTTCCGGGTCGATCGTCGAGGCGACCGAGCGGACGCCATCCTCGCCGACCACCTTGGGCAGATCGTGGCACAGCGTGCACTGGAAACGGATCGCTTCGCCCTTGTCGTCCACGTGCTTTCCGTCATGGCAGCGGAAGCAGCCCGGGAAGTCCTTGTGGCCCGTGTTGAACGGGAAACTCCTCCAGTTGAAGCCTTCCTTGGAGAACGAAGACGTCAGCAGGATGCGATTCATCGCCGTGGCGAACTTGTTCTCGAGTTCGTCAGACGCCCTGACGCTCTTGGGCACCGCTTCCTCGACCAGCTTTTCGAGCTTCGGCTCGAGTTCCTTCGCGCTGCCGCGCAACTGGTCGGCCTTCCCGATCAGCGCGAGCGCGCGCGCCTTCGCGAAGGGGAGGGCCCGGTCGATTTCGCCGCTGGCGATCGCCTCGTCGACCAGGTCAGCCGGGTTGCGGAACTGGTGCCCCACTGAACTGTGGCAGTCCACGCACTCCATGCGGGACTTGGCCTTCTTCTCCAGATCCGCGCGCGACACCCCGAGACTGGCGTCGAAGTACGTCGTCTTCTTCCCGTCGTCGTCGATCACCTCGACGAGCGCGATCTGCTGGTTCTGCGGATCGAGCGCGACGTAGTTGACCTGCTGCTTGATGTGCCAGTGAATGCCCTGCGCGTTGTTCTCCCGGACGGTCCCGAACCCGGTGTGCAGCGTCAGCTTGTAGCGGGTCTCCGTGCTGGCCTCGTCGATCGCGTAGCGCGCGCGTACACGCACGCTGTCGTCGTGCACCACGGACGGCCAGTGGCAGCCCTCGCAGGATTCACGCAACGGGCGCAGGGCGGCGGCTTGCCTGGGCCGCCCGTAGCTGCCGGCCATCATCGCCCAGATGCGGTTCACGTGGACGAACTTGGCGGCCAGGATGTGCAGCGTCGGCTTGCGCCCCTCATGACACTCGACGCACTGCACCCGCGCATGAAAGCCCTGCGCGTGGGCGCGCGGCTCTTCGGGATGGACGGCGTGGCAGGTGTAGGTGCAGAACGCGTTGCTGTTCTGGTGCTCCCAGGCGACGATGCCGCCGGCCCCGGTCGCAAGCAACACGACCAATGCCACGAGCACCGTGACGAGCGACACCTTGACGGTGAATGGTTTCCAGCCGATGCTCATGCGTTCAGTCCCCCGTGCGCGCCGCCGCCAGTCCGGTGGTCCGACGCCAGATAACAAGATACCGCACCTCTAGTTTGGTGCGGCGGGGAGATTATCGCAAGAAACGACGCTGAAAAAGGAATGAATCGGTACGGATTAGTACCGATGAGGGTCGGCGGCGTCGCGTCACGGGTACACAGGGATCATGTGCGGCGCGTCGCGTCGGCTCATTCGTCCCGATCTTCGTGCCCGCTCCCGGACTCCGATTCGCTCCCGCGCGCGCGGACCTGGTACTTCTTCATCAGCGCCTGGAAGTTGGTGCGCTGCATTCCGGTCTCCTCGGCGCTGCGCGTGACATTCCACTCGTTGCGTTCAAGGGCGTCCAGC
>JAGXFR010000035.1 GCA_024637155.1 Burkholderiaceae bacterium | reverse complement strand
TGACGTGGCTCGACCTCGGGCTCGGCGGCATAGAGTACCGGGTCGATATCATGGCCACCGGTGAGGACGACGCCGTCGTAGCGATGAGCTCGTCCGTGGTCGCTCGGGCGGATTTGCAACGGCCGGCCGCCATACAGCCGCACGGCAATAGCCGCGAGGAGGCGCGGCCCGACGGCGCCCTTCTGGGGCCCCGTGATCGCGATCAGCGGCCGAGCCATTCGCGTTCCACTTCGTCGGCCCAATTGCCGAGCAGGCGTTCGAATGCGCTGTCGACGATCGCCCGGTAACGCCCCGCGCACGCCGTCAAGCGCTCCGGGTCGGCTGCGAGCCGTTCGACCTCGATCCAGTCGTTCCACGCACAATGCAATCCCCAATCGGGCTGATCGATCCTGCTATCCGGCAACCGATAGTGAAACGCCGGGCGGGGCTTGATTCGCGGATCGTCGGTCACGCGGCGCACGCGGGCCTCGTCCAGGTGCAGGAAGAGTGGCAAGAGATCGAGGGCCCGGTTTCGCGTCGGACTGGCGGCGAGGTAATCGTCGATCAGCGCGGCGCGCTCGGGCTGGTAAGCGGGATCGATCACCTGCAACACGTACTCGTTAGGGAACGGGTCGATGTAGCTCGTCACGCGTCGCGAAACGTTGATGTCTGCACGCGCGAACAACCAATCGTAAAGGCACAGAAATGCCTTCAGGTACGCCGTTAAGGTGTCCGCATCGGCACGCGGTATTTCGACGTTCAGTTGCATTCCGAAAGCATTGACAACACGATCGGAAGTGCCGCGTGCGCCCGCCTCGCGCAGTTTTGCGATCAGGTCCTCGACTTCATCGAGGCGCGCCATCGGCAACGGCGGACTGACGACTTCCAGTGGCACGAGCGGCGTCGTGATCCACTTCAGCGCGTCCTCGGCGGATTCCCCGATCCCGCCAGCAAGCGTTTCGGTGTCGTGGTCCTCGCGCCCGAGCTGCTTCAGAAGCTCGAAATCGATCTCGACGAGCCAGTCGCCAGCCGGGTCTCCCGTCAGCACCCGCTCATAGCGCCCCCGGCTGCTGATGCGGGCACCGATAGCCATCGCCACGACCTGGGCCAGTGCGTCGAGCGTGAGTCCGTTCATCTCCAACTCGACCCCGACGCGACGGGGCGCGCCTTCGGGATTGCGCGCCCGCGTCGGAATTCGGAGTGACGGCAGTTCCTTTGTCATGGCTAGTGCCCCTCTGCCGTCGGTTCGGCGCTTGTCCGCGCCTTTGAGCACGGCAGCCTGCGATACACCCACGCGGCCTCACCGTCGTCGAGCCGCAAATCGACCCGCTCGTAGCGTACTCCGCGACGCTCGTAGCGGTCGAGCGCCAACAATTCGGCCGCCGTGACCTCGAACACGACGCCCGCGGCTTGTGCCGCCACATCGCGCACAACGTTGAGCCCATCGACGCGAAAACCCGGTAGTGCCGCAGGTTGGGGAGTCGCCGCGCGGCCGATGACAACCCAACGAATCGGCGCATATTCCAAAGTGCCATAGGCAAAGACACGGTGAGTACGAGTAGTGTCGATCGACGCAAGACCTGCCGGCATCGTGTACCCATAGGGACTCAACAACACGAACCACAGATAGCCGACCGCGACAATCGCCACCGCACCTGCCACGCCGATCGCATTGGCAAGGGTCTGGCGCACGCTCACCGGCCGTTTCATTTCTCGTCACCCTGACGGCGCGTGACAAAGGCTACGCACTGTTTCATTCGCACTGCCCGCCATCGACGGACGATCGGTTTTTCGGTCAATCGGTACTCCCGCAGTTTCGCATCGAACGACGGATCGCGTCTACGCGCTGGGGTGTGCCGAAATGCTTGTAGCCGCCGCAGTGCCATATCTCCACCGTCAGGCGCCGGGTGCGGACTTCTTGCGCAACGCCAATCCCACGACGCAATGTGCACATTGTCTGGCCAAGGTCTAAGCTCTCCCTCGTATTCTCAGCAGGAATTACGGCATCGCCGCGGCCTCAAATACACGCGCGAACCCCTCGATGATCTGCTCATCCGAATACGCCAAGGGGTCGTCCAGGGTCTCGGTTCTTGGCCGAGCGTCCCCACAGGCAACCAAAGGAGAGCCCCTATGCAGACCAGTACGCAGGCGATCGCCCGCATCGTTCCCTTGGACCGACTGCGATGGATCGCCTTCGGGCACATGGAGTCCGACGAGTGCGGTGCGATGAACGAATTCCTCGCCGCCGCGCCACGCGCCGAAGTGGCGCATGGCGCGGTCGGCTGCATGGTCTCGCTGGACGACCTGTGCGACCGAGCGCCACGCAAGCTCGCCGACGGCGAAGTCATCGATCTCGGCGGCAAACGTGTTCGCCATATCGATACGCCACACGTCCCGCACAACTGGGAGGCGCGCGTGCTCTTCGAGGAAACGACCCACACGCTGTTTTGCGGCGATCTCTTCACCCATACCGGCGACGGACCGGCCCTGACCGAGGGCGACATCGTCGGGCCGGCGCTCGCGGCAGAGGAGATTTTCCACGCGACGGGACTCGCACCGGCTACCACGGCAACACTCCGTCGTCTCGCCGCGCTCGAGGCGCAGATGCTCGCGCTCATGCACGGCTCGTCGACAGGGACGCGGTGCAGCGAATCCCTGCTGAGCCTGGCTGACGCCTATGATTCGATGATCAACAGAGCCTGAGGAGAGAACAATGGATCAGCTGAACCTGCAAAATCCCCTGTTCGCGACCTACGTCATCGCCGCCACGCTCATGATCCTGAAGGCCGTGAGCATGTCGTGGTTGACCGTTGTTCGCATGATGAGCGCCAGGGCCGGCTTCCGTTCGCCGGAGGACCTCAAGAAGACGCCGTTGAATCCTGCACCCAATCCGAAGCAGATCGAGCCCGACGAGCGTGTCGAGCGCATTCGGCGCATCCATCTCAACGATCTGGAAAACCTGCCGTTCTTTCTCGTCGCGGGCTTCCTCTACGTGCTCACGCAGCCCTCGCTGCTGCTCGCGCAAGCGCTCCTGTACGGGTACGTGATCTCTCGATTCCTGCACTTTTTCGCGTATCTCACCGCGCGAACGCACGATACACGGGCGACGCTGTGGACGGTGGGCTCGCTCATCCTCATCTTCATGACCTGCCGCACGTTGATCGCAGCCATCGGCAGTTGACGGCAGCGCCGGCTGACTCATTTTCGATGCCGATCTCGCGATGAAGGCGGAATTTGCGATCTCTCCGGGTTCGCGATCCCCAGCAAGTGCCCGGCACCGCCACAGCGGAATGGCTGAAGCGAAGTCGCCAACTCGCGCCGCGACCGGACTGCAAGCCCAACGCGGTACGGCTGCACGGGGGCAGGTCGGATTTGCTACGCCGGCACGCGCTTGGAAGCAAGCACTGCGAGAAACGTGAGCGCCAGCGCACCGATGCCAGCAATGCTGCGTACGACGTGCCACTGCCACCATAGGTCACGCAGTTGCGTCCAGTTTGCAGGGGTCATCTGGGGGCTCCACGTCATGACCACCGCGTTGATGGGCTGATTGCCAAAACGCGTGACGAGCGCTGCGATGACCATACAGATCGCCGCTGCGACATGCAGGTAGCGCACGCGCGGATCCAAATGGGCGCGAAACGCGAGAACCGCGGTCAGGATGATGCAAAAAGCACCCATGGCTGGTAGCAGCGTATTGAACGCCCGGATGGCACTCTGTTGCTGCTCAACGTATGCGGACACGGATAGAGAAATCGGGTTGTAGCCAACCCATATGCCGAACATCGTACCCACGAGGAGCGACAGCAAGACAAGCAGGAGAAAGCGGACAACGTTGGTTGCCATGACTGTGCCTTTCAGGGGGTGTTGAATGCGGGCAACGCGATATGTGGCGACAGCAACAACTATTCCGTGAGAATGAAGTCGTAAACGCGGCACGAGCATCCATGCGGGTTTCCGGGGCACCGAAATTCTGCGGTGCGCGTGAAAGTCGTAATAGGACGAATGCGTTGTCGGGGCCGGGCACGAGCGCCAGCGCCACCGAGGCGGCAAGAAAATACGGTAAGGATTTCGAACGGGATCACGGTAAAACTGTGTGGCGGACGACGCGCCCAATGGTAAGGCCTTGCGCCAGAATCGAGAACACCACCACGCAATAGGTCAGCGCCAGCATGGTTTCGCGCGCAGGCCCCATCGGCAGCGACAGGGCGAGGGCCACGGAAATGCCGCCGCGCAGGCCGCCCCAGGTCAGCACCGAGCCGGCGCCGCGGGGCAGGCGCAGCGCCCGGTACCACAGTCCGACCGGCAGTCCGACCGTCAGCCAGCGCGCAGCCAGGGTCACCAGTATGGCCAACACGGCAGCCTGCGCAATGCCACTGGGGAATCGGACCACGATCACTTCGAGGCCGATCAGCACGAACAGCACCGCGTTGAGAATTTCGTCGATCAGTTCCCAGAACAGGTCGAGGTGTTGCCTGGTGATGTCCGACATGGCCAGTGCCCGACCGTGGTTGCCGATCATCAGGCCGGCCACCACCATGGCGAGCGGCCCGGAAACGTGGATGCGGCTCGCGAGCGCATAGCCGCCCATCACCGCGGCCAGCGTGATCAGGACCTCCACCTGGTAGTGGTCGATGCTGCGCAGCAGGCGGAACGTGATGTAGCCGAGCACCAGTCCGAAGAGCAGGCCCCCGCCCGCCTCGTGCAGCAGCAGTTCACCCCCTTCACGCCAGGTCGGCACCTCGCCGCTGGCAACGATGCCCAGCAGCAGCGAGAAGAGAACGACGCCGATGCCGTCGTTGAACAGCGATTCGCCGGCGATCACCAATTCGAGATCCTTGGGCGCCCCGGCTGACTTGAGTATGCCCATGACCGCGATGGGATCGGTGGGCGAGATCAGCGCGCCAAAGAGCATGCAATACAGGAAGGGCACGGGCAGCCCCACCCACGGCAGGGCCAGCCACAGGACGGTGCCCACGATCATGGTCGACAACAGTGTCCCCACGACGGCCAGCCCACCGATCTGCCAGCGATAGGCGCGCAACTCGCTCAGATCGACGTGCAAGGCGCCTGCGAAGAGCAGCAGCGACAGCATGCCCTGCATCAGCACGTTCGAGAAGTCGATCGAACGCAGCAACGATTCCTCGTAGTCGCGCAGGCCGTGGATGATTCCGAAGACATCCAGCCCCACCAGCAGCAGGGAGAGCCCCAGCGCCGAGACCATCACCCCGATCGGCGTCGGCAGGCCGACGAAGCGGTGGTTCAGGTAGGCCAGTAGTGCGGTGACGACAAGGCACGTGGCGGCGATATCGAGCATCGGCAGCGGCGTTCCAAGGTGGGTCCGGAGGAGGACCTAATGTAACGCCGGCGCCGATTCCCGCCCAACTTCTTGTGATCGCGCGGCTTCGGACGCGCCGCGACAACAGCTACCGCATGAACCAACCGTGGCTGACGACCAGCGACTGCCCGGTCAAGGGATTGGCGTCGAAACGGGCAAACATCATGTCTATTCCGTGAGAGCAAAGTCGCAAAAACGTGTGCGGGGACGGGTGAGCTGACCTAGCTGCGTCGGGCATTCGCCTTGTCCCTAGAGGGCACCCGCTGGAAGCGCAGTTTTCCAACAGCCCGTCGATCGCGCGCGCATGCGCTGTTCCGCAAACCTTCTGCTGCGCATGATCGCCCCGACCGACTACTCATCCGCCAGTCTGGCCTCTATCGCGCGTGCCAGCACATCCGCAATCCGACGATAGTCCGCGAACTGCTTCGAGTTGCTGCACAGGACACTTCTACAGTGATTGGCCGCTTCGGCCACGGCGGGCGGAAGATCGGCGTTCGCCTCCCCCAGGGACTCGTGGAACTGGATCCAGACGCCGCCAGCGACTTGCTCCAGGTAGTACGCTGCGACGCCAACTGCGTTGCCCTCCGCGTCCTGGATCGAGAACAGCACGTGGCCGGAAAGCAGGTAGGACATCTGATGTCGCAGGCGACGGAGACAGTTGCGAAGCGATCTGCCCAGCCGAAACACTTCCTCCTGAGTCCGCAGGACCGAAAACACGTATCCGTCTACGCGTAGGGGCGAGATCTCTGGCAGTGTAGCCAGCCAGTGGTGAACGAACGCCGGGGCGGATGTTCCGAGCGCTCTCTCCAGACGGTTGGACGGCAGCTCGGACTTTGCGGTTGCCCAGCAGGCGGCCACGACGCTTGGACTGACTCGGCAAGCCTGTCCCGTGACTTGCCGGTAAATCGCCATGATCGCATTCGCCAGACAGCGATCGGCGTGCATCTTCCCATAGGATGCGCGCGCCGAATTCTCTTCGCGCGCTCCCGATGGGGCCGCGCGCAGGCGGTGGTGGCTGCGAAGGATTTCCAGGACCAGCACCCCCGCTTTCTCGGGCGGGCCGGTGAAGTCCGATTCGGATCCGACTGCCGCGACAACATCCATGAGTTCGCGCCAATCCGACTTATCCGCGGGCCAGAATTGCCGCGGAAGAAACTGCAGCACAGCAAGCGTGTGCAGCCAATGTGTGACCGACGCGTCCGGAACGTGTTGTGCATGTCGTGCCACGAACCTTTGCGTGGCGGGTGCGAGAGACGCGGACTCGCAAATGGCTGCAGGCACGCTTCTGCCACGGAGGAGGGCATCGCGGAGCGGTCTGCCGCTGTGGAGTTCAGCGAGCCAACGCAGAGTGGGAAGCGGCTCCGTTCGTAACGCCTGTCTGACATTGCGCAATCCGTCGACTTCACCGCAGGAACGGGAGAACTGGAGGAGTCGGCGTCCCACTCGATAGCTGAGAGATCGCCGTTCGAGCATCACTTGGCGGACGTCGCAATCGACCCGCTGCAATGCCTCGAGCACGAGTGCTTTCAGCCGCAACGCCTGCTCGACGACGAATGCGTAACCGGTCGTTTCGTCGATCCCTTCGATCTCATAGCGCAATCTTGCATGCCCCCGCGCCCACGCTTGAACGACGGGCGGTGGCGCCAACGGCGAGAGCCCCCAGAGGCCCGGATCGAGGAGCGCATCCATGGTGTCCGAATGGTGCTGATCCGGCAGCGCCCATGCGCCCTCGCCACCCACATCGTCGCGGGCGAAGCGCGCAGCCACGCTCTTCCAGAACCCGTCGATATCTCCATCGAATCGAATCCGCGCCACCACCATGTCGCCCGTATCGGCAACGGCCATCACGCGTACCCATCGCGCGTTGTGGCGGCTTACGTGAACCGATGAAGCGAGAGGAAACGGAGACGCGATCGCGAAGGTAATCCCCGGACACGGATTCTCAACGGCGACCAGCGGTGTGTCGAAGTGCACCAGCGCGTCGGATCCAAAGATCGAGCGTTGCTGCTCAAGTCCAAGGGGCGTTTCGATCCGATCGAGTGGTTGACTTGTCATCAAAGAACTTCTGTTCCGCGTAAAGGCGACGCCGTCCGACACTGCGGCGCAGGTCACCCGAACTCCACCTCACTTCACCGTCAGGCACAACATCGTCACATCGTCGTGCGCCGGTGCGTCGCCGACATGAGTGGCGAGTTCGGCGCCGATCCGTGCGATCAGCGCCGCTGCCCCGCTGCCCGCTTCCTGCAGCGCAGCGATCACGCGTTCCTCGCCGAACGGACCGCTCTCGCCGATCGCCTCGGTCAGGCCGTCGCTGAAGGCGAAGAGCGCATCGCCAGCGCGCAGTTCAATCGTCTGCACTTCGTGCACGCCGCCTTCCATCATGCCCAATGCCAGGCCGGCCGGAGCGAGCCGCTCCAGCTCGGTGGCGCTCCCTCGCCGAATCATCGGCGCATCGTGGCCGGCGTTGATGTAGTCCATGCGCCCGTTCGCGGGGTTCAGGATGGCCGTGAAGACGGTGGCGAACATGTTGTCTCGGCCGTGCACCGTGGCGATGTAGTCATTCGTGAACGCGGTCGTGCGGGCCAGCGTGTCGGCCGGCGTTTCGTCCGCGCTGCCTTCGCTGGCGATGGCCCGCAACAGACTGCGAAACAGCGCCATGTACAACGCGGCGCCCACGCCCTTGTCGCACACATCGGCTACGGTGAAAGCCAGATTGCCACCCGGCAGAATCAGCGCGTCAAAGAAATCACCCGACACCTGTTTCGCGGGCGCGCACGAGGCAGCGATCTCCCAACCCGGCAGTTCGGGCAATGCCTCGGGCAGAAAACCCAGCTGGATGCGCTGCGCGATGGCCATTTCTCGCGACAGGGACTGCAGGAGCTTCAGCGACAGATCCGCCGCGCGCTTTTTCGCCAGCGACGATTCGATCCGCGCCCGCAGGATCACCGGATTGAAGGGCTTGGTGACGTAATCGTCGGCGCCGAGCTCCAGGCAGCGGACCACACTCTCGACGCCGTCAATGGCGGTAACCATCACGACCGGGATATGCGCGAGCGCGGGGTCGGCCTTCATCCGGCTCAGGGCTTCGTAGCCGTCCATGCCGGGCATCGTGATATCGAGCAGGACCAGATCGACGGTTTCGGCGGCGAGTCGCTCGAGCGCCTCGATCCCGTTCTCGGCGAACACGACGGTGTGGCCCAGTTTGCGCACGCGCCGCGCGAGCAGGTCACGGTTCACCTCCAGGTCATCGACGACCAGCAGATGCGCGGATGCGTTCTTGGCGGTGTCAGCGTCGCTCACGTAGCCACCCCGGCGTGGGCCTGCAACAGCCGCCGCAGGTACGGCACCTCGCGCTCGGTGGCCAGTGCTCCTTGCTCGACCAGATGCGGGATCAGGTGCATGTCCTTGAGCCCCACTTCGGCGCCGAAATCCGGAATCACCGCAATCACTTCGGCGTGGTGGACCATGCTGTAGAAAGCGTACTGCGCGCGCAACAGGTGGTTGATCGCAACGTTGGTGACCTGCTTGACGAGGCCGAGCCCCGACGCAATTCCGGGCTGGAGTTCCTCCTCGAAGCCGATGGCGATGATGATGTCGGCTCCTTCGCGAATCGCCACATCGACCGGCAGCGGGTTGGATACGGCTCCGTCCATCAACATGCGTCCGTCGATTTCCCACGGCGGGAAGACCAGCGGAATCGAGATCGTGGCGCGCATCGCGTCGAAGACCCGTCCCTTGGAGAGAATGACCTTGTCGCCGCTGATCACGTCGGTGGCCACGTAGTGCATCGGCAGCTTCAGATCCTCGAATCGCGTTTCGCCGACATAATCGGCCAGCGCTCGGTTCACGCTCTCATCCTTCATCAGGCCGAATTTCGGATCGAAGCCGAACAGCCGGGGAAAGAGCGCGCCCAGGATCTTGCCGTAGGCCACGTTGTCGAAGGTGCCCAGCCAACCCTGCTCAAAGCGGGCCACGCCCTCGGCGGCATCAACGTGCCCCGTGGCGATCCAGTAGGCGCACATCGCGCCGCCACTGCATGCGACCACCATGTCGATCGGAATATTCTCGCGCTGCAGGACTTGAAGCGCGCCATATGCGGACACACAGCGCAGGCCACCCGACCCGATGACCATCGCGACCTTGGGGCGGCGCGCGGTGCTCATGTCGAGCTGGCCGGCTCTTGTGTTGTGGGCGAGCGCTGGACATCGGCGGCGAGCAGCCGGCGCAGATAATCGATCTGGGCGCGCGCCGCCTCGGCGCCGGCCTCGATGATGTAGGGCACCTTCTCGGTGTCGAAGAGCCGAATGCGCTGTTCGAACTCGGGAATGATCGTGATGACCTCCGAGTGGTGCGCCACGCTGTGAAAGGAGAAGCGCGCGCGCAGCAGGTTGTTCGACATGATCGAACTCAGCTGGAAGGCGAAGCGCCCGGCGCTGCCGATGTGTTCCTGGACCGGGCTCTCGAAACCCACCGCCACGATCACCCGCGCGCCATGCTTCATCGCCACACTGATCGGCAGCGGGTCGGAGAGATAACCGTCCACCAGCTGGCGACCGTCGATCTGCACCGGCGAGAAGGCGAACGGGATGGCGACGCTCGCGCGGATCGCGCGCGCCACCGGACCGCTGCGCAGCTCGATCAGCTCGCCGTCGGCGAAGTCCGTGGCCGTGATGTGCAGGGGGATCGGCGTGTCTTCGATCCGCAGGTCGCCAAAGGCATCGCGCAGGCGCTGACGGAGTTTTTGATCGTCGCGCAGGCCGAAGCGGTTGAGCGAGAAGCCGAAAATCTTCGGCGCCAGCACGCTCAGCAGTGCCCGCGTATTGCGCTTGGCGGTCAGATCCTTGGTCCACAGCTGGACCGTCATCTCGCGGGCGCGCTCCGGATCCAGGCGCTGGGCAATCAACGCGGCAAAGATGGCCCCGGCGCTGCAACCCACTACCCGGTCGATCCCGATGCCGGCTTCTTCGAGCACCTGCGCCACCCCGATGGCCGCAGCGCACTTCACGCTTCCCGACCCGATGACCAGGCTGACCCGGGGCCCCTCGTCCCGCGGGGCGCGCGCGTCCGCCTTCATGCCGCGGCGCTGTAGCTGGCGATCGCGCCGGCCACGTCGTCGTAGATCTTGATGATGCTCGCGAAACCCGAGAGTGAGAGTACCCGCTGCACGGCCGGTTGCACCGCCGCCATGCGCAGGTCGCCGCCGAGCCGACGACTGTCCTTCACCGATCCAAGCAATGAGCGCAAGCCCGCGCTGGAGGTGTACTCGACCGCGCCGAAATCGGCGACCAGCCGAATGCGTCCGGTCCGGACCTGACTGCCCAGCGCCTCGGTGAGCTGATCTGCGGTGAGACTGTCCACACTTCCCTGGACCACCAGAACCGTGACGTCCTCGTGGTGCGTGGCAACGACTTCCAGCTGGGCCATGATGTTCTCCTGAAGTAAGTCAGCCGGCCTGCGACGGCGGAATGTGTTTGACGAGCGTGAGCCGATTTCCCGTGTCCGGCTGGTACCGATAGGTCTGCCGGTCGGTGAGCCGGCGCATCAGGTGCACGCCCAACCCGCCGATCGGACGATCTTCGGCATCGATCGAAAGTTCCGGCGCGGGCAGCAACAGCGGGTTGAATGCCACGCCCTGATCCACCAAGGTGATCTCGATCTCCCCGGGTGGCGGCGACGGACGATGCATTAGCGTGACGGACAGCGCGCCGGGTTCGTGTCCCGCGTAGGCATGCCGGAACACGTTGGAGCAAGCCTCGTCGAGCACCACCAGCAAGTCGCTCACCGTCTCGCGATCCAACTCGGCGTGCCGGCAGATTTCCTCCAGCGCTTGGGCGAACGCCGGCAAACTCGACACAATCGCCGGCAAGGTCAGCGCCACGTGCGCGCGCGCCGGGTTGTCCGTTTCGGTTTTCACGCCGCGCCGCCGTTGCCGAGAAGGGCGCTCATCTTGCCGATCAGGCGCATCAGATCGACGGGCTTGGTGTCGAACTCGTCGCAGCCTGCCGCGATGGCTTTTTCCCGATCGCCCGACATCGCGTGGGCCGTGAGCGCAATGATCGGAATGGCCTGCGTGCCAGGTTCCGCCTTGATGCGACGCGTGGCCTTCCAGCCGTCGATCTCCGGAAGGCTCACGTCCATCAGGATCAGGTCCGGCTCGTCGCTCGAAGCGCGCGTGACCGCCTGCAGGCCGTCCACCGCGATCGTCACCGTGTAGCCCTTCTTGGTCAGGCGGCGCGAGAGCATGTCGCGATTCATTTCGTTGTCCTCGACGAGCAGGACCTTAGCCGGCATGTTCTTCTTCCATTTCTTCCCTCGCGTCGGCCTCCGCGGCCTGCGTGGACGCTTGCGCGGCGACACACGCCGTGAAGCAGCTCCCCTTGCCGAGTTCGCTCGTGACGGTGACGTCCCCGCCCAACAGCTTGCACAAGCGCCGGCTGATCACCAGTCCCAGTCCCGTGCCGCCGTACTTGCGGGTGGTCGCGGAGTCGGCCTGGACGAAGGCCTGAAAGAGCTTGTCCATCTGCTCCTGGCTCATCCCGATGCCGGTGTCGGTCACGTCGAACACCAGCTGGTCCGGCGCGCCCGGAACGGCTTCACGGCGCGCCGCGAGCGTGATGGTCCCCTCCTGCGTGAACTTGCTGCCATTGGAGAGCAAATTCAGAAGCACCTGGCGCAGCCGCGTACTGTCGGAGGCCAGCGGGCCGACGTCGGGCTGCACGTCCACTACCAGTTTGTTGCCGTTCTTCTCGATCAGCGGCTGCGCGGTGGAGCTGACGTAGTCAATGAGTTGCGGCAAATCGAGCGGGCCGATTTCCAGTTCGATCTTCCCCGCCTCGATCTTGGAGAGGTCGAGCACGCTGTTGATCAGCTCGAGCAAGTGCTTGCCGGCAGCCTTGATCTTGCCCAGATCATCAATGGTGGACGGGTCGCCGCCGTCCTCGGCGATTTCCTCTTCCAGCATTTCGCTGTAGCCGATCACCGCGTTCAGCGGCGTGCGCAACTCATGCGACATGTTGGCCAGGAAGCTGCTCTTGGTGCGATTCGCCGCTTCGGCCTGTTCGCGCGCGGCGACGGCATCGCGCCGGTCTTCTTCGGACGTCCGCAGCGCCTGGTCGAGCCTTGCCGCCTGCTCTTCGATCTTCCGGTTGCGCAGTTCGATCTGGATGCGTCCCTTGGCTGCGCGCGCCGCGTGCACGTTTGCCGACGCCGCGTAAAGGAAGCCGGGAATCGCGACACCGACCATCGCGAAGGCGGTCGCCAGCGTGCCGATTTCGGGATGAAAAACAAAGTCCGTATACACGCCACCCGCCAGGGCGGCCAAGCCCCCGACCGACATGCCGACGATTCCAAATCGAATGCCTCCGATGGCGACGTTGGCGGAATTGATGCCGGTGAACATCGCGAGCGTCGTCAAGGGCGCGAAGCCGACGAAGGCAGAAAGACCTCCAAGCAGGGCTGAATCGCACAGGAGTGCGCGCAACTGGGCGTGCTTCGTGTCCTGGCTGCGACGCACGAGGTAGTAGGAGACATGGGGCCAGATGAGCACGGTCGCCGCCAGCAGCCACCACCCGCCGAGATGCGGCGGGCGCCACAAGAAGACCGACCCCACCGCGGCCGCCACCATCAGGTACAGAACGATCCGCATCCGGTAGTTGAGCAGGACGACGGATTGCGCGCGCCGACTTGGCGCGGGCGCAGCCGGCGGGGCGTTTGTGTGTGCATTTCGTGCTGCGCTGAGTGCGTGCATGGACTCCCTTGTGAGTGATGCTGTGTCCCGTGAACAACGAGAAACAGGGCCGGGGCCGCCTTGGGCGACGGCATCCGACTCAGGAGGTCGATGGAATGTCGAAAGGGTACGCCGCGGTTGGCGCAAACGCGGGCGTCTCCACATATTCTGGGTGGGTATGATCGGTATCGCTATTTCGCGAGAATGAAGCTGTCAAGCGCGGGCAGGCTCTCGGCCACCCAGCCAGCGTGAGTTCGACGCGCCGACCCGCAGCGCGTCTGGAGACCGGATTCACCCGGCAGAGCCGTTCTCCAGCAGGGCGCTCATCTTCTCGAGCAGTCGGTCGAAGTCAACCGGCTTGGTGTCGAAGTCATTGCAGCCGGCAGCCAGCGCCTTCTCGCGGTCGCCCGCCATGGCATGCGCGGTCAGGGCAATCAGCGGAATCGCTTGCGTCTCGGGCGCCGCCTTGATTCGGCGCGTCGCCTCCCAGCCATCGATCCCCGGGAGGCTCAGATCCATCAGGATCAAGTCCGGTGCGTCGCTGCACGCGCGGGCGACGCCTTCGAGGCCATCGACCGCGGTCGTGACCGAATAGCCCTTCTTCGCCAGACGGCGCGAGAGCATGTCGCGGTTCATTTCGTTGTCTTCGACCAGCAGGATTCTATGCAAGAGCGGTTCCCTCCTCTGATGCTTGCGCTCGGTTCTCGCCCGCCTTGGCGAGGCTCGACGCGTCGGCCCGCACTCGCGCCGTGAAGCAACTGCCCCAGCCCAGCTCGCTCGTCACCGTCACGTCGCCCCCCATCAACTGGCAGAGTCGCCGGCTGATCACGAGCCCGAGGCCCGTGCCGCCGTACTTGCGGGTGGTCGCCGAATCCGCCTGCACAAAGGCCTGGAACAGCTTCGCCGTCTGCTCCGGTGTCATGCCGATGCCGGTGTCCGTCACCTCGAAGACAACGTACTCTACACCGTCGGCGTCGGCTTCACGCCGCGCGGCCAGCTTCAATGCCCCGTTCTTCGTGAACTTCGCGCCGTTGGACAGCAGGTTCAGCAGCACCTGGCGCAGGCGGGTCGCGTCGGACAGAGCGTGGCCCAGGTTGGGGGCGACTTCCAGCACCAGCTTGTTGCCGTTGGCTGCGATCAGCGGCTGTGCCGTCGAGGCGACGTAGTCGACGAGCTGCTTCAGATCGACGCTCGAGATCTCCAGCTCGATCTTGCCCGCCTCGATCTTCGAGAGATTGAGGATGCTGTTGATCAGCTCCAGGAGGTGTTTGCCGGCCGCCTTGATCTTGCGCAGATCGTCGACTGCCGACTCATGCCCGCCCTCCTCGGCGAGATCTTCCTCGAGCATTTCGCTGTAGCCGATCACGGCGTTGAGCGGCGTGCGCAGCTCGTGCGACATGTTGGCCAGGAACTCGCTCTTGATCTGGTTCGCGCGCACGGCCACTTCGCGGGCGTAGACGGCGTCCACGCGCTCGTCCTCCGCAGCGCGACGCGCCAGATCGACCGCCACCGACTGCTCCTGGATCTGGAGGTTGCGCTCTTCGAGTTCCCGGTGCGCTTGGGCGCCCTTGCGCCCGAGCACGTTGGCCGATATGCCGTAGACCAGCGTATTGATCACGATCGTGAGCGACGCGAGCAGGATCGTCGCCGGCCCGGTCGCGACGTGCGTCTCGAAGCCAAAGTACAGGGTGCCCACGGCGGCACCGACCAGCGAGAAACCGGCGCCGACGATTCCGGTCCGGACGCCGCCGACGACGAACGCGGCGGCGTTGACACTGCTGAAGAACGCCACGCCAACCCACGGGTTGAATCCCACCAGCGCAAAGCACAGTCCCGCTGTCGCCGACAGCACGAGCAGCGAAATGATCTCGACTTGCTTGGGGTGCTTCGCCCGACGGATGGCCAGGAAGTAGACCAGATGCGGCCACAGCAGCGTAAACGCGATGAGCCACCAGCCAAGCTCGGGGTGGCGCTGGGTCAGGATGTCCATGGCCGTCAGCGCCGCCATGAGGCTCAGCGCCGCCGTGTTCTGGTAGCGGAGCCGGTAGATCGACCGGCGCTTCGCCTCTTCGACGGGTACCGCAGGCGCGAGAACCTCGTTGGCGATCGAATTCAAGGACACCCTCCGCGAGGACGTTGCAGATCTGCTTATCGCGCGTGCGTTGCGAGCAGGAATAGCTGCATTGCACGCTGAATCGGCGGGACCGGGCGCTTAACCCCGTTGCCAGACGGGCTTTGCGCCGTGCCGAGCGCCCGTCAGTACCAGGGCGCGCCCAGCCCCTCGGCTTCGATCGTGCGCCGAACCGCCGGCCGCTCCAGCACTCGGGCGAGGTATGGCCCGATGTTCGGATACTCCCGTGCCGGCCGGGAACCGAAGCCGCGCGTCCAGCGGCAGAGCATGAACAGGTAGGGGTCCATCACGCTGAACTGTTCACCCAGGAACCAGTCGGACCCGCGGCGCGCCAGTTCCTGATCGACTTGCGCCAGCAATTCTCCGACGCGCCCCTCGGCGTGGGCCTTGACCTGGCGTGCGCCCTCGCTGTTGCCGGCGTCGACCATTCGCTCAGGGTAGAAGTAGTGCATCAGCGTGGCTTGCAGCGTGTTGGTCGCCCAGATCAGCCACTTGTACGCTTGCGCCCGCTCGGGCGTGCCCGGCTCCGGCATGAGCTTCGCATCAGGACGAGCGTCGGCGAGGTGCAGGCAAATGGCGGCGGTTTCATAGAGGACCAGCTCGCCGTCGACCAGGACCGGGATCGCCCCGTTGGGATTGAGCGCCAGGTATTCGGGCTGCTTGTGTTCACCGCCGCCGCGATCGACCAGCCGGAGCGCGAACGGAATATCGAGTTCGCGCAGCAGGACATGTGGCGTGAAGCTGGCGTTGCCGGGGAAATAATAGAGTTCGATCATCCTGTGGTCCTTGCTTGAGCCGTGCGCTTCGCGCTGACCGAAGAGCTTGTCCGTGGCGCAGTCTGCGACGATTGCGCCGCGATTCATCAATACCACGCGATGTGCGACCTTGCATGCGAAGCCTCGCGCCCGGTTGGGCCGGGAATCTGATGCGCCCAAGCTCTTGAAACAGGCTGCAAGACCGCTATTTCGAACCCGCCAAATAGCCCGCCAAAGTCCCCGCCAAAGTTACCCAGTACAAAACCATAACACATTGATATATAATGAGATATGGCTATAGGCGAACCAGACAACAAACCCGCCAAAATGGCGGCCAAAGACCGAGGCGAATCCATCGGACTGATGGAGCCACTGCTGATCGGCGCAGGGTCCCCTAAGAGGGGAGCCCTGACCGATGTTGCCTTCGAATTAGCCTCTAAGAGCGCCGGCTTTCGGCGTTCCCTGCCCGCAAGCCTGCTGTCCTCCCTCGCCGGTCTCGTGCGGTCGATGAACTGCTACTACAGCAACTTGATCGAAGGGCATGACACGCACCCGATCGATATCGAGCGCGCCCTCAAGGGCGACTACAGCAAGGACACCAGAAAGCGCGATCTCCAGTTGGAAGCCAAAGCCCACATCACGGTTCAGCAATGGATCGATGCCGGTGGCCTCAAAGGCCACGCCGTCACCGCCGATTCGATCCGCGAAATCCATAAGCGCTTCTGCGATCAACTGCCGGAAGACCTGCTTTGGGTCGAAGACCCGACGACAAAAGAGAGGATCGAGGTCATCCCCGGTGTATTCCGTGACCGCGATGTCGCCGTCGGCCTGCACCTCCCGGTCAGCGCGCCCGCCGTGCCGCGCTTCCTTGAACGCTTCGCAGAGGTCTACGGCAAACTCGGCAAGACCGAGACCATCATCGCCGCGGCGGCGGCACACCACCGCCTCGCCTGGATTCACCCGTTTCTCGACGGCAACGGCCGTGTTGCGCGATTGATGTCGCACGCCACCTTGCTAGAAGCGCTCGACACCGGCGGCGTGTGGTCGATTGCGCGTGGCCTCGCCCGCAATGTCGATGCCTATAAAGGCCACCTTGCCGCCTGCGACTTGCCACGCCGCAACGACCTCGATGGAAGGGGGCCTCTGAGCGAGGAAGCCCTGACGGAATTCACAAGCTTCTTCCTCACCAGCTGTATCGATCAAGTCGCTTTCATGGAAAAGCTGATGCAGCCAGACCAACTCCACACGCGCATCCTGCTCTGGGCAGAAGAGGAAATCCGCATGGGCAAGCTACCGGCCAAATCCGGCGCCATTCTCGAAGCCGTTCTCTATCGTGGCGAAATCCCGCGCGCGGATACACCGGGGATTTTCGAAATAAGCCAACGCAGCGCAAGCCGCTTTGTCTCTGCCCTGACCGATCGGGGCGTGCTCACCTCAGAAAGCACGCGCGCACCCTTGCGCCTCGCTTTCCCCGCTGCGCTCGCCTCACGCTGGATGCCGGGTTTGTTTCCGGAGAGGACCCCGTGAGGCCCGCGGCCGACCCGTGCCGCGTTGATTTGAAACAGACGAGTGACAAGGAGA
Organism: Burkholderiaceae bacterium; assembly: GCA_024637155.1. Classification (GTDB taxonomy): domain Bacteria; phylum Pseudomonadota; class Gammaproteobacteria; order Burkholderiales; family Burkholderiaceae_E; genus JAGXFR01. Next base: position 5,056 of record JAGXFR010000035.1, on the reverse strand, counting down.
GCATCCATGGACAATGAGGACGGACTGGTCTGTGCCTATCTTCAGTCGCAGGACGGCAACTGGCGTGAAGTTAACTGGGAAGCCGTTCGCAAATGGCGACCCGGGGATGGTTTGCTGTGGGTCCACCTGGACCGCGCCCAGGAGCCGGCCAAGACCTGGCTCCAGGGCGAAAGTGGGCTGGATTCCGTGGTCGCCGACAACCTGCTCTCCGAAGAGACCCGACCCCGCGCGCTGGAAATGAACGGCAATCTCCTGCTCAACCTCCGGGGCGTCAATCTGAACCCGGGTGCGGATCTCGACGACATGGTGTCGTTGCGGCTGTGGTTCGAGCCCGAACGTGTCGTGACGTCGCGCCATCGGCGGCTGATGGCCATCGACGACATTCGCGAACGCATGGCCAGGGGAAAGGGGCCCAGAGATGCAGGGGACTTGCTGGTTGAGTTCGCGGGTCGCCTGGTCGGCCGCATGGCTCCGGTCATCGAAGACCTCGATGAAACGCTAGACGAACTCGAGGATCAGGTTGTCGCCGGGGAACGCCTGGAGGTCCGCACGAGGCTTTCCGGGCTCAGGCGCCAGGCGATCGGCCTTCGTCGGTATATTGCGCCGCAGCGGGATGCCCTGTCACGCATCCTGGGCGAACCCATCGACTGGCTCGACGAACGTCACAAGGCGCATCTGCGGGAAATATCAGACCGCACCATGCGGTTCATCGAAGACCTCGACGCCATTCGCGAGCGTGCCGCCGTGATGCAGGACGAGGTCGCGAACCGGGCCGCGGAATCGATGAACAAGAACATGTACATGCTCGCCATCGTGGCGACGATCATGCTTCCCCTGGGATTCTTCACCGGGCTGCTCGGCATCAACGTCGACGGGCTGCCCGGCTCGAAGGACACCCCGTGGGCGTTCGCGGCGGTGACGGCGTTTCTCGCCATCGTCGTCTTCACTCAGGTCCTCATCATGCGCCGGCTGAAGTGGTTGTGAGCCGTCGCGGAGCGGGTCGAGATGCCGTTGGGCAAGACGCGGAACGTCCAACAGGATCTGAATTCGGGAAACGACTGTGTTCCGCAGGACACGACTTTGTTATTCCGTGAGAATAAAGTCGTAAGACGCACGCGAGACGGGCAAGAGAACCGAGCGGCCTGAATCGCCTGCGAACTGGTCCACTCTGCGAAGGCCGAATCGCCCTGTTGAAACCTGAACCACGGCACCAACTCTCGGCTCAAGCCGATCGAGCCATTCCTGGTGCCGACCCGTATGCGGGTATCCGGCGAGGCCAGCCATTCCGTCGATAGCGCGTGCGAATCGCTTGAAGAGCTCGTCCATAGCAGGGAATCGTCTTCCGCAGGGTGGAGGGGGCAACCGGAATTCGACTTGCGAGTTAGAATGGTCGAACCGGTCAGACCAGTTGCCTTTTAGGCTATCGAGGTGGGGTTCAGCTGTCAATTGGAATCATGAATACTGAATCATGAATACCGTCGAACGCATCGCGCAGCAGCTGCAGACCCGTATCCGCAGCAAGGAGTGGACAAGCGCGGGCAAACTGCCCGGGCAGCGCCAGCTGTCCGAAGAACTGGGCGTGAGCCGTGCGTCGCTGCGTTCGGCGATCACGATGCTCGAGAGTCTTGGCCTTCTACGCAGTGAACCCGGTCGCGGCGTATTCATCGTCAGGATGGGCGCCGAGGGATCGGGCAAGGCCTTCGAACGGTGGCGCCTCCAGAGTCGCTACGCACTTCGCGACGTCTATCTGGTGCGCAACGAGATGGAGGAACTCGCCGTGGCGATGGCTACCAGCGTCGTGACTGAGGCCGGAATTGCGTGTCTGCGCACCACGATCGATCGGATGGAAGCTGCAGCCGTCGCGGACGACCTGGTCGCGATGTCCGAGGCGGACCGCACGTTCCACGCCCGCATCTTCGAGATCGCCGGCAGTTCGATGCTGCATGATCTTGCCGACAGCATTGCCGACGTCATTGAGCCCAGCAGGCAGATCGCATTCGCCGATCCGGCGCGCGTACGTGAGCCGATCCGTGAGCACGCGCGCATCGTCGCGGCGATGGCCACCGGTTCGCCAAGTGCTGCGCGCCGCGCGATGCGGGCGCATATCTGCAATGTTGCTGATCGGGCGGGGCTGGCGTTGGCGATACCCGGCGTCTGAGGTCGCGCAGGCCTCGCCGCCTGAGCGCTTGGACGATCTGCCTCGATCCACGAACTTGAGCGGCGGCGCGGCGGACGCGCGTGAGCCAGGCGATCCTGCAGCGCGGTGCTTTACTTTACGGTTTCGTTGCCGCGCACTCGCCGCTCATCGACTTCGTTTCCCAGCAGGTGACATTGCTTGTCAGAAAACGACTATGTTCTTAGCGCACAAGCAGTGTGCGGGTAGAACATAGTCGTTTACTGGGGGGCGTAGCGAGGCGCATCTTTCCTCACCCCCTTGATGAGTATCGACTCTATAGTTGCTTACCGGCGACCCTAGTGTAGATACCGTTCTGCAGTATAGGCACCGTTTACGGGAAACAATGTCGCTTCCCGGAGCGCAGGGGCCTCTGGGTGATCAGGCCACTGACGATTTCTCGCGCCTATCCATGTGCCCTGAAGCGGGCGGTGAAGCAGATTCGGGAACCCATGGCCGCGAAAGTCAAGGGCTGGTCGGAAAGCCGCTTAGGGCCGCCCCTTAAGAACGACTCTGCCTGAGTTGCGAGCAAAGCCGACGATCATCATGATCATCAAGCCACTAACTTAACCTGTTGGGCTTGAATGTCTCTGACCCCGAAGTTCTCACGAGCAAGCCGTTCGCTTAATCTGTTGAAACTGAAGGGGCTTCTGCCCAAGGAGCCGATTCCACTCATCCAATCAAGTCGGCGCGTGCCCTATTAAAAAGTAGGGCATTCGATGACTTGTCCTTGTCTTCATCGTGCGACTCCGATAGAATAAATCTACATAAACCCTATTTAAAGTTAGGGATTGGGTTGACTTATGACTAAGATTGAATTGATCCGCAGACTGGCCGAACTTGATCGGCGCGGCATTCATGTGCTTGCCCGCCGTGACATCGAGAAGCTGTTTCCCGACGAGGGCGAGAAGGCCATGGAGAAATCGTTGCAGCGCATGGTGTCCGACGGCCTTCTACAACGGGTCGCCAAGGGTCTCTACGTGAACCCAGCCGCATCGAGCAAGAACCGCTGGATCGCGGAGGAGATCGCCAAGGCGCTGCGGCCTGGATGCCTCTCATACGTCAGCTTGGAGTCCATCCTTTCCGAGTATGGGGCGATCTCGCAAATCCCCATCGACAGGATCACGGTCATGACCACAGGGCGCAGCGGGCTCCACAAGACGCCATTCGGGACGATCGAGTTCACCCATACCAAGCGAACTCGCTCGGAAATCCTCGGGCGCACGCTCGCCCCCAAGGGCAGGCCGTTGCGAATCGCCACCCGATCGGCGGCCGTGCGCGATCTATTGCGATCGGGCCGCAACGCCAACATGATCGTTGAGGGAGAGTCGGGGGTGGAGGAATCATGAACGAAAGGGAAGACTTCGAGAAGCTGGTCGACCTGGCCATGTCCAACCCCGCCTCGACCGCAATGCGGCCGGTGGTGGAGAAGGAGCTGTTGCATTACGAAATCTTCCAAGCCCTCGATGGGGAAGGCCTGCTCAAAGAGTTGGTGTTCCAAGGCGGCACGGCGTTGCGCCTGTGCCGCGGATCGGATAGGTTCAGCGAAGATCTGGATTTCGCCGGCGGCGTCGATTTCTCCGCCGAGAAAATGGAGCGAATCAAGGACTGCGTGGAGAAGCGCATTGGCGATCGCTTCGGACTGAAGGTGGAGGTGAGGCCCAAGCCGGCCAAGGCCGGCGCTGGCCACGTGAAGGTCGACAAGTGGTGGGTCTCGATCGAGACCGCGCCGGAAAACGCAGGCATGCCGCGGCAAAAGATCAAGCTTGAGATCGCCAACATCCCGGCGCGCACCAAAGAGCTGCTTCCCTTGCGAGCCAACTACGATTCGGTGAGGGCCATGCCGACCGTCATGGTGAACACCGAGTCCCTCGATGAGATCATGGCCGACAAGGTCCTGGCTTTTCCAACCTCGCTGCGGGACAACGAGGGCCGCCCGGTCGCGATTGACGGTGCAAAGATTCGCCATCGCGACATTTGGGATCTGGCTTGGCTTTCGAGGCAAGGAGCGAAGCTCGACCCCAAGGTTGTCGCGGCCAAGATCGGCGACTATGGCGTCCAGGACTACGGCAACCTGCTGGACCACGCGATCGAACTCATCCCCGCCATCGTCAAAGGCCGGCAATTCAAGACTCAGATGAGCCGCTTCATCGACTCGGCCACAGTGGACAAGATGTTGTCCACCGATGCTCACTTGGATTACTTGTCGAATTCAACCAAGGCGATGTTTTCGTCCATGCGCGCCGAGCTGGCCAACTCGCTGCAGGCCGTCCAAGACGAAGCCAAGGCCGCGCAAGCCGCAAAAGCCAGGGGCCGCCGCAAACAAACACCTGGCCTATCGATGTGAGCCTGCCCGGCAAACGTACATCGCCTACGGGACGAGTAAAGAATTCCTTTTCGAGTAAAGGACTCTTTTTCCAGTAAGAAACTTTAATTACCCGAATCATCAAGATATTTTGTGAGAATAAAGTCGTAAACGTGGCCCCAGCATCCATGCGGGTTGCCGGGGTGCGAAAATCCGGGAAAGTCGTAAAAGGACGAGCTTATCAGCAACTTCTCCAGCGCGACTTCGATAATAAAGTCGTAGAACGCGGGCGAGACTGGCAAGAGATCCGACTTCGCGAACTAACAGTTGGTACCGCACATGGGGAGCAGGTCACAGGTGCGCAGCCCATGCGCAAGAGCTCAACGGCCCCGTAGCTCAGTGGATAGAGTGGCCCCCTCCTAACCCGGAAGTTTGATTCCGGAATCCAATGACTGAATATCCGCCTCATGGCCAGTTCACTTCCCGCTCCAGAGTAGGAGACAGATTGCGCCGGGCTCGCTGCTGCGTTTGTGGCCTGGCGCACACGACAGCAGTGGGCAAGGCAATCGGCTCACGCG
>JAGXFR010000034.1 GCA_024637155.1 Burkholderiaceae bacterium | reverse complement strand
GGCCAATGCGCCGAAGTTCGCCGACAAGGGCGTGTGGGCGCCGCGCATCGCCACGGGCGTCGACGCAATGCTCGCCACCGTCATCAAGGGCAAGAATGCGATGCCGCCGCGCGGAGGACGCGCGGACGCGAGCGACGCCGATCTGCGGGCGGCGGTGGAGTACATGGCCGACGCGGCAAAATAGCGTCGGGACAGCGGTTGTGATCGGCGCGACGAGTGATGCAACAGGCGTGGGGATGCTGAATTGAGCGGATCGTCCCAGTTCCTCGACATTCGCACGCTGCTGGTGGTGATGATCCTGGTGGCCGGCTTCTTCGGCGTGCTGTTGGTCGTGTTCTCGCGCATCGTCACCGCCTTTGCCGGCGTCAACTGGGTGGGCGCGGGACTGCTTTCGATCACCCTCGCCTTCGCCCTGCTCGCCGGTCGCGACGTGCTCTCGCCGTGGCTGGGCATCATCGCCGGCAACCTGCTGCTCACCCTTGGATTGGGCCTGATGTACGAGGGCATGGCGGCGTTTCGCGGTGTTCGAACGCGGCTGCGCTGGCTCACGCCGCTGGCGCTCGCCACGGTGGCGCTCGCCTTCCACTACCACGTCTTCGTCGTCCCGAGCCTGCAGATGCGCATCGTGTGGATCAGCACCGTGCACACGCTGCAGGCCCTCGCCCTGCTGCACGCCACCGTGCAGGGCACGCGCCCGAACGAACTTCGCTTCGGGCAGTGGCTGGTCGCCGCACCGCTCGCGCTGCTCTCCGGCTACATGGTGCTGCGCGCCGGCATCGCGCTCGGCGAGCCGGAGGTAACGAGTCTGTTCAGCGGCGGCGCCGTACACGCGATCGGCTTCCTGCTGTTCATCCTGGTGACCGTCACCAGCAGCTGCGGCCTGCTGTGGCTCGCCGTCACGCGGATGGAGAGCGAGATGCGGCGGCAGACGCGGACCGACCCGCTCACCGGCGCACTGAACCGCAGGGCGATGGACGAGGTGTCGGTGGCGGAGGTCAGCCGCGCGCAGCGCACGGGCCACCCGGTTTCGGTGCTGATCGCGGATCTGGACAACTTCAAGACGATCAACGACGAGCACGGGCATCTGGTGGGAGACGAGGTGCTGCGCCAGTTCGCCACGTTGCTCGGCGCGAACCTCCGCTCGCACGACACGCTGGTGCGCTACGGCGGCGAGGAGTTCCTCGTGCTGCTGCCGGGGGCGGGTCGCGAGGACGCGGCGGCCACGGCCGAGAAGCTGCGCGCCCTGACCCAAGGACAGACGTTCCACTGCGATGCGCTTTCCCTGCGCATGAGCGTGAGCTTCGGCGTGGCGACACTGGAGCAGCCGGATGACGACTGGTCCCACCTGCTGCGCCGGGCCGACGCCGCGCTGTACGGCGCCAAGGACGCCGGACGCAATCGCGTCAGTTGCGCGTGGGTGGTGGCGCAGCCGTCGCCTGGGCCCTCGCGGGAGCCTTTGCCGGCAACAGGCTGACGAAAGCGGCGGTGCACAGCGACACGCCGGCCATCGAGAGCAGCAGCACATCGAAGCCGGCCGCCTTGACGACCGGTCCGAGCAGCCAGACCGCGATCGAGCTGACCCCGAAGGAAACGGCCAGGCGCATTCCCGAGACCCGCGAGCGAATCCGGTCGTCGACGTAGCGCACCGAGATGCCCTCGACGAAGGGAATCGCGCCGAACACGGCCACCATGAACGCGATGGCGAGCGCGTAGAAGGCCCAGCCCTCCAGGTAGGCGGCGATCGCCAGCAACGGCGCCTGGCACAGCACGATGCACAGGTACAGGGGTTTGACTTCGAATCGATCGATCAGTCTGCCGACGGCGATCTGCGAGAAGGCCGCCACCACATAGACACCGGCGAGCAGCGAGCCCAGCATCGCCGGCTCCTCGACCACGCCCTGCATGCGCTCGCGCAGCAACTCGGCATTGCCGTTGGTGGTGAGGTTGAAGAGCAGCGAGCCGGTGATCGCGGTGAAGGTCATCACCACGAACACGCGCAGCAGCATGGTGCGCGGCAGCTCGCCCGCGCTCACCGCACGGCGTCCGGGCGCCTCGGTTTCGGCGGGCGCGACCCGCGCGAAGTAGAACCCGAGCGCGATCGAAATCAGGCCAGGAGCCGCGAAGGCCATGCGCCAGCCACCGAGCTGCACGAAGAAGCCGGTGATCAGCGCGGCGGCCGCGAGCCCCAGGTTTCCCGAGAGGCCGTTCACCCCGATCGTGATGCCCGGCCGGGTCGTCGCGGCGAGCAGCATCGGAATTCCGACCGGGTGATAGATCGCCGAGAAGGCGCCCACCAGCGTGAGCGCGGCGGCCATCTGCCACGCATCCTGCGCCAGCGCGGCGAGCAACGACGCGACGCCGATCCCCATGAAGAACACGATCATCATCCGTCGCCGGCCCCACAGATCGCCCAGGCGGCCGGCGGGGAGCGAGCCGACCCCGAACAGGAAGAACGCGCCCACGCTGTAGGGCATCAGATCCTCCCAGCGCGCGAAGCCGAAATCCGCCGCGATCGCCGACACGGCGGTCGCAAAGATCAGCAGGAACATGTGATCGAAGGCGTGCCCGAGGTTGAGCAGCAGCAGGGTGGGACGATTCAGGGGCATGTGCAGGGGATCAGCTCAGGAAGCGCTCGACCAGCGCGTATTGGACCTCGGTATTGAGCGCAGGCGCGTGCCCGCAACCGGTAATGGTCTCCAGCTGCGCGCGCGGGCCGCGCGTGCGCAGCGCATCGGCGACATCGGGCAGCAGCAGGTCCGAGTGCTCGCCGCGCAAGACCCCCACCGGGATCTCCAGCGCGTCCCACTCGTCCCAGAGAACGTGGTCTTCGGTGTAGTGTTCGAATTGCTGCACCATCGCCGGGTCGTAGTGCGGCGTCACGCGCCCATCGGGCAGACGGCGCGCCGAGGTCTCGGTCAGCAGGTGCCACATGGCGTCGCTGAGCCACCCGTAGGGCGCGTAAACGGTGCGGAAGAACTGCTCGAGTTCGCTCATCGTGGCGAAGGCCGGCGGATTGCCCGCGTATGCGCGAATCCGTGCCACCGCCGCTGCCCCGAGCTCGGGGCCGATGTCGTTGAGGATCAGGCGCCGAATGCGCCCTTTCAGGCCATGCGCCGCCGCGCGCAGGCCGATCGCCCCGCCCATCGAGGTGCCGAGCCAATGGCACCGCTGAACGCCCAGTTGGTCGAGCAGCGAGACCGCCAGTTTTTCGTAGAAAGCCAGGCAATACTCGGTGCGCGGCTCCGGGCTCCACTGCGACAGGCCGCGCCCGATCGTGTCGGGACAGATCACCCGAAAACGCCTGGCGAGATGCGCGGCGACGTGGTCCATGTCGCGCCCGGTGCGCGCGAGTCCGTGCCAGGCGAGCACCACCTCCTCGTTCCCGGCGCCCCACTCCATGAAGTGGATCTCGCGCCCGGCGCACATCCGGTAATGCGAAGTCGGCACCATCACCGCACCCGCCGCGCGGCCCAGACCCGCAACTTGCCGACGACCCCGGTCGGCAGATGATAGACCGACAGCACGAACAACACACCCATCCACAGCAGCCAGCGCTCCGGCGCGACCAGCGCCGAGAGCACGGGCACGCCGGCCACGGCGCTCGCGCCCACGGCGAGCAGGTTCTGCAGATAGTTCTGGGCCACGACGAAGAGCACGGCGCCGAGCACCGCCCCGTACATCGTCCCCATGCCGCCGATGACGACGATCAGCAGGATGTCGAGCATGATCTCGAAGGACAGCGTCGTGTCGGGACCGACATAGCGCAGCGACAGCGCGAACAGCGCGCCGGCGACAGTTGCAAAGAGCGCGCCCAGCACGCTGGCCAGCGTGCGGTAGACCACGGTGCGATAGCCGATCGCCTCGGCCCGGAAATCATTCTCGCGAATCGCCTGCAGAACCCGTCCAAAGGGCGAATTGACGATGCGCAGCAGCATCAGAAACAGCACCGCCACGACGACGAAGATCAGCCAGTAGGTCAGGATCTTGCCGTCGATCAACACGCCGAAGATCTCGCTCTCGAAGGGCTCGAAGGACGGGCTCAGCCACTCGGGGTTGCGGAAGCTCAGCCCGTCCTCGCCGCCGGTGAACGCGTGCAGTTGCGAGACCAGCGTCTGGAAGGCGGTCGCCACGGCCAGCGTGATCATCGCAAAGAAGATCGCCTTGACCCGCAGGCTGAAAAGGCCAATGACGAACGAGAGCACCAGCGAGATCGCCAGCGCGGCGAGCAGGCCGATGCCGATCGCCGCCCAGCCCGCGCCCAGGCGCTCGCTGGCGATGGCCACGCCATAGGCGCCGATCCCGAAGAACATGGTGTGCGCGAAGCTGACGATGCCAGTGTAGCCCAGCAGCAGGTCGTAGCTGGCCACGAGCAGCACGAAGACCAGCACCTTGGACGCCACCGAGAGCGCCTTCGCTCCGGGAAACAGAAAGGGTGCCAGCGCCAGCGAAATGACGATCGCGATCAGCGCCAGCGCCAGCCAGCGGCTGCGCGGCAGGTCGTGCGAGAGCAGCGCGTTCATCGGCTCGTCACCGGATACAGGCCGCGGGGGCGCCACAACAGGATGGCCACCATCAGGGCAATGTTGGAGAACAGCGCGACCTTGGGCTCGAGGAAGCCGCTGTAGTTCGCGAGCAGGCCCACCGCCAGCGCCCCGATGAAGCAGCCCAGCGTCGAGCCGAGCCCCCCGATGATGATGACGATGAAGAGCAGGATGTTGACCTGCCCGCCGATCTGCGGCACGACCATCTGCTGGTACATGCCCCACAGCACCCCGCCCAGCCCGGCGAGCGCCGAGCCGGCGACGAACACGCCCACGAACAGGCGCCGGATGCGATAGCCCAGCGCCTCGACCATCTCGCGATCCTGCACCCCGGCGCGCACCAGCAGGCCGACCTTGGTGCGGCTCAGCGTCCAGGCCAGCGCCGCAAAGACCACCAGGCCCAGGACGACGGCCAGCACCCGGTACTTCTCGATCGCCGCGTCGCCCACGATGAAGGAGCCGCGCAGCGTCGGCGGCAGCGCCAGCGGCGTCTGCTCCGGCCCCCAGATCACCTTGATCATCTCCTCGCCGACGATCAGGCCGCCCATCGTGATCAGAATCTGCTTGAGGTGCTGCCCGTAGACCGGGCGCACGATGATCCGCTCGAAACCCCAGCCCAGCGCCGCGGCGACGACCATCGCCGCGAGCATCGCCAGAAAGATCGCGCCCAGATTCAGCGCCAGCGAATCGGCGCTGGCCCAGTCGACCATCCCGACCATGACGCTGCTGGCGACGTAGGCGCCGAAGCCGATGAAGACCCCATGGCCGAAATTGAGCACGTCCATCAGGCCGAAGACCAGGGTCAGCCCGGAAGCGATCACGAAGATGATCATCCCCATCGCCAGTCCGGCCACGGTCAGGGTCAGCCAGGTGGAAGGCGAACCGATCAGCGGCAGGGCGGCCGCGGCGAGCGCCGCCAGCAGGATCAGCGGAATCGCGTCGAAACGCGCTTGCGGGATGGCGTTGCTCATCCGTGGGCCCCCATCGACAGGCCGAGCAGGCGCTGCTGCAAGGCCTCGTCTTGCGCCAGCTCGGCCATCTCGCCGGCGTGGATCACGCGGCCGTCGTCCATCACCGCCACCCGGTCACCAAGCGCCACCGCCACGCTGAGGTTCTGTTCGACGAGCAGGATCGTGCTGCGCTGCGCCTTGAGTTCGCGCAGCGCCGCGATCAGGTTGCGCACGATCGACGGCGCCAGTCCCTTGCTCGGCTCGTCGATCAGCAGCAGCGCGCGCGGCTCGATGATCGCGCGCGCCACCGCCAGCATCTGCTTCTGGCCGCCCGAGAGCTTGCCGGCCGGGTGCAGCCAGAACTGCTTGAGCGCCGGAAACAGCGAGAAGACCCACTCCAGGCGCGCCTTGTCGATGGCCTCGACGCGCGGCGCGGCGCGCGCCGCGAGCACCATGTTCTCGGCAACCGTCAGGTCGACAAAGATGCCCATCGACTCGGGCACGTAGGCGATGCCGCGATGGGCGATGTCGGGGGTCGGCTGCCCCTGGATCGGCTCACCCCGAAAGCTCACCGTGCCGCGCGAGGCCGGCCACAGGCCCATGATCGTGCGCAGCGTCGTGGTCTTTCCCGCGCCGTTGCGCCCCAGCAGCATCGTCACCTGGCCTTCGGGCACTTCCAGGTCGACGCCGTGCAGGATGTGATAGCCGCCGATGTGGGTGTGCACGCCCTGGAGCTGCAGCACGGCGCTCATGGCTCCTCCCCTTCCTCGGGAACGATGCCGAGGTAGGCCTGCTGCACCACGGGGCTGGCGATCACCGCGGCAGGTTCGCCGTCGGCCACCAGCTTGCCGTTGTGCAACACCACGATGCGATCCGAGAGCTCGCGCACCACGTCCATCTTGTGCTCGACGAGCAGGATCGTTCGATCGGCGCGCGCCTTCAGGGCCCGGATCAGATTGAGCACCACGGGCACGTCGTCGCCGCTCATGCCGGCCGTGGGCTCGTCGAACATGTAGACCTTCGGGTCGAGCGCCATCAGCATGGCCACCTCGAGCTTGCGCTGGTCGCCGTGGGGCAGCGCGGCGGCCGTCGCGTCGAGTTTCTCGCCGAGTTCCACCTGCCCCAGGATCTCCACCGCCTCGTCGATCCACTTCTTGCGATCGAGCCACAGGGGCAGCAGTTCCAGGCCGCCGTGGCAGCGCGCCTGCACGGCGAGGCGCACGTTCTCCTGCACGCTCAGGTGCGGAAAGAGCTGGGTGAGCTGGAACGCGCGTCCGAGCCCCTTGCGCGCGCGCAGCGGCGCCGGCAGGGAGGTGATCTCCGCGCCGTCGAGCAGCACCGCGCCTTCGCTGGCCGGCAACTGGCCGCTGATCAGGTTGAAGTAGGTCGTCTTGCCGGCACCGTTGGGGCCGACGATCGCCGTCAGCGTGCCGGCCTCGAAGCGACACGATACCCGGTCGACGGCCACATGGCCGCCGAAGCGGATGGTGAGGTCACGCGTTTCAAGCATGGGCGGTGGTCGCGCGCGGGCCGGAGCATCCGGTGAAGCAGAAAGGGAAATTCGAATGCGGCACGCCGCCCAGGCGACGTGCCGCCGGCGAACGCTAGCGCTTGTTCTTGATCGGTACGTTCATTTCCTCGGGCTTGATCTCGCGCACGAGCTCCGGGACGCCCCACGCGAAGGCGGGATCGTCCTTGATGCGCGTGTGGTACATCGACTGCATCGCCTGGTGATCTTCCTTGCGGAAGGTCATCTTGCCTTTGGGCGTCATGAAACTCATGCCTTCCATCGCGGCGATGAGCTTGTTGGTGTTGGTGTCGCCGTTGGTCTTCTTGAGCGCTTCGACCACCGCGATCGCCGCCGCCATGCCGCCCGCCGTAAAGAAGTCGGGCGGGGTCTTGAACTGCTTGTAGTGGTTGGCCACCAGCCATTCGTTGACCGGGTTCTTCGGGATTCCGAAGTAATAGTAGGTGGCGCCTTCCATGCCCACGTAGGGCTTGTAGGCGACCATTGCCGGCAGGATGTTGCCGCCCGCGGCGATCTCGATGCCGTAACGCTTGAGGTCCATGTCGGCGACCTTCAGCGGCTGGCCGGCGCCGGCCCAGTAGAAATAAATGATCTTGCGCCCGGGCAGGTTCTTCAGGCTGTCGATGATGCGCTGACCGCCCGCCGTGAAGTCCGAGGTGTTGATCGGCAGGTACTCCTCGTGGACGATCTTGGCATTCTTGAGTGCACTCTTGAAGGCGGCGATTCCGTCACGGCCGAACGCGTAGTCCTGTGCCAGCGTGGCGATCGAGACGCCGGCCTTGTCCAGCGCGACCGCATTGGCGATCGCGTCCTGGCTCGAGTTGCGCCCGGTGCGGAAAATGTACTTGTTCCACTTGTCTCCGGTGATCGAGTCGGCCACGGCCGGTTCGACCAGCAGGATCTTCTTGTACTCCTCGGCCACGGGCAGCATGGCGAGCGCGACCCCGGAACTCGTCGGCCCGACCGCGATGTCGGCCTTGTCATCCGAGTATGCGGCGGCGAGCAGGCTCTTGCCCACGTCCGGCTTGCCCTGGTCATCCTTCTCGATGATGACGAGCTTCTTGCCCGCGACCATCATCGTGCCGCCGGTGGCGTAGTTCAGGCCCATCTCGAACCCGGTCGTCGTCTGCTTGCCGTAGGCCTCCAGGGGACCGGTCAGGCTGTGAATGTGGGCGATGCGAATTTCACCGGCCGCCTGGGCCGCCAGGGGCAGCGTCGCAGCCAGTGCTGCGGCGGTCAGGGACAACAACATGGTGCGCCTCATACTGACATCTCCTCATGGGTAAAATGTTGGTCCCGACCGGGCGTGGGCAATGTTTTCCCCGCGCCCCGATTGGCGTGCGCGCCTATCGTACCCAAACCAGCGCCGGCTTCCTAGAAATGTGGTCAACTTGGCCTGAGATCGAGGAAGGAGCGGTGATGAATTACGACCTGCTGATTCGCAATGCCACGCTGGTCGACGGAACCGGCGCCCCGCCACGCACGGGCGGGGTCGCCATTTCCGGAGACCGCATCGAACTCGCGGGCGAGCTGAACGGCGCCCGCGGCCGCATCGAGATCGACGCCAACGGCAAGGTGCTCGCGCCCGGCTTCATCGACGTCCACACTCACGACGACCGGCTGCTGCTCTCGGACCCGGCCATGCTGCCCAAGCTGCTCCAGGGCGTGACCACGGTGGTGACCGGCAACTGCGGGATCAGCCTGGCGCCCTCGCCGCCCAGCGCGCCGCCGCCGCTCGACCTGCTCGACGACAGCGGCACGTGGTATCGCTTCGACACTTTCGACGCCTACGCGGCGGCGCTCGCCGACGCGCGTCCGGCGACGAACTGCGTGGCGCTGGTGGGCCACAGCACGCTGCGCGTGCGCGCGATGGACCGGCTCGATCGCGCGGCCAGCGCCGCCGAGATTGCCGCGATGCGCGCCGAGCTCGACGCCGCGCTCGGCGCCGGCGCCACCGGCATGTCGGCCGGTCCCTACTACGCACCGGCCGCGGCGGCGAGCACCGAGGAACTGATCGAAGTGGCGCGCCCGCTCGCCGCACACCGCGGCATCTTCACCATCCACATGCGCAATGAGCACGACGGCGTGCTGGTCTCGATCGACGAGACGCTCGCCATCGGCCGCGCGCTCGGCGTGCCGGTGGTGATCTCGCACCACAAGGTGGCCGGACAGAAGTCGCACGGCCGCTCGGTGGAAACGCTGGCGAAAATCGCCGCCGCGATGCGCGCGCAGCCGGTGGCGCTCGACTGCTACCCGTACTGCGCGTCATCCACCGTGCTGATCGCCGAGGGGGTGCGTTACGCGTCACGCGTGATCGTGACCTGGAGCCGTTCGCACCCCGAGTGCTCCGGGCTCGACCTAAAGGTGGCCGCCGAACGCCTCGGACTCCCTGTGGAGCAGGCGATCGCTGCCCTGCAGCCGGCCGGCGCCGTCTACTTCGTCATGGACGAGGCCGACGTGCAGCGCATCCTCGCCTTCGGCGCGACGATGATCGGCAGCGACGGCCTGCCCCACGATCCGCACCCCCATCCGCGCCTGTGGGGAACCTTCCCGCGCGTGCTCGGGCACTACGCGCGCGATCTGGCGCTCTTTTCGCTCGAAACGGCCGTGCACAAGATGACGGGGCTCTCCGCAGCGCGCTTCGGGCTGGCGGATCGCGGCGTCATTCGACCCGGCGCGATCGCCGACCTGGTGATCTTCGACGCCGCGACCGTTCACGATTCGGCGAACTTCGAGCACCCGACGCGTGCTCCCCTCGGTATCGACACGGTGATCGTCGCGGGACAACTCGCCGTTGCCGGCGGCAAAGCCACCGGCGCGCGTGAGGGACGGCTGATTACGGGACGCGTGCGCGTCGACGACCCGGCCTGGGCCGGGTAGAAGCGCGTTCAGGCTGCAGGCAGGTCGCGCGCGAGCACCATCGCGCGCCGGTACGCACCAAAGGCGAGCAGCGCCACGGCCAGCAACACGAACACCGAAGCACCGTAGCTGACGCCGGCGCCCAGCAACGAGGCGTAGGCCAGCGGTGCGGCGGCATTGGCGAGGAACACCCAGCGGGCGATGCGGCCGATGCGAGCGCCATAGCCGGTACGGCCAAAAAGCACCGCCGGAACCATCCCGCGCGCGATCGTCATCAGCCCGTTGCCCGCGCCGTAGAGCATCGCGAAGACGATCCCCACGTGCAGCGATGCGCCGACCATGATCAACACGGCCATCGCGGCCAGCAGCAGCCCGGTGGCCACGGCACCGACCGTCTGCGCTCGCACGCGTCCGCCCAGCATCAATTCGCCGAGCCGGCCGAGCAACTGCATCGGCCCGATCACCGCGCCGACGCTGACCGCCTCGCCAAGCGTCATCCCGTTTGACTGCAGGAGCCCGAGCAGGTGCATCGACATGGTCGCGCCGATGAACACCGCCAGCGCGAACGAGAGCGTCAGCCAGCGCAGCACCGCGGCCGGCCGGGCACTCGTCGCGGCAACGATTGCTTCGGGCGCTGCGTTCTGCGCGGCGGCGGGCCCCGGAGTTGCCTCGCGCTCGCCGCCCCCGGCGGGAATCGCCCACCAGTGCAGCGGCATGTTGACGAAGAGGTGCAGCAACGCGAACACGGCGAAGGTGCCGCGCCAACCGAGCGCCTCCAACAGTCCCATGGTCAGCGGCCAGAAGACCGTGCTCGCGAGTCCGCCGGCAAGGGTGACGAGAGTCAGGGCACGACGGTAGTTCGCGCCCGTGTGGCGGTTGAGGGTGGCGAAGGTGGGGTCGTAGAGTCCCATGGCCATCGCGATGCCGCCCAGCATCCACCCGCCGGTGTAGATCCACGCATTCGGGGCGAGCGCGATCACTGTGCACGCGGTGGCGGCGAGTGCCGAGCCGGTGGTCATCACCGTGCGGCCACCGGTGGCATCGATCATCCGGCCCACCGTGGGCGCGGCCAGCCCCAGCATCAGCAGCGTGAGCGAGACGATTCCAAAGAGCTCGGTCTTGGACAGACCAAGATCGGCACGGATTGCCGGCCCGAGCACCGCGATCGCGTAGAAGAGCGAACCCCACGCAATGATCTGCGTGATCGAGAACGCGAAGACGAGGCGACGCACCACGGGGGCCGGATGCGTTAGCCGGCGAACTCCGTTGCCAGGTGCACCACGCAGTCACCACGTTCGACCAGCCCGTAGTGGCGCTTGCAGATCACCATGCCGTCGCGTTCGAAATGGCAGGTCTCGGGCGCGCGTCCCGGATTGTCGACGAAGTGCACCTGACCGCACACCTGGCCGCCCCGAACCGTGTCGCCCAGTTCGACCGCGGACTCAAAGAGCCCTTTCTCGGGCGCGTAGACGTAGTAGTCGCGGCTGCGCACTTCCATCAGGCGGGTGGGGCCGGCGAAATCGCCCACCGCCGAGGACGCGTCGATGATTCCAGCGTGGGCCAGCAGGTTGCGCAGGCCTTGCTCGACCATGCGAACCTCCGAATTGCTGACCGAAGCGCCGCCGCCGAACTCACCACCCAGCGCGACCAGGCCGTGGTTGATCGCGGCCACCGACGAGAGGCGGGAGTCGGGGCTGTACGCCCAGACCAGCCCGATCGGTGCGCCGAAGGCCTTCACCGCTGCTGTCGCCCTCAGGTTCAGGTCCGGATCGGCCCCCATGCGCATGGAGGCGAAGGGCAGATACTGCAGGGACGAGCCGCCGGAATGCAGATCGTGGTGGACGTCGGCCATCGGATAGAGAACCGTATCGATGTAGTGCGCGATCGCATAGGTTGGCGTGCCATCGGCGTCGCCCGGGAACGCACGGTTCAGGTTGACCTGGTCAATCGGCGAAACCCGCGCGCCCGCCATTGCTGCGGGCAGGTTGGCTGCCGGCAGGATGATCACGCGGCCCGCGATCTCGCCCGGATCCAGCGCGCGCGCCAGCTTGCACAACGCAATTTGGCCTTCGTACTCGTCGCCATGGTTGCCCGACATCAGAAACGCGGTGGGGCCCTTGCCATTGCGGATCACCGTGATCGGGATCGCGATATTGCCGTACGCCGATCGCGTCACCGAATGGGGCAACTGGAGCCAGCCGTGCTGTTTGCCATCGCGCTCGTAGTCGACGCGGGTCCAGATCTTCGATGCATTCGTCACGCGTGCCTCCTCCATACCGGAAATGATTGCGGCTCAGGATGCCGCGGTGTGTCGCACGATGCTGCCGACCAGTGCGGCGACGTCGTCCTCGCTGGTATCCCAGCGGCAGACGAATCGAGCCAGACGCGGGCCGCGCCGGTAGAACAGCACCCCGTCCTGCTCCAGGCCCGCCAGCGTCGCCGCAGACATTTCGACGAAGAGCTCGTTCGCCTGCACTGGCGCGATGATCGTCACGCCGGCAACCGACTCGATCTGCCCGGCGATGCGGGTCGCGGCAGCGTTGGCCTGGCGCGCGAGGCGCAGCCACAGGTCGTCGGCAACGTAGGCCATGATCTGCGCCGAGGCGAAACGCATCTTCGACCAGACGGCGCCAGCGCGGCGCAGATGAAATCCGATATCGGTGGCCGATTCGGGTGCAAAGACGACGATCGCGTCGGTCAGCAATCCGCCGTTCTTGGTGACGCCAAACGAGAGAACGTCGACGCCGGCACGCCAGGACGCCTGCGCCGGCGTGCATCCCAGCCGCGCGATCGCGTTGGCGAAGCGCGCTCCATCCATGTGCACGGTGAGCCCATGGGCGTGGGCGACCTGGCTCACGGCCGCGATCTCGTCGAGGCTGTAGACGGCACCTCGGTCGGTGGCCTGGACCAGGTTGACCGCCGCCGGCTGGCTCTTGTGGGTGAGACCCTTGCCCGCGGTCGTGATGGCGAGCTCGAGCGCCTCGGGATTCACTTTGCCGTGCGGCCCCTCGATGGGCACGAGCTTGGTGCCGCCACCGAAGAAGCCGGCGGCGTTGCATTCCGAGGTGTGGATGTGGGCCTCGGGGCTGCAGTACACGGCGCCGAAGGGCGTGGCTGCCGCGGCCAGCGCCAGGGCATTCGCCGCCGTACCGGTTGGCACGGGGAACACCTGCACCGACGCTTCGAACAAATCGGAAAAGCGGCTTTGCAGGGTCGCGGTCAACGCGTCCCCACCATAACCGAGCTCGGTGTCGGTGTTGGCGGCAACCAGTGCCTCGATCAACTCCGGAGCGGCACGGCCGCAATTGTCACTGCGAAATTCAACGCGGGTTTTGGTCATGATGGCCGGGACTCATCCTCAAAAGGCGTGCCCAGATGGAACAGGCAATCGCCGCGCTCGGTGCGGCAGGGGATCCGCTTGCTCAGCACCGTGCCGGCACGCTGGAAGACCGCCAGACTGGGTTCGCGCCAGGGCGTGTCGTGAAAGTGAATGATGCCTGCCTTCTGTCCCTCCGTGACCTCGTCGCCCAGTTCGACCAAGGGCTCGAACAAACCCGAGTCGGGCGCGTAGACGAAGTAGTCGGGACCGCGAACCTGCAGCAGGCGCGTCCCCGGCGTCGCGGTCAGAGCCGTTCCCGCCGCGAGCGCGCCGATCAAAGTCAGCACGCGTCGGATGCCGTCCTGCGCGATACGCAATGCCGTCATGGTGAGCGTGCCCCCTCCGGCCAGCTCGGTACCCATGTGCAGCACGCCCTGGCGCAACGCCGCCGCGGGCAGGGCCAGGTCGTCGCCCGGCGGCGCGTCGGTGATGTAGGACACCGGCGCACCGAAGGCCTGCAGCAATTCGAGTGCGTGCGCCATGCGCCCGGCGTCCGCGTGACGCCGGCTCAGCGCACTGGGAACATACATCAGTGAACTGCCGCCCGAATGCAGGTCGAACACATAATCGCACTGCGGCAGCAACACGTGCTCGATATACCAGGCGATCTGGGCCGTGACACCGCCGTCCGGACTGCCGGGAAACGAACGGTTGAGGTTGCCCTGATCGATCGGTGACGTCCGCGTGCCGGCCATGGCGGCCGGGAAATTCGCCGAACTCAGGAAGATGAGGCGGCCGCGAACATCGGGGACGTCGAGCGCGCGCAGCAAGTTCGCCAGCGCGATCTGCCCTTCGTACTCGTCACCGTGATTGCCGGCCATCAGCAGCACGCGAGGTCCGTCTCCGTTTCTGATGCACGCAACCGGAATCGGGATCCAACCGTAGGCCGAGCGATGCACCGAGTGCGGCAGACGAAGAAAACCGACCTGCTTGCCGTCGCGGTCGAAATCGATTTCGGAACGGATGCGACTCGTGGTGCTTGCCATGGTGGGTTCGGAGGAAGGATGGAGTGAGCAAAAGGAGCGCGGGTCGCGCAGGGATCACGCACGCGGGACGAACCCGCGTCTAGGGATCCGGTGTCAGCAACAGGCAGGCCGCCGAGTGCCCGGGCCGGATTTCGCGCAGGGTCGGAACTTCGACCCTGCAGCGCTCCTGCGCGAGCGGGCACCGCGTATGGAAATGGCACCCGGGGGGCGGATGGCTCGGGCTGGGAATTTCGCCCTTGAGTGGCGTCAGCGCCTGCTTGGCCGACGGCCGGGGAATCGGAACCGCCGCGAGCAGGGCCTGGGAATAGGGGTGCTGGGGCGCGTCGTACAGCGACTTGCGGTCGGCGACCTCGACGATGCGCCCCAGGTACATGACCGCCACCCGATCGGCAACATGCTTGACCACGCCCAGGTCGTGGGCGATGAACAGGTAAGTCAGGCCGAACTCTTTCTGCAGGTCGAGCATCAGGTTGATGATCTGCGCCTGGATCGAGACGTCGAGCGCCGAAACCGGCTCATCGCAGACGATGAAGCGCGGATTCAGCGCCAGCGCGCGCGCGATGCCAATGCGTTGACGCTGCCCGCCCGAGAACTCATGCGGATAGCGATTCGCGAAATCCTTGCGCAATCCGACCACATCGAGCAGTTCGGTGACCCGCTTGCTGCGCGCCGCGCGGTCGCCGACGCGGTGAATCCGCAGCGGCTCGTCGACGATCTCGCTCAAGGTCATGCGCGGATCGAGCGATCCATAGGGATCCTGCAAGATGATCTGCATCTGCTGCCGCCGCAGCCGCATCTCTTCGGGTGCGAGGCTCAGCAGGTCTTCGCCCGCGAACTCGATCGAGCCCGCGGTGGGTTCGATCATGCGCAGGACCAGCCGGCCGGTGGTGGTCTTGCCGCAACCGCTTTCGCCGACCAGGCCGAAGGTCTCGCCTTCGCCGATGTCGAAGTCCAGCCCGTCGACCGCCCGCACCGCACCGGTAACGCGTCGCAAAAGAGCGCCGTGCCGGATCGGGAAGTGTTTGGTGAGGCCCCGAACCCGGAGCAATGGCTCAGTCGGCATGGCGATATCCGTTCACCGCGATGCAGGCCGCGCGATGACCGGCTTCGACTTCAAAGAAGGCGGGGGCGCGTTCCCGGCAGGCAGGGCGAACATCCGGACAACGCGGATGAAAGCGACAACCCGATGGCAGATTCGACAAGCTCGGCACCATGCCCGGAATCGTCTGCAACCGCTCCTGCTGCTGATCCAGCGACGGAATGCTCTCGAGCAGCAGCCGGGTGTAGGGATGAGAGGGCTTTTCAAAAACCGCGGCAGCGCTGCCCTCCTCGACGATCCGCCCGGCGTACATCACGGCAACCCGATCCACCACCTGCGCGACCACCCCGAGATCATGGGTGATCAGCACGACGGCCATACCCAACTCGGACTGCAGCTCGCGCAGCAACAGCAGGATCTGCGCCTGGATCGTCACGTCCAGCGCGGTCGTGGGCTCGTCGGCAATCAGGAGTTTCGGTCGGCAGGCGAGCGCGATGGCAATCATGATGCGTTGGCGCATGCCGCCCGAGAGCTCGTGCGGATACTGGTCGAGCCGCTGCTCCGGATTGCTGATCCCGACGCGCTCGAGCATGTGCAATGCGCCTTCGCGCGCCTTCGCGCGGCTCAAACCGTCGTGCACGCGCAGCGTCTCGCTGATCTGTTCACCGACCTTGAAGACCGGGTTGAGCGCGCTCATCGGCTCCTGGAAGATCATCGAGATCTCCTTGCCGCGAATCCGGTTCATCGCGCCTTCGTCGACGAGCGCGAGATCCTGCCCCTGAAACAGGATGCGTCCGCCCGCGATGCGCCCGGGCGGGCTCGGGATCAAGCGCAGGATCGACAGTGCCGTGAGCGTCTTGCCGCAACCGGATTCGCCGACGATGCCCAGCACCTCGCCGGGCGCCAGCGTGAGGCTCACGCCGTCGACCGCAACCTGCTCCCGGCCCGGCGGACCGAAGACGACGCGCAAATCCTCGACGCGCAGCAGGGGCTCAGCCAATTTGCACCCGCAGGCGTGGGTCGAGAACGTCGCGCAGGCCATCGCCGAGCAGGTTGAGCCCGAGGCAGGTGAATGCCACGGCCATGCCGGGGAAGAGGGCCAGATGCGGGGCCTCGCGCAGATAGTCCTTGCCCTCGGCGATCATGTTGCCCCAGGTGGGCGCCGGTGGCGGTGGCCCGACGCCGAGGAAGCTCAGGATGGCCTCGGCCAGGATCGCGTAGGCAAAGATAAAGGTCAGCTGCACGAGCAGCGGCGCCATGCTGTTTGGCAACACGTGCCGCCAGATGATCCACAGATCGCGCGCGCCGCAGGCCCGAGCCGCTTCCACGTAGTCCATTTCCCGCACGACCAGTACCGTCGAGCGCACGACGCGCGCAGTGCGCGGCGTATAGACGATGGACAGGGCGATCACCGCGTTGAACGCGGAAGGACCCAAGGCCGCGGCGATGGCCAGCGCGAGCAGGATGGCGGGAAAGGCCATCAGCGCGTCCATGAAGCGCATCAGCGGGCCGTCGAGGCGCCTGAAGAAACCCGCGAACACACCGATCGTCGTGCCGGCGATTCCCGTCACCAGAGCCACCGCGAACCCGATCGCGATCGACAGGCGTGCGCCGTGTGCCAGCCGGCTCCAGATGTCGCGGCCGTAGTTGTCGGTGCCCAGCGGAAAGGCGAAATCGGGCCTGAGAAAACGCAGGCGTACCTGCATCTTCTCGGGCGGCAGGATCTGGATGAGATCGGCGAAGATCGCCAGCAGCACCATGAAGACGATGATCACCGCCCCCGTCACGAACAGGCGATGCCCCGCCAAACGACGCCACAAAGTCGGCGGTCGGTCGACACTGGCCGACTCGTCGGGCACGACTGCGGCGGAATCAGCGCTGGCCATATTTCACCCGCGGGTCGATCACCGCATAGAGCACGTCAACGACCAGGTTCAGCAGCACCAGCACGGTCGCGGTCACCAGCAGCCCGCCCTGAATCAGGGGATAGTCGCGTCCGAACACGGCATTTGCCAGCAGGCGGCCCATGCCCGGGATCGAGTAGACGGTTTCGATCACGACCGAGCCGGAGAGCAACAGCCCGAAGCTGATGCCGATGACGGTGATGACGGGAACCATCACGTTCTTCAATGCGTGTTTGCCGTACACCGACCATACGGGCATCCCCTTGGCCCGGGCGGTGCGCACGTAGTCCTGCTGGAGCACCTCGAGCATCGTCGCGCGGGCGATGCGCGCGAGCAGTCCGACCTGCAGCAGGGCCAGTGAGAACCCGGGCAGGATGAGAGACCTGACCCACCCGACCGGGTCGTCGGCATACGCGATGTAGCCGCCCGCGGGCAACCAGTCCAGCATCACGCCGAACAGGACGATCAGCATCAGGCTGAGCCAGAAGTTCGGCACCGATACGCCGATCAACGCGAAGGTCAGCACAGCCTGGTCCACCCAGGTATTGGCGCGGACGGCGGCGATCATGCCGCAGGGCAGGCCGATGGCTACGGTGAGGAACAGCGCGAAACCGGCCAGCGCCAACGTCACGGGAACCCGCTCCGCGATCGCCTGCGAAACCGGGCGGTTGAGCAGGATCGAATTGCCCAGGTCGCCGTGGGCAAGGTCGATATACCAGCCACCGAGCCGCTCGATGAACGGACGGTTCAATCCCAGCTGCTCGCGAACCGCGGCGATCTCGAGGTCGGTGGCATTCTGACCGGCGATCATCATCGCCGGGTCGCCGGGCACCATCTCCATAATCGACGCCGAGATCAGGCTGACCAGAAACAGCACCGGCAAGGCGATCAGAAGCCGCCGGATGATGAACTCGGTCATCTGGCGGCCTGCCTCAGCGCGGTGTCAGTGCGGGGAGGTCCCATCAGGCGAACCCTCCCCCTCGCGCTCAGCCTTCAACCCACACGTTCCAGAGACGCGGGATCCGGTACGGCACAAAGCCTTTGACGTTGGCGCGTGCCGCCTGCTTGCGGATCAGGTCGCCGAACTTCAGGAACAGCACCTGGTCGTACACCCGCTCCTGGAATTTTCCGAAAGTGGCCTTGCGGGCTTCAAAGGTCGCTCCCGTCACCAGCTCAGCGAATAGAGCGTCGAGCGTGGGGTCGGCGACGAATTGGTTCTTCTGCGGCGAAACGACGTCCTTCATTGCCGTGAAGGGGCCAATCGACGGTCCGGTGCCCTGACCCGTGAACCACAGGTTCCAGGCGTCCTTGTCGCGGCGCTTGTTCATCGCGCTGCCCCAGTCAAAAACGTCCACTCGGACCTTGAGGCCGATCGCCTTGAGTTGTTCGGCCACGATCTGGGCCGCCTTGTGCATGGTCTGATAGCTAGAATTGGTGATGATCACCAGCTCTTCGCCCTTGTAGCCCGCTTCCTTGAGCAGTGCCGCGGCCTTCTTCGGATCCTTCACGTTGTACAGCGCCGCGCCGTTGGTCACGTAATACGGATTGCCCGGATACTGCAATCCCGGCTGCAGCGTGTAGGCGCCGTCGGTGGCGATCTCCATGATCTCCTCCATGTCCAGCGCGATCTGGATCGCACGCCGCACTTGCAGGTTATCGGTGGGCGGACGCGCGTGGTTGACCCACGCGCCGTGCAGCCAGAAGTTCTTCAGATCGTAAATGACGATGCTCTTGTTGCTGACGAGCCGCTTAGCCGACTCACCCGGCAGATCCTCGATGATCTGCAACTGGCCCGACTCCAGGCCGGCGACCCGCGCGCCGGGTTCCTTGACGATCTTGAAGTCGACCGTGTCGAACCACACCTTCTTGTTGCCGCCAAAACCTTCCGTGCCCTTGTACCGGGTGTCCGGCTTGTAGGCGTCGAAGCGTTTCAAACGGATGTGGCTGTCCGGAACCCACTCGACGAATTGGAACGGGCCGGTGCCGATCATCTCGAGCTTGCCGCCCTCGCGGTCGGCCTGTTCGGCTGGAATGATGGCGATCGGCACGACGAAGGCCGAGAGTTCCTCGAGGAAAACCGGTTGCGGCTTGTCCACCTTGATGACGAAGGTAGCCGGGTCCGGTGCGGTCATGGAAACCACCGGAGCCAGCGTCACTTTCGCCAGCCCCACCCGCTTGTAACGATCAAACGAGGCTTTGATGTCGGCCGACGTCAGGGTCTTGCCGTTGTGAAATTTCAGGCCAGTGCGGATCTTGAACGTGTAGGTCAGCTGGTCGGGGCTGATCTGCCAGCTCTGCGCCAGCTCCGGGATCACCTGGTTGCTCTCATCCCGCGTGACGAGTTGTTCGAAGATATGCATCGCCACGTTGCGGGTTGCAACCGAGGTGGAGAAATGGGGGTCCAGGGTCGGCGGCGTGGCTTCCTGGCCGAGCACCAGGACAGCGCTGTTCTTTTGCGCCAGGACGGTCTGCGATGGCAGGGCCACGCAAATCGAGACGGCAAGTGCGGCGAGTACTCTGCGCTGGATCGAGTGTCGCGATCGAAGCCCAAGCTTTTGCGTCGTCATATCCCCTCCTTGTGTTGCCCGACAGGGTCATGCATTCACGAGGGCGTAGCATACCAGTACAACCCTTTTGGGTGTGGTCAGAGCGCGCTGCGCATCAGCGCCCCAGCGCGCGCCGCACCCGGTGCATCTGCTCGTCGATCGAGATCGGGATCTCGCTGGTGACTTCCAGTGCGCGATCCTCGTAGACATCCTCTCCCGGATGCGCGCGCGCCCACTCCCGCACCACCTCGTCGCGCCGCCGGATCAGCCATTCGATCTGCGGCGCGAAGAGCTGCAGCATCGCGGTGATCCAGCGGTTCAGCGGCCACGACGGCGCCGCATGGTCGACGCGGAAACGCGCCAGCGCTGCGATCACGTCGTCGGCGCGATACCACGCCTCGGCGGTCACCCATCGATTCACGGTGAACATTCCGAGCGGCCGCCCCCACGCGTCCATCGAGATGGCCACCAGGTGCGTCAGCGCATCCTGGCCCGACGGCCAGGGCTCGGCGCCCCGGTGCGGCACCGGCAGCATTCCGGCGGGCATGCCCGGCTGGCGCAGGAAGGTGTGGAAGTGCCCGTGCTCGCCCGACGCGGCGCGATGCGAATGGTAGTAGTACTGCGCGTGGCTGGCGGCGTCGAAGACATCGTCGCGGGGATAGTGCTCGAGTTCGTAGAAGGTCTCGCTGTCGCGCAGCACCTCGCCGACGAGGTTCAGCGTGCCGGCCTCGAGCACGCGCATGCACTCGCTCGCCTCATCTCCGGCGACCCGCATCACGCGCAGTCGCTCGGCGGGCTGCAGCGCGACGAGCGCGTCAGCGGGATGCGCCTCCTGCGCCGCGTGATCTTCTGGCTCGCTGCGATCCGCCATGCTCGCTCCTGAGGAAAAAAAGGCCGACCCGGTTAACCCGGGCCGACCCTTTCGGTCCGGCGTCCGGCCGCCCGTCCACCGGCGGCGGGACGCGCAGGGACAGCTTACTCGACCTTGACCCAGCGGATGTCGACCCGATTGTCCGCGCGGTGCACCAGCGAGACGTTCTTCTTCCGGATCAGGTCGTCGGTTTCCCGCTTGATCCGATCGACCAGCGCGTCCATCTTCGGGTTGCCGTAGCGGCCGACGTTGTGTTTGCCGTCACCGCCCGCGTCCTTGCGCTTGGCCGAGTTGTCCTTCTCGGACCAGGCCTTCGGCTTGCAGTAGACGCTTCTTCCTCCCGGAAAACACCGATGATAGGGGGAGAAAAGGGCGAATCGCACGTCTTTTCCGCGCCACAGGAACGACTGTCGGGGGCCGTGCGTCCCCATCCGATTACGGGGTCAGTCGGCTGGCAAAGAAGCGCAGTACGGGCTCGGTGTAGACGTTCAGCCACAGGTGATCGGCGAAGCTGCGCCGGCCATCGCCCGGAACCACGAAAGCGGGTTCACCCGGAAAGCCGTTCCCGCGCAGGCGTCGATCCAGCTGAGCGGCGCACGAAGCGTCGTGCACCCCGTCGTCGAGATGGTAGAAAACCCGAAACGCAGGGCGCGGCGCGGCCGCCGGCAGCGGCCAGCGCTCGTGTGCGCTGCGCGCCGGATCGCCGGCGCACGCGCCAGGGGTGGAGATGCGCATCCCGGTCACCTTGTCGAGCCCGACACCGTGCACCGCCAGGCGCGGCGTGAGGCCGGCGATGCACTCACGCCGCCAGCCGAACGGGTCGCCGCTCGAGACCGGTGCGAAGGCGGTGACGCGCGCACCCAGATGCGTGGCGGCGCGCACCGTCATGTAGCCTCCGGAAGACAGGCCGGTGAGGAACAGCGCCGCGGCACTGCCCGGTGGCCGCAGCCGCGGCAGCAGGTCGTCCGCGATCGCCTCGAGAAAGGGCAGATCGAGGTTGGGACGCGCGCGCAACTCGTCGTCCCACGCCTTGCCGCACAGGCGGCCCTCGTCATCGGTGACCGCATCCGTCGAGTCCGGCAGGATGACCGCGAAGCCTGCGGTGAGCGCGCGCGCGACGAAGTCGACCTGTGCGGCCACGATCGGCACATTGGCGACGCACCAGTTGGTGTGCCGCCCACCCCCGCCGTGCATGATGACGATCGCGCCGCGCCGCCACGGGCCCGGCGGCGCCTTCCACAGCAGCACGCGCGAGAGCCCCGCGACGCCGAGCACTTCGCGCTGCCAGCCGTCGCGCAGGCACTGGCGCTCCTGCAGGGCGAGCGCCGGGGCCGCGGTGTCCGCCGCCGCCGCGCCGAATGCCAGCAGGCCCGTCAGCGCGACGGCCGCAAGCCCGGGTCCACGGGGCGGCACCGCGCACTCAGCCCGGCGGCTTGCGCGTCACCACCGGCGGCATCGGCGCCTCGTTGACGACGAGCTGGAAGATGTCGGGGCGGCTGTAATGCCCGGCGACGTCGAAGTCGAACTTGGCGCGCCCGATTTCGCCGGGGTCGAGCTCGGCGGTGAGGATCGTCTCGCCGCTGAAGTCCGGTCCGACGAGCACCTTGCCCAGCGGATCGATGATCGCGCTGCCGCCACGCATCAGCACCGCAGCGGGCGAGTCGCCGAGCGCGACGCGCTCGGGACCCGTGAAGTCGCCCCGGCGCAGGTACTGGCAGGCGGTGAGCACGAAGCAGCGGCCCTCGAGCGCGATGTGCTGCATGCTCGGCAGCCAGGTGTCGCGGTCGTCGGCCGTCGGCGCGCAATAGAACTGCACGCCCTTGGCGTACATCGCCATGCGCAGCATCGGCATGTAGTTTTCCCAGCAAATCACCGAACCGATCCGCCCGAACGGCGCATCGACCACGGTCAGGGTCGAGCCGTCGCCAAAACCCCAGATCACCCGCTCCATCACCGTTGGCATCAGCTTGCGGTGCTTGCCCAACAGGCTGCCATCCGGCCCGAAGAAGAGCACCGTGCAGTAGCAGGTGCCGCCGTCGCGCTCGATGACGCCGATGACGACGTAGACGCCCGCCAGCGCAGCGGCCTCGCCGAGCAGTTGCGTCTCGGGACCGGGAACCACGATCGACGCGTCGAGATAGGCGCGGAATTCCTCGCGTCCGCGCGGATCGCGGGCACCCACCACCAGCCCGTAGTCCATTCCCTTCGGATAGCCGGGGATGAACGCCTCGGGGAAGACGACCAGCGTGGCGCCAGTGGCCGCCGCCTCGGCCGTCAGGCGCACCGCCTTGGCGACGCACGCCGACGTGTCAAAGGGGATTGCGCCGGCCTGAACGACGGCCGCCTTGATCGTGGGAGGGGTGGTGGCCATGCCGGGCTCCGTTGTACGATTGCTTGACACGATGCGCTCCGTTCCCGGCCTTTGGGACCGGGACGTCTGGCTCTCGTCGAGATTCGCTGCAACCAATGGGAGAAAATAGCATGTCCAGTGTCGGTTACCACGAGCCCATAGAGGAGCTTTCTCACGAAACACGAGATATGCATCGGGCGATCGTTTCCCTGATGGAAGAGCTGGAAGCCGTTGATTGGTATAACCAGCGCTCTGATGCCTGCAAGGATCCGGAATTGAAGGCAATTCTCGAGCACAATCGCGACGAGGAAAAAGAGCACGCCGCCATGGTGCTGGAGTGGATTCGGCGCCAGGACCCGAAGTTTTCCGGACAACTGAAGGATTACCTGTTCACCAAGAAACAGATTGCCCACAAATAAAAGTCGCCAGCTCCCATTGGGGGTAGACGTTCGCCCTCAACGCAATCGATGACAAACGCGCAATGGTTTCTGCTGGTGGGCGGCCTGTTGCTCGCGCGGGGCCTGACTTCGTCGATGCTCAAGCGCCTGCCGGTTACTCCCGCCATTGTTTATCTGGCGGTGGGAGTGCTCGTCGGGCCGATGGCGCTCGATCTGTTCCACTTCAATCCGCTCAAGGAATCAGCGCTGCTGGAAGTGCTGACCGAAGTGGCGGTGTTGATTTCGCTGTTTTCCGCCGGGGTCAAGATGCCCGTCCCGGTCGGTTTCGGCCGCTGGCGGACACCGATCCTGTTGGCAACGGCTTCCATGGCGGTCAGCGTCGGGACGGTCGCCGCCTTCGCCCACTATGCACTCGGTTTGTCGCCGGGTGCCGGCGTCTTGCTGGGTGCGATCCTGGCGCCCACCGATCCGGTGCTTGCGACCGATGTCCAGATCCGCCATCCCGGTGACCGCGACCAGCTCCGCTTCACCTTGACCTGCGAGGCGGGCATGAACGACGGCAGCGCCTTTCCGTTTGTCATGCTGGGACTGGGATTGCTCGGACTGCACGAGCTCGGTGAATTCGGTCTGCGCTGGGCGCTGGTCGACGTGCTGTGGGCCACGGTGGCGGGAATCGCCATCGGGGTCATTTCCGGCGCTGTGCTGGCCCGTCTGGCATGGAAACTGCGCGCCGATTCGCCCGAGCACAAGCTCATGGACGACTTCCTCGGGCTCGGCCTGATCGGCGTCGTATACGGTTTGAGTGTGCTGCTCAATGCGTGGGGATTCCTGGCGGTATTTTTTGCTGCCGTTGCGCTGCGCCAGACTGAACATAAACTGGCCGGCGCCCGACGGGATTCCCCCGATCGGCCCCAAGCCGATGGAAACCAGCCGGAAGCGGCAAGCGCCAGCCTGGACAGCCATCCCGCGCCGAGCGTCAGTGAAGGATCGCTGGTATTCAAGGAACACCTGGAGCGGCTCTCGGAAATGGTGCTCATTCTGCTGCTCGGTGGCACGCTGTTTCTCGACTCCTGGAGCTGGCGTGCAGTGGGGCTTGCGCTGTTTCTCTTTACGGTGGCACGCCCGGTCAGCGTCCTCGCGGGCCTGTTGGCGACCCGCACTTCGTGGCCGATACGCGGCATGGTGGGCTGGTTCGGGGTACGCGGCATCGGTTCCCTGTACTACCTGATGTATGCCATACAGCACGGTCTTTCCGAGGAACTGGCCCTGGAGCTGATCCAATTGACGTTCGTTGTGGTCGCGCTGTCCATTCTCGTCCACGGAACCAGCGTCAAGCCGCTGATGGGCCGGTTCTGGCGTCATCGCAGGCATCTGCCAAAGCGCTGAGCGTTCCCCACGCGCACCCGTTGGCGTGGCCTGACGTTTCGTTCGCCCAGACGCGACTGGCCGCAACCCAAGCACCCGTGCGCCGCGCAGCACTACCCTGCGGGACCGGATGTATCAAGCAGCCTGACTTTTGCCAATCGGGTTGTTTTTGACAAGCAGCAACAGCGCACTCAGCAGCGCCTGAATCAACTCTCTGGCCGGCTCATCGGTCAGCCTGCCGCTTCGATCGAAGCGCTTTTCGGCATTGCTGAGCATCACTTCCGGTTGACTGACAACGGGCATGTTCTGCGCGACGAGGATTTGCCGAAGATGGTATTGCGCGCGCACCGTTCCCAAGCTGCCGGTGGAAGCTCCCATCACCGCCGCGGGTTTACCTAGCCAGGCGCTCTTACCGTAGGGCCTCGACGCCCAGTCGATCGCGTTCTTGAGAGCGCCCGGCACCGAATAGTTGTATTCCGGCGTGGCGAACAGGATGGCATCGGCGGCCAGCACCCGCCGCTTGAATTCGAGCACCGTGGCCGGCGGCGCCATTTCATC
This sequence comes from Burkholderiaceae bacterium, assembly GCA_024637155.1. Lineage (GTDB taxonomy): Bacteria > Pseudomonadota > Gammaproteobacteria > Burkholderiales > Burkholderiaceae_E > JAGXFR01. The sequence goes on along the minus strand of JAGXFR010000034.1, from coordinate 75,874 downwards.
ATCCTGATTGAAGACCGGAATGCCATGGAGTTCGATCAGGCTGAGCACCGCGCCATCCGGCGCCAGCTCCTGCGCCGCCTTCAGCAAAGCACGGTTGTAGGAGTCCTTGCGCAGACTGCCCACGATACCCAGTATATCTATCTTGCCCATTTCAGGATCCTTGTCCTTGTCAATCAACCCGCCATCTTGCGGCAAGCCTCGGCGCAACGACGGCACGCCTCGGCGCAGCGCTTACAGTGATCCATGTCATGCGCGCCGCATTGTTTCGCACACCAGTCGCAAATGTCCGCGCACAGTTTGCAGATCTGCTTGGCGAACCGAGTGTTGCGGGCGATCGCATCGGCGCACAAACGGCAGATCGCCGCGCACTCGATGCAGCAGGCCGGACAGTCATTTTTGCTTTCCTTGCCGACCATGTGCGCGAAGCAGTTGCCGCACTCAGTCGCGCAGTCGTTGCAGGCGGCGAGACCATCTGTATAGGGGAAAGCTTTTTCACCGTCCGTACGCTACCGAACAAAATGCGAGCGGTTGCTGGACTGCTGAACGCGAGGTTCCTGTCTCCGTACGGCAGCGTACATACCGTCGTTGGCTTTCTGCGTAGGCTTTTAGGCGTGGCACCGGTCTTTGTACGATCCGTCGTTAGGAGCATCGATCATGGGGAAATATTTTCTCGGTTGGATTCTGGGTGTGCCGGTCATCGTGCTGCTGATCCTCTATTTTCTTTTCAATTAGGAAGTGCAGTGAATTCAAGCCGGCCTCTGAGGCGACTGTGATCAGGATTCGCAAGGGCCAGGCACCGGCCCGACTCGTGCGCGCGGAGTTCAGTGTCCGGTTTCGCGCCTCCTTCATCGATCCGGCGTTCCGTGCCGAAGACCAGTCCATTGCGCGGCTTGAAGAGATCGCCTGGCAGGCCTACACCGACGGCCGCAAGGCCCCCTGCACGCAGAAGGCGGGGCCGGGGTATGCCGATCCGGACTACAACTTGTCAACCGAGTGGATGGCCACGAAGCAGCGCCTCGACGCCGCACAACTGCGCCGAGCCGACCCGATGAGCCCGTCCCGGGTGTTGCTGGTCTGCGGCTCGGCACGCAACGATGGCACCTGCCCGGGAGAGATATCCAAGACCTTCCGTCTGCTGGGAATCGCTCGCGAAACGCTGGAGCAGGCCGGCATCCAGCCCGATGTGCTGGACCTGAGCCTGCTCACTTCCGAATACGGCCGGAACATTTATCCCTGCAAGGGCTGCGTGTCCACCGCGATGCCGCTGTGCCACTGGCCGTGCAGTTGCTACCCCAACCACTCGCTCCACCAGACCAACGACTGGATGGCCGAGATCTACGAGCGCTGGACGGCCGCCCATGCCGTGATCATCGTCTCGCCCGTGTACTGGTATCAGAGCCCCAGCCCGTTGAAGCTGATGATTGACCGCCTGGTGTGCGCCGACGGCGGCAACCCCGATCCTACCTCGACCTCGGGCAAGAATGCCGGCAAGGCCAAGGGACTCGAGATGGCCGGATGGGACTATCCTCAGCACCTGGCAGGGCGTGCCTACGGGCTGATCGTCCACGGTGATGTGGCCGGGATCGACGGCTCGCGCCGCGCCCTGTCGGACTGGCTCGACTGGATGGGCTTCATCGACACGGGTGCGCAGGCGCGACTGGAGCGCTACATCGGCTATTACGAGCCGTATGCCACCAGTCACGACAGCCTGGACCGGGATGAACCCGTGCAGGAAGAAGTGCGCAACGTGGCGCGTGCGGTGGCGAAAGCCGTGGTCGAGTTACGTGCCGGCCGCCTCCAGGCGGTGCAGCCGGCAGGGTCGCGTCCGCGGCCCAAATAAGTTCATCACGCCGGGAACGCGGTCACGTCTGTTTGGAGAGCCACGCGTCGAACCGGGCGATCTCCTTCTGTTGCGCGGCAATGATCTGCTTTGCCATGGCTTTCATCTCAGTGGATTTTCCTTGCGCCAGTTCCATTTGCGCCATCTCCACGGCTTGCTGATGGTGGATCTTCATCATCATCGCGAAGTCCTTGTCGATGTTTCCGGACAGCGACATTTTCTGCATGCTGTCCATTCCCGTCATCATCGAACTTTTCAAGTCGTCCGACCCCGCCATGCCTTTCTGCATGGCTCCTTGGGGCATGCTGGCGGATGGAGCCGTTGAAGGGGCGGTCTGTCCCTGTGCTGCTGACGACAAGAGGTAAAGCGCGGTCACGGGCGCGACCCACAGTGCCCAGGTGGATTTGATCGTTACGTTTTTCAAGGTTTCCCCTCTCCTGTTCCATTCCGGTTGTCACCACAGACCGTTCAGTCCGTCGTGAGGAAACCGGAGTCGTGGGGCTCACCATAGAACCCCTCGGCCCCCCTGTTTGTACGATGTCGAACACATGATGTGGCCCCGGAAGAGCGGGCAGATGAATCAGGGGAAGCGCGGCCTGAAGTCAGCCCTTCCCTGGAAGTTCCGCCCGCCCGAAGCGCCTGCGCCAGCGCTGGCGCAGTTCCTCCTCGAGCATGATCAGTGCGGGCGTGAGGAACATCAGCAGCACGGTACCCAGCAGCACGCCGACCGCAATCGAGACCGCCAGCGGGATCAGGAACTGCGCCTGGATGCTGCGCTCGAGAATCAGCGGCAGGATGCCCAGGAAGGTGGTCACCGTGGTCAGCACGATCGGCCGGAAGCGCGACTTGGCCGACGCGACCACCGCATCGCGCACCACGGCGCCGTTGCGCCGCTCCTCGTTGTAGAAATCCACCAGCACCAGCGCGCCGTTCACGATGATCCCGGAGAGCCCGATGATGCCGAACAGGCTGGTGAGCCCGAAGCTCAGCCCCATCAGCAGGTGGCCGATGGTCGCGCCGATCAGCCCGAAGGGGATCGACGCGAGCACGACGAAGGGCTGCGCATAGGAGCGAAAGGCCAGAGCCAGCAGCGTGTACATCACGAAGATCGCCAGCCCGAAGTTGCGCGCCAGCGACGGCAGCGCCTGCGCCTGGTCGCGCTGCTCGCCGGCCAGCGTCCAGGTGAAGCCGTCGAACTCCGCGGCGAGCTCGGGCAGCACGGTGGCGACCAGGCGCGCATTGACCTGCTGGCCGGTGACCGTGCCCGGGTCCACCTCCGCGTAGACGGTATTCACGCGCCGCCCGTCCTCGCGCGCGATGGTCGAGGGCACCTGGCCGAATGCAACCTCGGCCAGCGCCCCGAGCGCCACGAAGTCGCCCGCCGGCGTGCGGATGCGGTAGCGCGCCAGATCGGCCAGCGTGTCGCGCTCGGAATCGGGCAGGCGCACGTAGACGCGCACCTCGTCGCGGCCGCGCTGCACGCGCAGCGCCTCGGACCCGAAGAAGGCGGCGCGCACCTGCAGCGCGAGGCTCTCGACCGTGACGCCGAGCGTGCGCGCGTACGGCTTCAGGCGGAACTGCACTTCGCGCTTGCCGGGCTCGCGATCGTCGCGCACGTCGAAAACGCCTTCGATGCGCCGCAGCTCGTCGCCCAGCCGCGCGACCGCCCGCCCAAGCGCTTCGTCGGTGCGCGCCGAAAGCTGCACCTGCACCGGCGAGCCCACGTTGATCACGTTGGAGACGAAGGTGAGCTTGCGCGCCTCGGGCACCTCGCCCACGAGTTCGCGCCACTTGCTGGCGAACTCGTGGGCGTTCACCTGCCGCGTCTCCGGATCGCTCAGTTCGAAGACCACCGAGGCGATGTTGCCCTGGAGAATCCCGAGCGCGGCGGACGCCCCCGGCCCCGACACCTCGCGCCGCCCGACCGTGAGCAGCACGGAACCGACCAGCGGCCCGCCCGGATCGGGCAGCGCCGCAGCCGCAGCGTGCCCCGCGGCCTCGATGCGCTGTGCGACCGCGAGCGTGGCCTGCGCGGTGCTCCCCGGCGGCAGGTCGATCGACGCGCTCACGTAGCGTCCTTCGACCTGCGGGAAGAACGAGAACTTGACGTGCCCGCCGGCGATCACCCCGAGCCCGAGCAGGAGCAGCGCCACGCCGCAGGCGATCACCACCCCGTAGCGATAGGTGGCATAGCGCACCGCGCGCTCGAGCGGGCCGTTGACGAAGGCGGTCAGGCGGCGGTCGACCGCGTGGCGCAGATCGGCCAGCCGCGCGCCGATGCGCGTGCGCGGCTGGTAACCGACGATCTGCAGCCGCGACAGGTGGTGCGGCATGATGAACAGCGCCTCGATCACCGAGATCGCCAGCACCGCGAGCACGATCGCGGGAATCTGGAACAGGAACTTGCCGATGTGTCCGGGGACGACCAGCAGCGGCACGAAGGCCGCCATGGTCGTCGCCACCGCCAGCGACACCGGCACCGCGATGCGCTGCGCGCCCGCAACCGCCGCTTCGACGCCGGTTCGTCCCCGTTCGTTCTCGTGGTAGATGTTCTCGCCGGTGACGATCGCGTCGTCGACCACAATGCCGATCGCGAGGATGAAGCCGAAGAGCGACATCATGTTGATCGACAGCCCGATCGCGCTCATCACCGCGAAGGTGCCGACGAACGAGACGAAGATTCCGGTCGCCACCCAGAAGGCCAGGCGCAGGTCGAGGAACAGCGCGAGCGCGGTGAGCACCATCAGCAGGCCAAGCAGGCCGTTGCGGATGAGCAGGTCGAGGCGGTTGCGAAACTCGAAGGCGTCGTTGCGCCACACCGCCACCTCGATGCCGGGCGGCAGGCTCGGGCGCAGCTTCTCGGTGAGGTGGCGCTCGACCTTGTCGACGACGTCGAGCACCTTCTCGTCGCCGACCCGAAAGACCTGCACGAAGCTCGCCGGCTTGCCGTTGTAGCGCATCACCAGCTCTTCGGCGGTGAAGCCGTCGTCGATGGTGGCGATGTCGCCGAGCCGCACGCTCGCACCCGAGAGCTTCGAGACCACGACGATGCGCTCGAAATCCGCGCGTCGGTAGTTGCGGCCCTTGGTGCGCAGCAGGATCGACTCGCCCTCGGTGCGCAGGTCGCCGCCGGGCAGGTCGAGGCTCGCGCGGCGCACCAGCGCCGCGATGTCGGCCAGCGTGAGCCCGTAGGCGCGCAGCGCGTCGTTGGGAACCTGGATCGAGATCTCGTAGCTGCGCACCCGGGTGACCTCGGCGAGCGACACCCCGGGGATCAGCGCGAGCTCGTCCTTCACCCGAAACGCCTGCTCGCGCAGCACCGCCTCGCCGACGTCGCCGTAGATCGCCAGCTCCATCGCCCGCGAGCGGTTGACGATGTCGCGCACCACGGGCCGCTCGATCCCCTCGGGGAAGGTGGTGATCCGGTCGACCGCCGACTTGACCTCGTCGAGCTTGCGCGCGGTGTTGCTGCCGCGCACCAGTTCGACGATCACCACGCCCGCGCCCTCGGCGGCAAAACCCCGCACGCGCTCGACGCCGTCGATCCCCTGCACCTGTTCCTCGATGCGCTGGACGATCGACTCCTCGATCTCGTCGGGCGCCGCGCCGATGTAGGCGACGCGCACCTCGATGGTGTCGAAATTGATCTCCGGGAAGACCTCCTGGCGCAGCGTCATCAGGCTCGAGAAGCCCGAGGCGATGATCAGCAGCATCAGCAGGTTGGCGGCCACCGGGTGGCGCGCCATCCAGGCGATCAGTCCCCTCATGGTTTGGCGCCGACGGGGGTTCCGGGCGCGGCACTCCCGGCGGCGGGAGCCGCCGTCGACGAGGCCGGCGCCGCGGACGCGGCCCGGGCGTCCTCGATCACCCGCACCGCCATGCCGGCGGTGACGATGCGCAGGTCGCTGACCACGATCCGCGCGTCCGGCGCGATGCCGTCCGCGGCCAGCGTGACGCTCTCGTCGGTTTCGCTGAGCACGCGCACGGGCACGATGCGGATGGTGTCGCCAGCGTCGAGCACCCAGATGCGCGCGTCGTCACGCAGCGCGGTGCGCGGCACGATCGCGTGGCGACCCGGGTCGCGGCCCTCGATGGCAACGGTGGCGTACATGCCGACGACCAGCGGCGGACCGCTGCCCGGTTGTTCGTCGGCCGGCGTGCCCGGCTGGTTTGGCGCCGCGATGCGCACCACCACGTTGAAGCTGCGCGTCGCACTGTCCACCGCCGCCTCGACCCGATCGACGCGCGCCGGCCAGCGGTAGCGCCGAGCGCCGTGCGCGACGCTGACCGTGGCGCGCGCGCGCGCCGCGTCCTTGCCGCCGCGACCCCACGGGTTGGCGACCAGCGCCATCTCGTGATCGGTGAGCGCCACCGCCACCTCGAGTTCGTTGTCGGCGAAGATGCGCGCCAGTTCCTTGCCCGGCTGCACCGTATCGCCCACGTCGATGCGGCGCGAGAGCACGCGCCCGGCGAAAGGCGCGGTAACGCGTGTGCGCTCCAGATCGATGCGGCGCTGGTCGGCGAGCGCATCGGCGCGCGCGAGCGCGGCGCGCGCCTGATCGCGGTTGGCGATGCGCTCGTCGAGCGCCTGGCGCGAGAGAAATCCCTGCGCGATCAGCTCCTCGGTGCGCTTGAGCGAAGCTTCGGCGAGCGCGAGCGCCGCGCGCGCCGCCTGCCGATCGGCTTCGGCCTGCGCCAGCGTCGCCTGGAAGGGCGCCGGGTCGAGTCGCACCAGCAGTTCGCCGCGCGCGAAACGCCCCCCGCTGACCAGGCCCGGACTCACCTGCGCGACCTTGCCGGAGACCTCGGCGCCGAGCGTGACTTCGGTCACCGGCCGCACCAACCCGTGGCCGGTGACCGCAAGAGGTCCGGTGCGCCAGACGACCGGCTCCGCGCGCACCAGCGGCAGACGGATCTCCTGGGGGCGCGACTCGGGTTGGGGCTTGAACTTGATCAGCGCGACGAAGCCGCCGACGCCCACCGCGAAGATGAGCACGACCGCAATCCGCCAGCCCCAGCCGCGCCGACTCGTTCCCTCGATTGCCTGTGCCAAGAAAGCCCCCCATGCTCGAGAATCGAACCGTCCGATTCTAGCGACTTGCGGGGTTCCACATCACGGGACGTCGGTCTTTGCGGAGAGCAGGTCGCGCAGCGCGCCGAGCCGGTCGCGCGCCGCGGCCCCGGTGATCGTCGCTGCGGCGGCCGGGCGTGCGGCGAGCTGCATCTCGGCCAGAAAGCGCGAGGGTTCGCGGCCCAGCTTTTCCTTGCCCCGCCGGCGCGTGCGACACCACGTCAGCGTAAGACTGCGCTGCGCGCGGGTGACCGCGACATACATCAGGCGCCGCTCTTCCTCGATGTGCGCGGTGCGCAGCGCGTCGTCACGCGCCACGGCGAGCGCCGCTGCCGGATCCGCTTCTCCCTCTTTCGCCTCGCCCAGCCCGCCGTGGTGGGGCAGCAACCCTTCCTCGCAGCCCGCGACGAAAACGTGGGGAAACTCGAGCCCCTTGGCCGCGTGGATCGTGCTCAGGCGCACCGTGTCGCCATCGCTGCGCTGGGCATCGATCTGCGCGAGCAGCGTCACGGTCTGTGCGAGCTGCAGCAGATTCGATCCGTCCTCCTCGGCGCGGCGCTCCAGCCACGCGATGAAGTCGGTGGCATTGGTCCACTTGCCGGCAGCGACCTTGTCGTCATGGCTGGCGAACAGGTGCTCACGGTACTCGATCCCACTGACCAGGTCGGCGAGCACCTGCGCCGCAGGCTCGCGACCGGCGCGGTACGCGATGCGGTTGATGAAGGCGCCGAAGGTGCGCAGCCCCTCGAGCTGGCGCGCGCCCAGTCGCGCCGCGAGCCCGGTTTCGAAGAGCGCCGCGAACATCGACAGGTGGCGCTCGCCCGCGTAAGTGCCCAGCGCCGCGAGTGTCGCCGTGCCCACGCCGCGCTTCGGGGTGGTGATGGCGCGGATGAGCGCCGGGTCGTCCTCGTCGTTGACGAGCAGCCGCAGGTAGGAGATCAGGTCGCGAATCTCGGAACGCTCGAAGAAACTCTGCCCGCCGGAGAGCACGTACGGAATCTTCTCCTTGCGCAGCATCTGCTCGAACACGCGCGCCTGGTGGTTGCCCCGGTACAGGATCGCGAAGTCCGCCCAGGTGAGGCGGCGCTCGAAGCGCAGCGCCTGGAGCCGCATCACGATCGATTCCGCCTCTGCCTCGTCGTCCTCGCAGAGCACGACCGCGATCGGATCCCCGACGCCGAGTTCCGACCACAGGCGCTTGTCGTGGAGCTTCGGGTTGTGGCCGATCAGGTGATTGGCCGCGGCGAGGATCGTCGTGCTCGAGCGGTAGTTCTGCTCGAGCTTGATGACCGCCAGGCTCGGATAGTCCGCGCCGAGCCGCTGCAGATTCTCCAGGCTGGCGCCGCGCCAGCCGTAGATCGACTGGTCGTCGTCCCCCACCGCCGTGAATGCGGCGCGCGGACCCGCGAGCAGGCGCAGCAGTTCGTACTGGCAGGCGTTGGTGTCCTGGTACTCGTCGATCAGCAGGTAGCGCAGCATCTCGCGCCAGGCCTGCGCCACGTCCTCGTGCTCGCGCAGCAGGCGCACCGGCAGGCGGATCAGGTCATCGAAGTCCACCGCCTGATAGGCGACGAGCGTCGCGGCGTAGTCGCGGTAGGCGCGCACCGCCTGGCGATCCGCTTCGCTCGCCGCCACCGCGGCCGCGCCGTCGGGCTCGAGCAGCGCATTCTTCCACAGCGAGATCCGGTGCAGCGTGGCGCGCGCAGCCTTGCGGTCGGTCGTTCCCAGCGAGGTCTGCACGATATTGGCCGCATCCTCGGCGTCGAGGATCGAGAAGGCGCGCTTGAGGCCGATGCGCGTGCCGTCGCGGCGCAGAATCCGCACGCCCAGCGAGTGGAAGGTCGATACCGTGGGCTCGCGACCGGGCGCCAGCCCGCGCAGCAGCGGGCGCAGGCGCTCCGCCATCTCGCGCGCCGCCTTGTTGGTGAAGGTGATCGCGCCGATCGCCGCGGGGTCGTGGCCGGACTCGACCAGGTGGACGATCTTCTGCGTGATCACGCGGGTCTTGCCGCTGCCCGCCCCGGCGATGACGAGGCACGGACCGTCGAGGTGGCGGATCGCCGCGCGCTGCGCGGCATTCAGGGAAGTGGACACCGGGGTTGCTCAGATTTCGATCGGATCGATTTCAAGCTGCCAGCGAACGCGGGTGACGATGCCCCCGAGCCGCGCCAGCCACGCATCGACAAAGGGATGCAGGGCGCCGCGCGATGGCGATTCCACCAGCAACTGTGCGCGGGCGCGCCCCTTGACCCGCGCGAGCGGCATCGGCACCGGGTCGAACACGCGGATCTGCTCCGACCCGCGCGACGCGGCGCCCGACTGCGCCTTTGCCGCGGCCAGGAAGTCGAGCGCTTCCTCGATGCTCGCCGCCTCGGCGCGCAGCAGCGCCAGGTGGCGAAACGGCGGCAGGCCCGCCTCCCGCCGCTCGGCAAGCAGCGCGTCGGCGAATCCCGTGAAGTCGTGCGCCTGCAGCGCGGCGAACAGGGGATGCTCCGGAAAGCGGGTCTGGACGATCACCTCGCCGCGCGCCGGCGTCGCGCCGCCATCCGGGTCCGTCCCGGCTTCCGGCGCGGCCCGACCGGCCCGACCGCTGACCTGCATCAGGGTTGCGAACAGGCGTTCGGGCGCGCGGAAGTCGGGCGCATAGAGGCCGGCGTCGGCGTCGACGACGATGACCACCACCAGGCGCTGGAAATCGTGCCCCTTGGCGAGCATCTGGGTGCCGACCACGATGTCGACCTCACCGGCATGGACCGACGCAAGGACGCGCTCGGCCGCGCCGCGCCGGCTCGCCACGTCGCGATCGAGGCGGGCGATGCGGGCGCCGGGAAAAACCGTCGCGAGCTCCTGCTCGATGCGCTGCGTGCCCGCACCCAGCGGCTGCAGGTCGACGTCCCCGCATTCGGGGCAGGCGCGGGGAACCGGGCTCGCCCCCCCGCAGTGGTGACACTGCAGCCGATAGCGCGAGCCGCCGCGCCCGGTGCCGGCAGCCCCGGCGCCGGGCCGGTGCGCTCCGGCGTAATGCAGCACCCGATACGCCGAGCACTCGCCGCACTGGCTCAGCCAACCGCAGCTCGGACACGAGAGCACCGGCGCAAACCCGCGCCGATTGATGAAGACGAGCGCCTGCTCACCGCGCTGCAGCACCCGCTCGATGGCCTCGCGCGCCACCTCGGTCAGGCCCGCCGGCCCGGTCTCGCCCCGGGATGAAACAATGCGCAGCGTCGGCAGCACCGCGCCGGTCGCGCGCAGCGGCAGCGAAAGCGCGCGGTAGCGCCCGCGCTGCGCCGAGTGCCAGCTCTCCAGCGCCGGCGTCGCCGAACCGAGAACCACCGGAATCCCGCGGATCGACGCCGCCGCCACGGCGAGGTCGCGCGCGCTGTAATGCACACCCTCCTGCTGGCGGAACGACGGATCATGTTCCTCGTCGACGACGATGGCGGCCAACCGGGGCATCGGAACCAGCACCGCCAGCCGCGTGCCGATCACCAGGCGCGCGCATCCGTCGGCGGCAGCCACCCAGCCAGCGGAGCGCTCGGCCTCGCCGAGCCCGCTGTGCAGAACCGCCACGCCGGCGCCCGGGAACCGCTGCGCCACCTGCCGCGCGAGTTGCGGCGTGAGTGCGATCTCGGGCACCAGCATCAGCGCCTGCGCGTGCTCGTCGCGCGCGAGGATTCGGGCGATCCAGCGCAGATAGACCTCGGTCTTGCCGCTGCCGGTAATTCCGTGGAGCAGGTGCACCGCAAAGCCTTCGGTGGCGAGCAGCGCGTCGAGCGCGCGCTGCTGGTCCGCGTTGAGTTCCATCTCCGCGGGGATAGGCAATGCGGCGCCGGACAGGAGTTCGGCCGGTTCGGCGGCCCCCGGAGCCCTCCCCGCGTTCGCCGCGCGGAAGCGCGCCCGCGCACGCTCGAAGGGGCAGCCCCGCGCACGGGCCACTGGAGGCGTGCGCAGCAGGCGCGGCAGCGCAGGCAGCGCGACCTCACCGGGGTGCCGGTGGTAATAGCGCGCCGCGAATTCCACCAGCGCCAGCCACGCCGCGTCGGGCCGCGGCGCGGTGGCAAAGCGGCGCTCGATCGCGCGTATCTTCTCCTCCGGCAGTTCCGGCGCTGCGCCCACCGACAGCACCAGCCCGACCCGGCGACCGCGCCCCCATGGGACCAGCACCCAGTCGCGGGGTCCCAGCGTGCCGATGAGTTCATCCGGAACTCGGTAGTCGAACCAGGGAGCGATCGGGATGTCGAGCGCCACGCGGGCGTACGGCCGCGCGGCGACGCGCTCCATGCCGCGGGCCCCGCGATCGCCCTCAGAGGCTCCCGAAATCACGCTCATCGTGAGAAGTTACTTGAAGTGGCAACGATAACAGTTCGAGAATTCCGCGGGTTTCCGAGGCATGCCGGGCTCCTGTGGATAAAACTGTGGGCAATTCCACGGCGGCGCACAACAAACTGAAGGCGGAGAACCCCGAGGAGACGGGCAAGTTCTGGTTTCAGCGAAAAATATCGCACAAAAACAAACACTTACGATGACTTGTTCAACCACACACCGAAAGGGTCGGCGTAAGCTGCACCGCTTCTCCGGCTGTGCATAAGTGGAACTACGGATGCCCTGAAAAGCCTTTCCTGGTGCGCCTTGGCGAGGCGCGCCAGCCCTTGCCCCGGATCAGAGTGAGGGCGCGCTAACTTGGGAGGCCCGCTGCTTCCTGCTGAACGTCTGAACGGCCTCGAGCAGCGCCGAGACGTTCTCCGGCGGCGTGAACTGGGAGATCCCGTGGCCCAGGTTGAAGACGTGGCCCTCTCCTGGTGACGGCGTTCCGTAGCTCTCGAGCACCCGGATCGCCTCGGCCTGCACCTGCTCCGGCGCGGCCATCAGCGCCATCGGGTCAAGGTTTCCCTGGATTGCGCACTGCGCGCCGACGCGCGCACGCGCCTCGCCCAGGCCGAGCGTCCAGTCGATCCCCACCGCATCGCAACCGCTGCCGGCGATCTGTTCGAGCCACAGGCCGCCGCCCTTGGTGAACACGATCGAGGGCACGCGCACGCGCTGCGACACCATTTCGCCGCTCTCCCCGGCGACGCGTTCCTCGCGCTCGGTGTGCAGGCTCGCGAGAACGCGCCGGATGTAGGCCAGCGAGAACTCCTGGAACGCCCGATCGGAGAGCGCGCCGCCCCACGAGTCGAAGATCATCACGGCCTGCGCGCCGGCTTCGATCTGCGCGTTCAGGTATGCCGCCACCGCGTCGGCGTTGATCGCGAGAATCCGGTGCATCAGGTCCGGGCGCTTGTAGAGCATCGTCTTCACTGCGCGGAAATCCGAGCTGCCGCCACCCTCGACCATGTAGCAGGCCAGCGTCCACGGACTTCCCGAGAAACCGATCAACGGCACGCGCCCGGAGAGCGCCTGGCGGATCGTGCGCACCGCGTCGGTCACGTAGCGCAGCTCCGCGCCCGGATCCGGGACCGCGAGTGCCGCGACCGCCGCTTCGTCGCGCACCGGGCGCTCGAACTTCGGACCCTCGCCGTCGGCGAAATAGAGCCCGAGCCCCATCGCGTCGGGAATCGTCAGGATGTCGGAGAACAGGATCGCGGCGTCGAGCGGAAAGCGCTCGAGCGGCTGGAGCGTCACCTCGCAGGCGAGCTCCGGGGTCTTGCACAGCTTCAGGAAGCTGCCGGCCCGCTTGCGCGTGGCGTTGTACTCGGGCAGGTAGCGCCCGGCCTGGCGCATCAGCCAGACAGGGGTGTGCTCGGTGGGCTCGCGCCGCAGCGCCCGCAGAAAGCTATCGTTGATCAAGGCCATGGATTCCCGTGACGGCGCGGCGGTTTGCCGGCCAAGCCGGGCATTTTACTGCGGACACCGGGCCCGCGCTTTGCCGCTGCACGCGGACGCCATGGTGCTTCAGTCGGCAGCCTCGGCGGCCTCGGCAGCGCCCGCGGCGGCGGCCGGCGTCGCCCGCGCCTGCGCGAGCTGCCCGGCGTGCGCGATCGCGAGCCGCGTATCGGCCGAAAGCAGATAGTGCGCGTCGTGGGCGATCGCGTCCAAGGTGTCGGAGAAATGCAGCCGCCCGTCGTGCACCGTGACCAGCTCGGTGCCGATCAGGGTGTCGATGATTGCGCGCAACGCGCCGCGGTCGCAGAACTCCGGCCCGCCCGTCCCGTGGAGCAGCGCGAAGCGCTGCGCGAGCAGGCAGCAGTAGTCGAGGAGTTCGTCGGCGCTCAGAACCCCTGCGCCCGAGCGCACCAGCGTCGCCACGGCAAGCACGTAACGCTCGATCGGGAGCCGGATGATGTTGGCGAGCGCGTGCAGCGCGATCGACTCCGGCGCGCTGGGGTCCGGCGGCGTGAGCAGCGCGCCCTGGTCGCGGACCAGTCCGAGCGCGCGCAGGGCTTCGACGCAGGCCGCGAGCCGCGCGTCGAGGTCTTCGTTCGACCAGGAGAGAAACAGCTCGGCGCGCAGGAACATGAAGAGCTGGCGCGCAACGCGCACCAGCTTGGGCGGGTCGAGCGTCTCGTTCTGCGCGATCAGGCAGGCGAGCAGCGCCGGCATCGCGAAAGCATGCATCACGTTGTTGCGGAAGTATCCGAGTTTCTCGATCTGACCGGAGGGCACCTGCAGGATGTCGCCCAGCGGGTGCGCGACGCGCTCGAGCAACCCGAAGTCCTCGGCATAGGCGACGACTGCGGCGCCGTCGAGCTCGGTAATGCGCTGGCACGCCGAGTAGGGGCTGCTCGTGAGCAGGCGCTTGAACAGATCGACCTGCCCGGCCAGCAACTCCGCATCCATCGCCTGGCGGGTTACGCCGAGCATCACGACCGCGATCAGGTTGACCGGGTTGATCACGACGGCCTCGTTGATGCGCGTGACGACCAGCCGGGCCAGCTCGGCGATCGCCTCGCGCCGATCATTCTCGCCCTGGTCGTCGAGCTGCGCGAGCGCTCCGGCGCCGACGGGAAGCCGCTGGGCGACGTCGCGCCACGCCGGCCATTTCTCGTCGAGGAAGGTGTCCAGGCGGATCGGCTCGCCGAAGTTCAGATACACGGTGCCCCAGCGCTCGCGCAGTTTGCGGGCGGTGGCGAACAGCGCGCGCAGCGACTCCTTGGTCTTCGGCTTGCCGGCCAGCTCGGCGAGATAGGCGTCCCCCTCGAACAAGCGCTCGTAGCCGATGTAGACCGGCACGAAGGCCAGCGGGCGTTCGTGGTCGCGCAGGAAGCTGTTGACCGTCATCGCCAGCATGCCCGCCTTGGGCGCAAGCGTGCGGCCGGTGCGGCTGCGCCCACCCTCGACGAAGTACTTGACCGGAAAGCCACGGCGCAGCACCGTGTGCAGGTACTCGGTGAACACCTCGGCATAGAGCGGCTGGCCGCGGAAGCTGCGGCGCAGGTAGAAGGCTCCGCCGCCGCGCAGCAGCGGACCGAGCACCGGCAGGTTGAGGTTCGAGCCCGCGGCAATGTGCGGCGGCTGCAAGCCGCGGCGATAGATCACGAAGGACAGCAGCAGGTAGTCGATATGGCTGCGATGGCAGGGGACGTAGACGATGCCGGTGCCAGCTCCTGCCCCGGCGATGGCCTCGATCGATTCGAATCGAAAGACGCGCACGCCGTCGTAGATGCGGTTCCAGATCACGGTGAGCGCAACGATGAAGGCGCGCACCACCGGGTACGAATAGTCGGAGGCGATCTCGTAGGCATAGCGCCGGGCGCGCAGTTCCTCCTTTTCGATCGGGACCCCGCGCAGGCTGGCTTCGGCGGCGATCGCCGCCTGCACCGGCGCGCTGTCGACGACGTTGTTGATCACCGTGTGGCGATGCGAGAGGTCGGGGCCGACCGCGAGTTCGCGTTCGCGCTTGAAGCGCCCGCGCAGCAGGCGCCCGACGCGGCGCATCGCCGTGGCAGGCTCGCCCGCGGCGACGGCAGCGCGCAGCTCGATCGGCGTACCGAATTTCACCAGCGTTTCGCGCCCGTGGAGCAGCACCCGGATCGCCTGCCGGATGAGTCCGGGCGGACGCCAGCTGTCGGCAAAGAGCGCACGAATCACCGTTTCCTTGCGCGTGATCGGCCCGCGTCCCCAGAACACGCTCACCGGCACCAGCTGGACGTCAACCGAAGGATCGACCAGGGTCGCGTCGATCAGCCGGCGCAGGCGCCGCGAATACACATAGGGGTTGCGCCGCAGCGGCGTGGGCTGGCCATTGTTGGTCAGGAAGAAAAAGGAGCGGCGCTCCTGGACGGCGCCCGAAACCAGCGGCAGCAGCGGCTCCGGCAATCCGAGCTGGCGTGCGACCTCATCGAGAATCAGCAGCGTCGAGACCTGCTGCATCTGCAGCGCGTAGACGATCGGCTTGCCGCGGTCCAGGCCGAGGGCGTCGAACTGCTCGGGGACGACGGTCGTGCGCACCGTGCGGCGCAGTGCGATGCGCAGCAGGGAGCGGTACAACGGCTGGAGGCCGGGAAAGAGCTTCACGGGGGAGCGCGACCGCAGCGGCTACCGGGGCGGAGGGCCGATGGCGCAGGGCCGCTGGCCGGGTTCGTCGCGCTAGGACGGATCTCCCTCTTGCGCAGGTGCCCCTTCGTCGGCGCCGTCCCCCCCTTCCAGGGGTTCCGCATCGGGGTCGTCCGTGGCGGGTTTCTCACTCTTGCGGGCGAGCTTCGCCTCCTTCTTCTGTTTCTTGGCGAGTTCTCGCTGGCGCTTCTGGTACGAATAGTTGGGGCTGGCCAAAGTCGACGGTCCTCCTGACGGGTGCACTTGCGCGTCCCCTCCGACGCCCGGGGCGCGGATCGGGTCGTCTATTCTCCCACGGGTTGCGGGGATATGCACTCACGGGGCGTCGGGGCGCGCGGACGCGTCCGGGCGTTGCGGCGGCATCCGGGTGTGCTATCGCTCGCACGCGGAGCGGAGGCTCGACGTGCCGCCGTCAGGCCACCGCAATCCGCGCGGGACGACGAACGCCGCAACCAGCGCCTCAGATCGCTGGCACAGCCGCCCGGTAGAGCCGCCGCAGGTAGAGGTTGTTGGCGACCAGCGCGCCGACCACCAGCGCGGCGCCGACCATGTCGATCACCGGCACGTCGTGGCCCTGCGCGAGGCGAATCGCGAAGGTGATGACCGGGATCAGGTTGAGCAGCAGGGTCGCGTTGAGCGCGCCGACGCGCCGCGCACCCGCGTTCCACATCATCATCGCGATCAGCACCCCGGCAAGCGCCAGATAGGCCACCTGCCAGGCGGAGTCGAGCCACACCTGCAGCGCCGGCACCGGGAACACCCCGATCGCCGCCAGCGTGGTGGCCACGACGATCGTTCCCGCCGCCCCGGGCAGCATGGTCAGCGTGGTGAAGCGCAGCGTCGACCAGTTGCCGCGCTGCGCGCTCGCCAACGTGTAGAACACCCAGCACAGCGCGCCCGCGACGACCATCAGGTTGCCCACCATCTCGCGCCCGCGCGGCGCGAAGGCGGGATCCCAGTGCGTGAGGATCGTCACCACCCCGGCGAAGGCGACGGCGACACAGGCGATGGTGAATGCGCTCGGGCGCCGCCGGTGCCACGCCCAGTCGAGCAGCGCGGCCATCGCCGGCTGGCTGGCGAGGATGGTCGCGGCGATCTCGGGCCGGGTGAACATCAGCCCGCCGAAGGCGAGCACCGGCGAGCAGCACATGCCCACGAAGCCGATGCCGAGGACAGAGCGTCCGCGACCCTCGAGGCGCAGCGCCCCGGCCCCTTCGCGCAGCACCAGCGCCGCCGCCAGCAGCAGCGCCGGCACCGAGTAGCGAAACGCCGTCGCGTGAAACGCGTCCACGGTGGCGAAGAGTTCCTTGGCGATCGGCAGCTGGGCGGCCCAGATCACCACCGCGCCAAAGGCGAAGGCGAGGCCGCCGACGAAGCTCCCGTTCATCGGCGCGCGCGCCCGGCCCGCAAAACAAAGGGGCAGCCGCAGCTGCCCCGGGTCCAACCGTGCACCGGACGCCTACTTGCCGCGCAACTTGCGAATCGCGGCGATCTGCGCCATGGCCGCGGCGAGCTCGGCCTGCGCCTTCGCGTAGTCGATCGTCGAAGCGCGGTTGGCCAGTGCGTCTTCGGCCGCGCGCTTGGCTTCCTCGGCCTTGGCTTCGTCCAGGTCGTGCGCCCGGATCGCCGTGTCGGCGAGCACCGTGACCCGATGCGGCTGCACCTCGAGGATGCCCCCTTCGACGAACACGATTTCTTCCTCGGCCTGGCCGACGACCTTGATGCGCACCGCCCCGGGCTTGATCCGCGTGATCAGCGGCGTGTGCTGCGGAAAGATCCCCAGCTCGCCGACCTCGCCCGGAAGCACGACGAACTCGGCCTCTCCCTCGAAGATCGATTCTTCCGCGCTGACGACGTCGACGTGAATGCTGGACATGCGATTCCCCGTTAGTTGGCGCTTACTTCAGCGTCTTGGCCTTCTCGAAGGCCTCGTCGATCCCGCCAACCATGTAGAAGGCCTGCTCGGGGAGCGCGTCGCACTCGCCGTTGACGATCATCTGGAAGCCGCGGATCGTTTCCTTGAGCGTGACGTACTTGCCCGGCGAGCCGGTGAAGACCTCGGCGACGTGGAAGGGTTGCGAGAGGAAGCGCTGGATCTTGCGGGCGCGGTACACGGCCAGCTTGTCGTCGGGCGAGAGTTCGTCCATGCCCAGAATCGCGATGATGTCGCGCAATTCCTTGTAGCGCTGCAGCGTGGCCTGCACCATCCGCGTGGTCTGGTAGTGCTCCTCGCCGATCACGTTCGGGTCGACCTGGCGCGACGTCGAGTCGAGCGGGTCCACCGCCGGGTAGATCCCCAGTGAAGCGATGTCGCGCGAGAGCACGACGGTGGCGTCCAGATGCCCGAAGGTCGTCGCCGGCGACGGATCGGTGAGGTCATCCGCCGGCACGTAGATCGCCTGGATCGAGGTGATCGAGCCGGTTTTCGTGGAAGTGATGCGCTCCTGCAGGCGGCCCATTTCCTCGGCCAGCGTCGGCTGGTAACCCACTGCGGAAGGCATCCGCCCGAGCAGCGCCGAGACCTCGGTGCCGGCCAGCGTGTAGCGATAGATGTTGTCGATGAAGAACAGGATGTCGCGGCCCTCGTCGCGGAATTTCTCGGCCATCGTCAGCCCGGTGAGCGCGACGCGCAGGCGGTTGCCCGGCGGTTCGTTCATCTGGCCGAACACCATCGCCACCTTGTCGAGAACGTTCGACTCCTCCATCTCATGGTAGAAGTCGTTGCCCTCGCGGGTGCGCTCGCCGACTCCGGCGAATACCGAGAGGCCGCCGTACTGCTTGGCGATGTTGTTGATCAGCTCCATCATGTTGACGGTCTTGCCGACCCCGGCGCCGCCGAACAGGCCGATCTTGCCGCCCTTGGCAAACGGGCAGACCAGATCGATGACCTTGATCCCGGTCTCGAGCAGTTCCGTGGTGGGCTTGAGTTCTTCGTAGCTCGGCGCCGGCGCGTGAATCGGGCGGCGCTCGTCGGACGGGATCGGTCCCGCGTCGTCGATCGGGCGACCCAGCACGTCCATGATCCGGCCCAGCGTGCCGCTGCCCACCGGAATCGAGATCGGCGCGCCCGTCCGATCGACCTTCATGCCGCGGCGCAGACCGTCGGAGGCGCCCATCGCGATGGTGCGCGCCACGCCGTCGCCGAGCTGCTGCTGCACCTCGAAGGTGAGCCCTTTCTCGACCATGCTGTCGCCCGCATCGGCGAGCGTCAGCGCCTCGTAGATCCGAGGCATCGCGTCGCGCGGGAACTGGATGTCGACCACTGCGCCGATGCACTGAACAATCTGACCTTGTGACATGTTTCGCTTCCTGTTTTGTTTCGGTCCGGGTCCGCCTATACCGCCGCGGCACCTCCAACGATCTCTGACAATTCCTTGGTGATCGCCGCCTGCCGCGCCTTGTTGTACGACAGCTGCAGCTCGTCGATGACTTCCTTGGCGTTCTCCGAGGCCGACTTCATCGCCACCATCCGCGCGCTCTGTTCGGAGGCCATGTTCTCGGCCACCGCCTGGTAGACGATCGCCTCGACGTAGCGCACCAGCAGCTCGTCGAGCACGGTCGGCGCGTCGGGCTCGTAGATGTAGTCCCACGAATACTCGCGCGAGTTCTCGTGCAGCAGGTCGGTGGGCAGCGGCAGCAGCTGCTCGATCACCGCCTCCTGCTTCATCGTGTTGATGAAGCGCGTATAGCTAAGGTATACGGCGTCGATCTCACCCGCCTCATAGGCGTCGAGCTGGACCTTGATCGGGCCGATCAGCTTTTCCATGTGCGGCGTGTCGCCCATGTGCACGAGCTGCGAGACCACGGGGGCGCCGATCCGGTTGAGGAAGCCCAGACCCTTGTTGCCGAACACCGTGGTCTGCACGCGCACGCCCGAGTCCTGCAGCTCGCGCAGCCGCGTCGTGACCGCACGCAGCACGTTGGTGTTCAGGCCGCCGCACAGACCCTTGTCGGTCGTGACGACGATGATGCCCGCCGCGCGCAACTCGCCGTGCTCGACGAGGTACGGGTGGCGGTACTCCGGGTTCGCCTCGGCCAGGTGCGCCGCGATGTTGCGGATCTTGTCGCCATACGGACGGGCGTGGCGCATCCGCTCCTGCGCCTTGCGCATCTTGGACGCGGCGACCATTTCCATCGCCTTGGTGATCTTGCGCGTGTTCTGCACGCTCTTGATCTTGGTCCGGATCTCTTTGCTTCCGGGCATCTCGAATCCTTGTCGTGGTTCGCTTCAGGCAGACGGGCTTCAGTACGCGCCGGTCTTCTTGAAGGCCTTGACGAGCTCGTGCAGCCGCGCTTCGACTTCCTTGCTGAACTTCTTGTCGCGCTGGATCTCCTCGACGAACTCGGCGTGGCTGGTGCGGGCGAATTCCTGCAGCGCCCGCTCGGCGTCGAGCGCCTTGGCGACGTCGATGTCGTCGAAGTAGCCGTTGTTCACCGCAAAGAGCGTCAGCGCCATTTCCCAGACCTGCATCGGCTGGTACTGCGACTGCTTCATCAGTTCGGTCACGAGGCGCCCGCGCTCGAGCTGCTTGCGCGTCGCGTCGTCGAGGTCGGAAGCGAACTGCGCGAAGGCCGCCAGCTCGCGAAACTGCGCGAGCGCGAGGCGCACGCCGCCGCCGAGCTTCTTGATGATGTCGGTCTGCGCCGAACCGCCCACGCGCGACACCGAAATCCCCGCGTTGATCGCGGGCCGCACCCCGGCGTTGAAGAGGTCGGTCTCCAGGAAGATCTGCCCGTCGGTGATCGAGATCACGTTGGTCGGCACGAAAGCGGACACGTCGCCCGCCTGCGTCTCGATGATCGGCAACGCGGTCAGCGAGCCGGTCTTGCCCTTCACTTCACCATTGGTGAACTTCTCGACATAGGCCTCGTTGACGCGCGCGGCGCGCTCGAGCAGCCGCGAGTGCAGGTAGAAGACGTCGCCCGGATAGGCTTCGCGGCCCGGCGGGCGGCGCAGCAGAAGCGACACCTGCCGGTAGGCCCAGGCCTGCTTGGTCAGATCGTCATAGATGATCAGCGCGTCCTGCCCGCGGTCGCGGAAGTACTCGCCCATCGTGCAACCCGAGTAGGGTGCGATGTACTGCATCGCGGCCGATTCGGCGGCCGTGGCGGCCACCACGATGGTGAACTCCATCGCACCGAATTCCTCGAGCTTGCGCACCACGTTCACGACCGTTGAGGCCTTCTGGCCGATCGCGACGTAGACGCAGATCAGGTCCTTGCCCTTCTGGTTGATGATCGTGTCGATCGCCACCGCCGTCTTGCCGGTCTGCCGATCGCCGATGATCAGCTCGCGCTGGCCGCGCCCGATGGGCACCATCGCGTCGATCGACTTCAGCCCGGTCTGCACCGGTTGCGACACCGACTTGCGGGCGATCACGCCCGGGGCGACCTTCTCGATGACGTCGGTCATCTTCGCGTTGATCGGCCCCTTGCCGTCGATCGGCTGGCCCAGCGAGTTCACCACCCGCCCGATCAGCTCCGGCCCGACCGGCACTTCCAGGATGCGTCCGGTGGCCTTGACGGTATCGCCCTCGCTGATGTGCTCGTAGGGTCCCAGCACCACCGAGCCGACCGAGTCGCGCTCGAGGTTCAGCGCCAGCCCGAAGGTGTCGCCGGGGAATTCGATCATCTCGCCCTGCATCACCTCGGACAATCCGTGCAGCCGGCAGATGCCGTCGGTCACGGAGACGACCGTCCCCTGGTTGCGGGTATCGGCCGATACCTGCAGGTTCTCGATCTTGCTCTTCAGCAGTTCACTGATCTCTGCCGGATTCAATTGCATGAGGTCTTCTCCTGCCCCGTGCGGGGCGTGGACGTTTCCTTGATCACTTCCTGAGCGCGTCCGCGAGTTGCGCGAGCTTGCCGCGCACCGACGCGTCCATCACTTCGTCGCCAATGCGGATCGAAACACCGCCAATCAGGTCCGCATCGACGGTCACATTGACCTTGACGCTGCGCCCGTATTTCTTCTCGAGGGTCTTCACGATGTCGGCCACCTGCGCGTCGTTGAGCGGATAGGCGCTGGACACGTGGGCTTCCAGCACGCCTTCGAACTCGTTGCGCAGCGCCTCGAAGAGCTTCGCCACGTCGGGCAGCACCGCGATGCGATCGTTGTCGGCGAGCACCCGTACGAAATTCTTCTGCTGGTCGGAGATCGCACCCGCCGCGTCGGCGCACAACGTGGCCACCTGTTCGACAGTGAGGCGCGGATTGCCGATCAGCTCGCGCGCCGCGTCGGTGCCGGCCACCACGGCCAGCCGCGCAAGCGCGTCGGACCACGAGGGCAGCGCCTGCGTGTCGCGGGCGATCTGAAACGCCGCCTCGGCGTAGGGTCGCGCAATCGTGAGCGATTCGGCCATGGCAGCTTACCGGAGCTCTTTCTGCAGGTTGCCCAGCAGCTCGGCATGACGGGTGGCATCGATCTCCCGGCGCAGGATGCGACTCGCACCGGCCACCGCCAAGGTCGCCACCTGCTCGCGCAGATGCCCGCGCGCCCGCTGCGCGGCGAGTTCGGCCTCTTCCTCGGCCGCCTTCTTCGCCGCGGCCACGAGGCGCGAAGCTTCCGCACGCGCTTCGTCGAGCAGCTGCGCGGCCTGGCGCTCCGCTCCGGAGCGCACTTCCGCCGCGCCGGCCCGGGCCTGCTTGAGCTCTTCCTGGACGCGTCGCTCGGTCGCAGCGAGTTCCAGCTTCGACTTGTCGGCAGCGGCGAGCCCGTCGGAAATCCGCTGGGCTCGCTCGTCGAGCGCCTGGGTGATCGGGGGCCAGATGAATCGGGCCGTAAACCACCAGAGCGCCGCAAAGACGACCATCTGGGCGATTAGAGTCGCATTGATATTCACGACAGGCTTCCTCTACTTGGTGCTGCGAGCCAGGCTCGCCTGAATCAGCCCGCGAACGGGTTGGCGAACGCGAACATCATCGCGATACCGACGCCGATCAGGAACGCGGCGTCGATCAGGCCGGCGAGCAGGAACATCTTGGTTTGCAGCTTGTCCATCAGTTCGGGCTGGCGGGCTGCCGCTTCGAGATACTTGCCGCCCATCATCGCAATGCCGATACAGGCGCCGAGAGCGCCCAGTCCGATGATGATTCCACAAGCAATGGCAACCATAGCAACGTTGGTCATGATGACTCCTTCGGAAAAGACGTGGTTCTGGAAAAAGTGTGGGTCAGTGATGCTCGTGCGCTTGTCCGAGATAGACGAGCGTGAGCATCATGAAGATGAAACCCTGCAGCAGCACGATCAGAATGTGGAAGATCGCCCAGCCCATGCCCGCCACGAAATGCATCCCGAAGCCCCACCAGGTGGCGGAAGCGCCGAGCAGCGCGATCAGCATGAACAGCAGTTCGCCGGCGAACATGTTGCCGAACAGCCGCATCCCGAGCGCGACCGTCTTCGCGAGATACTCGATGATCTGCAGCAGCAGGTTGAAGGGCATCAGCACCAGCTTCGGTCCGAAGGGCGCGGAAATCAGCTCGTGCGCAAAGCCGCCGCCACCCTTGGTCTTGATGCCGAAATACAGCGACGCGAGCAGCACGACGATGGACATGGCCATCGGCGCGTTCAGGTCAGCGGTGGGAACGACGCGCATGTAGTCCAGCCCGACGAGGCTCCCGAGCACCGGGAGCAGGTCGACGGGAACCAGATCGAGCGCGTTCATGAACACGATCCACACGAAGGCGGACAGCGCGAGCGGCGCGACGTAGGAGACGTCTCCCTTGACGATCGAACGGGCCTGCTCATAGACGAACTCGACGAGCGCCTCGATCGCGCCCACGAAGCGCCCCGGAACACCGGCGGACACCTTGCGCGCGGCGCGATGCATCAGCCAGCCGGCGAGCACCGCCATCGCGACCGAAAAGAACACCGTGTCGAGATTGATGATCGAGAAGTCGACGATGTTCTTCTGCGGCGCACCCGAGGTGTTCAGGTGCGCCAGGTGGTGAACGATGTACTCGGACGCGGTCAGAGAAGTTGCACCTGCAGCCATGTTTTCCTGGTCGTTCGGTCCTGCGTTGTTCTCATGCCCCGCCGGCACTGCCGCCGGAGCCCTCGTCCTTCCCCGCCGGTGCCGCCGCCGGGCCATCGCCCGCCGCCGTCCCGGCGTCCGCGTCGCGCGCCACCAGGAGCGCAAACAACGGCATCTTCAGCGCGACGATCAGCCCGGTGAGCAGTGCGATCCACCGGATCGGCTCCACCCACCTGATCACCGCCGCCAACAACCCGAGCGTCAAACCGATCTTGACGAACTCGCCCAACAGGAACACCACCGGATACGACTCCGGGGAACGCCCCTTGTGCAACCACAGCCGCAGCGCGAACAAAGCGTTGGGGAGAATCGCGGCCACCCCACCCAGCAGAAGCGACGTCGCGCTCTCCAGGCCAAACCAAAACCCCGCGATCGGGGCCAGCAGCAGGATCGCTGCAATCTGCAAACCAACGGCGACGAACATCGTCCAGGGGCACCACAGTGAGGCGGTGCTTCCGAAGCGCAAGCACGCCGAAGCCGACAATCACCAACAAAGCCTCGGGATTTTAATGTCCCACCGGCGATATGGTCAAACCGGAACGATTCGTACAAGCGCCAGAGCGGCGGCGAGTCGGTGGCGGCGCTCGCGCGGGGCTTCGTCGTGCGGCGCTTGTCCTCGCCGCACCGTGGTGAAAGAATGGGAACGACGATGCGACTACGGGACAGGAGGACTGCCATGCGTCACCCGATCCTGACCTGCGCGCTGCTGAGCGCGCTCCTCGCGGCGCCCGGTTTCGCCGGCGCCACGCACGTCGCCCCGGCAAGCTCCGGCGCGACCGACACGCGCGCAATCGCGGGCGAAGCCGTGAGCGGCACGGTCGTGCGTGTGGACGCGAAGATCGTTCCCGGCGCCGCAACATCCACCACGCTCGGGGCGCGGCGCAGCGGCTCGGGCGTGATCCTCGACGCGCGCACGGTGCTGACCATCGGTTACCTGGTTCTCGAAGCCGACGAGGTCGACGTCACGACCGCGGCCGGCGTGACCGTGCCGGGCGCGGTCGCCGGCTACGACCACGCTTCCGGCTTCGGCCTGATCCGCACGGCGCTGCCGATGATCGGCAAGGCGGTGGAAATCGGCGATTCCGATCTCGTCGGCGAAAGCCAGCCCGTGTTCACGCTGGGGCACGGCGAGGACGAGGCGACCGAGTTGCGCGTGCTCTCGCGCCAGCCTTTCGCCGGCGGCTGGGAATACCTGCTCGAGCGCCCGATCCTCACCATTCCCCCGGTCAACAACTGGAGCGGGTCGGCGCTGTTCACTCCCGACGGGAAGCTGGTGGGCGTGGGTTCGCTGATCATGGCGGACGCCTTGCCCGGCGCAGGGCGGGTTCCCGGCAACCTGTTCGTGCCGATCAACCTCCTGAAGCCGATCATCGCCGACCTGCGGGCCCACGGCCGCAGCAAGAGCGCGGCACAGCCCTGGCTCGGCGTGACGACCGAGGTGTTCCGCGGCCACGTGGTCGTCATCCGCGTGTCGCGCGACGGTCCTGCCGATGGTGCCGGGATCTCCCCCGGGGACATCATCATCGGCGTCGGTGACGAGACCATTTCCGGACAGGCCGATCTCTACCGCCGGATCTGGAAGCGCGGGCCGGCGGGCACGGTCGTCCCGCTGCGGCTGCTGCGCGGCGGCGAGGTCCGCGACGTGCCCGTTCCGTCGATCGACCGGATGGACTTCCTCAAGCGCCCCGTCGGCGTATAGGGGTCGCGCGGCTCAGGAGCGCAATTTCGCGACGAGCGCTTCGAACTGCTCGTGACCGTGAAAGCGGATCGTCAGGCTGCCGCCCTTGCGGGCGCGCGGGGTGATCGACACTTCCGTCCCCAGCGCGTCGGACAATTCCTCTTCCAGGCGAACCACGTCGCGCGACTTGGCGGCGGGTCCGCGCTTGCCGGCACCCGCGCCGGCCGGCCGCAGCGCGGCCGCCACCAACCGCTCGGCTTCGCGCACCGACAGCCGCTTCTCGACGATCTGGCTGCCCAGCATGATCTGGGCGGCGCGCTCGAGCGCGAGCAGGGCCCGCGCGTGGCCCATGTCCAGATCGCCCGCCAGCAACATGGTCTGCACCGGTTCCGCAAGATTGAGCAGGCGCAGCAGGTTCGTGGTGGCGCTGCGGGAGCGGCCGATTGCCTCCGCGGCCTGCTCGTGCGAATAGCGGAACTCGTCGAGCAGCCGCTTGATGCCCTGCGCCTCCTCGATCGGATTCAGATTCTCGCGCTGAATATTCTCGACCAGTGCGATCGCCGCGGCTTCCTGGTCGGAGACGTGACGCACGATCACCGGCACCTCGGTGATGCCGGCAAGTTTCGCGGCGCGATAGCGCCGCTCCCCGGCAAGAATCTCGTAGCGCCCTTCCTCGGGCGGCCCCACCGGCCGCACCGCGATCGGCTGGATCAGGCCATGCGCCCGAATCGAGTCGGCGAGTTCCTGCATCGCGCCTTCGTCCATGCGCGTGCGCGGCTGGTAGCGCCCCGGATTCAGCCGCGAGACGGCGAGAACGGGCTGCGCCGATTCAGGCGTCGCCACGGCCTCACGGTCCACGCCCAGCAGCGCCTCGAGCCCGCGTCCAAGTCCTTTCTGCCTGTTCATAGCGGCCCCTTTTCCATTCTTTCGATGAGTTCTGCGCCGAACTCGAGATAGGCCCGCGCGCCCTTGGACGACGGGTCGAAGACAACGCCCGCCTTGCCGTAACTCGGCGCCTCCGCGAGGCGGACGTTGCGCGGAATAATCGTGTTGAACACCTTCGGGCCAAAGTGCTCGGCAAGTTGCGCGGAGACCTGCTGCGAGAGCGTCACGCGCGGGTCGAACATCACGCGCAGCAGACCGGAAATTTCGAGCCCCGGGTTGAAGTTTCCGTGGACCTTGCGGATGGTGTTGACCAGGTCCGAGAGTCCCTCGAGCGCGTAGTACTCGCACTGCATCGGGATGATCACGCCGTGCGCGGCGCACAGGCCGTTCAGGGTGAGCATCGAGAGCGACGGCGGGCAGTCGATCAGCATGTAGTCGTACTCGCCATCGACGGCCGCGAGTGCGTCCTTGAGGCGATTCTCGCGTTCGTCGAAGTCGACCAGTTCCACTTCCGCGCCGGCGAGGTCCCGGTTCGACGGCAGCACGGCATAGCCGCCCGTGGGGGACTCCTGGGTCGTCTCCGCGACGTCCGAGAGCCCGATCAGCACATGGTAGACCGAGCGCGCCAGGGCGCGCTTGTCGAGGCCGCTGCCGGTCGTGGCATTGCCCTGCGGGTCGGTGTCGATGAGCAGCACACGGCGCCCGAGCTTCGCCAGGGCGGCTGCGAGATTGACCGTGGTCGTGGTCTTGCCGACCCCGCCCTTCTGGTTGGCGATCACGAACTTGCGTGCCATGCGCTCAGGCTCCGTAGCGGACAGAAGGCGCGCCAGGCGCGCCGGTGGATTCGTCATCGTCGCGCTGCGCGTTGGAGGCGGCAGTATGCCGCACCAGCACCAGGTGGCGCGCGGCATCGAGTTCGGGAATGACCAGTGCGATCACCTCGGGGGTGGACCACGGCGCACGAACGGCGGCGATCTCGTCACCGCCCGCCGTGCCCTTCATCGCGCACATCAGGGTTCCCCCGTCGGCGAGGTGGGCCGACGAGGCGAGGAAGTCGGCAAGCGATGCGAAGGCGCGGCAGATGATCAGGTCCGGCGGCCTCGGCAGCCGCAGGTCCTCGACCCGTGTGTCATGCACCTGAACTCCGCCCAGCCCGAGCGCCCCCACGCATTGGCGCAGGAAGGCCGCCTTCTTGCCGACCGGCTCGACGAGGTGGACCTGCGCCTGCGGCCAGGCGATCGCGAGCGGAATTCCCGGCAGTCCGGCGCCGCTGCCCACGTCGACGATGCACGGCGCTGCGCTGCCCGATGCCGCCGTCGGGAGTCGCTGCGCCAGCGGCCTGAGCACCGCGAGGCTGTCGAAGAGATGTTCGACGAGCATGCGCGGCAGGGTCCGGATCGCCGTCAGGTTGTAGACGGCATTCCACTTGTGCAGCAGATCCAGATACGCGAGCAATTGCTCGCGCTGGGTCGCATCGAGCGCGAGACCGAGTTGCGCGCAGCCGGCGGCGAGCTCCGCGGCGAGCGCGCTCGCGCGCGTGCCCGAGGCCGCGCGGCCGGGCGCCTTCTTGGCCGGCTTCCCCGGCTTGCCCGCGGCACGCCGAGCGGGTGTTGCCGAGGCCTTGCCCGGACCGCGTGCGCTGAATTTGGAGTAAGCGCTCACTATCTCTGCGTCCCATTATTTGTGGCGCGCCACTTCTTCAGGAACACCGTCAGCAGCGACACCGCCGCGGGCGTGACGCCCGAGATTCGCGACGCATGCCCGATCGTTTCCGGGCGCTGGTGGGCCAGCTTTTGCGCGACTTCGCGCGACAGTCCGCTGACCTGTGCGTAGTCGAATTCTTCCGGAATCGGCTGTCCCTCCTGGAGTTCCTGACGCGCGACCTCCTGCTGCTGGCGGGCGATGTAGCCCGCGTAGCGCGTCTGGATCACCACCTGCTCGATCGCCTGGGCCACGCCCGCCGCGTCGAGCCCGAATTCGTCCGCGCGCGTCGCGAGCGACGGGCCGGCGACGCGCATCAGTGCCTCGTAGCGCACGTTCGGTCGGCGCAGCAGTTCTGCCGCCGTGTGCTCGCGCTCGATCGGCTGTCCGAGGATCTCGAGTGCGTGCTCCGGGGCCAGCACGCGCGGATTCAGCGACACCGCATCCAGCCGGCGCAACTCGTGGTCGACGGCATCGCGCTTACGCGCGAAAGCATCCCAGCGCAGGTCGTCGACACACCCGAGCTTGCGGCCGATCTCGGTCAGGCGCAGATCCGCGTTGTCCTCGCGCAGGCTGAGTCGATACTCGGCGCGGCTGGTGAACATCCGATAGGGCTCGCTCACCCCGCGGGTGATCAGGTCGTCGACCAACACGCCCAGATAGCCGTCGCTGCGGCGCGGCGACCAGGCTTCGCGGCCCTGCACCTGCAAGGCGGCGTTGAGTCCGGCAAGCAGCCCCTGCGCCGCCGCCTCCTCATAGCCCGTCGTGCCGTTGATCTGTCCGGCGAAGAACAGTCCGCCGATGGCGCGGGTCTCGAGCGAAGAGCGCAGCCCGCGCGGGTCGAAGTAATCGTATTCGATCGCATAGCCGGGGCGCAGGATGTGCGCATTCTCCAGGCCGCGGATCGTGCGCACCAGCGCGATCTGGATATCGAAGGGCAGGCTCGTCGAGATCCCGTTCGGATAGTACTCGTGGGTGTGCAGTCCTTCCGGCTCCAGGAAGATCTGGTGCGACTCACGCCCGGCGAAGCGGTGGATCTTGTCCTCGATCGACGGACAGTAGCGCGGGCCCACCCCCCCGATCACGCCCGTGTACAGTGGGGAGCGATCCAGCCCCGTGCGGATGATGTCGTGCGTGCGGGCATTCGTGTGCGTCATCCAGCACGGGAGCTGGGCCGGGTGCTGCTCCGGACGTCCGAGGAAGGAAAATACCGGAATCGGATCGGCGTCACCGGGCTGGATCGTGCAAGCGTCGAAATCGATCGTGCGCCCGTCGATGCGCGGCGGCGTGCCGGTCTTGAGCCGGCCCTGCCCCAGTCCGAGTTCGCGCAACCGGGCCGCGAGCGTCAGGGCGGGCGGGTCGCCCGCGCGGCCCGCGGCGTAGTGTTCCAGCCCGACATGAATCTTGCCGTTGAGGAATGTTCCCGCCGTAATCACCACGGCGCGCGCATGAAACCGCAATCCGATCTGCGTGAGCACGCCCGCGACGTGGTCCCCATTTCCGGAACGCTCCAGAATCAGGTCGTCCACCGCCTGCTGGAAGAGCCACAGATTGGGCTGGTTCTCGAGTCGGGTCCGGATCGCCTGCCGGTAGAGCACGCGGTCGGCTTGCGCGCGGGTGGCGCGCACCGCCGGCCCCTTGCTCGAGTTGAGGATCCGGAACTGGATCCCGGCTTCGTCGGCGGCCTGCGCCATCGCGCCGCCGAGCGCGTCGACCTCCTTGACCAGGTGCCCCTTGCCGATACCGCCGATCGACGGATTGCAGGACATCTGCCCGAGCGTCTCGATGCTGTGGGTAAGCAGCAGCGTGCGGCTCCCCATGCGGGCTGCCGCGAGCGCTGCTTCAGTGCCGGCGTGGCCGCCGCCCACCACGATGACGTCGAAAACTTCGGGAAACTGCATGTGCCCCCAACCTCCAGGGGGAATCCGCGTTGCCCGGCGCGGGGCCGGGCCGCCGCGAAAGGCCGGATCAAGGGCGAATTATAACTTCGTGGTCTGCCGGCGATGTTTCACGTGAAACATGGCGAGCCGGCGCGGGGGCCGTAGCGCACCCGATGCAGAGTTCCTTGGCGCTCCTCGACCGGACGCGTCTGGAAGTGGAGCGCCGCGCGCCGTGCCCAGGTACCCTCGTTCGCCGCTCGTTACCGGCTCGGCGAGGGACCCTGCGCACAGCGCGCAATGAGGCATCCCGACGCGCGTTCCATCTCGGGCCAGGGCCCAGGTCTGACCGCGACGCACCAAGCCTCGAACCGCGCCCCAGGTTTCACGTGAAACAACGCTACGCGTGGCCCTCCCGGATCATCGGCGCAGCGCGATACGAAGGCACGCAGACCCATGCCGCATGCCGATGCCGGTGCGGCGAAGCCCCTGGCGTGTGTGGGACAGGCTTCTTACCCGATCGCGCATCCGTCAACCAGCGGCGCGCCGGCAACTGCGACAGCGCGCGCAGTCTTCCGGGGGAAACTCGCGGCGCGACACGCCGGGACGGCTACTCTATCCCGCGTTTCCGGGTGAACACCCGCGTTCGATCGCGGCGGATGCGGGCAGGTTTGCGGCGGAAAGCGCCCGGGTTACGAGCCGGGCGCTCGCCGCGAGACGGCACGCCGCCACCGATCGTCGCGCGCCGAGCGCGTGCCGGTGGACTTCAGCGTAGCGACCTGCTGGCGCTCGGAGGGGCTCACCCTGCGCGATGGGGTCAGGCGGCCGCGCCGAGCGGGGTTCGAGCCGCGAACGCGGACGCCTGGCCGCGTCGCGCCACGCACGGTTCGGCGCGTGTCGTCGGGAGCGACGCCGATCGCGTCGCACTGCGCGGCGACCCGCACCCCATGTTTCACGTGAAACAACGCTACGCCTGATCCGCCCGGATCATCGCCGCGGCGCGCTCCGCGATCATGAGCACGGGGCTCGCCGTATTCCCCGACGTGATCGTCGGCATGATCGAGGCGTCCGCGATGCGCAGCCCCGCAACGCCGTGCACCCGCAGTCGCGCATCGACCACCGCCATCGGATCGTCAGCCGGACCCATCTTGCAGGTCCCGACCGGATGGAAGATCGTCGTCCCGATGTCACCCGCGGCATGCGCAAGATCCTCCGCGCTCTCCACCTCCGCGCCCGGCAGATGTTCGCGCGCCTCGAACGGCTGCATCGCCGGCGCGGCCATGATGCGCCGCGTCATGCGCAGCCCGGTTACCGCCACCGCACGATCCTGCTCGCTCGACAGATAGTTCGGCGCGATCCGCGGCGCCACGGCGGCATCCGGCGACACGATCCGGATCGACCCACGCGAGCTCGGCCGCAGATTGCACACCGACGCGGTGAAAGCCGGGAAGCGATGCAGCGGCTCGCCGAAGCGATCGAGCGACAAGGGCTGCACGTGCCATTCGAGGTTGGGGCTCGCCTGCCCCGGGTCGGACTTCGTGAATGCCCCGAGCTGACTGGGCGCCATGGTCATCGGTCCGCGCTTGAACAGCGCGTACTCGAGGCCCATCGCGACCTTTCCCCACAGACTGTTCGCCAGCATATTGACCGTGCGCACGCCCGATCGAATCCGAAAGATCATCCGCATCTGCAGATGATCCTGAAGATTCTCCCCGACCCCGGGCAGCGCCACCTGGGGAGTGACCCCGACCGCCTGCAGATGGCCCGGATCCCCGATTCCGGAAAGCTGCAGGATCTGTGTCGTCCCCACCGAACCGGCCGCCATGACCACCTCGTGCTTGGCGCGTGCCACCTGCGGCGCGTCGAGCCCGACCCGGTACTCGACGCCGTCGACGCGCCGCGGCCCGTCGTCGCGCCACACGAGACGGGTCACCTGCGCATGGCTGATCACCACGAGGTTCGGGCGCGTCAGGACCGGATGCAGGAAACCCATCGCCGCACTCCAGCGCACGCCGCGACGCTGGTTGACCTCGAAGTAGCCCGAGCCGAAGTTGTCGCCACGGGTGAAGTCGTCGGTGGGCGGGATTCCGCATTGTCCGGCCGCCTCGCGAAATGCGTCGAGGATCTCCCAGGAAAGCCGCTGGCGTTCGACGCGCCACTCCCCGCCGTGCCCGTGAGCCGGGTCGGTGCCGCCGGCATCGAGGCTGTGGTGGTCCTCGTGGCGCAGAAAGTACGGCAGCACTTCGTCCCACGACCAACCCGGATTCTCCCGCGCCCAGCCGTCGTAGTCGTTGCGCTGCCCACGCATGTAGATCATCCCGTTGATCGACGAGCAGCCGCCCCAGACCCTGCCGCGCGGATACTTGATCGAGCGCCCATTCAAGCCGGGCTCGGCTTGCGTCTGGTACATCCAGTCGGTGCGGGGATTGCCAATGCAGTACAGGTAGCCCACCGGGATGCGGATCCATCGGTAATTGTCGCGCCCGCCCGCTTCGAGCAGCAGCACGCGCACCCCGGGATCCGCCGAGAGCCGGTTGGCGAGCAGGCACCCCGCCGTTCCCGCGCCCACGATCACATAGTCGAATGCTTCCATTCCCGCTGCCCTCAGTCGATCACGATTCGGTGCCCGGTACGCGCGGCGCGCCCCGGTTTGTGCTGAGGCGACTCCGTGCCGGCCGAACGCCACACCCTGCATGGATACCCGAACTCGGCCGCGCCCACAATCCCCCGCGGCCCATTTGCCAGATACTCCCCCAGGCACCGATAATCGCCCACGGGGAAGTAGCCACCTGGTGGACAGAATGCACAGCGCACGAAATGCTCCCGCGAGAATCGCCATCACGCTCGGCGACGTCTGCGGAATCGGACCGGAGATCATCCTCAAGGCGATGTCGGATCCGCTGCTGGCCCAGCGCTGCGTCGTCGTGGGCGACCCGGGCGTGCTCGCCGCGCAGGCGACACGGCTCGGGCTGCCGATGCCCCGCGAGATCATGCCGGTCGAGGCGCTGCGCGCGCCGTACCCGGAGATCGGCGTACTCGACGCGACGGCCGGCGATGCCGCCTATCGGTACATCGTGTACGCCGTGGAAATGGCGATGCGCGGCGAGGTCGGCGCGATCGTCACGGCGCCGATCTCCAAGGCCGCCATGCGGCGCGCCGGACACAACTACCCGGGTCATACCGAACTGCTCGCCTCCCTGGCCGGTGGTTGCGAAGTGCGCATGATGCTGGTCAACCCCGAGCTACGCGTGGTGCTCGTCACCGTTCATGAGGCACTGCGCACGGCCGTGTCGAACATCACGCCCGCCACCGTGCTGCGTACCATCGAGATTGCCGACGCAGGACTGCGCAAGGCAGGAATCGCGCAGCCCCGGCTCGCAGTCGCGGGGCTCAATCCCCATGCCGGCGAGGACGGACTGTTCGGCTCCGAGGAAGTCGAGCAGATCGTCCCGGCGATCGCGGCCGCGCGTGCGCGTGGCATCGCCGTTTCGGGCCCCTTCCCGCCGGACACGATCTTCATGCAGGCGCGTGGGCTCGAGCGCTTCGACGCCGTGATCGCCATGTATCACGACCAAGGATTGATCCCCGTCAAGTACCTCGGCCTCGACGAAGGCGTCAACGTCACCCTGGGGCTGCCCTTCGTGCGCACCAGTCCGGATCATGGTACGGCGTTCGACATCGCGGGAAGCGGGCGTGCCGATCCGCGCAGCCTGATCCGCGCCATCGACTGCGCGCGCGAAATCTACGACGGGAATATTCGCTGAGGTCACGCCATTTAGCAGTAAGCGCTCACACTCTTAAAGTATTCGGTAATAGTAAGCGCTTACTTCTGCTGCACGCCCTTCCCTGACTTCTCGATCCGTGATCCAAGCGTGTCGCGGATGCGCAGCAATTCCTGCGGAATCCGCTGTCCATACTGCCGGAACAACTCGTCGTGCTGGGTCAGCTCCCGCTGCCATTCCTCGCTCCGGATGGCCGTGATCTGCCCGAAAGCGCCCTTCGGAAACTCCAGCCCGGTCCAGTGCAGATCTTCGTAGCGCGGGCTCACGCCGAGCGCCGTTTCCTCGCCACCGGCCGTGTCGGCGAGCCGTCCCGCCATCCAAGCGAGTACGCGCATGTTCTCGCCGAAGCCCGGCCAGATGTAGCGTCCCTCGCCGTCGACATGAAACCAGTTGACGCAGAAGATCGCGGGCAAGCGCGCTCCCTTCGCGGAAAGCCTGCGCCCGAGCTCGAGCCAGTGCTCGAAATGATCGCCCATGTGGTAACCGCAAAACGGCAGCATGGCGAAGGGGTCGCGGCGCACGACCCCAACCGCCCCGGCTTGCGCGGCGGTGGTCTGCGAACCCATCGTCGCCGCCATGTATACCCCCTCGTCCCACGAGCGCGCCTGCGTGACGAGCGGAATCGTGCTCGAGCGCCGACCTCCGAAAACGAAGGCGTCGATCGGCACGCCCGCGACACTGTCCCAGTGCGCATCGATCGACGGGCACTGCGCGGCCGAAACCGTGAAGCGCGCGTTCGGATGCGCGGCCTTGCGACCGCACGACGGGTCCCAATCCTTGCCTTGCCAGTCGATCAGGTGCGCCGGCGGCGGGCCCATCCCCTCCCACCAGACGTCTCCCTCGTCGGTGAGCGCGACGTTGGTGAAGATCGCATCGCGACGCATCGTCGCCATGGCATTCGGATTGGACTGCTCGCTGGTCCCTGGCGCCACCCCGAAGAACCCGGCTTCCGGATTGATCGCGTACAGGCGCCCGTCTTCGTGGGGCTTGATCCAGGCGATATCGTCGCCGATGGTCGAGACCGTCCAACCCTCGAAGCCCGTCGGCGGCACGAGCATCGCGAGATTGGTCTTGCCGCACGCCGAGGGGAACGCAGCCGCCACGTGCACCTTGTGCCCCTGCGGTGAGGTCAGCGCGAGGATCAGCATGTGCTCCGCGTACCATCCCAGCGCGCCGGTGCGGGCCTCCGCGTGGCCCATCGCCGAGGCAATGCGCAGCGCCAGGCACTTCTTGCCAAGCAGCGCGTTGCCGCCATAACCGGAGCCGAACGACCAGATCTCGCGCGTCTCGGGAAAGTGGACGATGTACTTGACCGGGTTGCACGGCCAGGGAACATCCTTCTCCCCCTCGGCGAGCGGCCGCCCCACCGAGTGCACGCAGGGAACGAAGGCGCCGTCCTCGCCCAGAACGTCGTACACGGCCGCGCCCATCCGGGTCATCATGCGCATGTTCGCCACCACGTAGGGGCTGTCCGAGATCTCGATGCCGATCTGCGCGATATGGCTGCCCAGCGGGCCCATCGAGAAGGGGACGACGTACATCGTGCGCCCGCGCATGCAGCCGTCGAACAGCGGCGCGAGCGTGGCGCGCATCTGCTCCGGCGCCATCCAGTTGTTGTTGGGGCCCGCGTTCTCCTCCTGCTCGCAGCAGATGAAGGTGCGGTCCTCGACCCGCGCAACGTCGTCCGGATCGGAACAGGCCAGGTAGGAATTCGGCCGCAGTTCCGGGTTGAGTCGCCGCATCGTCCCCGCGGCCACCATCTCGGCGCACAATCGATCGTATTCTTCGGCCGAACCATCGGCCCAGACAATCCGCGCCGGCCGGGTCCGTGCCGCGATCGATGCCACCCAGGCCACCAGTGCGCGATGGCGCACATGCGCCGGAGCCGTTTTCACCACGTCCAGGGCTCCCGGCGACAGGTCGCCGTCCATTGCTTTTCTCAAGGTCATCACTCCTCCGATCCGCTGCGGTCGGACGCGCCCATGGCCGGACATCGCCCACCCTCGACCCAAACCCCCGCGGCGCCGGAGCACTCGGCGGGACCTCCTCCGGACGTGAGCATAACCCGGCGCGTTGGTGCGCGCCGCCTTGCCCGAGCACGACGCTGGGAGGCAAACCACCCGCAATCGCGATTTCGATGGGTTCCCGGGGATGCTCAAGCTAGAATCGTCGTGCCCCAACCCGTGATGACCGAACATGGCACGCACGCTCACCGCCGCAGATCTCCTCGCCAACCTGGATGTGCAGCGGCTGATTTCGCGCGACGCCTTCGCGCAACTTGACGACCTGGCGCAGGCTGAACGTATCCAGGACGAGATCGTCGCCGCCCGGGTGGCGCGGGGCGAACGGCCGCGCGGCTACAAGATCGGTTTCACCAACCGGACCATCTGGCCGCTCTACGGGGTGCACCACCCGATCTGGGGCCCGATCTACGACACCACGCTGCGCCTGCTCGACGGCGTATCCGCCGATCTGGACGCCGGGCGTTTCGTGCTTCCGCGCCTCGAACCCGAGATCGTCTTCGGAATGCGCGCCGCCCCAGCCTCCGCGGCGCTGCCCGACCTCGCCGCGGCCCTCGACTGGATTGCGCATGGCGTTGAGGTCGTCCAGAGTCCGTACCCCGACTGGCGATTCACCGCCGCCGAATCCTTCGCGGCGCAGGCCCTGCACGGCGCGCTGCTGGTTGGTCCACGCCGACCCGCCGTGGAATTGGCGGGCAGCCCCGATGAGCTGACCGGTCTGCTCGCCCGTTTCTCGATCGAACTCCACCAGGGCGATGCGCTGGTGGCGCGAGGCCGCGGCAGCGACGTGCTCGACGGCGCGCTGCACGCGCTCGGTCATCTGGTGCGCCAACTCGGCGCCCGCGGTCGTGCGCTCGCGCCGGGCGACGTGATCACCACCGGCACGCTCACCGACGCGCAGCCACTCGCGCCCGGACAGCTCTGGCACACGCGGCTCGACGGGATCGGGCTGCCGGGTCTGAGCCTGCGGGTGGTCTGAGCGACGATGTCGTTGCCGCGCCTCAACCCCGCGGAGATTGCCGCCGCCGCCCGGCGCATTGCGCCGCATGTGCGCGTCACCCCGGTGATCTCGGTCGACTGCGAGGGAACCCCGGTCGAACTCAAGCTCGAATTCCTGCAGGTCAGCGGAACCTTCAAGGCGCGCGGCGCCTTCAACCGACTGCTCGCCGCCCGGGAGCAGGACAAGAGCCTCCCCGCTGCGGGAATCGTCGCTGCCTCGGGAGGAAACCACGGAATCGCGGTGGCGCACGCTGCACGTGCGCTCGGGGTCCCGGCGAACATCTTCGTGCCCGCCACCGCGCCGGCTGCGAAGGTCGTCAAGCTGCGCGCGCTCGGCGCCGTGGTCCACGCGCAGGGTGAGCAGTACGCCGACGCGCTCGCCGCCAGCGAAGCCTTTGCCTCGCGCAGCGGGGCGCTGCGCTCGCACGCCTACGACCAGTTCGAAACCCTCGCCGGAGCCGGCACCGTCGCGCTGGAGTGGGTCAGCCAGTCGCCGGCCTTGGACACCGTGCTGGTCGCCGTCGGGGGCGGTGGCCTGATCGGGGGCATGGCCGCGTTCTACCGAAGCACCGTGCGCGTCGTCGCGGTGGAGTCGCAAGGCTGCCCGACCCTGCACGCGGCACTGGCCGCCGGACACCCCGTCGACATCGAAGTCGGCGGACTGGCGGTAGATTCGCTGGGTGCCCGACGCGTCGGCTCCTGGATGTTTCCGATCGCGCAGGCGCATGTCGCCACCGCCGTTCTGGTCAGCGACGCGGCGATCACTGCGGCCCAGCGCTGGGCCTGGGCGTCGCTGCGCATCGCCAGCGAGCCGGGCGGCGCAGCGGCGCTTGCCGCGCTGCTCTCCGGCGCCTACCAGCCCGCCGCGGGGGAGCGCGTCGGCGTGCTCATGTGCGGCGCCAACGTCGATCCCGCGACGCTCTCCCCCTCTGTTGCGCACGACCCCCAGACATGAACGCGACACCGACCGATCCCTTCTTCCAACCCTCCTACGGCGTTTCGCGCGAGAGCCTGCTCGAGGCCGCGCGCGGCCTCGCTCCCCGCTTGGACGTCACGATCGACTCCCGATCGATCTCCGAAAGAGGACCCGAAGGCGAGACGCTCGCGCTGGACTTCATGATCTTCGGCGCGCGGCGCCCGCGCCACGCGCTGGTCCTCTCGAGCGGCACGCACGGCGTCGAGGGCTACACGGGCAGCGCGATCCAGCACTACGTGGCGCGTCGCGTTCTCCCGCGGCTGGGCCTCGGCAACGACACCGCGATCGTCCTGCAGCACGCAAACAACCCCTACGGCTTTGCGTGGAACCGGCGCGTCAACGAGGGCAACGTCGACTTCAACCGCAACTTCCGGGAGAGTTTCGACACGAGCCAGGTTTCGGCCGACTACGAGCGGCTCTACGAAGTGCTCAATCCGCTCGACCTCGACCCGGAGCGGGAAGCGCGCCGCTGGGCAGCGGCGCAGCGCTTCATCGAGGAAACCAGCCAGCGCCACTTCCAGCAGGTGGCCATCGAGGGCCAGTACAAATATCCGCAGGGAATGCAGTTCGGTGGCCACGTGCGTCAGCCGGGAGCCCGGCATCTGCTTGCGCTGGTTCGCGAGCACCTGGCCGAAACAAGCACGGTGATCTGGCTCGACTTCCACACGGGCCTGGGCGAGTTCGGCGCCTGCGAACTCATCACCGGCGCCGCGGCGGGAAGCGCATCGCACCAGTTCTCGCAGGAAGTCTGGAACGGCGCTGTGAAGTCGGCCTCTTCCGGGGAGTCGCTGTCGACTCCGCTCAACGGACTGCTCGACCGCGGCATCGAGGCCGCGCTCCCGGCGCCCTGTCGTTTCGCTTTCGCCTACCCGGAATTCGGCACCTACCCCCAGGAGCGGGTGATCCGGGCGATTCGGGCGGACAACTGGCTGCATGCGCACGGAGACCGTGACGACGCCACCGGCCGGGCGATTAGCGCGGAACTGCTCGAAGCGCTGCGGCCCAATGACGCGCGCTGGCGCCGGATGATCGTCGAGAAGGGCGCGCAACTCGTCGACCAGGCGCTCGCGCACCTGCCCGGAGTGCGCCGCCGCGGCGGTTCCTGAGGCGCCGCCGCCGGCGGACGTCGCACGCCGGCGTGGCGCCTGCCGACCATTTATCGGGGACGCGCGCGGGGACTTGCGCGCGATGCGGAAATCTGCGGTAGATTAGCGCCATGAAGGATCTCAGCCCCTCCCAACGGACGGCCGGAACGGCCCGGCTCCTGATGACCGCCGGCGCGTTGTTCGCCGCCGAAGCGCTGCTGCGCGGCTCGGCCGCGCGCACGGTGATCGCTGCGGCGCTGCTCAGCGCCGGCGGCTGGTTGCTCTCGTTCGCGAAGCGAGCCAGCTAGACGCGCGGAATGCGCGAGTTTGAGGCGCTGCGGGTCGACCGCTACCCGATCGACGACGAGCTCTGTGACGCGGGAACGCTCGGTCCCGAGTTCGCCCACCTGGCCGGGGTCTATTGCGCCAGTCCGCGCGCGCTCGTATTTCGCAATCCGTCCTCGGAGTGGCGCCTGTTCACGGTGCTGCTGCCCCTTGGGTCGCGGCTCTCGCTCATGTCGAATCCGATCTTTGCCCAGCTCGCGCGTGCCTGGGGACTGAACGTGCGCTTCGTCGGCGTCGACCGTGACCGACTGATCTACGACTTCCGGACGCTGCTCACCGACCGCACGCTCGCGCTGCTGATCGACTGGCTCTCGGGGATCGACCAGCGCCCTTCGCTGCACCAGCGCGACGCGGCCGCCGGGCTCGATGTGCTCTTTGCCGCGCTGGCCGGCGAAATGCTCACGGTCCTGGAACGCGGGCCGGCCGCACGGTTTCACCACCTCGAACTGCGTCACCGTCTCGAACCCGAGGCCGGCGCGACGCTGTTCGAGCGCGGCACGCGTTACCCGGATTTCCTGCACGGGCTGCGCGGCGCGCTGCGCGACGGGATCATCGACGTCGAGTTCTATGGACGGGTACTGCGCTCGGTCGACCTGCGCGAGACCGTGGTCGAGCAGCGCATCGCCGCGATCCTGGAAGCCTGTCTCGATCCGGTGACGCTCGCCAAACTCGCGCGTTGCGGGGCCGGACAGCATCTGGGTTGCTACAACTGGCTGCGGCTCGCACCGCGCCACGCCGCGGCGCGCGCCCATGTGCTCACGGCCCTGCCCGCTTTCGCCGGATTCTTCGCCGACGCGCTGGTGCCGCTCGACACCTGGGACGCAGACGAACCCGAAACGTCCTCCTGGGCGGATCTCGACCTGGACGAGGAGCGCGCGCCGGCCCGCTCCGGCTACGATCTGCCGCGCCTGGTCGCACGGCGTGACCACGCACACAGCCAGCGCTGGGCCGCGGTGCTGCGCCGCGCCGTCGATGCCGGGCAGGACCGTTACGTGATCGAGGCGCTCGCCCAGCGTTTCGCGGTCGACGCGAACGTGATCCGGCGCCTGTGGCACGATCGCCCGATTGAGCTCGCCCAACCCCCGGCGTGGCAGCTCGCGCAGATCCTGCGCACGCTGGCGAGCACGCAACCCGGCGACTGGCCGGAGAGCGAGCGACAGTGGCGCACGCTCGTCGCGCAGGCGGTGCCCGCCGAGGCCGGCTGAGGCGGCTTGCATCTCCCGTAATTCCGGCCCACTCTAGAGGCTGGACCCAGCCACACGGGTGAGCCATGACCAAACGATTCACGCTGTCCCTGGTCGCGGTCGTGCTGGCCGCAGCACTGCTGCTCGCGACGGGATTTGCCCAGACGCAACCGCAGGCCGTCGTCCTCAAGGTCGAGGGCGCGATCGGCCCCGCCACGGCCGACTACGTGGTGCGCGGGATTGCCCGTGCGCGCGACGCCCGTGCCACGATCGTAGTCCTTCAGATGGACACGCCCGGCGGTCTCGACACCGCGATGCGCCAGATCATCAAGACGATCCTCGCGGCACCCATCCCCGTGGCGACCTTTGTCGCCCCGGGCGGAGCGCGCGCCGCCAGCGCCG
The DNA here is from genome assembly GCA_024637155.1 of Burkholderiaceae bacterium. Taxonomy (GTDB): domain Bacteria; phylum Pseudomonadota; class Gammaproteobacteria; order Burkholderiales; family Burkholderiaceae_E; genus JAGXFR01. The sequence goes on along the minus strand of JAGXFR010000034.1, from coordinate 35,502 downwards.
GAACCTACATCCTGTACGCGAGCCACGTGGCGGCGATGGCGCCGGGCACGAACCTCGGCGCTGCCACGCCCGTGCAGATCGGCATCGGCGGAACCGGCGGCGACGAGCCGATCATCCCGGGCAACGAGAAGGAGAAGCCGCCGGCGCCGCAGCCCGCTGCGAAGGCCAAGTCGGGTGGGGACGCGCAGCCGAAGTCCGCGCCCGAGGCCAAGCAAGCGCCTGCTGACGCCCGGCCCGACGCCCGGCCCGCCTGGCCGATACCGGGCGGAGCGATGAGCCGCAAGGTGGTCCACGACGCCGCCGCCTATATCCGCGGGCTCGCGCAGATGCGCGGCCGCAACGCCGACTGGGCGGAGCGTGCGGTGCGCGAAGCCGTCAGCCTGTCGGCCCAGGAAGCGCTCGACCTGAAGGTGATCGACCACGTGGCGCGCGACGTTCCCGATCTGCTGCGCCAGGCCGATGGACGCACGGTCAGCGTCGCCGGCCAGCCGCAGGTGCTGCGCACCGTTGGCGCGCAGATCGAGTCGATCGAGCCGGACTGGCGCGAGCAGCTGCTCTCCGTCGTCACGAATCCCAGCGTCGCGCTGCTGCTGATGATGGCGGGAATCTACGGGCTGTTCTTCGAATTCACCTCGCCCGGCTTCGGCGCGCTCGGCATCATCGGCGGAATCTGCCTGCTGCTCGGCCTCTACGCGCTGCAGCTCTTGCCCATCAATTACGCGGGACTGGCGCTGATCGTGCTCGGCATCGGCCTGATGATCGCGGAGGTGTTCACCCCGAGCTTCGGGGTGATCGGCATCGGCGGGATCGTCGCCTTCGTTGCCGGCGGCGTGATGCTGATGGACGAGGACGTGCCCGGTTTCGGCATCCCCGTCTCGCTGATCGTGGCCACCGCGCTGTTCAGTGCGCTCTCCATCGGGTTCGTCGGCACGATGGCACTGCGCGCCCGGCGTGGCCCGATCGCCACCGGCGATGAAGCGCTCGTGGGCAGCACCGGCGAGGTGTTCGCCGCCGGGGCGCAGGGAACCTGGGCACGCATCGCCGGCGAGCGCTGGCAGGTGAAGGCCGGCGAGGCGCTGCAGGTCGGCCAGCTGGTGCGCGTCACCGCCCGCGAAGGTCTTGTCCTGCGGGTCGCTCCGATTACCGCCGCGCAAGCCTCAAGAGGAGAGTAAGCATGTACTTCAACTTCGGAGTGGGCGGAATCACGCTGCTGTTCATCGTCGCGCTGCTGGTCGCCTCGATCCGCATCCTGCGCGAATACGAGCGCGGCGTCGTGTTCACCCTCGGGCGCTTCTGGAAGGTCAAGGGTCCCGGCCTCGTGATCATGATTCCCGGAATCATGCAGATGGTGCGGGTCGACCTGCGCACGGTCGTGCTCGATGTGCCGACCCAGGACGTGATCTCGCGCGACAACGTCTCGGTCAAGGTCAACGCGGTCGTGTACTTCCGCGTCGTCGACCCCAAGAGCGCGATCATCCAGGTGGTGAACTTCATGTCGGCCACCAGCGAGCTCTCCCAGACGACGCTGCGCGCGGTGCTCGGCAAGCATGACCTCGACCAGATGCTCGCCGAGCGCGAGCGGCTCAACATCGACATCCAGAAAGTGCTCGACGAGCAGACCGACATCTGGGGCATCAAGGTGTCGAACGTCGAGATCAAGCACGTCGACCTGAACGATACGATGGTGCGCGCCATCGCCAAGCAGGCCGAGGCCGAGCGCGAGCGGCGCGCCAAGATCATCCACGCCGAGGGCGAACTGCAGGCCGCCGAGAAGTTGAGCCAGGCGGCCAAGGTGCTGTCTTCCGAACCCGGTGCGCTGCAACTGCGTTACATGCAGACGCTCGTGAACATCGCCGGGGACAAGACCGCGACGATCGTCTTCCCGATGCCCATCGACCTCTACACGGCGCTCACGCGCATCAACGGAGCACCGGACGCGAAGTGAGCCGGGGCCGCGCCAACCGTGCGTTTCTCAGCGCGCGTCGGGCTCCCGGGATCCTTCCCGAAGCCGCTCGTGCACCGCGGCGCGCAATTCGATCGCCCCCGCCCAGTCGGCGCCCTGTGGCGCGATCGCCGCGAACACCGTGACGCGCACCGGCGTGCGCCGGGGGAACCATTCATCGGCGCGCAGCACCGAGCGCGTGCCCCGCAGCGCCACCGGAATGATCGGCGTTGCCGTGCGCGCGGCAAGGACGAACGCGCCCATGCGCAACGGCAGCATCCCTGACTTGCGTACGAAGGTTCCTTCCGGGAACACCGCGAGCGACGCACCGGCGCGCAGCCGTTCCTCCATGCGCCGCGTGTCATCGATTCCCTGCGCCGCGTCGAAGCGCTCGACGAAGGACGTGCCCATGCGGCGCAACAGCGTCGAGAGCAGGAACGTGCGCGACAGCTCTTCCTTGGCGACAAAGGAAAAGCGCCCGGGGAGCACGGCACCCAGCACCAGCCAGTCGACATAGCTCGCATGGTTGGCCGCAATGATCCGCGGCGCCTCGCCCGCGAGATGTTCGGCGCCGTCGATCTTCACGGGCAGTCCCGAGAGCCACAGCGCGGTGCGCACGATCCAGCGCGAGAGCGCGCGGCGCAGCGCCAATCCCGGCAGCACGAGGATGAGCAGCGCACCCACCACGAAGACGAGCGCGAACAATGCCCAGACCCAGGCTGCCCATGCGTAGCCCGTCACGCCGCGCACGAGCCGGGTCGTCTGGCGCACGGCGCCGCGCGCGGCCAGCCGCAGCATCTGCACCCAGGCCGGCCGCACGCCGTGTCCGATCTGGCCGGCCTCATAGAGCTCCCGGCAGGCCGAGCGCCGGATCTTGCCGCTCGAGGTCTTCAGAACGCTGCGCGGTGGCGCCAGCACGATCTCATCGGCCGGCGTTCCCAGCAGGTCCACCGAGAGAGAGCGAATCCGCTCGCTGATCCGCTCGCGCTCCTCGGAGCCGGATGCACTGGTTTCGACGAGAACCACGAGACGCTCGGTCCCCGAGGCTTCGTCCGCGACCGGAAAGACGCACACTCCACCCTTGCGCACACCGGCGACGCCACTGACCGCATCCTCGAGTTCCTGGGGATGGATGTTGTGTCCCCCGCGGATGATGATGTCCTTCGCGCGGCCGGCCAGGAACAGCTCGCCGTCGGCGAGGTAGCCGAGATCTCCCGTGTGGCGCCAGTCGCCGTCGCACAGTTGCGCCGAGAGATCCGGCCGGCGAAAGTACCCCGCGGTCGACGACGGCCCGCGAAACTGGATCCGTCCCTGATGCCGCTCCGGCAGCTCGCGGCCCGCATCGTCGATCGCGCGGATGTCGTGGCCGGGCAAGGGCATGCCACAGCCCACGATGCGCAGCGGGTTCGGATCGCCGTCGGCCGCCGGCACCGCGCGCTCGGCCTCGCGCATCTGCGCGCGATCGATCCGCTCGATCCGCGGCCCGCGCCCGATCGGCGGAAACGCGACGCCCAGCGTCGCTTCGGCCAGTCCGTAGACGGGTGTCAGCGCCTCCGGCCGCAAGCCGTACGGCGCGAAGCGTTCGGCGAAGCGCTCGATGGTCGAGGGCATCACGGTCTCGGCACCGTTGAACGCGAAGCGCAGGCAGCGCAGGTCGATTCCCGCCAGGTCGCGCTCGTCGATCTTGCTCATGCAGAATTCGTAGGCGAAGTTCGGCGCGGCGGTGATCGTCCCGCGATGCCGGTGGACGGCGCGCAGCCAGCGCGCAGGGCGCGCGAGGAACGCCAGCGGCGACATCAGCACCAGCGTGAAACCGATGGTCAGCGAACCCATCACCGCGCCGATCAGCCCCATGTCGTGATAAAGCGGCAGCCACGACACGAAGACGTCCCTCGCGTGCACGCCGGTCGCCTCGCGCATCGAGGCCAGGTTGACGAGCAGGTTGTGATGCGTCAGTTCGACGCCCTTGGGCTCCCCGGTGCTGCCGGAGGTGTACTGCAGGAACGCGAGGTCGTGCGCCTGGGCGAATCCACGCGCATCATCCGCGCCGGCGTCGAACCCCGAGAGGGGGCGCCGAGACAGGTCGGCAACCGTTTCGATCGCAAGACTCGAGAGACCCTGCATCTTCAGCAGCCCCGCCACCGAGCGCGCCTGTTCGAAGGAGACGAGCACCGCCGCCTGGGCGTTCGCGACGATCGCCGCGACGCGACGCAGGTGATCTTCGAGCTGCGACGGACGTGCCGGCGGATAGACCGGCACCGGGACGCACCCAGCATACATCGCCCCATAGAACGCCGCGAGAAAGTCGCGCCCCGTGGGCAGCATCATCGCGACCCGATCGCCCGGCGCGACGTCGCGCGCGCGCAGGCCCCGCGCGACGGCCCGCGCATCGGCGAGCAGCGCGGCATAGGTGATCGCCTGCGGTTCGTCGCCGTCTTCGTAGAGATAGATGTGCACCCGGTCGGGGTGAACGGCGACGTGCCACTCGAGCACCTCGATGATCGTGCGCGCGCTCTCCGGCCCGGTTTCGAGCGCCGCAGCGACCGCCGCGGAAGCGGGCGCCGCCGGGGCCGACGCGTCGCGCGGCGCCACGATCTCGATGTAGCGCAGCAGGTCGCGCGGCGTTTCCGCCTCGGAGATCGCCGCCTCGTCGAGCCGCGCGCCCAGCGTGCGCTCCAGACGTGCGAACAACTCGACGCGTGCCAGGCTGTCCAGCCCGAAGTCGCGTTCCAGCGAAGCGTCGAGCCCGCCGCTCACGGGCGCGCTCGCCCCGCGGCGCAATTCGCCGGCGACTTCGCGCACGACGGCGAGCAGGGGCTCGGCGAGTGCCGCCGCGTCGGCCGCGTTTCCAGCCGTTTCGCCGACCGCCTCAGGGGTTCCGGTCGGCGCCATGCTGTCCGATTCCGCGCTGGCCTGCGGAAAACCCCCGTGCCACCGTCATGAGCGCGGCTGTTTCAGATCGTCGGCGCCGACGTAGATCCGATTGTGCGTCGGGCTGATCACGATTTCGTTGACGCACACGCGCGCCGGCGCCTGCGCCGCGAAGAGGACTGCGGCGGCGACATCGTCGGGCTGCAACATCCGCGCGATCTCCTCCTCGGGCGGCGGCACGGGGCGCGAGCGCAGAATCGGCGTTGCCACCTCGCCCGGACAGACCAGCGTGGCCCGGATTCCGTGGGCACCCTCCTGGTCGTTGAGCGTTTCGACCAGCGGACTCAGGCCCTGCTTGCTGGCGCCGTAAGCCGCGCCGGTGAATCCCAGATAGCGCCACCCGGCCCAGGACGAGATCACCACGATGGTTCCGGCGCCACGCTCGCGCATTCCCGGCAGCACCGCGGAGACACACGCCGCCACCCCGTTGAGGTTGACCGCAACGACCCGCGCGAAATCGGCCGGGTTCAGATCCCGCCAGAAGCGCTTCGGCACGTTGGTGCCGGCCGAACAGACCAGCACGGCGACCGCGCCATGGCGGGCAAGCAGATCCGCGCCCGCGTTCGCCACTGCCGCGAGATCGGCCACATCCAAGGGCACGGCTTCGGCGGTGATCCCGTCGGCGCGCAGCGCGGCCACGGCCGCCGCGAGCTCCGGCTCGCGCCGACCCGAGACCGCCACGCGGTAGCCTGCTCTGCCGAGCGCGCGTGCCGATTCCAGCCCGATTCCAGTGCCGCCCCCGGTCACCCATGCCAGCGTGCCGCGCTCCCCTTTCGTCATTCCGCGCCCTCCCGAGCCGCCCATGCTGCTTCGCCTTCCCGCTGCACCCGCTCGAGCGCGCCGTGCCCGATCGAGCGCAGGAAATCCTCACCGTCCTCGCGCCCCAGGACGAACGTGCTCTCGATGCGATCCGGAGCGGTGTAGTCCCAGCTCGACACCGGGATCGTGCGCGATGGCTGGACGTAGGTGCGCCCGTCCAGCCCGAAGATCGGAGCATAGCCCGGATAGCAGCGGGTGGTCAGCACGAGCGTCGGCACGGGGGCCGGATCCACCGCCTGCACCGGGATGCTGTCCACCAGCCCGCCGTCGAGCACGGGGCGGCCGCGCCGGTAGACCAGCGGGGTGAAGGGCGGCGTGCAACTCGACGCGAGGATCAGGGCCACCAGATCGTCGTCGCTGTGGCAATCCTGCACGCGCTCGATCTCGGTGGTGAAGCCGAACTGGCGCGCGAAGCGCGGGTGCAACGCCTTCGAACCCCCCTTGTCGATCTGATCCGCGGCGAGAGCGAGCAGCGCGGCGCTGCGCAGGCCCAGCAGGCTCGGGATCCGCGCATAAACAACACGGATCTCGGGCGCCGAGCGTTGAAGCTGCGCGAAGTGGGGTCCGCCCAGCAGCGTCTTGAGCGCGATGCGGTAGATGGCGTACTGCGGGAACACCCGCTCTCCAGGGCGCAGCAGATTGCCCCAGTAGGCGTTGCTCCGGTTGCCCACCATCGCCCGGTAGCAGAAGCGGATCGCCTCGCGCGTGTCGTTGGCGTAGAGCAGGCAGGCGATCCCCGCGCCGGCGGAGACGCCGGCGATCACGCGCGGACGCAGCGCGATCCGCGGCGCGACCACGTCCCAGAACCCGGCCTGCCACCAGCAGCGGTGCCCGCCGCCGGCCAGGACGACCTGTTCGAACATCGGCAATGCTCCCTGCGCGGGCGGCCACGCCCCGCGGGCGCATCCCCGTCCCCATTCTAGCGGGGCATAATGGCGGCCCGACCATTCGACCCGCAACCCGCCATGAGCCTGCGCATCATCACCACGGGCGGCACCTTCGACAAGCACTACGACCCGATCGCCGGCACGCTCGGCTTCGGCGACTCGCACCTCGCGGAAATCGTCGCGCGCGCGCGGCTCGCGGCGCCGGCGTCGCTCGAGGTACTGATGCTGATCGACAGCCTCGAGATGAAGGACGCGCACCGCGCCGGGGTACTCGACGCATGTCGCGCGGCCCCGGAGAATCGCATCGTGATCATCCACGGCACCGACACGATGGCCGAGACCGCGGCGGTGCTGGGCGCGGCGGCGCTCGACAAGACGATCGTGCTCACCGGTGCGATGCTGCCCTACGAGGTGGCGGGTTCCGATGCGCTCTTCAATCTCGGCTTCGCGATCGGCTGCGCGTCGCACCTGAGCGTGGGGGCATGGATCGCCATGAACGGCGTCGCACATCGCTGGGATGCGGTGCGCAAGAACCGCGAACGGGGCGTCTTCGAAGCGACCTGAGCGCGCGCGATTCGCCTGCCGTGTCAGCGGCCGGGCGACTTGCCCGCCGACCCGCCGGGCGCATCTTCGTCGGGCAGCGGCCACCCGGAGCGGCGCGCGAGCCACCGGTAGACGGTCCCCGCGGAGATCACCAGCACCGCGAGGCGCAACACGTGGAACGTGGTCACCACCGGCACGCCGAGCCGCAGCACCTTGGCCGTGAGGCTCATCTCGGCGATTCCGCCGGGGCTGGTCCCCAGGATCATCGTGGCCGGTGGGATGCCGGCGGCGCTCCCGAGCAGATAGCCGAAGCCCGCCGACACCGCGATCCCGGCGGCCGTCGTCACGGCCATCACGGCAAAGAGCCGCGGGGCCCGCGCGGCAAAGCTCCGGTCGAAGCGCGATCCCAGCGAAATGCCGATGAAGATCTGCCCGACGCTGACGACCCAGCCGGGCAGGGCGGTCGGGGCCGCTTCGGCCGCGGTCAACACCCCGGCGACCAACAGGGGGCCGAGCACCCAGGCGTTGGGCGAACCGATGCGCTTGAGCACGAAGGCGCCCGCGCAGGTCGCCACCACCAGCAGCGCCAGTCCCGGGTAGCTGACGTCGAGCCGCCCCGGGATGTACGCGTCGCTTCCCTGGAGGTCCAGCCACTTGTAGATGAAGGGCAGCGTGGAGACGACCATCACCACGCGCATGCTGTGCGCCGCGGCGATCATCCCGACGTGACCGCCGTGGCGCTCGCCCTGCACCGCCATTTCGGAAGCGCCGCCGATCGACCCGGCGAAAAAGGCGGTCGCCGGGTCGAGCCCGGCCCAGCGGCGCAGCGCCCAGGCAAAGGCCAGTCCGAGCAGCAGTGCGTAACTGATCGCCACGACGACCGCCCAGCCGTAGCCCGCGATCTGGCCGACCACTGACGGCGTGAAGTACAGCCCCAGCGCGGTGCCGATCGCCCAGATTCCGGCGCTGCGGATCGCCACCGGACAGACGAGGCGCACGCCGGCCGCGCTCAGCGTTCCGATCGCAAACAACGGGCCGATCAGCCACGGCAGCGGCGTATTGATCCAGACGCACAGCAGCGCGGCGGGCACGGCAATCGCGACGGAACGGGCGAACCCGGTCAGCATCGCCCGATCGGTCCACCATCCATTCATGCGCCCGTCTCCTCGCGCTGCGACTGCGCGCCTGCCGCCTGCGAGCGCGTCCAGACGGCGCCAGGCACGAAGAGCTCGCCGGCCATCAGCAGGCGCGCGGTGCGCAATACGCCGGCCCGCGTGAGCACGAAGCCGTCATCGTGCGCAGCGCAGGTCATCGCGACGTCGATCTGCCCCGACGGGTGCTCGATCCGGATGGGAACCGGATTCACGGCACGATCCGGCTCAGCCACCGTCGCCGCCACCGTATCGGGAGCAAGCACGCAGGCACCGACGCAGATTGCGCCGGTCACCGCGTGGCTGGGGTGGCAATTCTGCGGCACGAAGTAGCGCGACGTCACGGTGCCGCCGGTGCGCGGCGGCGCCAGCAGCGCGACGCGCGGGATCACCCGTCCGGCGACGTCACCGAGCCCCATCCGCCGCCCGGCCTCGCGGCGCATCGGCTCCATGCGCGCGTAGAACGCGCGGTTTGCATCCAGCTCGGCCGGCGACTCGTAGCCCGAGAACCCGAAGTCGGCCGCACGCGCAATCATCATCGGCACCGCGACGTCGACGCAACTGACCTCGATGCCGTCGATCTCCTCGCGGCTGCGCCCCGTGGGAAAGAGCATCCCGCCCTGCGAGCCGATGACGTCCATGAACTCGAGCAGGATCGGCGCCGCGGTCCCGGGAACACCATCGATGCGGGCTTCGCCGTCGTAGACCACCGCGCCCGCTGCGGTGCGCACGGACGCGCTCACCAGCGCCCCCGTGTTGACGCTGTGGATGCGCACGATCGTCACGCCTTCGCGCGGCGCCACCAGCCCCATCTCGATCGCCGCGGGGCCCACCCCGGCGAGGATGTTGCCGCAGGTCGGACCGAAGTCCACCGCCGTGTCACCGACCTGCGCGAAGAAATAGTCGACGTCCGCCTGCGGATGCGCCGAGCTCGAGAGCATCGCGACCTTGCTCGTGACCGACGCGCCGCCGCCCACACCGTCGATCTGCAGCGGGTGCCCCGAGCCCAGCGCGCGCAGCAGCACGCGCGCGAGCGTCGCGCGATCCGCCGGCAGGTCGGCGGCGCGGAAATAGGGTCCGCGCGACGTGCCGCCGCGCATGAACAGGCAGGGAATCCCAGTCTGCATCGCTCTCAAGTGCCTGTTTCCACGCGGCGCGCACGGGTGTGCCCGCCTGCGTCCGCCATTTTAGTTCAGGCCGGCGGCCGGAGTCCGGTGCGCCCACCCGCCAGCGCTGCGCGCGCCCCTCATGCGTGCACACCCATCAGGGATCGAGCGAGGTCCGACGGAACGCATAGAGCAGCGCGAGATCGTAGGCGATCTTCAGCACGCCGCAGGCGATTAGCGGCGCCCCCAGCCAGCCGGCCGCGAACAGCGCTCCGCCGAGCGACGGACTCAGCGCGCTGGCGAGGCTGCGCGGCACGGCCGTGAAGCTCGCCGCCGCGGGACGCTCGGGAGGCGTGACCACCGCCATCACGTAGGCGGAGCGCGTCGGCACATCCATCTGGGACAGCGCGCTGCGCATGAACAGCAGGCCGAGCGCCAGCGGCAGGGTCGGCGCGAAGGCCGCCCCGATCAGGCACAGACTCGAGGGGATGTGGGTGAACACCATCGTGTTGAGCAGCCCGATGTGTCGGGCGACCCATGGCGCGACCAGCTGCGAGGTGGCGCTGAGCAGCCCGGCCCAGAAGAAGAACGCCCCGGCCGCGGCCAGCGACAGGCCGAAACGCTCGAAGAGCCACAGCGCCAGCAGCGAGTTGACGACCAGGCCGCCCGCGAAGGCATCCACCGAAAACAGCGCGGCGAGCCGCAGCACGATCCCGCGCGACGGGCCGAGCGGCGCCGGGGGCTTTTCGGGAACCGCCGTCGCCTTGGGCAGTCTGCGGTACAGGAGCAGGACGCCGAGGCCGACCACCCCGTAGGCCACGAACATCCCCCGCAGCGCGTCCAGGCGCACGATGCCCCAGCCGGCCAGGCCGTCCGGCACCGCGGCAGCCAGCGCACCGATGGCCGCACACAGCGCGCCGATCAGGCTGTAGCGGGCGAAGAGCGTGACGCGGGCCGGGCCTTCCGCCGCCACCGCCAGACGCGCATGCTCCAGCGGCAGGAACACGCTGACGTCGCCCGAACTGGGGTTGAGCGTGCCGACCAGCGCCACCAGGAAGAGCGGCCAGAATGCCGAAGAGCCGGCGAAGGCGAGTCCGGTGAACGCCATCAACCCGGCCGCGGCGAGCAGCATCGCTCGGTGGTGGAAGCGGTGCCCCCAGGTCCCGACGGCGAGCGTCGCGAGCGCCGAGCCGAGCAGCGTCACGGTGCTCAGCAGCCCGACCTCCCAGGTGCCGAAGCCCAGCGCCAGCAGGTAGGCGGGCAGCAGCACGGCGACATAGCCGTCGACGAAGGCGCGCAGGCCGCGACCGAGCAGCAGCAGGCGCGCTTCCGGGGGGGTGTCGGGCGGGAAGATCATCGGGGCGGTCGTGCTGGCGACTACTCCTTGAGGCCCAGCCGGCGCGCCAGCTTGTGCAGGTTGCTGGGATCCAGGTCGAGCTCGTGCGCGCAGCGCGCCCAGTTGCCGGCGTGCGTCGCGAGGGTACGACGAATCAACTGGCGCTGGGTTTCGTCGACCGCCTCGCGCAGGGTCCCGGTGGTGGCCCCAACCAGCGCTTCCGGCGCCGGGTCCCGGTCGATCGGGCGGGACGTCGTGGGTTCCCCGTCGTCCAGATCGAGCAGGTCGGTTTCCAGCGTGACGATGTCGTTGCGGTTCACGCCCCGGCTCATCGCCTTCAGCGCCGCACGGCTGATCACGTGCTCGAGTTCGCGCACGTTCCCCGGCCAGGCGTAGCGGCGCAGCGCCGCCTGCCCACTCGGCGAGAGACGCAGGCTGCGCAGTCCGAGCCGCGCGCGGTTGAGTTCGAGGAAACGTCCGGCGAGCAGCAGCACGTCGTTGCCGCGCTCGCGCAGCGGCGGAATCGGAATCGGATAGACCGACAGCCGGTGATAGAGGTCGGCCCGGAACAACCCGTCGTGCACCAGGTCGCGCAGCGCGCGGTTGGTGGCTGCGATGATGCGCACATCGACGTGCAGCGGTTGGTCGGCGCCCAGGCGCTGGATCTCGCCGTTTTGCAGGGTGCGCAGCAGTTTGGCCTGGACCGACAGCGGCAGTTCGCCGACTTCGTCGAGAAACAGCGTGCCTCCGTCGGCCGCCTCGAAGCGGCCCGGCCGCGCGCTGACCGCACCCGAGAAGGCGCCCTTGGCGTGCCCGAACAGCTCGCTTTCGGCGAGCGACTCGGGCAGCGCGGCGCAGTTCACGTGCACCAGCGGCTTGGTGCGCCGCCGGGAGAGGCGATGCAGCCGGCGCGCGAAGAGTTCCTTGCCGACGCCGGTTTCGCCGAGCAGCAGCACCGGCAGCTCGGAATCCGCCACCACGACAAGTTCGTGGAGCAGCCGCGCGATCGCGTCGCTCTGCCCGAGGATTTCGCTGTCTTCGCTCGTGGCGCCGCCCTCGGGCGCGTCGCCGCGGGTCAGGCGCAGCGCGCGGATCTCGGCCTCGAGCCGGGTAGTGCGGATGGCCGCCTCGATCACGAGGATCAGCCGGTCCAGGTCCGCCTGCGAGTCCTCGTCGAAGGTGCCCACCTGCAAGGCGTCGAGCGTCAGCACGCCCCAGAGCTTGCCCTCGATATGCAGGCTCGTGCCCATGCAGTCGTGCACCGGCAGCGGCTCGCCGGCGTGCTCGTCGATCAGCCCGTCGTACGGGTCGGGCAGGTTGCTGTCGTGGTGGAAGCGGGTCGCCCCGCGGCGCGCCAGGATCGCCGCCAGGCGCGGGTGCTCGCTCACGGCGAAGCGGCGGCCCAGCGCGTCGCGCACCAGCCCGTCGACCGCCACCGGCCGCAGATGATCCCCTTCCAGATGCAGCACGGCGACCGCGCCGCAGCGGAAGTAGGCGCGCAGGCGCGCCGCCAGCCGCTGCAGGCGCACGGCCTGCGGCAGGTCCTCGAGCAGATCCGCCAGAACGGCGGCTTCCAGGGGCAGTTCGATCACGGTACTAAATACCCTTTACGGTGTTTCTTACCCTATTTCAACAAGGTACTTATGACTATGCGAATCCTACACCCTTGATTTCGCTGTGTGTTTGCCTGGCACGATTTTCGCAATGGTTCTCCTATCCACCCCAACTACGGAGTACACCATGAACCTGCTCGACCAGCCACTCGGCGACCTCGCCAGCACCATCCCTGGCGCCACGCGCGTCTTTCACGACTACGGGCTCGACTTCTGCTGCGGCGGTCACGTCAGCCTGCGCGCCGCGGCCACGGTCAAGGAACTCGACGCCGATGCGATCGCCGCGCGCCTGCACGCGCTCACCGCCGCGGGCCAACCGGCGGGCCGGGATTGGGCAGCCGCCCCCGCCGGCGAGCTGATCGACCACATCCTGTCGCGCTATCACGACGTGCATCGCGAGCAACTGCCCGAACTGCTGCGGCTCGCCGAGCGGGTCGAGCAGGTCCACGGCGCGAAGCCCGAATGCCCGCGCGGCCTCGCAGCGCATCTTCTCGTGATGCTCGAGAACATGGAAAGCCACATGCAGAAGGAAGAACAGGTGCTCTTTCCGCTGCTCGCCGCCGGGCGCGGCGCGATGGCCTTCGGCCCCATCTCGGTGATGCGCATGGAGCACGACCAGCACGGCGAGGCGCTCGAGCGGCTCGCCGAACTCACCAATAACCTGACCCTGCCGCCGGAGGCCTGCAACACCTGGACGGCGCTCTATACGGGCCTGCGCACCCTGCGCGAAGACCTGATGGAACACATCCATCTGGAGAACAACATCCTGTTCGCGAATGCGTCGGCGCCGGCGCACGCCTGATCGAAACAACAACGACGAGAGATCCCCCATGGGCTCCTATCGCAAGCTCTGGTTCACCCTGATCGCCGTGCTGGCGGTCACCTTCTCGCTGCTGGGCTACTACGGCGCCGAGATCTACCGGGAGGCACCGCCGATCCCGGCGCAGGTCGTCACCCCCGACGGCAAGGTGCTGTTCACCCACGACGACATCCTCGACGGCCAGACCGCCTGGCAGTCGGTCGGCGGCATGCAGCTCGGCTCGATTCTCGGTCACGGGGCCTACCAGGCGCCCGACTGGACCGCCGACTGGCTGCACCGCGAACTGGTGGCGTGGCTCGATCTGGCCGCGCAGGAGCAGCATCAGCAGCCCTACGCCGCGCTTTCCGCCATCACGCAAGGCGGGCTGCGTGAGCAGCTGCGCGCCGAGTACCGCACCAATCGCACGGACCCGGCCACCGGCACGCTCACCGTCTCGACGCGACGCGCGCAGGCGATGGCCAACACCGCCGCCTACTACGAGCGCCTCTTCTCCGACGCGCCCGAACTGCAGAAGAGTCGCCAGAGCTTCGCAATGAAGGAGAACACGCTGCCGAGCGCCGAACGGCGCGTGAAACTCACCCACTTCTTCAACTGGACCGCATGGGTGGCGGCCACCGAGCGCCCGGGCACGAACGCCACCTACACCAACAACTGGCCGCATGAGCCGCTGATCGGCAACGTCCCGACCGGCGAGAACATCCTCTGGTCGGTGGCCAGCGTGGTGCTGCTGCTCGCCGGGCTGGGCGGGCTGATCTGGGGCTGGGCCTTCCTGCGCCGGCAGGAAGACGACGAACCCGCCGCGCCCGCGCAGGATCCGCTGAGCACCTTCGCGCTCACCCCCTCGCAGCGCGCGCTGGGCAAGTACCTGTTCCTGGTGGTCGCGCTCTTCGTCTTTCAGGTCTTCATCGGCGGCTTCACCGCGCACTACACGATCGAGGGTCAGCACTTCTACGGCATCGACGTCTCGCAGTGGTTCCCCTACTCGCTGGTGCGCACCTGGCACATTCAGGCGGCGCTGTTCTGGATCGCCACCGGCTTTCTCGCCGCGGGCCTGTTCCTCGCGCCGCTGATTCACGGCGGCAAGGATCCGAAATTCCAGAAGCTCGGCGTCGACATCCTGTTCTGGGCGCTCGTCGCGGTGGTGGTCGGCTCCTTCACGGGCAACTACCTGGCGATCGCGCACAAGCTGCCGGCCGAACTCAGCTTCTGGCTGGGTCACCAGGGCTACGAGTACATCGAACTGGGCCGCATCTGGCAGATCGGCAAGTTCACCGGCATCCTGCTGTGGCTCTGCCTGATGCTGCGCGGCATCGTACCGGCCCTGCGCAAGCCGGGCGGCGACAAGAACCTGCTGGCGCTGCTCACCGCCTCGGTGGTGGCGATCGGCCTCTTCTACGGCGCCGGCTTCTTCTACGGCGAGCGCACGCACCTCTCGGTGATGGAGTACTGGCGCTGGTGGGTCGTGCACCTGTGGGTCGAGGGCTTCTTCGAGGTCTTCGCCACCACCGCACTGGCCTTCATCTTCTCGACGCTCGGGCTGGTGTCCGCGCGCATGGCCACCACCGCCAGCCTGGCCTCGGCCTCGCTGTTCCTGCTCGGCGGCGTCCCCGGCACCTTCCACCACCTCTACTTCTCCGGCACCACCACGCCGGTGATGGCGGTGGGCGCCACCTTCAGTGCGCTCGAAGTCGTGCCGCTGATCGTGCTCGGCCACGAGGCCTGGGAAAACTGGCGCCTCAAGGAGCGCGCGCCGTGGATGGCGAACCTGCGCTGGCCGCTGATGTGCTTCGTCGCGGTGGCGTTCTGGAACATGCTCGGCGCCGGGGTGTTCGGCTTCATGATCAACCCGCCGATCTCGCTCTACTACGTGCAGGGTCTGAACACCACGCCGGTGCATGCCCATGCCGCGCTCTTCGGGGTTTACGGCTTCCTCGCGCTGGGCTTCACGCTGCTGGTGCTGCGCTACATCCGTCCCGCCTACCAGCTCAACCCGGCCCTGATGAAGGTCGCCTTCTGGGGCCTGAACGCGGGGCTCGTGCTGATGATCGCCACCAGCCTGCTCCCGATCGGCATCATCCAGGCCCACGCCAGCGTCACCGAAGGCCTGTGGTACGCGCGCAGCGAGGCCTTCATGCAGCAGGCCCTCCTGCAGAACCTGCGCTGGGTGCGCAGCTTCGGCGACCTGGTGTTCATCTTCGGGTCGGTGGCCATGGCGCTGCAGGTGGTGCTGGGGCTCGTCGGCAAGACGCCGGTGCTCAGCCCACCGCCGGGGCGCCTCAAGCCGGTGTAAGGGCCTGCGGGATCCGGGTCATCGTGCGCACCGCACGCTGACCCGTCCCTTTCCTCATTTGGCGCTGTTCGCCTTCCAGTGGGCGAACAGCGCTTCCGCATTTCTCCAGGCGATGCGCTCGGCCAGTTCCGGCGGCAGATCCGCCAACCAGGCACGGGACCAGCGCGCGTGCTCGACCAGGTAATCCCAGCGCGTCGGCGTGTAGGTGTCGGTGCCGACCATGAAGCGGTCGGGGAACTCGGTGAAGAGCTTGCGCCACTCGTCGGGCACCTTGCCCCCGTCGCCATGCTCGGTGCGGATCGACAGGTCGCACCACAGGTTGCGGTGCTTGCGCAGCATCTCGGCGAGCTTCGCCGGCGACTCGAAACCCGCATGCGCCCACAGGATTCGCGCTTGCGGATCGTGCCGGAACAGTCGATCGATGGCATCCGAGTCCGAGTGCGCGTGCAGCACCAGCTTGTGCTGCTTCGCCAGCGCTACCAGCTTCCCGGGCACGGGCAAATCGGCATCGGCGCCCGACACGTGAAACTCGCCAATCACCGCGTAGCGATGCCGCCGCAGCAGATCTTCGACAAAACCCACCACGCTCTCGTCGCGCACCCAACTGCTCAGCTCACCGCGCTGGCGATACGGGCGCAACGACGGAATCACGATCTCCGGGGCTTCAGCCAACAGGCGCTGCGTGCCCTCGTCGCCCGAACTCGACACCAGCGCGTTCTTCAGGCCCGCCTTGCGAAGGATCGCGGCGGCCGCCTTGGGCGGCGTGCGCTCGACCGCGTCATGGCTGTAGTGCACGTGGGCGTCGAAAATCGGCAGTTCGGCGGCGCCCAGCGGCAGGGTGACCAGCCAGAGGGCGGGCAGCAGTGCGAAAGCGGTGCGGTTCATCGAAGTGACCTGCGGGATGGAAGAACGGCAACGATGCCACGCGGCCTGGGCAGCGGCAAGCATGCGCTGCGCCGGCCCTGGTGAGCGTCGGGTTTTCCCACGCGGGCAGCAACAGACGTTGCCGTGCCGCCGGGGAACGGGACAGACCCGGCAAGCGGCCCCGATCGTGAACCGGGCTCGCTCGCTACTTGCCGATGCAGAACCGGCTGAAGATCACGCCGAGCAGGTCGTCGGCGGTGAATTCCCCGGTGATCTCCCCGAGCCGCTGCTGCGCCCCGCGCAGTTCCTCGGCCAGCAGTTCGAGGCGCTGCGACCCGGCCAGCGCATGCCCGTGCGCCTGCTCGAGATGCTCGCGCGCGGCGCGCAGCGCCTCGAGGTGGCGCGCACGCGCGAAAAAGGTCGACTCGGCGCTCGCGTGCCAGCCGGCGGTCTCGAGCAGTGCGGCGCGCAGCAGGTCGATGCCTGCGCCGGTGCGCGCGGAAAGCCAGACAGTGCGCGCTCCCTGCCTGCGCGCAGGGAGCGCGCACAGGTCGATCTTGTTCCAGACCTCGAGGACCGGAACGTGCGGGCGCAGCCGCGCCACCAGCGCGGCAGCGAGGCCCGCGGAAGGCTGCGCGCCTGGACCCGCCACCGCTCCCGGGGCCACGCCCGCCGCCGCCGCACTCGCCGCGTCGCGCGCATCGCGCAGATGCAGCACCACATCGGCCCGGTCGACCTCGGCCCAGGCACGCGCGATGCCGATGCGCTCGACCTCGTCTTCGGTGTCGCGCAATCCGGCGGTATCGATGATGTTGATCGGCACCCCCTCGACCTGGATCGCCTCGGTCACCTTGTCGCGCGTGGTGCCGGGAACGGCCGTGACGATCGCCACCTCGGCGCCGGCCAGTTCGTTCAGCAGCGACGACTTGCCGACGTTGGGTTCTCCGGCGAGCACCACGTTCAAGCCCTCGCGCAGCAGCGCGCCCTGACGCGCCTGGTCGAGCGTGGCGTCGAGTTGCAGGCGAATCGCCGCGAGCTGCCCGCGCGCGTCGCTCGCCTCGAGAAAGTCGATCTCCTCCTCGGGGAAGTCGAGCGTCGCCTCGACCAGCATGCGCAGCTGCACCAGCGCCTCGACCAGCGCACCGATCGCCGCCGAGAACGCGCCTTCGAGTGAGCGGGCCGCCGAGCGCGCCGCCTGCTCGGTGCTCGCGTCGATCAGGTCCGCGACCGCTTCGGCCTGCGCGAGGTCGAGCTTGTCGTTGAGAAACGCCCGCTCGGTGAATTCGCCGGGGCGCGCCAGGCGGATGGCGGACGCGGGGTCAACGGCCATCGCCGGGTTGGCGTCCCCGTCCGCTCCGGCGGTGCGCCCTGCCTCGAGCACCCGCTCGAGGAGCACGCGCAGCACGACCGGGCCGCCGTGGCCCTGGAGTTCGAGAACGTCCTCGCCGGTGTAGGAGTGGGGCGCCGGGAAGTGGAGCGCGACACCGCGGTCGATGGTGCTGCCGTCGGCGGCGAGAAAGGCGCAGTAGGTGGCGTGACGAGCAACGAGCGGGCGGCCGATCAGCGCGTCGATCACAACGCCGAGGTCGGCGCCCGAAATGCGTACGACCCCGATTCCGCCGCGCCCAGGCGCGGTGGCGATGGCGGCGATCGTCGGTCGCGCGGCGGCCACCCTGGCCACCGGCGCGGTCAACGCGGCGCCGCTCAGGCCTTCTTCGCCCCGCCCATGATCTTCTTGTTGATCACCCATTGCTGCGCGATGGAGTAGATATTGTTCACGAGCCAGTAGAGCACGAGGCCCGACGGGAAGAAGAAAAACATCACCGAGAACACCAGCGGCATCATGATCATCATCTTGGCCTGCATCGGATCCGGCGGCGTCGGATTCAACTTGACCTGGATGAACATCGTCGCTGCCATGATCAGCGGCAGGATGTAATACGGGTCCGGCGCGGCCAGGTCATGGATCCAGCCGATCCACGGGGCGTTGCGCATCTCGACCGACGCGAGCAGCACCCAGTAGAGCGCGATGAACACGGGGATCTGGACCACGATCGGCAGACAGCCGCCGAGCGGATTGATCTTCTCCTCCTTGTAGAGTTCCATCATCGCCTGGTTCATCTTGACCCGATCGCTGCCGTAGCGCTCGCGCAGCGCGGTGAGCCGCGGCGACACAGCCTTCATCCGCGCCATCGAGCGGTAGCTCGCGGCCTGCAGCGGGAAGAAAGCGGTCTTGACGACGATGGTGAGCAGCACGATCGCCCAGCCCCAGTTGCCGACGAAACCGTGCAGGGTCGAGAGCAGCCAGTAGAGCGGCTTCGCCACCACGGTGAGCCAACCGTAATCCACCACCAGGTCGAGCCCGGGAGCGACCTTCTCGAGCACGTTCTGGTCCTGCGGACCGGCGTAGAGCTTGGTTGTGACCGTCGTGCTCGCACCCGGCGCCAGCTCCGGAACGACCTGCTTGACGCCGACCGAGTAGAGATCCTCGCCGACCTTGCGTGTGTAGAACTCGCGCGCCACGCCGTCGGCGGGAACCCACGCGGCGGCGAAGTAGTGCTGGATGATCCCGAACCAGCCGTCCGGGGCGCTTTGCGTATGGTCGGCCTTGCCCTTCTCGATGTCGCTGAAGGCCACCTTCTGGAACTTGTTCGCCTCGGTGTAGATCGCCGGGCCGGTGTAGGTGCTGTAGAACTTCGATTCGCCCGACACCTTGTGCGAATCGCGGGTCAGCTGCATGTACATGGTCGGCACGACCGGGGTGGCGCCGACGTTGGTGATTTCGTCGCGCACCTGCAACTGATAGGAGCCCCGATCGAGCGTGTAGGTGCGCTGCACCTTGAGCCCGCCGCTGCTTGCCGACAGGCGCAGCGCGACGCTCGGCGCGCCGCTCGCGAGCGTCACGGGGCCCGCCGACTCCATCGCGAACTCCGTGCGGTGGGTCGGGAAGCTGCTGCCCTCGGGGGCGCCGATCAGCCCTTCCTGTGCGATGTAGCGCACTCCCGTGCGCTGGTCGAAGAGGGTGACGTTGCGGGTCTTGTCCTCGCTGTCGCGATGCCGCAGCAACTCGGCGCGCCGGATCTGTCCGCCCACCGGGTCGATGTCGAGCGCGAGCACGTCGTTCGCCAGACGCACGGCCGCGCCGCCGGGCACCATTTCGCCGGGTACCGCAGCCGTCTCGGGCGTGGCGGCGCGCGGCGCGGACGGGGAACTGGGCACGCTCGCATCCGTCGCGGCCTTCTGTCCGGGCGCGGCGCCGTTCGCGCCCTTCGGAGCGGCGCCCTGCGTCGCCGCCGGCTGGGGACCGAACATCGACGGCCGCCCGCTGTAGCGCTGCCAGTTGTCCCAGAGGAACAGCAGCGACATCGAGAAGATGACCCACAGGATCGTGCGCTGGATTTGCATGTTGTTCAGTCGTCGCGTTCAGTGCGCTGCCCGGCCGTGGGCCGGGGGCAGCAGCAGGGTGAAGAATAGGAGAGCGGGCCGGGTGGCACCTCGTCGATGCCCGATGCGCCCCACGGGTGGCAGCGGGTGATCCGGCGCAGCGCCAGGCTCCCGCCGCGCAGCGCGCCATGACGCTCGATCGCTTCGATGGCGTACTCCGAGCAGGTCGGCAGGAAGCGGCAGCGCGGCGCGAGCCAGGGGCTGATCGCCGCCCGATAGAAGCGCACGCAGGCGAGCAGCGCGGTGCGCATGGTGATCTTCAGCGTCCGCGCAGCGCGAGGGCGCTGGCGAACAGGGCGTCGAGTTCCGTGCGCCACATGCGCTTGCGCGCTCCTTGCGCCAGCGCCGCGAATCCCTGCGGCCGCACCACCAGCCGCAGCAGCGCGTTGGCCGGTGCCGGGGCTGACTCTGTTCCGGAGGCCGTCGCGGCATCGGCACCCGCGCTGCCAGCTGTGGCGAGCGCGGTGGCACGCCAAGCCTCGCGCGCGACCCGACGCACCGTGTTGCGGTCCACGGCTCGCTTCAATTGGCGCTTCGGGATGGCCATCAGCAATACGATGCCCTGAGAATGGCCCGCTTCGATACGGGCGGTCGGCGGCAGGCCGAGCGTGAAGTGCTCGCTGCGAAGCGGCGCACCGCGGCGCGGTCGTCCAGAAGCCGGGGCCTGCGCCACCGGGAGCCGGCTTTACGGGAAGCGCCCGGCGTCAGACGCCCAGGCGTTTGCGGCCCTTGGCCCGGCGCGCGTTGATCACCGCGCGACCGCCGCGGGTCTTCATGCGAACCCGGAAGCCGTGCGTACGCTTGCGTTTGACGACGGAAGGTTGATAAGTGCGTTTCATGTCGATTCTCCGCGTCCGGAGCCGTGAAGGGAAAAGCCCATAATTACAACGCATTAGGGGCACTTCTGTCAATTCGACCGCTGGCTCGAAAGCCCCCGGAGGGGTTAGAATGGTCGGTTCATGCAGGCGATCGGAAACCGTGGGGACTTCCACGGCAGTACGCTCCTGCGCCTCAACTTCGTCTGGTTCGCCGATGCTCGAACGCTGGCTCAGTTGCGTGGCCCGGCTCGAAACCGAGTTGCCCGCCACGCAGTTCATACCGTGGATCAAGCCGCTGGTTTTCCTCGGCTACGACGACGAGCAGCGTGTGTTGCGCCTGGGCGTGCCGAGTTCGCTGAAGCTCGGCTTCGTGCGCACGCAGTTCGAGCCCCGCATCACCGAGATCGCCCGCGAGACCTTCGAGCGCGAGCTGGCGGTGAGCATCGAACTGTGTCGACCCGCCGACAGGTCGTCCCCGCCACCGGCCGAAGCCGTGGCGCCCGGGAAGAGGGGCGCGGGGAACGAAACGCCGAGCGGGACCGAGACGGAATCGGAAGTCCCGGCGGAGACGCAAGGCGCGGACTACGACCCCTTCGCCCCGCTGGACTCGGATTGCGCCCCCGACACCCGCACGCGACTGCGCTCCGACCTCACGCTCGAGAGTTTCGTGCACGGCAAGGCCAACCAGATCGCGCTCTCGGCCGCGCTGCAGGTGGCCGAGCGGCCGGGACGCGCATACAACCCGCTGTTTCTCTACGGGGGCGTTGGGCTGGGCAAGACTCACCTTATCCATGCGGTCGGGAACGCCATCGTCGCGCGCAGTCCGCGGGCGAAGGTGCTCTACGTGCACGCGCAGGAATATTTCGACGAGATGGTGCGTGCGATCCAGCGCAAGACTCCACAGGATTTCAAACGCAAGTACCAGTCGCTCGACCTGCTGCTGATCGACGACATCCAGTTCCTCGGTGGCAAGGAGCGCACCCAGGAGGAGTTCTTCTACACCTTCGAGGCGATGTTCTCGGCGCGCAAGCAGCTGATCATCACCTGCGACACCTATCCGCGCGAGTTGAGCGAATTCAAGGATCGCCTGGTGTCCCGGCTCGGCTCGGGGCTGATCGTGGAGATCGAGCCGCCCGAACTCGAAATGCGGGTGGCGATCCTTCTGAAGAAGGCCGAGGCGAGTGCGATCGCGCTGCCCGAGGACGTCGCGTTCTTCATCGCCAAGCACCTGCGCTCGAACGTGCGCGAACTCGAGGGCGCACTGCTGCGCGTGGTGGCCTTTGCGCGCTTTCGCGAAAAGCCGATCAACGCCGAGCTCGCCCGCGAGGCGCTCAAGGACCTGCTGGAGCTCAACCGCGCGCCGGTTTCCGTCGAGCTGATCCAGCGCACGGTGGCGGAGTTCTTCCAGATCAAGGTCGCGGACATGTACTCGCGGCGCCGGCCGGCGCACATCGCTCGCTCGCGACAGGTCGCGATGTATTTCGCGAAGGAAATGACGCAGAAAAGCTTCCCGGAAATCGGCGAGGCCTTTGGCGGACGCGATCACACGACGGTAATGCACGCGGTCAAGCGCATCGCCGAGCTGCGCCAGCACGACCCCGAGTGGAACCGCCAGCTTCACGTCCTCGAACAGACGCTGCGGGGTTGAGGCGTGAAAGCATGGACGAAAAGCTGTGCACAACCGACTGGCAGATGGCATACAGTTGGGGACAAGCGCGCCCCGGTAAGCAGGGTGCGAAGTGCTTATCCCAACTGTCCGAAGGTGCAATACAAGCTGTTCACAGGGGTCAATTGCCCGGAAGCACTAGGGGAGTCGTCGTCCGGAAGTCTTATCCACAAGGTTGACCCGTTAACAAAGAACAACAGCAGGAAGGAATATCAATCATGCAAATGATGAGGGCCCACCGCGATGCGATTCTCAAACCGCTGCAGACTGTCGCGGGAATCGTCGAACGTCGTCACACCCTGCCCATCCTCGCCAATGTGCTGCTCACCAAGGACGGCGAGTCCGTTTCCTTTCTGGCCACGGACGTCGAGATCCAGATCCGCACGACAGCCTCGCTGGGAGCCGGCAATGACAACGGCGCGATCACCGTCGCAGCCCGCAAGCTGATCGATATCCTTCGTTCGCTGCCCGACGGCGTCGAGGTGAGCATCGGCGTGACGAACAAGAAGGCCACGGTGGTTGCGGGACGCAGCCGCTTCTCGCTGCAGACGCTGGGCGCCGAGGACTTCCCGACGGTGAGCGTCAGCGAGCACTTCGGCGCAAGCTTCTCGCTGCCGCAAAACGAGTTGAAACGCCTGTTCCACATGGTCCACTTCGCGATGGCGCAGCAGGACATCCGCTACTACCTCAACGGGCTGCTGCTGGTCACCGACGGGCCGATGGTACGGGTCGTCGCGACCGACGGCCATCGCCTGGCCTACTGTGAGAGCGAACTGGAGGGGGCACAGCTCGCGCATCAGGAAGTGATCATTCCGCGCAAGACGGTGCTCGAACTCCAGCGGCTCCTGAGCGACACCGACGAGCCGGTGCGCATCGACGTGGCGGCGAACCAGCTGCGGATCTCGTTTGGCGAAGTCGAAATGATCACCAAGCTGATCGAGGGCAAGTTCCCCGACTACCAGCGCGTGGTGCCCAGCGGGTACACCAAGCGCCTGCTCATCGCGCGCGACGTGCTCGCCGGAGCGCTGGCGCGCGCGTCGATCCTGACCACCGACAAGTTCAAGGGCGTGCGGCTGCTGCTTTCGCCGGCCACGCTCAAGGTACAGATCACCAACACCGAGCAGGAAGAGGCCTTCGAAGAACTCGAGGCCGACTACGACGGCGAGCCGGTGGAGATCGGCTTCAACGTCAGCTATCTGCAGGACGTGCTGGGCAACCTCAAGTGCGAGAAGGTCA
The DNA here is from genome assembly GCA_024637155.1 of Burkholderiaceae bacterium. Classification (GTDB taxonomy): domain Bacteria; phylum Pseudomonadota; class Gammaproteobacteria; order Burkholderiales; family Burkholderiaceae_E; genus JAGXFR01. The sequence goes on along the minus strand of JAGXFR010000034.1, from coordinate 12,036 downwards.
GTATTGAGGTGGGAGACCCGAACACCAGTGCGCTGCTCACCGTTCCCGATGACCCGAGCTTCAAGTACGTGGTGATGCCGATGCGCATCTGAATGCGCGCAACCCGCCGCAATGCATCCGAGACCGACCAGGAAATATGACCGAAGCTGACAAGGACTACACCGAGGGTTCCATCCAGATCCTCGAGGGACTGGCCGCGGTGCGCAAGCGCCCGGGCATGTACGTGGGCGACACCTCGGACGGAACGGGACTGCACCACCTGGTCTTCGAGGTTGTCGACAATTCGATCGACGAGGCGCTCGCGGGGCATTGCGACGAGATCGTCGTGACGATCCACACCGACAATTCGGTCTCGGTCACCGACAATGGTCGCGGCATTCCCACCGGCATCAAGTGGGACGACAAGCACGTTCCCAAGCGCAGCGCGGCCGAGATTGTGATGACCGAACTGCACGCCGGCGGCAAGTTCGACCAGAACAGCTACAAGGTCTCCGGTGGTCTGCACGGGGTGGGGGTGAGTTGCGTCAACGGGCTCTCCAAGTGGCTGCGGCTCATCGTGCGGCGCGACGGCAAGGCCTACGCGATGGAATTTCACTGCGGCATTCCGCAGGATCGCGAAACGATCGTCCAGGACGGGGTCGAGATCTCGCCGATGCGCCAGACCGGCGTGACCGAGCGGCGCGGCACCGAGGTGCATTTCCTCGCCGACGACACCATCTTCGGACACTTCGAGTTCCACTACGAGATCCTCGCCAAGCGCCTCCGCGAGTTGAGCTTCCTGAACAACGGCGTGCGCATTCGGCTGCTCGACAAGCGCACCGGAAAGGAGGACGACTTCTCGTTCACCGGGGGCGTGCGCGGCTTCGTCGAATACATCAATCGCACCAAGACGGTGATCCACCCCACCGTGTTCTACGCGCGGGGCGAGCGGCAGACCGATGCGGGGATGACCATCGGCGTCGAGGTCTCGATGCAGTGGAACGACAGCTACGCTGAGCAGATGCTGTGCTTCACGAACAACATCCCGCAACGCGATGGCGGCACCCACCTGACCGGCGCGCGCGCGGCCATGACCCGCGTGATGAACAAGTACATCGAGGAGCACGACTTCGCCAAGAAGGCGAAGGTCGACACCGCCGGCGACGACATGCGCGAAGGGCTGACCTGCGTGCTCTCGGTCAAGCTGCCTGAACCGAAATTCTCGTCGCAGACCAAGGACAAGCTGGTGTCGTCCGAGGCGCGTGCGCCGGTCGAGGAGATCGTCGCGAAGTGCCTCGAGGATTTCCTGCAGGAAACCCCGAACGACGCGAAGATCATCTGCGGCAAGATCGTCGACGCCGCGCGTGCCCGTGAGGCGGCGCGCCGCGCCCGCGAGATGACGCGCAGGAAGGGACTGCTCGACGGCATGGGGCTGCCCGGCAAGCTCGCCGACTGCCAGGAGAAGGATCCCGCGAAGTCCGAGATCTTCATCGTCGAGGGCGACTCGGCCGGCGGCTCGGCCAAGCAGGCGCGCGACCGCAAGAATCAGGCCGTGCTGCCGCTGCGCGGCAAGGTCCTGAACGTGGAGCGCGCGCGCTTCGATCGGGTGATCTCTTCAGACCAGATCGCCACGCTGATCACCGCGCTGGGCACGAGCATCGGGCCCGAGTTCAACGTCGACAAACTGCGCTATCACCGCATCATTCTGATGACCGACGCGGACGTCGACGGCAGCCACATCCGCACCCTGCTGCTGACCTTCTTCTTTCGGCAGATGCACGAGTTGGTCGAGCGCGGCCACATCTACATCGCCCAGCCGCCGCTCTACAAGGTCAAGCACGGCAAGGACGAGCGCTACCTCAAGGACGACAACGAACTAAACCAGTACATGCTCGGGCTCGCGCTCGAGGGTGCGGCACTGCTGCCGGGCGCGGACGCCATGGTGATCGAGGGCGACGCGCTCGAGGCGCTGGCCCGCAAGTACCTGGTGGCCGAGGGGGTCATCGAGCGGCTCACCCGCATCATCGAGCCCGACGCCTTGCGCGCCGTGCTCGATGGCGCCGCGATCCGCCTGGGCGACGCCGCGGAGGCACAGCTCTCGGCGCAGCGCATCCAGGAGCAGATGGTGCGGCTCGCCGTGGACCGCAACGATGACGCGACCCTGGTCGTGGCGCACTACAACGCGAGCGCCGAGGAATGGTGCCTGCAGGTGCGGCGCACGTTCCACGGCAACGTCCGCGTGTCGGTGCTCGACCTGGACTTCGTGATGTCGGCCGACTACGCCGCGCTTGCCGACTGCGCCGAGACGCTGAGCGGGCTGATCGGCCCGGGAGCCGAGGTGCGCCGCGGCTCGGGCGACAAGCAGCGTGCTCAGCCCGTGGCCGACTTCCGTTCCGCGATGCGCTGGCTGCTGGCCGAAGCCGAGCGCGGCGTGAGCCGCCAGCGCTACAAGGGGCTGGGCGAAATGAACGCCGAGCAGCTCTGGGAGACCACGATCGACCCGAACGCGCGTCGACTGCTCAAGGTGCAGATCGAGGACGCGATCGCCGCCGACGAGCTGTTCACGACGCTGATGGGCGACAACGTCGAGCCGCGCCGGGCATTCATCGAAAAGAACGCACTGATCGCGCGCAATATTGACGTTTGAGGCGCTGTCGGCGTAAGCAAAGACATGCCGTTTAGCGCGCCGCGGGGATAGCAGGCTCGTCTTGAGAGCCGCTTTCTCGATCCCGCACACCACCTCGACTGATGGACGCCGATGGACTTGGCCACCCTTCTCGCCGCCCAAGCGCGCTCGGTCGCATCTTCACGAAGCGCATCGGCAACAGCCCGGCAGCCTGGCAACGGCTGCAGGGTCGATGGATCTGCATCCCGGACCCGGGGTCCGCCGTGGGTGGTCAGCTGGGCGACCAGTCAATCAAACGTAGCAGGGCCCTTCGATAAGCGGATGCTCGGCGATGAAGTCGAGGTTGATCTTCAAGCCGATGCCCGTGCCCTCGTGTGGCGTGACGCAACCTTTGACGTCCAGCTGGTAGGGCAACTTGTCCATCATCAGGTCGCGGAACGGGTTCAGCGAGGTGACGTCACCTTCGAAATAGCCCGGGTTGTCGATGCCGCACAGGAAGTGGATGGTTGTCGCCATGTTGATGGCAGTCGCCGAGGTGTGCGGGTTGATCGTCAGCTTGCAGGCACTGGCCATCGCGGCGATGCGCATTGCCTCGGTAACACCACCGGTCTTCGACAGATCGGGCTGCAGGAATGTCACGTCGCCATCCTCGATCAAGGTCGCGAACTCGTATCGGGTGTAGTGGTTTTCGCCGGCGGCTAGTGGCACCCGGCCAAGGCGTGCGGCCGCCGCATAGGCGCGACGGTCCATCGGCGGGAATGGTTCTTCGAGCCAGGCGACCGCTGCGTCCTCGTAGGCCGGCATAACCTTGCGCACGTCGTCGATGGTGTAGTTGGTATTGGCGTCGACCAGGATCTCGATCTCGTCTCCGACCGCCTGGCGCACCGCGCGGACACGCGCAATGTCTTTCGCCGCGGTGTCGCCGACGCGCAGTTTCAGCGCCCGGTAGCCATCGGCCACATGGCGAAGCGCTTCTTCGGCGAGCAGCGCCGGCTCCTGCCAGCCGAGGGCGATGCCGCCGGCGTAGGCCTTGATCGGCTTGGCCGAGCCGCCGAGCAGCCGGTACAGGGGCATGTCGGCATCTTGGCTGCGCAAATCCCACAGGGCCATGTCGAGGCCGCTGAGCGCCAAAGCAGCCGCCGCACCCATGCCGTGGCTGGCAATCTGCATCCGATAGACGCGGGCCCAAACCCCCGCAACATCGCGTGCATCGAAGCCAATCGCAAGTTCACGCATCGTGGTGTCGATCAACTTGGCGATCGCCCCCGGACAACGGCCATGGTGGGCCTCACCCCAGCCGACATGGCCCTCGTCGGTCTCGACCCGCACCAGCACCGAGTCGCGCTTGACGCTGCGGCCGATGCCGAGTTGAACCGACTTGTCTGCGGGAACAGGAAAGGAGATCGGGACGGCCCGGATGTCTGCGATGCGCATGATGTTTCTTGTGCCTTCAGATGCAGGAGGGTTTCAGGAGGCCCGCGAACGGGAGTCGAAAACTTCGGGATTGACCACGTTGGCCGGCCGCTCGCCACGCAGTAGTGCGAGCAAGGTCGACACCGCGCCGCGGCTCATCCCGGTCATGCTGGTATCGGTGATGGCGGCGACATGCGGCGTCAGCAGCAGGTTGGGGCAATCGAAAGCCGGCTCATTGCCCACCAAGGGCTGCTTGTCGTGGACATCGAGCGCTGCACCGCCGAGACGTCCCCCGCGCAAGGCGTCGATCAGTGCGGTAGTGTCGACCACCGGTCCGCGCGAGACATTGATCAAGATGGCGCCCGGCTTCATCGAGGCCAGGGTCGCGGCATCGACCAGTCCGCGGGTCTGATCATTCAACGGACAGCACAGGACAACGACATCGGCGTTTGCAAACAGCGTCGCCTTGTCGGCGGCCTCGACACCCGGCGGCAGATTTCCGGGTCGCCGGGTCAGGCCGACAACCCGCATGCCGAGGCCGGCCGCGGCACCGGCCAGCTGGCTCCCGATGGCGCCGACGCCGACGATGCCGCACACGCTCGCGCCCAGCTCGCTGCTGCCGTCTGCCAACGGTCGCGCAGCCGCCCAGCCATCGCTGCGCAGGCGCGCGTCGACCTTCGCCAGGCCCCGCCGCAAGTGCAACATGGCGGCGATGCAGTACTCGACCACCGCGGTTGTATTCGAGCCCGGCAAATTTGCGACCGGGATGCCACGTGCCGTCGCCGCCTCGACCGGAATCATGTCGAGACCGACGCCGTGACGCACCACCGCGCGCAAACGCGTCGCGTAGTCGAAGATGTCGGGCGGCAGCAGGCTACGAACGATCAATCCGTCGACATTGGCGACCAGGCGATTGAGCGTCTCGGCGCGGGTGTCCGGCGCCAGGATCAGCTCGCATTCGCGTGCCAGCTCGGGCTGCAGACTCGGGTGGATGGCATTGGTCAGTAGTACGCGTGGCCGCGTGGCATTGTTGGTTTCACTGTTCGACAAAGGGAACTCCAGTTGCAATTGGGTTGGACAGGCGGCCGATGCCTTCGACTTCAACCGTCACAGTGGTGCCGGCTTTCAGCCACGCCGCGGGCTGGTGCATGGCCGCGACCCCCGCCGGTGTACCGGTTGCGATCACATCACCCGGCTCTAGCGGCAACCGATAGGACAGCCACGAGATCAATTCCGGGATCCGGTGCAACATGGTCGACGTCGAACCGTCTTGCAGCACACGGCCGTCGATGTCGAGCCGCACGGCAAGTTGGTGCGGATCAGGCAATTCGTCGGCGCTGACCAGCCAGGGCCCGAGCGGGGACGACGCCGGCAGGTTTTTGCCGCGGACAAAATTGGCACCGTCATCCTTGATCAGATCGCTGCCGCTGACGTCGTTGTGCGCGGTATAGCCGGCAACAAAACGCATCACGTCGGCGGGCGCTATGCGCAGCGCGCGCCGACCGATCACCACGGCCAGTTCGGCTTCGTAGCCGACATTGCCGACATCCGGTGGCAACAGGATGGGCTCGTTCGGCCCGATCACCGTGTTGCCTGAACGGAAAAAAGTCACCGGTTCGGCAGGATGCGCCATGCCGCGCTCGGCCAGCGCGTCGGTGAAATTGAAGGCCGCGCCTAGGATCTTGCCGGGCATCAGCGGCGCCAGCAGATGCAGTTGCGACAAGGGCCGCAAGGCAGCCGCGTCGATCTGGGCCACCGAGATTCGCGCAACAAAGGTCGCCAGCCCCCGCTCGACCATGGCCAGCACGGATGGCGCGCAGCCGTCGAGCAGGGACCGGCAGGACGGGTGCGACAGATCGGCCACTTGTTGGCCGTCGCCAATCAGGACGCCGCCCATCGGCGCGCCATCGGCACCGCGGAATGAGACAAAACGCATTCAGTTCCCCCGGGGATCAGCCGATGCGGTAACGGTCGAGAATGCTGCGATCGATCTCGATGCCGAGACCGGCACCGGTCGGGATCTGGACCTTGCCACGATTCTGGACAATCGGCTCCTTGGCCAGCAGATCGCGGAACGGGTTTTCGCATTGCTCGAACTCGAACATCGGCGGCAACGGCCGGAAGCTCGAGGGCTGGTCGGGCAAGGCGGCGAGGAAATGCAGCGTCGCAGCAACGCCGATCACCGAACCCCAGGCATGCGGCACGCATTCGACGCCGTGGGCAGAAGCCAAGGTCGCGATCTTGCGGCACTCGCTGATGCCGCCGGCGGCGCAGACGTCGGGCTGGATGATGTCCATCGCCTTGCGCACCACAAGGTCGCGGAAACCCCAGCGGGTCATCTCGTTTTCGCCACCGGCCACCGCCATGTCGAGCGCGCGGCTGACCTCGACATAGCCATCGATGTCCTCTGGCGAAATCGGCTCCTCGAACCATTCGATGTCGAGCTGCTCGAGCTCGCGGCCGATGCGAATCGCCTGCGGCACCGTCATGCAGTGGTTGGCGTCGACCATCAGGCGCACGTCGGAGCCGACTGCCTCGCGAACCGCGGCAACGCGGCGGATGTCGAGCTTGGGGTCGCCGAGACCGATCTTCATCTTGACCGCAGTGAAGCCTTCGGCGACATAGCCTTGCGCTTCCTCGACTGCCTCTTCGATCAGCCGGTCCATGTCGATGAAATACAGTCCGGTGGCATAACAGGTCACTTCGGTGCGAAAGGCGCCACCGATCAATTTGTGGATCGGCTTGCCACAGGCCTTACCGACCAGATCCCACAGTGCGATGTCGATACCGCTCAATGCGGACGCCGCCATGCCTTTGCCGCCATAGTCCTTGATGCGGTTGTACAAGTCCTCCCAGATCACTTCGACGTCGAAGCAGTCGCGGCCGAGGATTCGGGGAGCGAACTGGGTTTCGATGTAGGCCTTGGCCACCGCCGATGGCCCGTAACACTCGCCCCAGCCGACCGTGCCGTCGTCAGCTTCGATCTCGACGATGCACGAACCGCGGGACTTGTAGAGCCAGCCGCGCGACGAGGTGAAAGGGCGCTCGACCGGTGCCGCGACGGCATGACAGGTGACTTTCTTGACTTTCACGGGTTTGGCTCCGCGGTGGGGATCAGTCGGCCGCGCCGCGTTTGTGCTTCAGGCGGGCCAGAAGGTTGGGCAGGGAGAGGGCGAGCAACGCAACCGCGAGGATGGTTGCGGCGCCGGGACGGGTGACGAAGGTGCTCCAGTCGCCGCCGCTGATGACCAGCGCGCGGCGCAGTTCGGACTCCAGCAGCGGACCGAGGATCACGCCGATGACGGCCGGGTAGACCGGAATGCTGGCCAGCATCATCAGGAAACCAACTGCGCCAAGCACTAGCATGATCACGACGTCGAAGACCTGGTTCGACAAGGCGTAGGTGCCGACGGCTGCCAGCACAAACAGCGCCGGGATCAACAGGTGGCGCGGCACATCCAGCACGCGGACGAAGAAGCGGAAGCCGAACATGCCCACGGCGATGATCAGCAAGTTGGCCACCAGCACCGCGGCGAGGATGTTCCAGACGATGGGCCCGCTGGTCTCGAACAGACGCGGCCCCGGTTGCAGGCCGTGGATGGTCAGCCCGCCGAGCAACATCGCGGTAACCGTGTCGCCGGGAATGCCGAGCGTCAGCAGGGGAATCAAGGCGCCGCCGGTGACGCCGTTGTTGGCGGCCTCGGAGGCGACGATGCCGCCGGGTGCGCCCTTGCCGTAAAGCGCCTTGTCCTTGTCCATCCGCTTTGCTTGGTCGTAGGCGATCAGCGAGCCGACGCTGCCGCCGAGCGCCGGCACGATGCCGATGGCCACGCCGATCAAGGCCGAACGGAAGTTGTTGACCGCCTGCGCGCTCCATTCGCGCACAGACGGCAGGAAGTTGCCGAGGTCGTAGGGCAGACGTGCCGTGCCGTGGCGCTGGAACATCGACGCCAACAGCTCGGGAACCACCAGCAGGCCGATCAGCGCCGGCATCATTTCGATGCCGCGCATCAACTCCAGCGTGCCGAAAGTCCAGCGGTCTTCGCCGGTGATCTGGTCGAGGCCAACGACCGACAGCCCCAGGCCGATAACCACCGCCAGCGCGCCCTTCAACAATTGCCCGGGAACGATGGAGGCGATGATCGTCATCGCCAGAAAGGCGGTGGCCGCATATTCGGCCGGCCCTAGCTTGAGCGCCAGTTGTGCAAGCGCCGGTGCCAGCGTGACCAGCACCACCCACGACACTAGACCTCCGACGATCGAGGCGATTAGCGCCCAGCCATAGGCCTTGGCGGCCTGGCCGTTTCGGGCCATCGGATACCCGTCCAGCGTGGTGACGACGGCCGACGGGGTGCCGGGAATGTTCAGCAGGATGGCCGGAATCGCGCCACCGGCCATCGAGCCGCAATACAGCGCCATCATGGTGGCGATGGCCAGATCGGCGGGCAGCGGGAAGGTGAGTGGAATGAACAGCGCCACGCCCATCGTGGCCGTCAGCCCCGGCGTGGCGCCGAAAATGAAGCCGACGATCACGCCGAACAGGATGAGGACCAAGCCCCAAGGGTTGGTCAATACGTCGCCGAGTGCCGGCAACAGATTGGTAAAGACGTCCATGTTCCTTAAACTGGTTCTGGCCGGGTCAACGTAGCGGGACTTGCAACACGTAGACGAACAAGGCCCAGACGCCGAGACTGAAAAGGAGACTGGTCGCCAGCAGCGTCAGCAGACTGCGGGTTTTCCAGTGCGCCCTGGGGAGCAGCATCAGGCCAGTCGCGGCTACGAAGGCCATGGCGGCAGGCAGGAATCCCAGCCACTGCCAGCCGAGCAGAAAACCGGCGAGCATGACGAGGGCGGCCAGACCAATGCCGACGACGCGGCGCGGGTCGGTCGACTCGTCGACCGCCGCCGCGCCGGTGATGGCGCCAACGCGCCGCATGCTGAGAACGTCCCTGACAACAACGGCGAGCGCCAGGACCGCAGCGGCGATGACACAGAACTGCGGCAAGGCGCCGCGGCCGAGGCCGGCGGTTCCGCTGCCTGCGGGCATCGCGAATGACGGCCCGAACAGGATCGCGACCGTTGCCAGCAGCAACAGTGCCATCGCCACGCTAGCTGTCAGTCGAATCGACTGCATGGTGAACGCCTTGTGTGATAACAAGAACGCGCCGCTGCCTTGTGTACCCGCAGCGGCGCGTGCACGACTCAGTCCTTGGCGAAGACCTGTTTCGCCACGATGGCGATTGCTTTGGCAACATCGGCGACTTCGGCGTCGAGTTCAGAGCCGCTGACCGGATCGATCAGGAAACCGTTTTTCTCGGCGAAGGCCACGAACTCCGGGCTTTCGATCGCGGCCTTGAACTTGGCGGTCAGCGTCGCGCGGACTTTCGGGTCGAGCTTGGCGGGTGCTGCGATATAGGCCATCTGCACCATCGGTCCGTGGGGGTAGACGTCAATGCCCTTTTCCTTGAAGGTCGGCACGTCCGGCAAAACGTCGAGCCGCTTATTGGCAAACACGCCGATCGCACGCAGGTCGCCTGACTTGATCTGCTCAATGGTCTCGCTCGGCTTGAGCACGCCGGCCTCGACCTGCTGGCCCATCAACTCGGAGACGACCCGCGAACCGCCGGGATAAGGCACGTGGCGATATTCGACACCGGCGCCACGCGCCGTCATTGCGGCGAAGATGTGGTTGATGTTGTTGGCGCCCGGCGTGGCGATCGTGACCTTGCCCGGGTTGGCCTTCAGATGGGCGAGGAACTCGTCCAGCGTCTTGATCTTGCTCTTGCCCGGCACCAGCAGTATGAGCGGATCGACCGAGACGCGAATGATGTGGGTGAACTGCTCGTTTTTCAGCGGCGTCTTGCCCTGGGCAATGATGGCCAGCGTCGAGCTGGTGCCGTTGCCGATCGAGTAGCCATCAGGTCGCGAAGTGGCGATTTGACCCATGCCGACCGCACCGGTACCGCCAGCCACGTTTTCGATCACGACTTTCATACCTTGCTTGGCCAGCAAGGGCTGCAAAAAGCGCGCCATGATGTCGTTGGAGCCGCCGGCGTTCCAGGGAATCACCCAGCGCACCTCCTTTTCGGGGTAGTCGGCAGCCAGCGCTGCCGAAGAGCCGGCCAGCAGAGTGGCTGCGGCCAGGGTCGTGCCGATGATCTGTTTGACGAAATGCATTGCAAGGGTCTCCTTTAGGAACGGGGCGCCTGAAGTGCGCTCGGTGGTCAGGGGGTCTGGCAACTGCTGTTTTTGATTCTACGGTGTTTGTTATAACATGCAACGCGTATCATGCAACAGGCTTTGTTATGCTGTCAACGCGCAGACGGGTCGGCGGCGAAACCCCGTTCCGGCGTTTCCAGAGGATGGGTCCATGAGCAATGAAGCAGTATCGCCCTTGCAGCCGGTGGAGCGCGAGACGCTTTGGGATCAGGTTTTTGCGCAGTTGCGCGACGCCTTGTTCGCCGGCAAGTTCGAACCCGGAAGCCGGCTGGTGCTGCGCGATCTGGCCGAACTGCTGGGCACCTCGATCACCCCGGTTCGTGATGCCGTCGCCCGCCTGGTTGCCAACGGCACGCTTGAGCGGGGCCCCAGGAACACCGCGCTGGTGCCCGATGTGGGCGTGGTTGATCTGCGCCATCTGATCATCGTGCGTACCGAGCTCGAAGGCTGCGCCGCGCGCGAAGCCGCAATGAACGCGGACGAGTCCGGCATCGCGGCACAGAACAAGCGTCTGAGCCAGATGCGCAAGCTGATTTCCGAAGGCCGGCTCGGCGCCTATCTCGATCTGCACCGGCAGTTCCATTTCGGGATCTACGAGATGGCGCGGATCCCCATCCTCTACGACATGATCGAGGGCCTGTGGCTTCGTTGCGGCCCGGCGCTGTCGTTTGTCATTCCCGACTATGTGCACTCGCTCAAGGGCACGGATCATCACCTGCAGTTGATCGACGCCTTGCGAAAACACGATGCCGATGCCGCGGAAAAAGCCATCGTGGCCGACATCAAAGAAGCCGGGCAATACCTGCTCAGCCTGGCCGATGAACAAGGCCGGATCCGGCGTCCCCGCACTTGAAGGTGTCGAGCGTGCGTAGCGGAACAGTGTAATGACCCAGTGAATTCCTGCTCAGGTGTCACGTTCGGAAGAGGGCACACTCATGAGCGTAGTGCTGGGCGAAGACATCAAGGGCTGTAGAGCCAGGCGCAATACGGGCAAGAAGTAGGTGATGGAGGCAAGCCGCACGCGCTAGGGACCAGGGCATCGGCAAATCTCTCCTATGAGAAAGCCCGATTTCGGCAAGACTTTGCGTACAGTACCGGCACATCTTTGGTGCCTTCTCGTCGCTAAGTTACTGTGTCCCGAGCACTGTGCGGCAAGTCTTTGGATGCGTCGACACGGCTGGTGTAGCTGGAAGCATAAATTGGCAGGGCGGGAAGCATAAGTTGGCACACTGGACGTGACCCGATTCGCGCGACGGCGTCAGCGCATCGCTTTGGGCCAGACTGGGCGCTCTCTATCCACTACACCACGCGCTCTGAGGATCGCCTTACGCCTATCGGGCAACCCGGATCTCGCCTAGGAGCGGACCCCTCGCTGGCAATTGGTGGCTTGCTTAGCAGTAGGCGCTCCATTACTTGATTGGCTTCCTTCCGACCGCCTTGTAAGCGGTAGGTCGCCCGTTCGAGTCGGGCAGTCGGCACCAACATCAAGCCCTGCGATCTCGCCCCGATACACTGCGGGGTTCTGAAAAATCATCAATTGCAACAAGCACTTAGGGTGGGCGGCGCTGCCCTTTCTGCGCCTGCACCCGCCTGCACCCGCCTGCACCCGCCTGCACCCGCCTGCACGCGCGACGTTTGTACTGTGCCAAAGCGCGTCGGTGCGTGCCAAAAGAACCCCGATTCAGACCAAACGCTCACCAAATGTGTTGCGGGGCGGCCCGGATAAACGCGGTGTCTATCTGTACCTGGACGATAACCAGGAGCAGAAGAATGGAACTGATGACGATGGCGGCCGTGTG
>JAGXFR010000033.1 GCA_024637155.1 Burkholderiaceae bacterium | reverse complement strand
TCCAGCATCACACCGCACACGCCGCGGCTGCCGCCGGCGAGCTGGCGCGCGATATCCGCCGCCACCACCGGCTGGCGCGCGTGGTCCTTGTTGCTGTTCCCGTGACTGCAGTCGATCACCAGCCGCGGCGTGAGTTCCGCGTCGACCAGCGCCGCGACGGCCTGTTCGACACTGGCCGCATCGCAGTTCGGGCCGCCGTTGGCGCCGCGCAGCACCAGGTGTCCGTCCGGGTTGCCGGTGGTGGTGATGACCATCGCCTTGCCTTCCAGCGATATGGTCGGGAAGCAGTGCGGCTGCGACGCCACGTGGATGGCGTCGATGGCGACGCTGACGCTGCCGTCGGTCGCGTTCTTGAAACCCACCGGTGCCGAGAGCGCCGAGGCCATCTGGCGATGCAGCGGACTTTCCACCGTGCGCGCCCCGATCGCGCCCCAGGTGAGCAGCTCGGCGTAGTACTGCGGCGTCACCAGATCGAGAATTTCGGACGCAGCCGGCACGCCGAGTCGCGCGCACTCGAGCAGGATGCGGCGCGCGTGGCGCAAGCCCTCGCCGATGTCGCCCTGGCCGTCCAGGGTGGGGTCGTAGATCAGGCCCTTCCAGCCCATGCGGGTGCGCGGTTTTTCGAAGTACACCCGCATGACGAGGAGCAGGTCGTTCGCCAGGCGGGTCGCGACATCGCGCAGGCGCGTCGCGTATTCGAGGGCCGACTTCGGGTCGTGGATCGAGCAGGGTCCGACGATGACGAGCAGGCGGTCGTCATCTCCACGCAGGATGGCGCGGGCGCGTTCGCGCGCGGTCGCGATGAAAACCGCCTCCGCCTCGCCGGCGGGAAGCTCGCGGCGCAGCAGGCTGGGTTCGGGCAGCGGGGTGGACTGCGCGATGTGGATGTCGTGGATGGTCGTGTTCATCAGTCGCTTTCGTGAACGACGCGATCGGTGCGCAACAACGGAAACGGCCGCCCGAGGGCGGCCGTGTTGCTGGCGGAGCCTTGCTCCGCGCCACGCCGCTAAGACCACATCATAGCTTCCGTGGCGGACGCGGGGGAGACGACGTCAGGGGTACTTCTGCCGTGTCTCCGTCGTTTACCGGTACCCGCCCCGCTCATGACGCGGGTAGCGGCCTTCGTACCGGTCGCCGCGATGGTCACCGCGCTGGTACCTGTCCCAGTGCCGGTAGTTCCCGCCGTGGCGCGACCCCTGGACCACCACCGGGCCGCCGTAGACCACCCGCGGCGGCGCGCGATAGACCACCGAGGGCGCCGAATAGATGACGCGCGGTGCGGGCGCATAGACCACGGCCGGCGCACCGCCGTAGCCCCCGTAGTAGCCGGATCCGCCGTAATAGTCGGAACCGCCGTAATAGCCGGTCTCACCGTAGTAGCGGTTGTGCGCGGAACTCGCGCCGACTGCCGCGCCGAGGGCGCCGCCGACGATCGCTCCGTCGCGGCCGCCGACCGACTGCCCGATGATCGCGCCCAGGCCGCCGCCGAAGAGCGCGCCGACAACCGCATCTCCTGCAAAAGCGGAGCTGGTGACCAGCACCGACCCGGAGAGCGCGAGGAGTGCAACGATTCGTTTGGTGTTCATGAGGGACTCCGTTGTGTGACTGCAGCTCCACAGTAACGGGCCAGCCCTCGCATGACCACAACTCAACCGCAAGTCTTGTAAGCAAACGTGACGGGGCCCGTGTCGCGCACCGCTGAGTCCCGCGCCGTTTAGCCCTTCTGCTGCTCCGAGTGCTGCTCCGCGCGCTCGCGCGCCTTCAGGATCGAGCGCAGCGCAAACCAGCGGAACACCGTGCCGCGCGGCGGATCGTGGCCGGTGCGCACGTACTCGATCGCCGCCGGGTCGTAAGCGTAGCGCATCTGGATGCGCCGGATACCGGGCCGACCCGCGAAGAGCACCTCGTCGCCCTTTTCGAGCAGCGTGTCGGGCGCCGGGAGCAGTTCGGTCTTGCCTTCGCGCACCAGCAGCAGGGCCATCAGCCCCAGCTTCCGGGTCCGCTCGGTCGGATCGGTGAGCAGGTCGTGCAGCGCGAAGGGCGGATCGATCCGCGCCGAGAACGCGCGGCGCATGCCCGGCAGCGACGTGTCGCAGGAGAATCCCCATAGTGCCGGGACGCGCTCGCCCACCACCGCCTGCAGCGCGGCCATGGTCTGGGACGCCGCCGCCGCGCCCTTGCGGCGCATCCTGGTCAGGAAACGATTGGTCAGCGGCGAAGTGACAATCTGCAGGCACTCGTGGACCATCAGCTCGGCCTGGACGAACTTCATCTGCGCGCCGGCGGCCTCGATCAGCAGTCGGTCCGCGACGTGGTTCTGGCGAATGATCACGAAGAGTTCCGGCTTGCGCTTGCGCGCCCGATTCGCCAACGCGAGGTTCACCGCGTCGTTGTCGGTTCCCGCCACGAATCCGACCGCCTGCTCGATCCCGGCCTCGTCGAGCGCAAAGTCCGCGTCATCCACCGTGACGACCCGCGCGTCTTCCCCCTCGGGCACGGCGGGGGTGGAAACGCCCGCGGTCCCGATGCCCTTCTTCGCGGCCCGAGGCTTCGCGGAGCCGGGTGTCACGACGCTGTGATCCAACAGGTTTTCCTGCGCCACGCCCGGATCGATCGCGTGCCACGAGATGCGCGCGGCGTCAAGCGTTCGCCCGAGCGCGTGGCCGAAGCGCCCGTAGCCGCAGACGATCCAGTGCCCCTTGGGCAGGCGCAAGAACTCGGGGCGCTCGGTCCCGGGTGCGCCGGTCAGCCACTCCTCGAGCTGCAGGACGCCCGGCTCGGTGAGCGCCAGCCCGACGTTGGAGGCAAAAGTCTCGAAGGGGTTGACCACCTCGACGTGCGGGAAGGACTCGAGGTTGTCGCGCGCCACCTGCGAGACGGCGCGCGCGACCACCTGCAGTCCCGGTCGCAGCATCGCGGTGCTGATCGCGATCGACTGGTTCGGTCCATCGCCGCCGGCGAGCGCCAGCACGCCGCGGCAGAACGGGGATTCGACGCCGGCGTCCACCAGCACCTCGGGCAACCGTGCGTCGCCACGGATCACCAGCGGCGGCAGCTGGTAGTCGACCACCGTGATGCCCGCCGCGCGCTCGGGTCGCGTCTCGATCACCACGACCCGGATGCCCATCGTGTCCAGCGCCAGACACATCGCGCTGCCGCTCTGCCCGTAGCCGCACACGATGTAGAAGGGCTCGGCGAGCCCGCGCACGCGCAGCGAAATCCAGGCCCGGTAGAAGGTCTCGCGCACCGTCGGGTCCTGGGTGAGCGCGAACACCGAGCCGATCGTGTAGGCCCAGGCGACGACCGACAGGTAGATGCTGCCGGTCACCCACAGGCGTTGCAGGTCGTTGAACGCATACGGGATTTCGCCAAAGCCGATCGTGGTCGCGGTGAAGCTGATCACGTAGAAGGCGTGGAAGATGTTCATCGTCCACGACTGTCCCTGCGGGTCGACCGAGGGGATCATCGCGAGGCCCGCGACCGAGATCGCGTAGGCGGAGATCAGCGTGATCAGGGGCGCGCGCAGGCGCCTCAGGATGAGGAAGATAGCGTCGCCCATGGCGGCGCGCGGGTCTGCGGAATGCGGCAACGCGCGTCCCGCTAGCGGTGCTGGCGCAAGGTCTCGCCGATCAGCAGCACCACCGAGATCAGGTTGGCGAGCAGCGCCCCGGCGGAGAGCGAGACGACCGTGCTCATCGTGGTGCCGGTCATCTCCTGCCCGGTGATGTTGACCAGCCACATCCAGTAGCCAACCGCCCACAGCAGCTGAAACGTGGCCACGAGGCTGGTGGCGAGGTGCGTCGCGCCGATGTGGGTGCGATCGCCGAACTTGAGCACGGTGGCGATCAGCGTGACCACGAGCGCGGCGAACAGCTCGAAGCGGTGGTGCAGCTCGGGCCGGTCGATGTCACCGATCACGAAGCCGAAGTTCAGCGTGCACGCCAGGATGATGAAGAAGCCGAAGACGATCTTCTCGAGGTTCACGGGCGACTCTCCAGACACGAATGCGACTTGTCATTGTCGCACCGTCGCGGCGTGCTGTGCTCGTTCTTGGGGCTTTCGGCGTGGCGTGCTGTCGTCGCGTGCGGGGCTTTCGTCTTGGCGTGCTGTCCTCGCGTGCGGGGCTTTCGTCTTGGCGTGCTGTCGTCAGGCGTCCTGAGTCGCCGCTCGATACCGGCTTTGTCAGGACGCCTGACCACATCACGCTTTGAGGCGTGTCTGCACGCGGTTCAGCAAGTCGGCAGGCACAGCCCTCGTGCCGGCAACCAGCGCAAGGGTCGCCAGTGTCCGCGCGCTCAGGTCTCACGCGGGCCGTGGCGCGGCGCACCGCGCTCCCGCGTGCCCGATCGGCCCGTTATCCGATCGGGCGCGCGTCCGCCAGCGGCGCGCTGGGCAGGGCGGCAGCGTACAGGTGTTGGTGAGCGGATCGTACGTGGGGCTGCGTGGATGGCTCATGGGTCTTGCATGAACACCCACGTACTCGCCGGCGGGCGGGCTCGCGGCGCTTGGCGCCCGGGTCACGTGCCGGGCGCCCGCCGCGAGACGCTTCGCCGTCACCGATGAGCGCGTGGAGCGCGGATCGTGACGCGGCAACGCAGGGACTGCTGGCGCGCGAACCCGCGCCGCAGCGGGACGCGGTCAGGCCGATTCACCAAGGCGGTAACGAGCGCCGACTGAATCGGCCTGACGGCGGCACGCCACGCCGAATCAGCCGCGCGCCAATCAAACGACCCGAAAACGCGCAAAAATCGCTGGCGGAACGCGCCTTTAGCCCGGCGTGTAAATCTCCCCGCCCTTCTTCACGAACTCGACCGCCTTCTCCTTCATCCCCAGCTCGAGCGCTTCCTTGTCGGAAACGCCCTGCGCGCGCGCATAGTCGCGCACGTCCTGCGTGATGCGCATTGAGCAGAAATGCGGCCCGCACATCGAGCAGAAATGCGCCACCTTCATCGAGTCCTTGGGCAGCGTCTCGTCGTGGAAGTCCTTGGCGGTGTCCGGGTCGAGCCCCAGGTTGAACTGGTCGGCCCAGCGGAACTCGAAGCGCGCCTTGGAGATGGCGTTGTCGCGGATCTGCGCGCCGGGGAAACCCTTGGCCAGATCGGCCGCGTGCGCGGCGATCTTGTAGGTGATGATCCCGTCCTTGACGTCCTTCTTGTTGGGCAGCCCGAGGTGCTCCTTGGGCGTGACGTAGCACAGCATCGCGGTGCCGTACCAGCCGATCTGCGCGGCGCCGATCGCGCTGGTGATGTGATCGTAACCGGGGGCGATATCCGTGGTGAGCGGCCCGAGTGTGTAGAACGGCGCCTCGTCGCAATCGCGCAGCTCCAGATCCATGTTCTCGCGGATGAGCTGCATGGGCACGTGGCCGGGCCCTTCGATCATCACCTGCACGTCGTGCTTCCAGGCAATCTGGGTGAGCTCTCCCAGCGTGCGCAGCTCGGCGAGCTGCGCTTCGTCGTTCGCGTCGTAGATCGACCCGGGACGCAGTCCGTCCCCGAGCGAAAAGGACACGTCGTAGGCCTTCATGATTTCGCAGATGTCCTCGAAGCGCTCGTAGAGGAAGCTCTCCTTGTGATGCGCGAGGCACCACTTGGCCATGATCGAGCCGCCGCGCGAGACGATGCCGGTCATGCGCTCGGCGGTCATCGGCACGTAGGCGAGCCGCACCCCGGCGTGGATCGTGAAGTAGTCCACGCCCTGCTCGGCCTGCTCGATCAGCGTGTCGCGGAAGATCTCCCAGGTGAGGTCCTCGGCCTTGCCGTTGACCTTCTCGAGCGCCTGGTAGATCGGCACGGTGCCGATGGGCACGGGCGCGTTGCGGATGATCCACTCGCGCGTCTCGTGGATGTGCTTGCCGGTCGAGAGGTCCATCACCGTGTCGCCGCCCCAGCGGATTGACCAGGTCATCTTCTCGACCTCCTCGCCGATCGAGGATCCGAGCGAGGAGTTGCCGATGTTGGCGTTGATCTTCACCAGGAAGTTGCGCCCGATCACCATCGGTTCGCACTCGGGGTGGTTGATGTTGGACGGAATGATCGCGCGGCCGCGCGCCACCTCGTCGCGCACGAACTCGGGCGTGATCTCGGCGGGGATGCTCGCGCCGAACGACTGCCCGGGATGCTGGCGCCCCATCATCTTCGCCATGCGCTCGCCGTTGGGCCCGCTCGCGCGCAGGCTCTCGAGGTATTCATTGCGGCGCAGATTCTCGCGGATCGCGATGAACTCCATCTCGGGCGTGACGATGCCGCGGCGCGCGTAGTGCATCTGCGTGACGTTGGCGCCGGCTTTCGCGCGGCGCGGCGCGCGGCGCAGGTCGAAGCGCAGCGCGGCCAGCTCGGGGTCCGCAAGGCGCTCCTGGCCGAAGGCCGAACTGGGTCCGTCGAGCACCTCGGTGTCGCCGCGTTCTTCGACCCAGGCGGCGCGCAGCGGCGCCAGGCCGCTACGGATGTCGATCTGCGCGTCCGGGTCGCCGTAGGGACCGCTGGTGTCGTAGACGGTGATCGGCGGGTTGACCTCGATGCCGCCCGAACCGGCCATCGCGCTGGGCGTGTCGGCCAGCGTGATTTCGCGCATCGGCACCCGCAGGTCCGCACGCGAGCCCTGCGCGTAGATGCGCCGGGAATTGGGCAGCGGCTGGATCGCGGCCTGATCAACGGTTGCCGTGGCGGCAGTGAACTTCGCTTCTGCACTCATCGCTTTCGTTTTTCCCTCGTCAGCAGCGCCCGCGCCCGACGGAAACCCCGACGGTGCCGGCACAGCAGCCAATAGTAAACGGGTTTGGAAACCCGGGCCGGAACGACCCGTTTGACCGCTGCCGGCGCAGGGACTAGCATTACTGACCCATTGGTCATTAACCTGATGCCGATCTCGCCCAGACCCCGTCCAAAGCCGCCCCGCGCGCCGGCGCCCCGCTGGGAACGCCGCAAGGAGAGCCGCCCCGCGGAACTCATCGAAGCGGCCCTCGAGCTCTTTGTGGAGCGCGGCTATGCGGCCACGCGCCTCGAGGATATCGCCGCGCATGCGGGGGTCAGCAAGGGGACGCTGTACCTGTACTTCGCCAGCAAGGAAGAACTGTTCAAGGCGCTCGTGCGCCAGAGCATCGTGCCGCTGATCGAGACTTTCGGGCAGGGCATCGCCCAGTCGGACGCGCCGAGCAGCGAGTTGCTGCGGCTGTGTTTCTTCGGCTGGTGGTCGAAGATCGGCGCCACGCGGCTCTCGGGGATCTCGAAAATGATCGTCGCCGAAGCCCGCAATTTCCCAGACATGGCGCGCTTCTTCCAGAAAGAAGTGGTCACGCCGGGATCGCGCGTGCTCGCGGCGATTCTCGAGCGCGGCATCGCACGCGGCGAATTCCGCCCGATCGACGTCGAGGTTGCCGTCAACCTGTGGATGGCACCCATCGCGCTCAAGGCGATCTGGAGCCATTCGATCGCCCCCTGCTGCGCACCCGAGCTGGTGATCGACCCGGAACGCTTCCTCAACGCCCATCTCGAATTCGTGCTCCGCGCGCTTGCACCGGAAAAGGCCCTGACATGAACAACCGGAAATGGTGGATCGCGCTCGTCGTCGTGGCGCTCGCGGCCGCGGCATTCGGGCTGCGCGAGCGCTTCGCGCCGGCGGGCTCTGGCGTGAAGCCCGGCGCGGGCCCGGCACAGAGCGCTCCGGCCGGCGCGCCCTCCCCGGCAACCCGCGCTGCCGCACCGGCGACGCTGCAACTGTCCGCCGCGGAGGTGCTCACCATCGCGCCGGGGACCATCACGCGCGGACTGCCGATCACCGGAACGCTCAAGCCGGTGAACCAGGTCCTCGTCAAATCCAAGGTGACGGGCGAACTCCGGGAAGTCACGGTTCGCGAAGGCATGAGCGTGCGCGCCGGCCAGGTCGTCGCCCGGGTCGATCCGGTGGACTTCCAGTTGCGCATCAACGAACGCGAGGCGCAGGTGCGCAGCGGGCAGGCACAGGTGGAACAGTCGCGCCGGACGGTGGAGAACAACCGCCAGCTGCTGGAAAAGGGATTCATCTCACAGAACGGCTTCGACAACGCGAGCTCGGGGCTCGACGTGGCGCGCGCCGCACTCGACGCGGCCACCGCGCAACTCGCCCAGGCGCGCAAGGCGCTCGCCGACACGGAGCTCGTCGCGCCGATCGCGGGCATGATCGCCGAGCGCTTCGCGCAGCCCGGCGAAAAGGTATCGCCCGACAGCCGCATCCTGAGCATCGTGGACCTGTCGCAAATGGAAATCGAGGCGGCGGTTCCCTCCACCGAGATCGGCCGGGTCCGGGTCGGACAGAACGTCGAGCTGCGCATCGACGGCGCCGGTGAGAAACAGATCGGCAAGGTCGTGCGCATCAACCCGGGCACGCAGGCAGGCACGCGTTCGGTACTGATCTATGTGTCGGTGGCGAACCCCGACCAGCGGATTCGCTCGGGCATGTTCGCGCAGGGTTCGCTCGCGATCGATCGCAGGAGCGGCGTGCTGACCGTTCCGCTGGCGGCCGTGCGCGACGCGAACGGCCGCATGTTCGTCTACGTGATCGAGGGCGATCAGATCGCCGAGCGCGATGTGCGGCTCGGCGCGCGCGATGAGTCGGCGCTCGCGGCCGACGGCACGGCCGGCGCCTTCGAGCTGCTCGAGGGCGTGCGCGCGGGCGAGCGGATCGTGGGCGTGAACCTGGGCACGCTGCGCGCGGGGGCCCGCGTGGAAATGATTCCCGCGCCGGCGTCGCGCCCCTAGCCCCCGAGCGGACGGCCCCGCACATGTGGTTCACCCGCATCTCGATCAACCATCCGGTCTTCGCGACGATGGTGATGGTCGCCTTCGTCGTGCTGGGCCTGTTCTCCTACAACCGGCTCCCCATCGATCAGTTCCCGGATGTGGTGTTCCCGGTGGTGCTGGTGCAGACCGAGTACCCGGGTGCATCGCCGGAAGTGGTCGAGTCGGACGTCACGCGCCGCATCGAGGAGCAGGTCAACACGATCAGCGGCATCTACGAGCTCTCGTCGCGTTCCTACGAAGGCTTCTCGCTGGTGATCATCCGCTTCGACCTGGCCGTCGATGCGACGCGCGCGACGCAGGACGTGCGCGAGAAGATCGCCGCGGTGCGCTCGGCGTTCAAGAAGGAAGTGAAGGAGTCGCTGGTCACCCGGATCAATCCGGACGACAACCCGATCGTCTCGATCGCGGTGCGCTCGGCAAGCCGCAACACGCGCGAGCTCACGACGCTGGCCGAGCAGACGATCAAGCGGCGGCTGGAGAACGCCGGCGGCGTGGGCCGGGTGACGCTGGTGGGCGGCGTGCGACGAGAAATCCAGGTCACCCTGAATCCGGGCGAGATGGAGGCGCGCCGCGTCGGCATCGACCAGATCATCAACGCGCTGCGCGCCGAGAACCAGGAGCTGCCGGCCGGCACGCTGATCGGGCGCGACCGCGAGCAGGTCGTGCAGATCAAGGCGCGCTTCAAGGCCGTGGAGGATTTCGCGCGGATCATCGTCGCGCGCCGCGGCGGCCAGCCGGTCTACCTCGGGCAGGTCGCGAACGTGCTCGACGGGCAGGAAGAAGAGGAAAGCGCCGCGCTGGTCGACGGACAGCGCGCGATCTCGCTCGACATCGTCAAGGCCCAAGGCGAGAACACGATCGCCGTCGTCGATCGCGTGCGCGAGGTGAGCGCGGAGCTGCGCCGGCAACTGCCGCCCGACGTGGAACTCATCGTGGTGCGCGACGCCTCGACCTCGATCCGCAACTCGGTCAAGAGCGTCGAGCGCAATATCTTCGAAGGCGCCACGCTGACGATCCTGATCGTGTTCCTGTTCCTGTCTTCGTGGCGCTCGACCGTGATCACGGGGCTGACCCTGCCGATCTCGCTGATCGGCACCTTCCTGGTGATGTACGCAATGGGCTTCACGATCAACCTCGTGACCCTGCTGGCGCTCTCCATCTGCGTGGGGCTGCTGATCGACGACGCGATCGTGGTGCGCGAGAACATCGTGCGCCACCAGGCGATGGGCAAGCACCATCGCACGGCTGCCTTCGACGGCACCCGCGAGATCGGACTCGCGGTCGCGGCGACCACCTTCACGATCGTCGCGGTGTTCCTGCCGATCGGTTTCATGGGCGGCATCATCGGGCGCTTCTTCAAGCAGTTCGGCGTCACGGTCGCGTTTGCGGTGCTGCTCTCGATGCTCGTCTCCTTCACGCTCGACCCGATGCTCTCCTCGGTCTGGCGCGATCCGGACGCCCACGGGCCGCGGGGCAACGGACCGATCGCGTGGGTGCTGCGGCGTTTCCAGGCGCTGATGCTGCGGCTCGAAGGCGGCTACGTCGCGCTGCTCGGCTGGGGGCTGCATCACCGCTGGACGACGGTACTGCTGGCGTTCGCCATTTTCGCCGGCTCGTTTCCGCTCGCGCAGAAGGTCGGCATCGAGTTCGTTCCCCAGGCCGACAACAACGAACTCTATGTCCAGTTCTACACGCCGGTGGGCTCGTCGCTCTCGTTCACCGAAGCCAAGTTGCGCCAGGTCGAGGCGGCGGTTCGCGAATTCGAAGGCGTCGCGGGCACCTACGGCACGATCAGCACCGGAATCGTGCCCAGCCGCAACTACGCGACGCTCTTCGCGCGCCTGGTCGATCGCAGCGAGCGCGCGCTCTCGGTGCAGCAGATGCGCGCGCCGGTGCGTGCGCGCATCGCCCGGATTCCCGGCGTCACGCTGACCGACCTGGGGAACCTCGACGCAGTGGGCTCGGGCAAGCCGATCCAGATCAGTGTCCAGGGACAGGACGCAACCGTGCTCGAGCGCCTGGCCGAGCGGGTGCAGACGGAGTTGCGCGCGGTGCCGGGCGTCGTCGAGATCGACTCGAGTTCGAAGCCGGCCAAGCCCACCGTGTTGCTGAACGTGAATCGTGCGCTGGCGTCCGACCTGGGGGTGGGCGTGGCGTCGATCAGCGCGGCGCTGCGCCCGCTGCTGGTCGGCGAGGCGGCCACCACCTGGCGCGCGCCTGACGACGAGAACTACGAGGTGCGGGTGCGCCTGCCCCGCGACGAGCGTCACGCGCTGGGCGACCTGGAACGCCTGTCGATCGCGTCGAACCAGATCGAGGGCGACGCGGGCCCGCGGATGGTCGCGCTGCGCCAGGTCGTGAGCATCGAGCCGGGGGTCGGCCCCACGCAGATCAACCGCAAGGATCTGGCCCGCGAGGTGATGATCTCGGCCAACACCGACGGCGTGCCGCCGGGAACGGCGGGAAGAATGGTCCAGGAGAGGCTCTCCGCGATCGAACTGCCGCCAGGCTATCGCTTCGTGACCGGCGGCGCGAACCGGGACATGAACGAGAGCTTCGGCTTCGCCGTACAGGCGCTGGTGCTCGCGGTGATCTTCATCTACATGATCCTCGCCTCGCAGTTCGGCAGCTTCGTGCAGCCGATCGCGATCATGGCGTCCCTGCCGCTGGCGCTGATCGGCGTCGTCACGGCCCTGCTGCTGTGGCGCTCCACCCTGAACATCTTTTCGATGATCGGCTTCATCATGCTGATGGGGCTGGTCACCAAGAACGCGATCCTGCTGGTGGATTTCGCCAACAAGGCCCGCGCGCGGGGCGTCGAGCGCGCGCAGGCGCTGCTGCAGGCGGCCGAGATCCGGCTGCGACCGATCCTGATGACAACGCTGGCGATGGTCTTCGGAATGCTGCCGCTGGCGATCGGTGCCGGCGAAGGCTCGGAACAGCGCTCGCCGCTGGCCCACGCGGTGATCGGCGGGGTGATCGCCTCGACCCTGCTGACGCTCCTGGTCGTCCCGGTCCTCTACACGCTCTTCGACGATCTCGCCGCGCGGCTGCGGCCGCACGCGCAGAACCCGCCGACCGGCGACATCGAGGGCGAGCACCCGGGCGCGCCGCCGCCCGGGACCGGGGCCTGAGAAAGGGGCTCCGGGGCCCGGAAGAGCCCCAGAGCTTGTTAGAATCACCAATTGCCTTTTGTCGAGACATCTGGAACCTAAAATGGACTTCGATCTCGCCCGTTTCAACATGGTCGAACAGCAGCTTCGGCCATGGAATGTTTCCGATCAGGATGTACGCGACCTGATGTGCCAGGTCCCGCGAGAGGAATTCGTCCCCGCCGCGTACCGCGAGATGGCCTTCTCCGACCTTGAAGTGCCTCTGGTCGTGGATGGCGTCGCCACCGGCGAAACGATGCTCGCGCCCAAGGTCGAGGCGCTGATGCTCCAGGCCCTCGCCGTCGAACGCCATGAAACGGTGCTCGAGATCGGCGCCGGGTCGGGCTTCATGGCGGCGCTGCTCGCGCAGCACGCGCGCCACGTGACCAGCTACGAGATTCACCCCGCACTCGCGAAATTCGCGGCCGCCAACCTGCGCCGCGCCGGCATCCTCAATGTCACGGTTGAGCCGCGCAACGCCGCCGACCTGCTGCGCCTCGAGTCCGAGCCAGACGACGTGATCGTGCTCTCGGGCAGCGTCGAGATGATCCCGCCGCAACTGCTCGCGAAGCTGAACGTGGGCGGGCGCCTGTGCGCGATCGTCGGTGCACTGCCCGCGATGCATGCGCAGCTGGTCACGCGTCTGGGCGAGAAGGACTTCCGCACCGAGCGGCTCTTCGACACCGTCGCCAGGCCGCTGGTGGGGTTCCCCACGAAACCGGCGTTCCGCTTCTAGGGATTGACGCTGCACCGCTGCCGGATTCAGGCGGGTTCGGTTGGGAGAAGAAGGCCATGAAACGCAATATCGTCTGCGCCGGAGTGCTTGCCACCCTGTTTGCGATCGGCTCACCCGCTTTCGCCACCGATCTCGTGCAGGCCTGGCGCGACGCGCTGGTTCACGACGCGCAGCTCTCCAGTGCGCGGGCGCAATTGGCCGCGACCCGCGAGCGCGTGCCGCTCGCCCGCGCCGCACTGCTGCCGGCCGCGAACGCCACGGCCAGCATCAACCGCCAGGAGATCGACATCAGCAACGCCGCAAGCCGCGAGTTCACCGGGCAGAGCTATGCCGTAGCGGTGTCCTTCCCGCTCTACCGCCCGCAGAACTTCGAGGCCTACGAGCAGAGCAAGCTCGCCGAGATGATCGCCGAGGCGCAGTATGCCCAGGCGCAGCAGGACCTGATGCTGCGCGTGGCGCAGGCCTACTTCGACGTGCTCGCCGCACAGAACAATCTCGCGACGATCCGCTCCCAGAAGGTGGCGATTTCCGAGCAGCTGGCCTCGGCGAAGCGCAATTTCGAGGTGGGCACCGCAACCGTCACGGACCAGCAGGAGGCGCAGTCGCGCTTCGACCTGACCGTGGCGCAGGAAATCGCCGCCGAGAACGATCTTGACGTGCGCCGCGCCGCGCTCGCGCTCCTCGTGGGCAAGCCGGTGACGCCCCTTCCCACGCTGCGCGCCGGGGTACATCTCGAAGGGCCCCAGCCCCCCGTCGAAGAAGAATGGACGTCGAGCGCGCGGGACGACAGCTTTGCGGTCCAGCAAGCGCTCACCGCCAGCGAACTGGCCCGCCGCGAGATCGAGAAGCAGCGCTATGCACGCTATCCCACGCTCGACCTCGTCGCGCAGCTGGCGCACAACCGCAATGCCGCATCGACCCTGTTCAACGCGAACACCAACAGCGCACTGATCGGTGTCCAGCTGGCCGTTCCGCTCTACACGGGCGGGGCGACCGAGGCGCGGATTCGCGAGGCGGCGGCCAACCACGACAAGGCCCGCGCCGACGTGGAAGTCGCACGCCGCGCCGCCGAGCAGGCTGCGCGCCAGACCTTCCGGGGCGTGCGCAGCGGGCTCGCGCAGGTGAGCGCGCTCGAAGCCGCCGAACGCTCCAGCCAGCTGTCGCTGCAGTCGAACCTGCTCGGTTACCAGGTGGGCGTGCGCATCAATATCGACGTCCTGAACGCCCAGCAGCAGCTCTTTTCCACCCAGCGCGACCTTGCCAAGGCGCGCTACGATGTGCTCGTCAACGGGTTGCGTCTCCAGGCCACCGCCGGCGCGTTGGGCACGGAAGACCTGCAGAAGGTCGGCGCGCTGCTGGTGCCGGCGAAATAAGGCCGCACCCGCGGGACGCGCAGGCCTGCGTGCGCTCGTCCTGCGCAGCCGCGCGCACTCAGCGCCGGCGCGTTCCCTTCGCGATCAGCGGTGCGAGCGCCGCGAGCGTGCGCTCGGTGGCGCCGCGATGCGCGGCGCTGAACGCGAGCCCGGCCGCACTGGCGCGCTCGCGCGCGGCGGCATCGTCCAGCCACGCCGCGGCCGCCTCCAGCATGGCATCGGCGTCGGCCACCCGGCGCGCGGCGCCCGCTTCGATCGCCTGTTCGGTGGCTTGCGCGAAGTTGAAGGTGTGCGGCCCAACGAGCACCGGGGTCGCGCAGGCGCAGGCCTCGATCAGGTTCTGCCCGCCCAGCGGCAGCAGGCTGCCCCCGACGAAGGCGACGTCGGCGGCCGCATAGTAGGCGGGCAACTCCCCCATCGAATCGCCCAGCCAGACGTCGACTGACGCTTCCGGCGCAACGGTGGCGCTGCGCCGCGCCAGACGCAGTCCGCTGGCGACGACGCGTTGGGCCACCTCGTCGAAGCGCTGCGGATGGCGCGGCACCAGCACGGTCAGCCGCGCCGGATCGGGGTGTCGCACGAGCGCCGCGAGCAGCAGTTCTTCCTCGCCTTCGCGGGTGCTCGCCGCCACCAGCACGCGCGCCCGGGGCCATTGCTTGCGCCAGGCACGTCCACGCGCGACGAGTTCCGCGCCGGGCGTCTGGTCGAATTTCAGGTTGCCGGTGACGGTCACGGCCGGGGCGCCGAGCGCCATCAGCCGGTTCGCGTCGTCCTCGGTCTGGGCTGCGAGCAGCGTAAAGCGATGGAGCGCCTTGCGCGCGAAGCCCGCGAAACGCCGGGCACGCGCCAGCGAGCGTTCGGAGAGGCGCGCGTTGACCAGCGCGAGCGGAATCCCGCGGCGTGCCGCGGTGGCGATCAGGTTGGGCCACAACTCGGTTTCCATCAGGATCCCGACCACCGGCCGGTAGCGCGCGAAAAAGCGCGCGACCGCGTGCGGATAGTCATAGGGCAGATAGCGCACGCGCACCCGCTGCGCGTAGGCCTCGGCAACGGCCGCGCCGGCGGCTGCGCGCCCGGTGGGGGTCATCTGCGTGAGCAGCACCTCGTGATCGGGGTAGCGCTCCAGCAGGCCCTCGATGAGGGACACCGCCGCGCGCGTTTCGCCCACCGACACCGCGTGCAGCCAGATCAGCGGGCGCCGGAGCGGCGAATCCACCGCGAAATCCACGCCGAAATCCGCCCCGAAACGCTCCGCCCAGTGCCGGCGGTATTCGGGCTGGCGGCGCGAGCGCCACAGCAGGTAGGCCATCACCAGCGGCGTGGCCAGGTACCAGACTAGCGAGTAGAGCGCGCGGCTCATGGCTCGGTGCGGCGCGCCGCGCGCTCAGAAGGGCAGCTTGGCATCCGGCGCGATGCGCAGGATCTGGCGCCGGAATACGTCCTGGATGCGCGCGAGCGCGGCCGCGGTATCGGCCTCGAAGCGCAGCACCACCACCGGCGTCGTGTTCGAGGGACGCGCCAGCCCGAAACCGTCGGGATACTCGACCCGCACGCCGTCGATGGTGAACACCTCGCTCGCTCCGTCGAACCGGGCTTCGTCGCGCAGCCGCGCGACGATCGAGAAATTCTCGCCTTCGGCGCAGCGCAGGTGCAGCTCGGGCGTGGTGATCGAGTCAGGCAACGCGTTAAGCACCGCACCCGGATCGGCGTGGCGCGACAGGATCTCCAGCAGGCGCGCGCCCGCGTAGAGCCCATCGTCGAAGCCGTACCAGCGCTCCTTGAAGAAGACGTGTCCGCTCATCTCGCCCGCGAGCGGAGCTCCGGTCTCCTTCATCTTGGCCTTGATCAGCGAGTGCCCGGTCATCCACATCAGCGGTTTGCCGCCGTGCTCGCGCACCCAGCGCGCCACATTGCGACTGCACTTGACGTCGTAGATCACCTGCGCGCCCGGATTGCGCGACAGCATGTCGGCGGCGAACAGCATCAGCTGCCGGTCGGGATAGATGATCTGGCCATCCTTGGTGACCACGCCGAGCCGGTCGCCGTCGCCGTCGAAGGCAATGCCGATTTCCGCGTCGGTTTCCGCCAGGCAGCGGATCAGGTCCTGCAGGTTCTCCGGGTGCGCCGGGTCGGGATGGTGG
Organism: Burkholderiaceae bacterium; assembly: GCA_024637155.1. Classification (GTDB taxonomy): domain Bacteria; phylum Pseudomonadota; class Gammaproteobacteria; order Burkholderiales; family Burkholderiaceae_E; genus JAGXFR01. The sequence goes on along the minus strand of JAGXFR010000033.1, from coordinate 40,279 downwards.
TTGGGGAAGGTGCCGTCGACGTCACAGAAAAGTTCGATGACCTCGCAGCCCAGCGCGCGAAAGAGCGCCGGTGCGTTCGCGCCCGCGACGCCATTGCCGCAGTCGATCGCGATTTTCATCGGGCGCGCCAGATGCACGTCCGAGGTGATGCGCGCCACATAGCGCGCCGAGACGTCCTCCGCGCGGCCCGTGCCGCGCTTGGGCACCGCCGCCAGCCGCGCGACGAAGTCGGGCGCGACGATGGTGCGGTAGAGATCCTGGATCGTCTCCCCGTACAGCGTGTCGCCGGCCAGCACCATCTTGATGCCGTTGTACTCGGGCGGATTGTGGCTGCCCGTCACGGCCACCCCCGACCCGGTGCCCAGTTCGAAGTTGGCGAAATACACGAGCGGCGTCGCGACCATCCCGACGTCGATCGTGTCGATGCCGGCGTCGTGGATCCCGTCGGCGAGCGCCGCGCTGAGCGACGGGCCCGAGAGCCGCCCGTCGCGCCCGACGCAGATCGTGCTCACGCCCTTCTCGCGCGCGGAGAGCCCGAGCGCCGAGCCGATGGCACGCACCGCGCCGCGGGTCAGTGTCTTGTCCACGACGCCGCGGATATCGTAGGCTTTGAAGATTCCGGGCGACAGGCCCTCGGGCGTGCCGGCAGCAATGTCAGGCATCATTCTCTCTCGTTGGAAGGAGCAGGCAGATTGGCAGTGAGCTCGATCAGGGAAGGGACTTGCCCTATTGTCGCCGATCCGCGGCCGGGATCGGACGCGTGCGCCCGATGAAGCCGACGGGCATCGTGATCGGCGACGTGCAGGGCTGCCTGCCCGCGCTGCGGGCGCTTGCCGAGAAGATTCCCGGGGCCGGGCTGGCCGCCGGGCAAGGCGCGGCGGGCGGCGTCGGCGCACCCGCGCACCTGTTTTTCACGGGTGACCTGGTCAATCGCGGTCCGCAGTCGCTGGAAACCCTGCGTTTCGTGCGCGCGCTGGGCGAGCGGGCCACGGTGGTGCTGGGCAACCACGACCTGCATCTGCTGGCGGTCGCCACCGGCGCGCGTCCCGCGCATCGCTCGGACACGCTCGCGGCGATCCTGGCGGCGCCCGATCGCGCCGAACTGCTCGACTGGCTGCGCACCCGGGCGCTCGCGCACTTCGAGGACGATCACCTGCTGGTGCATGCCGGGGTGCTGCCGCAGTGGAGCGCCGAGCGCACCGTCACGCTTGCCGCCGAGGTCGAAGCCGTTCTGCGCGGACCCGACTGGATCGACTTCCTGCACGAGATGTACGGCAACGAACCCGCGGCGTGGAGCGACGAGCTGCGCGGCGTCGCGCGGCTGCGCGTGATCGTCAACGCGCTCACGCGCCTGCGTTTCGTCACACCCGAGGGCACGATGGACTTCACGGTGAAGGAAGGCGTCGCGGCGTCGCCAGCGGGCTTCCTGCCGTGGTTCGAGGTGCCGGGACGACGCACCGCGGAGGTCACGGTGATCTTCGGCCACTGGTCGATGCTGGGGCTCGTGAACCGACCGAAGCTGATCGGCCTGGACACGGGTTGCGTGTGGGGCGGGTCGCTGAGCGCGATCCGGCTCGCGGATCGCGCGGTGTTTCAGGTTCCCTGTGCGCAGTCGCAGGCGCCGGGGGCCTAGCGCTCGAGCGCCACGCGACCGCCCACGAGCACGGTGCGCACCCTGCCGGTGAGTTCGCGCCCGAAATACGGAGTGTGCGTGCTCTGGCTGACCAGGGTGTCGCGGCCCACCTTCCAGGGCTCGTTCGGGTCATACAGGCACAGGTCGGCAGCGGCCCCGACGGCGATGCGCCCGCCCGGGACGCCGAGCACGTCGGCAGCCCGGAAGGTCAGGTGCGCCAGCGCCGCCGGCAGCTTCACGCCCGCTTCTTCGGCCCACTTGAGCGTGAGCGGCAACAGCAGCTCGAGCCCGGTGACCCCCGGCTCGGCCTCGCCGAACGGGAGCTGCTTGGCATCGTCGTCGACGGGCGTGTGATCGGAGCAGATCGCGTCGATCGTGCCGTCGGCCAGCGCCGCGCGAATGCCGTCCCGGTCGCGCTGCGAGCGAAACGGCGGGTGCACCCGGTGGTTCGAATCGAAGAAACCGATGTCGACGTCGATCTGGTGGATGTGGTGCACCGCGACGTCGCAGGTCACCGGCAGCCCCTCGCGCTTGGCGCCGCGCACGATCTCGATCCCGGCGGCCGAAGACAGGCGGCACAGGTGCACCCGGCACCCCGTCGCGCGCACCAGTTCCAGGATCGTCTGCAACGCGATGGTCTCGGCGATCGTCGGCACGCCGGAAAGTCCGAGACGGCCGGCCACGGGTCCGCTGTGCGCGACCCCGTCGCGCCCGAGCTTGGGATCCTGGGGCTGGAGCCAGACCGCGTAGCCGAAACCGTGCGCATACTGCATCGCGCGCACCAGTGCCTGCGTGTCCGAAATCAGCGCGCCCGGTTGCGCAAAGGCGATACAACCGGCCTCGGTGAGTTCACCCATTTCCGTGATCGCTTCGCCCTTCAGGCCCACGGTGAGCGCGCCCAGCGGATAGACGCGCGTCGCGTCGAGCCCGCGCGCCTTGTGCTTGAGCATTTCGATCAGGCCCGGTTCGTCGAGCGGCGGATCGGTATCCGGCGGGCACGCCAGGCTCGTGACGCCGCCCGCGAGCGCAGCGCCGATTTCGGACTCCAGGGTCGCCATGTGCTCGAAACCGGGTTCGCGCAGGCGCGCGGCCAGGTCGACGAGTCCGGGAATCACCACCATGCCGCGCGCGTCGATCGTGCGATTGGGCGCGAAGCCCGCCGGCGCGTCCCCCAGCGCGGCGATGTTGCCGGCCTGGATGTGTATTGCGGTCGTCGCGTCCAGCCCGCTCGCTGGGTCGATCACGCGGCCATTCAGGATCGAGATCTTCATCACATGTTCCTCAGGGCGCCACCAGCATGCTCATCACCGCCATGCGCACCGCGATGCCGAAGGTGACCTGGTTGAGGATCACCGCCTGCGCGCCGTCGGCCACGGCCGAATCGATTTCGATGCCCCGATTCATCGGCCCCGGGTGCATCACGATCGCGTCGGGCTTGGCGAGCGCGAGTTTCTCGCGCGTCAGCCCGTAGTGCTTGTAATACTCCTGCGCGGAGGGCAGCAGCGCGCCGTTCATGCGCTCGTTCTGCAGCCGCAGCATGATCACCACGTCGATGTCCTTGAGTCCCTTCTTCATGTCGGCCGTGTAGTGCACGCCGAGTTGCTCGACGCCGGCGGGCACCAGCGTTTCGGGAGCGATCACGCGCACCTCGGGAACGCCGAGCGTGGTGAGCGCGTGGATGTCCGAGCGGGCCACCCGCGAGTGCAGCACGTCACCGACGATGGCCACGCGCAACTCGGTGAAGCTCTTCTTGAAGTGGCGGATCGTGTACATGTCGAGCAGCCCCTGGGTGGGGTGCCCGTGCGCGCCGTCGCCGGCGTTGACCACCTGGATGCGCCCGCCGTAGTTGCGATTGAGGTGCTCGGCAATCAGGAAGGGCGCCCCGCTCGAGGCGTGGCGCACGACAAAGAGATCGGCGTGCATCGCCGCGAGGTTGTCGATCGTGTCGAGCAGCGATTCCCCTTTGGCCGCCGACGAGGTGTTGATGTTCAGGTTGACGACGTCGGCCGAGAGCCGCTTGGCGGCGATCTCGAAGGTCGTGCGGGTGCGCGTCGAGTTCTCGAAGAACAGGTTGAACACCGACTTGCCGCGCAGCAGCGGCACCTTCTTGACGTCCCGGTCCGAGACCCCGAGGAAACTCGCGGCGGTGTCGAGGATGCGGTGGAGCAGTGCGGCCGGCAGCCCTTCGATGGTGAGAAGGTGGGCGAGCTTGCCGTCGGGCCTCAGTTGCGGATGTCGCAGTGGCATGTTTCGGCTCGGTAGCGGGTTGGGATGAGATGAAATGAAGTTGCGGGTCTCAGGTGATCGACAGCGACAGGCTGCCGTCGTCGGCACGGCGCAGCACGAAATCCTGGGTGCGCGCGAGCGGGTGCACCGCGCCACAGTAGCGCGCCTCGATCGGCAGCTCGCGCCCTCCCCGATCGAGCAGCACCGCGAGTTCGACGCGTGCTGGACGACCGTAGTCGAAGAGCTCGTTGATCACCGCGCGCACCGTGCGCCCGGTATAGAGGATGTCGTCGACCACGATGATGTCGGCGCCAGCCACGTCGAAGGGCAGCCCGGTGGATTTCATCTCCGCCGGCAGGCCGCGCCGACCGTAGTCGTCGCGATGAAAAGCCGACGAGAGCGAGCCGAGCGGAGTCGTGAGGCCGAGATCGCGATGCAGGCGCTCGGCGATCCAGGCCCCGCCGCTGTGCACGCCCACCAGGTGAGGCGTGCGCCCGGGCTCGAGTCCCGCCGCAACACGGTCGCGCAACGCGCCGTAGATCGACTCGGCGTCAAGAAGGGTTTTGTTGTTCATCGAGGTATTGCCGCAGGATGACGGCCGCCGCTTCGGCGTCGTCGGGTTCCCCGGACGCGACAGCGCGCCGGGCTTCAACGGTGGAATAGCGCTCGTCGACCAGTTCCACCGGGCGCGCGAAGCGGCCGTGAAGCTGGCGCGCGAAGCGCTCGGCGCGCGCGGTGCCTTCGTGTGTCGCGCCATCGGGATGCAACGGGCGCCCGACGATCAGGCGCTCGGGATGCCACTCGTCGATCAACTCACCGATGCGTCCGAAGCGCAGGTCATTGCGCTCGGCGGCGACGATCTCCAGGGCGCGGCCCGTGCCGGTGAGGGTGTTGCCGATCGCGACGCCAACGCGCCGCGTTCCGAAATCGAATGCGAGCAGCGTTTCGCCCGCGGCGCTCATGCGTGCCCGGCCGAGGAGGCCAGAAACGCTGGGTCGATCCCGAGCAGGTTGAAGGCGCCCTGGAAGCGCTCGTCGGCGGGCGTTTCGAAGATCAGATCGGCGCTGGCGGGAACCGTGAGCCACGCGTTGTGGGCGATCTCGGCTTCGAGCTGCCCGGGTCCCCAGCCGGCATAGCCGAGGGTGACCAGCATGCGCTCCGGTCCCGTGCCGGCCGCGACCGCTTCGAGCACATCCTTGGACGTGGTCAGCGCCATCCCGCCACCGACCTCGACCGTGGAGCTCCAGGCGCCGACCGGCTGATGCAGCACGAAGCCGCGATCCATCTGGACCGGGCCGCCGAAGAACACGCGCGCGTGCGCAAGCGGCGCGATCTCGAGCTTGAGGTCGATGCGCTCGAAGAGCGTCGCGAGGTCAATGTCCATCGGACGATTGATCACCAGCCCCAGCGCACCCTTGTCGCTGTGCTCGGCGACAAACACCACGGTGTGGCCGAAATTGGGATCGACCATGCTGGGCATGGCGATCAGAAAATGATTGCTCAGTTCAGCGGGATCCATGGGCACATTGTAGATCCCGTCCCGCAACCGCACAATCGATCGTCCGCTCAGGACACGGCCTGGCGCACCTCCGCGTCGCGCATCAGGCGACGGATGTTATCGACCAGTTCCTCGTCCCGATAGGGCTTGCCGAGGAAGACGTCCACACCCAGTTCCAGGGCACGGCTGCGGTGCTTCTCGGCCGTGCGCGAAGTGATCATCACGATCGGCAGCTCGCCGGTGCGCGGGTCGCCGCGCAGCGCCCGGGTCAGGTCGAAACCGTCCATCCGCGGCATCTCGATGTCCACCAGAATCACGTCGGGCAGCTGATCCTTGAGCTGATGCAGTGCGTCAAGACCATCCTTGGCGAGCAGCACCTCGAAACCCTCCCGATTGAGCAGCCGCTGGGTCGCCCGGCGCACCGTCAGCGAGTCGTCGACCACCATCACGGTCGGCGGGGCAACAGCCAGCGCCGGCGCCACCTCGGCCATGCGGGCCCCGGACAGGGCATTCTTGGCCACCTGTTGTGCGAGCAGGCCCGGATTGAGAATCAATACGATCTCGCCATTGCCCATCACCGTGGCACCCGCCACGCCGCGCACCCGGGCGACCTGTCGCCCCACGTTCTTGACCACCACTTCCTGGTTGCGGCTCACCGTATCGACGTGCACCGCGATGCGCTGCCCGGCCGAATGGAGCACGACAACCTGCGAGTAGTGCTGCGCCACCGGAGTCAGCCCCGGCGCATCCACCAGCGTCGCCAGATAGTAGAGCGGCACCTGTGCGCCCTGCCACTCGATGGCACCCTGCTCGTAGCCCTGGGCGAGCGCCTGCGGGCGCAACTGCAGTACCTGCTCGAAGCTCGTCGACGGCACGGCGTACTTAAGCTCCCCGACCGTCACGATCACGACTTGTGCGATCGCCATCGTGAGCGGCAGGTGGATCGTGAAGCGCGTCCCCGTACCCGGCCCGGATTCGATCGCGATCCGCCCGCCCAGCGCGGAAACCTCCTCGTGAACCACGTCCAGTCCCACGCCCCGGCCGCTGATCTCGCTGACTTCGCTCTCGGTCGAGAAGCCCGGCATCAGGATCAGACCGGCGATCGTCGCTTCGGTCAACTGCTGTTCGTCGCGCACCAGCCCTGCGGAGAGCGCCCGCGCGCGAATCTTCTCGTAATCCAGCCCGGCGCCGTCGTCGGCGAACAGCAACACCACCTCGTTGCCGTCCTGGCGAACTTCGACCGTGATCTCGCCCGTCTCCGGCTTGCCCGCGGCGCTGCGCGCACCGGGCGCCTCAATGCCGTGGGCCACGCAGTTGCGCAGCAGATGCTCGATCGGCGCGGCCATGCGCTCGAGCACCCCTCGATCGAGCTCCACAGCGCCACCGCGGATGTCGAGCGTCACGCGCTTGCCCAGTTGCTTGGCGGTCTGGCGCACGACGCGGTACATCCGGTCGGAAGCGGAGCCGAACGGAACCATGCGCACCTGCATCAGGTCGTGCTGGAGTTCGCGCAACACACGCCCCTGACGCAGCAGGTCCTGACTGGCCTCGTCGAGACTGCGGAACGCGCCACGCTGCACCGTGGCCACGTCATTGACCGACTCGGCCAGCATGCGGGTGAGTTCCTGCAGACGGGTAAAGCGGTCGAATTCGAGCGGATCGAAATCCCCCTGGTTCTCGCGCTGCTGCGCGAGCCGCGCCTGAATCTGCGTCTCCGCCTGGATCTCGACCTCGCGCAGCTGCGCACGCAGCCGCGCCACGTTCTCGGCGAGTTCACCGAGCGACTGGCGCAGTGAGCCCATCGAATTGTCGATGCGCGAGCGCGCGATGGACACCTCTCCGGCCTGGTTGACCAAATCGTCGAGCACGTCGGCGCGCACCCGCACCAGCGGCTGCTGCGTCTGCCCGGCGCCCGGCCGTTGCGCGGTCTCCGGCTGCGATGCCGCCACCGGTTCGTGGTGCGGCACCGAGGGCGCCACGCCGATCGTGTCGGCGCCGGTTTCCAGCCGCGCGGGATCCTGCGTCGCACCGGCCACCGAGATTTCGTCGGCAAGCGCATCGGCGTCCGCCGGGAGGGCGTCGGCGGCGCTCTCCTCGCCCACCGATTGAGGCGTCGCGGTCCCCTCCGAGGGTGCGCCGGCGAGCGCATCGGCATCCGGGTCGGCCATGCTGCGGGCACGCACCGCCTCGAACATCGACATCACTTCGTCGTGGCGGGAAATCAATTCCTCGACCAGCGACTCGGGCACCTCGTCCAGGGCTCCCGCGGCCTCGACCTCGGCTTCCATTTCATGGATCCGCTGGCCGAGCGTCATCGCGCCGGCCATGCGTGCACCGCCCTTGACCGTGTGCAGCGCCCGCATCAGCCACTGCGGCAGCCCGCGGTCGTTTGGACGCGCCATCCAGTCGCGCAGTCGCTCACCGACCTGGGGCAGCCAGTCCTGTGCTTCCTCGACGAAGACCGGCAACAGGTCGGCATCGAACTCATCGACGCAGACCGGCGCCTCGACCGGCGGGGCCACCGCGATGTCGGTCTGCTCGGTGTCAGCGAGCGGCCACCGCGCGGCCAGCGTGCGCGCCAGCAGGATGGTCTCGGGCTCCCCTGCGGGCATCATGCCCGCGGCGAACTGGTGGAGCATCGCCTGCAGCCGCTCGACGAGACCGGAATAATCGGCGCGATCCTCGAGCGTGGTCTGGTTGCCCAGCGCGCGCTGTGCGGCGAGGAAATTCTCGATGTGTTCGGCAACTTCGCGCACATCGTCCAGACCGACGACGCCCGCGCTGCCCTTGAGCGTGTGGGCACTGTGCTGCGCGTGTTCGTTGGCCGGACGCAGCGGGGAACGGTGCCATTCGTCCGCGTCGGCGACCAGCGTCGCGAGGCTGACGTCGGACTCGGACAGGAAAATCGCGTAGAGCGCTTCGCGGATGCGGCGCCCGCCGATGAGCACTTCACGCCGGGCGGGACTTGCCTGCGTCCACTTGGTCTCGATGCCCATCTGCAGATCGGGAATCGGCGGCACCGAAAGGCTGCGGGCGTCGAGCTCGAGGAACTCCGCCCCGCCCAGTTCGAGCAGGGAGCGCTGCTGGTCGATTTCGGAGACGGGCTCGTGGATGTCGATCGCCTCGAACTCCGCGCTGGGCATGTCGATCGGCTCGACTGCCTCCGTAGGGGCGGTCGTGGCCTCCGCGGCCCAGTCGTCGATGACTTCGACGCCGCCCACGGCTACCTCGTCGGTCTCGTTGGCGGCGTCCGCCGTCGACGGCCCCGCCAGCGACACCTGCGTGCCGGCGGCGAAACCTGCCGGCAGCCTGCCTGCGTCACGCAGCGCGGCCGCGGCCGCGATCAGTTCGGGCGCCTCCGCGCCCCAGGCGGCGCCCTGTTCGATTCCCGCGAGCCAGGAACGCAGCACCGTGCGTGCGCGCGCCACGAGCCGCAGCAGCTCGCCGCTCCCGTCGCGCGCCTCGGCCAGCCACAGGTTCATCACCTGCTCGACGGCCCACGCGGCCTCGCCGTAGAGGTCCAGCCCGACCATCCGGCTCGAGCCCTTGAGGGTGTGGAACGCGCGCCGAATCGTCGTCAGCAGGTCCTGGTTGGACATCGACTCGGAGAGCGCAGCGGCGTCATGCTCGATCGCATCGAGCACTTCGTGTGCCTCGGCGAGGAAGACATAGAGCAATTCCGTGTCCAGCGCCGCGCCGATCGCGTCCGCGCTGAACGGCGTTTCCGTCTCCGGCGTTGCGCTGAGCGGCACCCGGGAAACCGGCACGGTGACCTGCTTGACCACCGCAATCTCGATGCCCATGACACGCGCAAGTCGGTCGGCAGGAACCGTCGGCTCCTTCTCCAGCAGCGCGAGCGCGTCGTCGAACCGAGCGCGCCAGGTGGCATCGTCGGCAATCTGGGCACCGTCTCGTGCCTGATGCAGCCGCGTCACGACCTCGGCGAGCGCGGCCGGATCGCCCGGCTCCGCATCGAGCCGGGCCAGCGCCTCGGCGAGCTCGCGGCGCAGCGCGCCGAGGCGCTGTTCCACGGTTTCGGCGACGCTTTCCGACTCGTCGTCCCCGGCATGCGCGTCGGCGACGCGCCTCGCCGCCGGAGCGGAATCCGTGGCGCGCACCAGCGCGCCGTCTCCTGCACTCGCCGCGGCCGGTTCGGCCGCGCCCAGCCATCCGGCCCACAACGACTCGCCGGGGAGAGCATCGCGCCGCTCATCGACCAGGCTGGCGAAGAAGCGGCCGCTCTCGGCGTCGAAGCGATAGGTGGCCGCCTCGCGACCGGGATTGCGCAAGTCTTCGATGAAGAAACCCAGTGCGCCCACGTCCAACGCGAGCGCCTCGCAGGCGCTCGGATCGGGTGATGCGGTTTCCTGTTCCAGATCCGCGACCCGGGCCTTGATCGAGTCGACGGCCGCAGCCGCTTCCGTGCGATCGAGCAGCCGCAGCGCGCCACCCACCTGCGCCAGTTCGCCCAGCGCTGCCTGCAGCCCCAGGCGATTCCCGTTGTCGCGGAAAAACGCATCCAGCACCTTCTCGACCCCGCGCAGATTCGCGAGCACTTCGCTGATGAACGCGGTCATCGTGACGCGTTCCTGTGCGGCGACCGCGAGTTCCTGCAGCCACCCGGGCATCGGCGATGCGGCGTTTCCGGCAAGCAGCGACGCGAGCCGGGCGGCCATCTCGGTGCTGCGCTCATTGGTGCTCTCGCGCTCGCGCAGACCCGATTCGAGGGCCTCCTCGGCAAAGAGCAGCGTCATCGCGACCTCGACGCCGAGCGCTTCGTCGACCGGGCCCACCGCGGCTTCCAGCGCGCGCGCCGCGGCCATCCAGCCCTGTGCCAGCGCCTCGAGCCCGCCGATCCCGAAGTTGCGGACCGCCTGCGAGTACTCGTCGATTGCCGCAGCGAAGACGGCCAGCTCGCGAGTCTGGCCGCGAGCGGCCCGATCCCATGCGCCGGTGGCGTGCGACAGTGCCAGACGCGCCTGCGCGCGGGCGGCGCGATCGACCGCGCCGTATCGTGGGATTTCGAAATCCTCGGGCACCGCATCGTCGAGCGCGAATGCCTGGCGCACCTGCACCACCAGTTCGCTGCCGCCCCGGGCGCGGGCCAGCGCGAACAGCGCGTCGCGCTGCAGCCGCTCCGCAACCGGTGCCTGCTGGGTGATGGTGCGCCGCAGCTGCAGATTCACGCGTGCGATCAGGCGCTTGCCCAGCACGTCGAGCGCGAGGGTCCCGTCGCGCAATGCCTCGAAGTACGCCAGCACGACGGCCCAGAACGATCCATGCCGCCGCGCGATGTCCGAGGCCTCGAAGGTTGCAATCGCCTGATGCAGCTGTCCGATCGCTTCGCGGTTCGCGGGATCGCGCAGCAGTTTGAGCAACCCGCTCTCGAAGGAGGACCGCACGGCGAGCAGTGCACCGTCCGCGAGCGGCGCGGCCGTCGGTCCCTCGCGAACCACGCGCGTGGCGATCGGCGGGAAGAAGAGATCCGCCGGGTGGATGCGCTCGGCGCCGCGCGCCTCGAGCAGCCCCCGGTACGCCGGATACAGGTACAGCGGCTGGTCGGCGACGCCGCACAGCAGATCGTCAAGGTACTCGGCCAGTGCCGAGAGCGCGTTGCCGAGCCGTGCGACCACATCGACGGTCGTTTCCACGACGCCGCGTTCGAGCGCATCCACCAGGTTCTCGGCTTCCTGCGCCAGCACCGTCGCGCCGGGAAGTTCGACGACCGCGAGCGCACCGTAGGCCTGATGCAGGGCGATGCGCGCCGCCGCCAGCCGATCCGGATCGGCGCTCGCCGTGTCTGCCGCCGCCCCTTGCCCGCCCGCGCCGCGCAGCGCCTCGAGCGCCGCCTGCGCGTCGGTGAGCGATTGCCGAATCTCCGCGATGCACCACGAGAGTGCCGCGAGCTGCGGCGCTTTCGAGCCGAGCCACGAATCCGCCGCGCTCCGTGTCGCGGGCGCGGGCTCGCCTACGTTCTCAAGGGCTGTGGCGGATCGGGACTTCTTGCGCATCGAATTGCTCCCTTCTGCTCGGCGGCGCTAGGTTACCTTGAAGCGCGCGACGGAGTTCTTGAGCTCCTGCGCCAGTTCGGCGAGTTGGCGGATCGAGCCCGCCGTCTGCAGCGTGCCTTCCGAGGTCTGTTCGGTCACCAGCAAAATGCGCTGGATCGATTGCGCGACCGCGCCCGCCGAAGCGGCCTGTCTCGAGGTGGTGTTTGTGAAGCCTTCGATCAGTTCGGCCAGCTGCGTCGAGACCCGCCCGATGTCGCCCAGCGCGTGTCCGGCGTCGTCCGAGAGCCGCGTGCCCTCGACCACGCCCTGGGTGCTGCGCTCCATCGCGCCCACCGCATCCTGCGTGTCGGTCTGGATGCCGCGAATCAGCGTAGCCACCTGCTTGGTGGCATCGGCCGAGCGCTCGGCAAGCCGCTGCACCTCCTCGGCGACGATCGTGAAGCCGCGGCCGGCCTCCCCGGCCGATGCGGCCTGGATCGCGGCATTGAGCGCGAGCACGTTGGTCTGCTCGGTGATGTCCGAGATCAGCTCGACGATCTCGCCGATTTCCTGCGACGATTCCCCGAGCCGCTTGATGCGCTTGGCAGTCTCCTGAATCTGGTCGCGAATCCCGTTCATGCCGTCAATCGACTTGCCGACCGCGCGCGAACCCTGCTGCGACACGGTCAGCGACTGGCGCGCCACCTGTACCGCCTCGGAGGCGCGCGAGGAGACCTCGTTGATCTGCTGCGCCATGCGCAGCACCGCCTCGCCCGTCTCGCGAATCTCGCGCGACTGCTGTTCGGATGCCGCCTGCAGGCTGGACGCGGTCATCTGCGCCCGCGACGAGGCCTCATTGACGAGCCGGGCAGTGCTGTTGATCCGCGCCACCAGGCTGCGCAGTTCCTCGACGGTGTAGTTCACCGAATCCGCGATCGCGCCGGTGATGTCATCCGAAACCGTCGTCTGCACCGTGAGGTCGCCGTCCGCCACCTCCTGCAATTCGTTCATCAGCCGCAGAATCGCGGTCTGGTTCAGATCGTTGGCGCGCTTGGCCTGTTCCTCGAAACGCTCGGCGATGGCCTTTTCCGCCTCCGCTGCCTCCGCCCGCAAGTCGCCCTCGAGAACATAAGCGCGCGCCAACCCGAACGCGGCGATGATCACGACGCCCCCGAAGACCAGCGCCGCGGCGATGCGCCATTCGAGAACGCGTGTCCCCGCGATCTGCTCACGCAGGTTCTCGAGCTCGAGCCGGAACGGCTCGCTCTCGCGGAAGATCCGCCGCTCCGCGACCCGGGCCTGCTGGAGAGCGGCGGGATTCGCGGCGGCCCCGGCGAGCGCCGTCGCGCTGGTGCCGAGGGACTCCAGCAGCGCGCGCTGATCGAGAAGTTGGCGTGCCGCTTCGTCGGAGGGACGCCAGATGGACGCGATCTTCTGCATTTCCGGTGCCGCGCGGCCCATCTCCTGCAATTTCTGGAGCGCGCGGTTGACCTTCTGGCGGCTCTCGGTGAGTTGGACGAAGGACTCGAAGTCTCCGCCGACCGCGCTGGGCGCCGATTTGGCGAGCCGCTGCGAGTGCGTCAGCGCTTCGCCGATCAGGTGGGTGACCTGGTTGGACTCAGCCCCATGGCGCGCATCGAGCCACAGAAAGAAGAAGCTCAGGCACGCCGCAAGCGCGAGCATCGGCACCCAGATGCGCACCTGGCGCTCGAAGGGAAGCTTGCCGATCCACGGGAAGCTGAAGCGTCGCGGGCTGGCGGCGGGGTACGCACCGCCGCCGCGGCCTGCGGCGGAGGACATGGACGCGTCGTCGTGCCGCTCGCTCTCGACGAGATCGTCGAAGATCGCGGTGTCCGCCGTGAGGTCCGGCTCCGCGGGTGCGGGCGCTCTCACGTCCGGCCTCGTTCCCATGCTGCGCACTCGAGGGAGTTCTTCCATGTCGATTCCGAACACCTAGCGTCCAACCGCGAGGAAGCGCTCGTCGAGCGCGAGTCGCTGGAGATGAAGTGTGCCCCAGGAACGCCCGGAATCGTCAATCCAGTCGCCGTCGCCGGCCGGCCCCGGGGTCATTGCGGCCAGGTCCTGCAGGCCGAGCATGCGATCCACCAGCAGCGCGGCGTTGAGGTTGAGCCGATCCGCGAAGACCAGCAGGCGCGAATCCCGGCCGATCACGCTGGGCGCCTCGCCCAGGAACTCGGCCAGGTCGGATACCACGTGCAGCGCGCCACGCAGATTCACCAGCCCGCGCAGCCACGACTGGGTCATCGGCACGGCGGCGAATGCGGGCGGCACGGCGACGATTTCGCCGGCTTCCGAAAGATCGACCAGCCACAGGCGAGTGCCGATCTGCACACCGAGTCGCGCCTGTCGCGTGACGGTCGCGCCTTCGCGCAGGCGATCGTCGAATTCCTCCTGGAAGACGCGCAAGCGCTCTTCCCGATCGGGCACGTCGTGCGGGCGCTGCGCCGGGCCCGCGGGCTGCGCTTCGGCAGTGGCGGACGGATCCTCTGCGGGTGCGTCGCAGAAGTCGTCGAATTCGTTCGTCACGATGCGTCCGCCGGTGTGGGCGCCGAGGCCGTCTCGGGCAGCAGCCGCGCGATGCGCGCGAGCAGTTCCAGCGGGGCGACCGGTTTGACGACGTAGTCCCGCGCGCCCTGGCGCATGCCCCAGATGCGGTCAGTCTCGCTCGACTTGCCGGTGAGAATCAATACCGGGATGTCCCTTGTTTCGGGGTTCCGGCTTAACGCGCGCGTCACGTGGAAGCCGCTCAGTCCGGGCATCACGACGTCGAGCACGACCAGGTCCGGGCGCTCGTCGCGGGTCTTTCTCAGCGCGATCTCGCCATTCTCGGCGGTGATCACCCGGTAGCCGTTCGTGGTGAAGATGTCGGCGAGATAGTCGCGTTCCGTGGCCGAGTCCTCGACGACGAGAATCGTGTGCGCGCTCATGATGTCCGTTTCCTCTTGCGCGGGCCCTTCAGGCAGGCGTCCGTCGGCTCGCGTACTCGCCGACCGTGCGCAGCAGTCCATCCTTGGTGAACGGCTTGGTCAGGTAGAGATCCGACCCCACCATACGCCCGCGCGCCCGATCGAAGAGCCCGTCCTTGCTCGAGAGCATGACCACCGGGATATCCCGGTATTTTGGACTCTTCTTGATCAGTGCGCAGGTCTGGTAGCCGTCGAGCCGCGGCATCAGGATGTCGCAGAAGATCAGATCCGGCTCGTGATCGGCGATCTTGGCGAGCGCGTCGAAGCCGTCCTCCGCGAGGATCACCCGCGCCCCCGCCTGGCCCAGAAAAATTTCCGCACTGCGCCGGATGGTGTTGCTGTCATCGATCACCATCACCTTGACGCCCGTGACCCCGTTGGCATCTGTCATCTCGCTCCCCACCGCGTTTGCGGCGCCCACGAGAGGATGCCGTCACAGGCGATGGTACCCTGCCGGGAAACCCGGAACAGGAGGCACCGATGAGTGGTCACGATGTTGCGACAGACGCACGCGGGGCCCGGCGCAGAGGCAATCAAGACAACGCTCGGGGCAGCGCGCGCGCGCGAATTCGCGGGCTCTACGCGATTACGCCCGAACTCGCCGACACCGCCGAGCTCGTCGCGCGCGTCAGCGCAGCGTTGCGGGGCGGCGCGTCGGCTGTCCAGTACCATGCCAAGAATGCCGATCCGGCGCTGCGCCGCGAACAGGCGCTTGCGCTGTGCGCCGCGTGCCGTGAATTCGGCGTGCCGCTGATCGTCAACGACGACTGGGAACTGGCGCTTGCCGTCGATGCCGACGGCGTGCACATCGGCGCCGATGACGGCGACCCGGTTGCCGTACGCGCGGCGATCGGTGCGGAAAAGATCCTCGGGGTGTCGTGCTACAACCGTCTCGCGCTCGCGGAGCGCGTCATCGACGTCGCCGACTACGTTGCATTCGGGAGCGTGTTTCCGTCGGCGACGAAACCGGCGGCGGTTCGGGCGGATCTCGAACTCTTTCGCGAGGCGCGGAGGCGCGGGTGGCATACCGTGGCGATCGGTGGGATCGATCCCGACAATGCGCGCTCGGTGATCGAGGCGGGGGCCGATGCGGTGGCGGTGATTGCTGCAGTGTTCGAAGTGGACGATGTGGAGGGGGCGGCGCGACGCATCGGCGCGTTGTTCGAGCACAGCCGACCCTGAGTTCGTCCCGGGCGCACAAAGGAAAACGCGGCCTTGCGGCCGCGTTTTTCATTCGTGCGAGTCGAAGATCAACGGCACTCGGAGGGGCGATACTTCGCCAACAGTGACCCCGTGTTGCAGACCCAGTTGATCGACGACGTGGGTACCGTGCCACCCGCCAGGGCCACGCCAGCCGAGCTCGGCGTCATGATGATATCCCCGGCCCCGGCCCGCGCCGTATAGGTAATCGTGATCACGCCAGTTGCGGGTGTGATGACGAGGCTCGTCACGTTGGGGGTGGGACCCGGAGCGGTCCAGCCCAGATCAAGCGTCGCAGCGCCGTTCGCCGCATTCTCGGCCACCGTTATCTTGGCCGAACCGGCCAGCGACAGACCTTCCGTAACCCGCGCCCGGACCGTATAGTCCTGGTACGCCGGAATCGCCACCGCGGCGAGGATGCCGATAATCGCCACGACGATCATCAGTTCGATCAGGGTGAAGCCCTTTTGCAGTTGTTTACGTACTTGCATTTCAATTCTCCAGAAGTTTTCGGAACATTGAAGCGAGAAGGTCGCTCGGGATCATAAGAAGCAGCGACCGTGCCAGAAACCTGCTGTGCGGCACCAAAGGCGACGAACGGCAGCTTTTCGGGGGTCCTGCGGAACGCGAGTGTGCGGTCCGTCACACTTCCTGCTGGCCGGGGCCGAAACCCGCGCGGAGCGCGCTTCTGCGGGTATTCCGCGCCCCGACCGAATGTGACGGTTTGCGTCACCCGCGTGACGAATCACGTCACGACCGACACTACAACTCCAGCACTTCTCCCTGAACCAGCACGCGCGGCTTGAAGCGCCCCGCCCATGCCCCGACCTCGGAGGTGATGAGCTCGCGATCGGATGGTTTGAGGTGCGTGATCAGCACCTCGGGTTCGAGCTGCAACTTGGCGAGTTCCTCGCCGAGCTGGATCGGGTACAGATGCTTCGCGGTCACCGCGAGGTCGCGCTCGCGGTTGGAGAACGCGGTCTCCACGATCAGGTAGCGCAGGTTCGCGACACCGTTGACCTGTCGCCAGAACTCGTCGTTGGGTCCGGTGTCGCCCGAGAACACCAGCGCTGCGTCGTCGGTGTAGATCTGGAACGCGAGCGCGGGCACCGTGTGACTCGCTGGGAGGCTGCGCAGGTAGCGTCCGTCGACCGCGACGACCGAGTCGATCGCCAGCGGCTCGAACACCATCCACGGCCGCTCGTAGTGCGGAATCTCGGTAAAGTCCGGCCAGATCACCCAGTTGAAGATGTGCGTGCGCAGCGCATCGATCGTCTCGGGCAGCGCGTGCACCACCAGCGGCCGCGCGCGCATCGCGCCGACCGAGTCGACGAGCATCGGCAGCGCGGCGATGTGATCCAGGTGCGAGTGCGTCAGAAAGACATGATCGATTGCCGCAAGCTCGGAGACCGTGAGGTCGTAGACGCCCGTGCCGGCGTCGACCAGGATGTCCGAGTCGACCAGGAACGATGTGGTGCGGGCGCCTGCGCCCACGCCCCCGCTACACCCGAGAACGCGAACTTTCATTTTCCTGGCGGGCCATGGCGATCGTTCCGGGCCTCGCAGGCGGCTCAGTGGGGGCGTCTTCTGCGCTGGCGGCGGGAACGAATACCGCCACGGGCTCGCTGCGTCCGGCTACCGTGACCCGATCGAGCGCGCCGAAACGCTCCTGCACGCAGCGGCGAACCGTGGCCTCGCCGACGATCACCTGCGCTGCGTAGCGCTTGGTCAGCCCCTGCAGGCGCGCGGCGAGGTTTACCGCATCGCCGATCACCGTATAGGCACGGCGCAGCTTCGAGCCCATCTCGCCCACACGCACCATGCCGGTATTGACCCCGATGCCGACCACCAGCGGCGGCAGTCCACGGGCCTCGAAACGGCGCGACAGCTGTTGCGCCTCGAGCTGCATCGCCAGCGCCGCCTCGACCGCGTGGTCGGCGTGCGCCGGATCCTCGAGCGGCGCCCCCCAGAAGGCCATCACCGCATCACCGATGTACTTGTCCACGGTGCCACGATGCGCGTGGATCACCTCGGTCATCGCGGTGAGGAACTCGTTGAGATACTCGCGCAGGTCCTGCGGCTCCATCTTCTCGGCCATCGCGGTGAAACCCCGGATGTCGGCAAAGAGCACGGTGAGTTCGCGCGTCTCGCTCGCGTCGATGCGGTGGGCGAGCGGGTCAAGCGCCAGTTGCTCAACCAGTTCGGGCGACACGTACTCGCCAAAGAGCGCGACCACCGCCCGGCGCGAGCGGCCCTCACCGATGTATCCGGCCGCGAGATTGAACAGGGTCAATGCCACGACCATCACCAGCCCGGCGGCCAGGGGCAGCACCAGTGCGTGGTTGGAGAACGCGATCGTGCTCCAGGCGACCAGCGAACCAAAACCGATGCCACCGATGAGCAGCACGCCGAGCGGACCCAGCAGGGGCGCACTCCCCGCGAGCACGAGTCCGGCGACAGCCATCGCCACGGCCGCGAGCACGCCAGCATCGGCCGGGCGCTGCCCCACCCTGCCGTTGAGCGCCCCGGAAATCAGTTGTGCATGGATCTCGACGCCCGGAAAGGTTGCCTTTACCGGGCTCGCCCGCAGATCCGTGAGTCCGGGCGCGCTGGTGCCGACCAGCACGATGCGGCCCTGGAAGACGGCGGGATCCGTGCGTCCGGTCAGCACATCGCTCGCAGAGACGTACCGGAACGCGCTCTTCGTGCCGCGAAACGGCACCAGCCCCGCCATTCCTTCCGAAACCGGCAGCGTCGCGGTCCCGCGCGCGCCACGCAGGCTCACCGCGTCGCCCGAAACCACCAGCGCGGCATCGCCGAGATAGCTGCGCAGCAGCCCGATGGCGAGCGACCCGTAGAGTTGCTCCCCATGGGCGGCGACGAGCGGCAGGGCCCGCACCACCCCGTCCGGATCGACCAGCGGATTGAGAAAGCCCGCGCCGGCGGCAACGCGCTGCAACAGCGGGAGGCTCGCGCCGAACCCGTCCCACGTGGTGACCGGCCGCGCAGGGCGCAAGGCATGCAGTGGGAGCACCGGTTCGGGCAGCGCACCCGTGCGCAGCCCACCGGAATCGTTGCCGAAGTAGTAGCCCAGGAGCACCGGGCGCCCCGCAATCGCAGCGGCGAAGGCGGCATCATCGCCCGCCTCGCGGGCCGGCTCGGCAAACACGACGTCGAAGCCCAGCACCGCGGCGCGGCCGTCACCGGCGATGCGCTTCGCCAGTTCGCCCATCTTGGTACGCGGCCACGGCCAGCGCCCCTGCTCGGCGAGGCTGCGCTCGTCGATGTCCACGATCACGACCCGGTCGTCGGGAATGGGGTCGAGCATCCGCAGCCGGGCATCGTAGACCCACCGGTCCACCGCGCCGAACCACCCCTCGCCCGTCGAGCCGACCTGCAAGGTGCAGAACCCGGCGACGATCGCCGCCCCGGCCGCCATGCGACGCAGGCGCGAACGCCAAAGCGGGCGCATCGATGCGCCCACCTGACGCGCAAGCGCGCCTCCCGCCTCGGTTGGTCTCGTTACCATCTTGTCAGCCTAGCGGGAGTGCCATCCCGGTCGAAGGGACTATGTCATGAACGGTGGATGGCCCCTGCCGGGCGGCCGCACTGGCTTCAGGGTCAGTTGTTTCGGGGCGTGGGGGTGGCGGCGTTGCGCGCTGTCGTCGCTCGCGGACTTCCGTCGTGGCGTGCTGCCGTCAGGCGTCCTTGAGTCGCGGCTCGGTACCCGCTTTGTCAGGACGCCTGACCACATCACGCTTTGAGGCGTGTCTGCACACGGTTCAGCAAGTCGGCAAGCACAGCCCTCCTATGAACGGCAGCCGCACGAGCCGCCATCCTCTCACGCCCAGGTCTCACGCGAACTTTCGCGCGGCACACCGCGCTCCCGCGCGCCCGATCGGCCCGTTATCCGATCGGGCGCGCGTCCGCCAGCGGCGCGCTGGGCAGTGCAGTGGCATGCATGCTTGAGCAAACGGTTCGTCCGTGATCACTGCGCAGGTGCCTCATGTGTCTTGCTTGCAGACCCACGCTCTCGTCGGCGGGCGGCCTCGCGGCGCGTGGCGCCCGGGTCACGTGCCGGGCGCCCGCCGCGAGACGCTTCGCCGTCACCGACGAGCGCGTGGAGCGCGGATCGCGACGCGACAACGCAGCGATCCGCCAGCGAGCCAAGACGCACCCAGCGCGGTGTGGTCAGGCGTCCGCACAAAGCGGGTCACGAGCCGCGACTGCGGGCGCCTGACCACGGCGCGCCTCGCAAAAATCCCGGCGCGCCTCGCAACAACCGGTGCGCGTCAGGAGTGAATTGCGTCCCGCGTTCAGGGCGCCCGCGCCGCCGAACGCGCCAGCAGCCACTTCGCCAGGCCGACGACGAAGAGCACGCCGATGAGGTCCGCCGCGTACTTGACCCACATCGCCGGCGCCCCGAAAGTCCGCACGACCCAGACGTCGGTGATCATCATGCCGCCCGCGATCCAGCCGAGCAGGGCGCCGCCGATCCAGATGACGATCGGATAGCGCTCGATCAGCGAAATCACCAGCTGGCTGCCCCAGACGATGATCGGGATGCTCACCAGCAGCCCGAAGACCACCAGTCCGATTTGATGGTCCGGGTCGGCCTGCTGCGCCGCGCCCGCGATCGCGATCACGTTGTCCACGCTCATCACCAGGTCGGCGATGATGATGGTCCGCACCGCCGCCATGATCGTGATGCCCGCCGCGACTTCCTTGTGCCCGTGCCCCGACTCGGGCACCAGCAGCTTGACGCCGATCCAAAAGAGCAGCGCCCCGCCGATGAGCTTGAGGAAGGGCATCTGCAGCATCGACACCGCGAAGACGATCAGGATCACCCGCAGGACGATCGCGCCGGCGGTGCCCCAGATGATGCCCTTCATCCGCTGGTGCTTGGGCAGGCTGCGGCAGGCGAGCGCGATCACGACCGCGTTGTCGCCGCCCAGCAGGATGTCGATCATGATGATCTGGAGCACCGCCGTCCAGCTCATCGTGACGAGGAACTCGATCATCGACTCCATTGCGCCTCCGCCCTCGCCCGCCCGCGCAGCGGGTTGCTCAGAGCACGGTCTTCAGCAGGGAACCCATCTCGGAGGGATCGCGCGTCACCTTGATGCCGCAGGCGTCCATGACTGCCAGTTTTTCCTGCGCGGTGCCCTTTCCGCCGGAAATGATGGCGCCGGCGTGGCCCATGCGCTTGCCGGGGGGCGCGGTGACGCCCGCGATGAAGCCAACCACGGGTTTCTTCATGTTGGCCTTCACCCACTGCGCGGCCTCTTCCTCATCCGTGCCGCCGATCTCGCCGATCATCACCACGGCATCGGTTTCCGGGTCGTCGTTGAAGAGGCGCAGCACGTCGATGTGCTTGAGCCCGTTGACCGGATCGCCACCGATGCCCACGGCCGAGGACTGGCCCAGCCCGAGCGCGGTCACCTGCGCGACCGCCTCATAGGTGAGCGTGCCGGAGCGCGAAACCACCCCGATGCGGCCCTTGCGGTGGATGTGGCCCGGCATGATGCCGATCTTGATCTCGTCGGGGGTGATCAGGCCCGGGCAGTTGGGCCCGAGCAGCAGCGTCTTTCTGCCTTCCTTGCGCATGCGATCGCGCACCACCACCATGTCGCGTACGGGGATGCCCTCGGTGATGCAGATCACCAGGTCCAGGTCCGCTTCGACCGCTTCCCAGATCGCGTCCGCCGCGCCGCCGGGCGGCACGTAGATGACCGACACGGTGGCGCCGGTGGCCTCGCGCGCATCGCGCACGCTCGCGAAGATCGGAATCCCCTCGAAATCCTCGCCCGCCTTCTTCGGATGCACGCCGGCCACGAACGCCGCCTTGCCGTTCGCGTAGTCGCGGCACATCCGCGTGTGGTATTGCCCGGTCTTGCCGGTGATCCCCTGGGTGATCACCTTGGTATTGCTGTCGATCAGGATGCTCATCGCTTCAATCCCTGTTTTCGAAACTCGGTTTCCGGCGGCCCGCAAGGGGGCCGCCCCGGTTTGCCGCGTGGCGGCGCTTCGCGCCGTGTTCTCAGGCGCTGGCGGCCGCGACCACCTTCTTGGCCGCCTCGCCCATGGTGTCGGCCGAAATGATCGGCAGCCCCGATTCGGCGAGGATCTTCTTGCCGATTTCCTCGTTGGTGCCTTTCATGCGGACCACCAGCGGCACGGTCAGGTGCACCGCCTTCGATGCCGCGACGACGCCTTCGGCGATGACGTCACAGCGCATGATGCCGCCGAAGATGTTGACCAGGATCGCCTTGAGGTTCGGATTGCGCAGCATCAGCTTGAACGCCTCGGTGACCTTCTCGGTGGTGGCGCCGCCACCCACGTCGAGGAAGTTCGCCGGCTCGCCGCCGAAGAGCTTGATCGTGTCCATGGTCGCCATCGCAAGCCCGGCGCCGTTGACCAGGCAACCGATGTTGCCGTCGAGCGGGATGTAGGCCAGATCGTGCTCGCTCGCCTCGACCTCGGCCGGGTCTTCCTCGTCGAGGTCACGCAACTCGACGATCTCGGGGTGGCGGAACAGCGCGTTCGCGTCGAAGTTGAGCTTCGCGTCGAGTGCCACCACGCGCCCGTCGCCGGCGACGATCAGCGGGTTGATTTCGGCCAGGGACGCGTCGGTTTCCCAGAACGCCCGGTAGAGATTCTGCAGAACCACGCGTCCCTGCGCCACCGACGCGTCGGGGATGCCGATCTTGCGCGCGAGATCGTCGGCCTGCGCGTCGGTAAGTCCCGCGTCGGGATCGACCGATACCTTGTGAATCTTCTCGGGCGTGTGGGCGGCGACTTCCTCGATGTCCATCCCGCCTTCGCTGGAGGCCATCACCGTCACGAGCTGGGTGACGCGATCGATGACGATCCCGACGTAGAGTTCGTCGCGGATGTCGGCGCCCTCCTCCACGAGCAGGCGGCGTACCTTCTGGCCCTGCGGCCCGGTCTGATGGGTGACCAGTTGCATCCCGAGGATCGACTCGGCATGTTCGCGCACTTCGGCCATGGTGCGCGCAAGCTTCACGCCGCCGCCCTTGCCGCGTCCGCCGGCGTGAATCTGCGCCTTGACGACCCATACCGGGCCACCGAGCGACTCCGCCGCCTTCATCGCGTCCTCGACCGAGAAGCACGGAATGCCGCGGGGCACCGCGACGCCGTACTTCTTGAGGATCTCCTTGCCTTGGTATTCATGGATTTTCATCGTGTTTCCTCGTGGAAATTCCGGGAAATGGGGAGCCGGTCAGCCGCCATCGACGACCGGCTGCGGTTGTTCGGCGGGGGCTGCGGCGAACCACTTCGGGTAGTAGAGGCGTACCGCCTCGCCGTCGGTGCGCATCGCATGGCAGCGGTCGAGCTGAAAGGGCTTGCGCGCGCCGCGCCCGGCGGCTTCTTCTTCGCGTTGCGCGCGCTTGCTCCCCGCCATCGCCTGGATTGCGGCGGTCGGCAGGAACTGGGCCAGTTCCGAGACGTGCGTGCAACCGGCCACACCCCCAAGGCGCTCTTGCAGTCCGCGCCGAAACCCCTTCATGAGGTTCAACCCGATCAGCGCTCGATAATCGGACATGACCGACTCGCAATATCCGGGGTAGGCGACCCGATCCGCCACGACGAGCGCGTCGATGACGCAGAACGCGGGGTCGATCGTCACGCGCAGATGCATGTGGTGCACGGGATCACCGGCAACCCGCAGTCCGCCCTGCAGCGCCAGGTCGTGCGGCTTGACGTCGCTCAGTTCGGCCTCGAGATCCCAGTTCCCGTCATCGCGCCGAAACGCATGGATCGAAACGGCACGCGTGTGCACGGGGGTTCTCGCGACGCTGGTTTCAGGCAGGGGCATCCGGCTGGGTGCCGCGCCAATCGGCGCGGCCGCTGCGTGTCAAACGGGCAATGTTAGCACGCTGAAATGGCCGATTGTGCAGCGCCGCATCGGAGCAGCGCGCCGGTCAGGTCAGGTCTCGTCGTCCCCGGAAAGCACCTTGCGGATCACTTCGCCCGAAAAGCCCCGGGCGGCCAGAAAGCGCGTCTGACGCCCGCGCTCGGCAAGATCGGCCGGCACCGCGCCAAAGCGCCGCAACCAGATGGCGCGCGCGCGCGCGAATTCGGTCTCGGATAGCGCACGCAGCTGGGCGGCCACGGTTTCCTCGTCGAGGTCGTGGCCGCGCAACTCGTTACGGATGCGCGCGACCCCGTAGCGCTGGCCACGCCGGCGCGCGAGCGATTCGGCGAATCGCTCGGCGGAGAGCAGATCCTGGTGCTCGAGCTCGTCGAGCAACGTTTCGATCGCCGCGTCGTCTTCGCTGTGGCGCGCGAGCTTGCGGGCCAACTCGTCGCGTGCGTGCTCGCGTTGCGCGAGAAACTGCAGCGCACGAGCCCGGAGCGACACCGGTGCGCGCGGCGGCATGATTACAGGGCAGGCGCCCGGCGCGCGCGTTCCGGTCTGCTGCCCACCTGCGCCGCGCTCAAGCCGGTTCGATGTCCCGCACGTCAGCGCCGCGCGGCTTGACCCCGAAGTGCTCGCGCACCTTGTTCTCGATCTCCAGCGCCAGCTCAGGCCGTTCGCGCAGGAAATCGCGGGAATTGTCCTTGCCCTGTCCGATCCGTTCGCCGCCGTAGCTGTACCAAGCGCCCGATTTCTCGACGACCCCGCAATTCGACCCGAGATCCAGCAGCTCGCCATGGCGCGAGGTGCCCTCGCCGTAGAGGATGTCGAACTCCGCCGTCTTGAAGGGGGGCGCAACCTTGTTCTTGACGACCTTGACGCGCGTTTCGCTGCCGATCACCTCGTCGCCCTTCTTGATCGCCCCGATGCGCCGGATGTCGAGCCGCACCGAAGCGTAGAACTTCAGCGCGTTCCCGCCGGTGGTGGTCTCGGGGTTACCGAACATCACGCCGATCTTCATCCGGATCTGGTTGATGAAGATCACCAGCGTGCGGGTGCGGCTGATGGTGCCGGCGAGCTTGCGCAGCGCCTGGGACATCAGCCGTGCCTGCAGCCCGGGAAGCGAATCGCCCATCTCGCCCTCGATCTCGGCCTTGGGGGTGAGCGCAGCGACCGAGTCGATGACAACCAGGTCGACCGATCCCGACCGCACCAGCGCTTCGGCAATCTCCAGCGCCTGCTCGCCGGTGTCGGGCTGGGAGATCAGCAAATCCTCGAGCTTGACGCCGAGCTTGCGGGCGTACTGGATGTCCAGCGCGTGTTCGGCGTCGATGAACGCGCAGGTGCCCCCGAGCTTCTGCATCTCCGCCACCACCTGCAGCGTCAGGGTGGTCTTGCCCGAGGACTCGGGACCGTAGACCTCGACCACCCGGCCGCGCGGCAGACCGCCGACGCCGAGCGCGATGTCGAGCCCCAGCGACCCCGTGGACACGACGTCGATGTCCTGGACGACCTCGCCGTCGGCAAGTCTCATGATCGAGCCCTTGCCGAACTGCTTTTCGATCTGTGCGAGCGCGGCGCTCAGCGCCTTCGCGCGCTCGGTCTTGACCTTCGCATCTTCCATCTTGACGACCTTCTCGGTGTTGCTTCGATCCATGGCCTCGGCTCCCTGCGCTTCGATAAGTGAGCCGATTATGTCACGGAACTACTGTATATACAATCAGTCTTGTGCCCTAGGCCCATCGACTGCCTCGCCGGGCGGCCCTGCATCCCGGAGTTGCTCCAGCGCGACGCCCAGAGCGTGGTGTGCCGCCTGCAATCTTACCTGCGCCCGGTCGCCGGCGAAGCACTCGGTGCCCGTGCGCCATGTCCCGTCGACGCTGGCCCAGCCGAAGCAGACGGTGCCCACCGGCTTGGCCGGCGTACCGCCATCGGGGCCGGCGATCCCGGTCACCGCCAGCGCCCGTTCCGAGTGGCTGTGTCCCAGCGCGCCGCGCGCCATGGCGAGCGCCACCGCCTCGCTCACCGCCCCGTGCGCGACAAGCAGCTCCGGGTCGACGCCCAGCAATTCGCGCTTCGCGACGTCCCCGTAAGTGACGAAACCGCGCTCGAACCACGCACTCGACCCGGAAGTCTCGGTGAGCGCGCGGGCGATCAACCCCCCGGTGCACGACTCGGCGGTGACGACTTTCCAGCCGCGGCGCACGAGCGAGCGGCCGAGCGTCGCCGCGGCGGCGAATACGGCTGCCTCGTCCACTTCCTCTTTCACCACGCCCGCCACAGTGCGAGCACCAGCAAGGTATAGAGCGCCGCGAACACGTCGTCGAGCATCACGCCGAGCCCGCCCGCCACCGTGCGCTCGAAATGCCGGATCGGCGGCGGCTTGACGATGTCGAAGAAGCGAAAGAGCACGAAGGCCGCCGCCTGCATCGCCAGATCCCCGCCTGCGACCCACAGCACCAGCCAGAAGGCGACGATCTCATCCCAGACGATCGCGCCCGGGTCACCGGACCCGAGGTCGGCTGCGGTGCGCGCGCACGCCCAGATCCCGATCGCGAACGAGGCTGCGATCAGCACGGCCCACTGGGCGTCGCCGAGCCAGCGCACGAGCAGCGCGTACGAGAGCCATGCGCCCAGCGTGCCGACCGTGCCGGGCGCTACCCGCGCCAGCCCGCAGCCCAGGCCGAGCGCGATGAGGTGCGACAGGCGCGCCACGAGGAAGCGCACGTCCGGCCGCACGGCGACTTCCGGCTGGAGCGCTGGCGTCGAGGTCTTCACCGCGTCACCGGAAGTGCTCGAAGCCCGCGCTGGAAAGTGCGACGGCGCGGCCGCGCGCATCGCGCACCGTCACGCCGGCGCCGGGGACGATGGTGCCGATGCGCGTGAGCGCCACCGCGCAGCGCGCAACGAGCGCCGCGATCGCCGCTCGGTTCTCCGGGGCGGCGGTGAAGAGCAGTTCGTAGTCGTCGCCACCGGCCAGCGCGAGCGCGATCCGTTCGTCTTCGGGCAGCGCGGCGAGTTCCTCGGCCACCGGCACGTCGGCCCAGCGCAGCTGCGCGCCCACCCGGGAGCGCTCGCAGACGTGCCCGAGATCCCCGACCAGCCCGTCGGAGAGATCGATCGCGGCCCGTGCCAGATGACGCAACGCGAGCCCCAGCGCGATGCGGGGCTCCGGCCGGTCGAGTCGCGCGAGGGCGGAACCGGGCAGTGCCGCGCCGCGCCCGGCGAGCCTTTCGCGAGTTGCCCACGCGGCCGCACCGAGTTCTCCCGACACCCACAGATCGTCCCCGGGTTCGGCGCGATCGCGGCGCAGCGCCACGCCGGCCGGCACGCGGCCGATTGCGGTGATGCAGATGGTGAGCGGACCGCGCGTGGTATCGCCGCCCGCCAGCTCGCAGCCGTGGCGATCGGCCAGGACGAACATGCCGCGCGCGAAGGTTTCCAGCCACGATTCGTCGACCGTCGGCAGCGCCAGCGCCAGCGTGAACGCCTCGGGGCGCGCGCCCATCGCCGCCAAGTCCGAGAGATTGACCGCCAGCGCCTTGTGCCCGAGCGACTCGGGATCGACATCGGCCACGAAGTGGCGCCCCGCCACCAGCATGTCGGTGGTCACCGCCAGCGCGTCGGAATCGAGCGTGGAACCGCGGCCGGTGCGCAGCAGCGCGGCGTCGTCACCGATGCCGAGTTCGAGCGCGACCGGCGGGCGCCGGTTGAAGAACCGGCGGATCAGTTCGAATTCGCCCACGCTTTCGCGGCTTGCGGTCACGCGCGCGTCAGCCCCTGCCCGCTTCGAGGGCACGCAGCTTCGCCGCGACCCGGTCGAGCACGCCGTTCACGTACTTGAACCCGTCGGTGCCGCCGTAGGTCTTGGACAGCTCGACCGCCTCGTTGATCACCACCCGCATCGGAATCTCGGGATGTCGCGCGAGTTCGTGGCACCCGAGCAGCAGCACCGCATGTTCGACGGGACTCAACTCGACGATGGGCCGGTCGAGGTGCGGCGTGATCGCCTCGTGCAGATCGACGCTGCCCTGCAGGCAACCGTAGAGCAGGTCCCGGAAGTGCTCGTTGTCGGCGCGGGCAAATCCGGGCGTCGTCGCGAGATGCGCCTCGATCGCGCCGGCGTCCTCACCGGAGACCAGCCACTGATAGATGCCCTGCAGCGCGAACTCGCGCGCGCGCCGGCGCCTGCTGCGCGTGGCGCCCCCTTCGCGTCCGGCGCGCAGCGCAGGTTTCGGCTTGTCGCCGTCCGGGCTCACTGATCTTCCTCGTCGCCGTCTTCCTGTTCGCCCAGAGCGCTCATGGAATCGAGCAGATTCGCCATTTCCACGGCGACGAACGCCGCATCGGCACCCTTCTCGGCGACGCGGGCCAGCGCCTGCTCATCGCTGTCGCAGGTGAGGATCGCGTTGGCAATGGGGATCGAGAAGCGGGCGGCGACGCGCGCCACGCCCGCCGCGCTTTCATTGGAGACCACCTCGAAGTGATAGGTCTCACCACGGATCACCGCGCCCACGGCGATGAGTGCGTCGAATTCCCCGGACTCCGCGAGACGCTGCAGCGCCACCGGGATTTCCAGCGCGCCGGGCACCGTGCAGACGAACACGTCCTGCGTGGCCACGCCCAGTTCCACCAGCTGGCGCAGGCACGCGTCGCGCAGCGCCTCGCACACGGGCTGATTGAAGCGGGATTGCACCACCCCGATCCGCATGCCCTCGCCATCGGCTTCGGCCTCATACACGTCGATATCGGGTGCCACTGCCATCTCCTGGTTGGTCATGCGTCGCCGGGCTCGAACCCGCAGACTTCAAGTTCGAATCCGGTCATGCTGGGCATCTTGCGGGGCTTGGCGAGGAGCCGCATCCGGGTCACCCCGAGATCCTTGAGAATCTGCGCCCCGATGCCGTAGGTGCGCAGGTCGAGCTTCGCCGCGCGCTGCGCCGCGACCGCGCGGGACTCGTCGGATTCCTCCGGCGCCCCATGCAGTCCGAGGCGATCGATCAGGTCGATGCCCGACTGCGCGCAGTTGAGCAGCACGGCCACGCCGGCACCGTCGTGGCGCGAGATTCTCTCAAGCGCGCGCGGCAGCGGCCAGGAATGCATGCTCTGCTCCGACTCGAAGAAGTCGAGCACGCTCAGCGGCTCGTGCACGCGCACCAGCGTCTCGCGAGCGCGGTCGATTTCTCCCTTGACCAGCGCCAGGTGCGGCGAGCCACTGGGCTTGTCCCGGTAGGCGATCATCCGGAACTCCCCGTACGGGGTGTGCACCGTGCGCTCCGCCAGACGCTCGATCAGGCTTTCGGTGGCGCCGCGGTAATGGATCAGGTCGGCGATCGTGCCGATCTTGAGCTGGTGCTCGGCGGCAAACGTGACGAGATCCGGGAGCCGGGCCATCGTCCCGTCTTCCTTGAGAATTTCACAGATCACTGCGGCCGGCGTGAGCCCGGCGATCTGCGCCAGATCGCAGCCCGCCTCCGTGTGTCCGGCGCGCATCAGCACGCCCCCCGGCTGGGCGGTGAGCGGAAAGATGTGTCCCGGCTGGACGAGATCCTCGGCGCGCGTGTCACCGGCCACCGCCACCTGCACGGTGCGCGCCCGGTCGGCCGCGGAAATGCCGGTCGTCACCCCCTCGGCCGCCTCGATCGAGGCGGTGAAATTCGTCCCGTGGCGCGTCCCGTTGGTGGTGACCATCGGCGCAAGCCGCAGCTCGCGGCAGCGCTGCTCGGTGAGCGTCAGGCAGATCAGGCCGCGCCCATGGCGGGCCATGAAATTGATGGCTTCGGGCGTGACGAAGTCCGCCGCGAGCAGCAGATCTCCCTCGTTCTCCCGATCTTCCTCGTCCACGAGAATGACCATCCGGCCGGACTTGAGTTCGGCGACGATCTCGGCGATAGTTGCGATTGACATGCGGGCATTTTACGCTGCCCCGCAGTCAGCGCGCG
The DNA here is from genome assembly GCA_024637155.1 of Burkholderiaceae bacterium. Lineage (GTDB taxonomy): Bacteria > Pseudomonadota > Gammaproteobacteria > Burkholderiales > Burkholderiaceae_E > JAGXFR01. The sequence goes on along the minus strand of JAGXFR010000033.1, from coordinate 10,921 downwards.
GGCGGATGACGCGGCGTCACCAGCTTACGAGGACCCGGCCCATGGATGGTGAGGACCCGATCGCCAGAGATCAAGGCAATCCCTACCGACGCCTGGACGATCGTGCGGTTGCCCGCGCGGCACTACGGGAAGAACTGCGCGCCGCGCGCCTGGAACTTCGCCTCTTCGAGCGCGACACCAACTACTGGGACCTCGACGGCGCGGATTTCTGCGCGGCGCTTGAAGCGCTCCTGCGCGAGCACCGGCTCAGCCGCGTCATTCTGATCCTGCACGATGTCAGCGCGCTGGAACGGCGTGCCGTACGCCTGCCCGCCCTGGCGGTGCGATTCGCGCCGCGCGTGCAGCTGCGCCAGACCGACAAGGAGGTCCACAGCTATTCGACCGGGGTCGCGATCGTCGATCGGAGCGTCGTGCTGCGCCGTCCGCATTTCGACCGCGGCTTTGCCTACCTGGACCGCGATGAGACGGCGATCGCGGCGGCCGAGCACCTGTTCGATCAGCTCATTGAGAATTCACACGCGGCGCCGCCGCTCAACGTCACGGGACTCTGAGCCCCCCGCGCTCAGCGCCCCGGCAGTTGCGTCGCGCCGAGCATGCGTTCCACGTAGCGCGCGATCAGGTCCACCTCCAGGTTCACGCGGTCGCCCACCGCGAGGGTGCCCAGCGTGGTCACCGCCATGGTGTGCGGGATCAAGTTGATCGAGAACACGGTTCCGTCCGCTCGGTCCTCGACCTCGTTGACGGTGAGACTCACCCCGTTGACGCAGGCCGAGCCCTTGTAGGCGAAAAAACGCGCCAGCGACGCGGCGACGCGAATCTCCAGGATCCAGCTCTCGCCCACCGGTTCGAAGCGGACCACCTCGCCCAGCCCGTCGACGTGCCCGGTGACCAGGTGACCGCCGACGCGATCCGCGAGGCGCATCGCCTTCTCGAGGTTCACCGGGCCGGGCCGATCGAGCCCGACGGTCTTCGACAGGCTCTCGCCCGAGACTTCGACGACGAAGCGGTTCCCGTCGATCGCCACCGCGGTCATGCAGGCGCCCTGGATCGCGATGGAATCCCCGATCCCCAGGTCGTCGACGCCGAGGGCGCCGGCCTCGACGGTCAGGCGAAGGCCCGTGGCCTCATCGGTTGCCGTCTCACCCTGCGCCCTGCCCGACAGCGGCTCGACCCTTTCGATCCGGCCACACGTCGCAACGATTCCCGTGAACATCTGCCCTCCTCCGAGCCCTGGTTCCACTGCGCCCGGCAGACGCCGGGCAACCTTCCATGCTGCGCGCCTCAGGACGCGGGTACCGGTCCGCGCGGCCCCTCCGGCCCGCACGCGGTCCCATCATCCGCCGCGCCCTCGTCCGCCAGGCGCGCCACGATGCGCAGGTCCGCGCCCACGGGCGTCGCCGAGACGATGCGCAGCGCGACCCGATCTTCGAGCCGCTCGAGCGGTTCGAGCGCGAACATGCCCTGCGCCGGACCCAGCAGCGACGGCGCCAGATAGACGAGCAATTCATCGACGCAGCCGGCCTGCAGCAGCGCGCCGTTCAAGCGGAATCCGCCTTCGACATGGATCTCGTTGAGCGAGCGGCTCGCGAGTTCGCCCATCAGGGCGCGCAGATCGACCCTTCCCTGCGGGTCCGGCAGCCGGACGATCTCGCAACCGCGATCGCGCAAGTCGCGCTCCTTCTCCTCGAGACCCTGCGCGGCGGTCGCGATCAGCAGGTTTCCGCTCCGCACCAGTTTGGCGTCCAGATCGATCGCCAGCCGCGAGTCGACCAGCACATGCAGCGGCTGGCGCGCAGTTTCCACGAGCCGGACATCGAGACGCGGATCGTCGGCACGCACCGTGCCGATTCCGGTGAGGATGGCGCATGCCCGCGCGCGCCACCCATGCCCGTCGGCACGGGCCGCCTCGCCGGTGATCCACTGGCTCTGCCCGTTGGCGAGCGCTGTCGCCCCGTCGAGACTGGCCGCCACCTTCAGGCGCACCCAAGGACGCGCACGCGTCATGCGCGACCAGAAGCCGCGGTTGAGCTCGAGGGCTTCCTCGCGCATCAGGCCGCAACGCACGTCGATGCCGCTGGCGCGCAGCCGCGAAAGACCGCGGCCGTCGACCTGGGGATTGGGATCCTCCATCGCGACGATCACCCGCCCGACCTGCGCCTCGATGAGGGCGTCGACGCACGGCGGCGTGCGCCCGAAGTGGCTGCACGGTTCCAGCGACAGGTACACATCCGCGCCCCGGGCGCGACCGCCCGCCTGCCCGATCGCGACGATCTCGGCATGGGCTTCGCCGGCGCGACGGTGCCAGCCCTCCGCCACGCGTTCGCCCTCGCGCACGATCACGCACCCGACCCGCGGGTTGGGCGTCGCCGTATACAGGCCCAGCGCCGCGAGTTCCAGGGCGCGGGCCATCCAGCGATGATCGGTCTCGTTGAACATGTCTCCCCGGATTCTACCGAGCCGCAGGCGACAACGCGCCCCGCGCGCGTCGATCGCGGTAGACTCCGACGCATCCCCTGAATTTCGTTCGAGACCGCTCATGTCCGCATCCGCGTCCCCCGCCGCCGTTCCCACGCCCGAGACACCTGCCCAGGCCACCCGCATCGGCGGGCACATCCTCGCCGACGCCCTCATGGTCCACGGTGTCGACACGGTGTTCGGCGTGCCCGGTGAGAGTTACCTTGCGCTGCTCGACGGGCTCTACCAGCACCGCGAGCGTTGCCGCTTCGTGATCTGTCGCCAGGAGGGCGGCGCGGCATTCATGGCCGACGCCTACGCGAAGCTCACCGGCAAGCCGGGTGTGCTCACCGTTACCCGCGGCCCGGGCGCCACCAACGCCTCGATCGGAATCCATACCGCATTCCAGGATTCGACCCCGCTGGTGGTCCTCATCGGACAGGTTGGTTCCGACTTCGCCGATCGCGAGGCCTTTCAGGAAGTCGACTACCGGCGCATGTTCGGTCAGATGGCGAAGTGGACCGCGCAGATCGAGCGGGCCGATCGGATTCCCGAGTACATCGCCCGCGCGTTCCAGGTCGCCACCAGTGGGCGCATGGGACCGGTGGTGCTGGCGCTGCCCGAGGACATGCTCGCGAGCTCCGCGCAGGCAACGCCGACCGCGGCCTTCACTCCCGTGCGCGCGGCCCCCTCGAGCGTGCAGATCACGCGACTGCACGCGCTGCTCGCGGCCGCGCAGCGGCCGCTCGTGCTGCTGGGCGGCAGCGGCTGGAGCACGACGGCTTGCGACGACCTGCGCGCCTTCGCGCACGCCAACGACCTGCCGGTGGCCTGCGCGTTCCGCTTCCAGGACCTGCTCGACAACCGCGATTCACACTACGTCGGCGATGTCGGCGTCGGCATCAACCCGCAGCTGGCCCGTCGCATCCGCGAAGCCGACCTGGTGATCGCAATCGGGCCGCGGTTGGGCGAAATGACCACCTCCGGTTACACGCTCTTCGAAGCGCCCGTGCCGCGCCAGACGATGGTGCACGTGCACGCCGGGGCCGAGGAACTCGGCAGCGTCTACCAGGCGGCGCTGATGATCCAGTCGGGCATGCCCGAGTTCGTCGCTGCGCTGCGCGACGTGCGGGTCGACGCGTCGGCATGGGCCGGCGCCCGTGCCGTGGCCCGGGCCGAATACGAGGCGTGGCAGGCCCGCCCGCCGGTGTTCGACACCTCGCCGGAGGCGGGTCGGGTCGACCTTTGGAAAGTGGTGCGCAGCCTGCAGGCGGCGCTGCCCGCAGACACGATCGTCACCAACGGCGCCGGGAACTTCACGACGTGGGCACACCGCTTCTGGCGGTACGGCCCGCTGCGCACGCAACTCGCGCCGACTTCGGGCGCAATGGGCTACGGGCTGCCGGCCGCGGTCGCGGCGGCCATCGCCGCGCCCACGCGCAGCGTGGTGTGCTTCGCCGGCGACGGCGACTTCCTGATGAACGCGCAGGAACTCGCCACCGCCGTGCGCTACAAGGCGCCGTTCCTCACGCTGCTCTTCAACAACGGCATCTACGGCACGATCCGCATGCACCAGGAACGCGAATACCCGGGGCACGTCTACGGCTCGTCGCTGACCAATCCGGACTTCGTGAAGTTCGTCGAGGCTTTCGGCGGCTTCGGCGCGGTCGTCGAGGAAACGGGGCAGTTCGACGCGGCGCTCGCCGCCGCGCTCGCGTTCATGGCGCGCACCCGGCGCCCGGCCCTGATCGATCTGCGCATCGATCCGCAGGCGATCAGCCCCGGGCGCTCGCTCGACCAGGTGCGCGCGGGCGGGAAGCCACCGCGCTGAAGGCGCGTTTCGCCGGCGATCTTTGCGCGGTTTCGGAGGTTATTTAGCACGCCGATTGCCGAGCGGGGCGCCGCCGTCAGGCCGATTCAGTCGCGGCCCGATATCCGCTTTGTGAATCGGCCTGACCGCGCCGCATTGCGGGCAACTCCTCGCGCAAACAGCCGCTGCGTTGTCGCGTCACGATCCGCGCTCCACGCGCTCATCGGTGACAGCGAAGCGTCTCGCGGCGGGCGCCCGGCTCGTTACCCGGGCGCCACGCGCCGCGAGGCCGCCCGCCGGCAACAGCTTGAGCCTGCAAGCAAGACGCATGGAGCACCGGCGCAGTGATCACGGACGAACCGATCACTCAACCGTGCACGCCACTGCAGTGCCCAGCGCGCCGCTGGCGGACGCGCGCCCGATCGGATAACGGGCCGATCGGGCACGCGGGAGCGCGGTGCGCCGCTCCCATGTTCGCGGGAGACCTGAGCGTGGCAGTCGCATGGCAAGCGCTGCGGTCGTTCGCATGAGGGCTGTGCTTGCCGACTTGCTGGGTCGTGCGCGGACGTGCTCCGAAGCGTGATGTGGTCAGGCGTCCTGACAAAGCGGGTCCCGAGCCGCGACTCAAGGACGCCTGACGACAGCACGCCACGACGAACGCTCGCGCACAAGCCTGACGACAGCGCGCCACGACGCAAGGCCGCGCACCCTGAGGACAAGCACGCCACGACGCAAGCCCGCGAACGACGACAGCACGCCGCCGACGCGGAGCCCCCCTCTCAGTAGTGGGACGCGCCCACGTAGACCGGGAAGCGCGCCGTCAGCTCGCCGACCCGCTCGCGCACCGCGGCGATCGCCTCCGGGTCGTCCGCGTGCTCGAGCACATCGGCGATCATGTGGCCCACCTCCTGCGCCTCCGCTTCCTCGAAGCCGCGCGTGGTCATCGCCGGAGAACCCAGCCGAATCCCGCTGGTGACCATCGGCTTCTCCGGATCGTTCGGAATCGCGTTCTTGTTGCAGGTGATGTTCGCCTCGCCCAGCACCGCCTCGGCCTGCTTGCCCGTGATTTTCTTCGCGCGCAGATCAACCAGCATCACGTGGCTCTCGGTACGACCCGAGACGATGCGCAGTCCGCGCCCGATCAGCGTTTCGGCCAACGCCTTCGCATTGACCAGCACCTGCTGCTGGTAGGCCTTGAACTCGGGCGCGAGCGCCTCACCGAAGGCCACCGCCTTGGCGGCGATCACGTGCATCAGCGGCCCACCCTGCAGGCCGGGAAAGATTGCCGAGTTGATCGTCTTCTCATGCTCGGCCTTCATCAGCAAGAAGCCGCCACGCGGTCCGCGCAGGCTCTTGTGCGTGGTCGAGGTGACGACGTCGGCGTGCGGCACCGGGTTCGGGTACAGCCCGGCTGCGATCAGCCCCGAATAGTGCGCCATGTCGACCATCAGGATCGCGCCGACTTCGCGCGCCACTTCGGCGAAACGCTCCCAGTCGATGCGCAGGCTGTAGGCGGACGCGCCGGCGATGATCAGCCTGGGCTTGGATTCCCGCGCCTTCGCCGCCATCGCGTCGTAGTCGATTTCCTCGCGCGCGTTCAGGCCGTAGGACACGACGTTGAACCACTTGCCTGACATGTTGAGCGCCATGCCGTGGGTGAGGTGGCCGCCCTCGGCGAGGCTCATTCCCATGATGGTTTCGCCCGGCTTGACAAAGCCCATCAGCACCGACTGGTTCGCCTGTGATCCCGAGTGCGCCTGCACGTTGGCGGCTTCGGCCCCGTAGAGCTGCTTGAGACGGTCGATCGCGAGCTGCTCGACCACGTCGACGTGCTCGCAGCCGCCGTAGTAGCGCCGGCCCGGGTAACCCTCGGCGTACTTGTTGGTCAGCTGGCTGCCCTGCGCCTGCATCACCGCGGGGCTCGCGTAGTTCTCGGAAGCGATCAGTTCGATGTGATCCTGCTGCCGCTGGACTTCCCGCTGCATCGCCGCCCAGATTTCAGGGTCCGCCTTGTCGAGGGTTCGGTTCCGATCAAACATCTCTTCTCCTGGGCGCACGGCGCCGGGCAAAAGTCGATGATTTTACCCGACCGGCGCCACGTCTTCGGTGGCTGCGTCCAGGTGCGCCACATCGCCCCAGCCGCGCAGCGTGAAGTGCGCGCCGTCCCATGCAATGGCATTCAGGCTCGCGTTGAGCAGATGGTGCCGGCGTGGCGCCTCGAGCGCGAGCCCGGTCGCCAGTCGGTAGGCACAGTCGAGCACGCCGCCGTGCGTGACCACGGCTACCGTGACCCCGGGGTGGGCCTGCGCGATGCGCGTGAGCACGCGCGTGACCCGCGCATGGAACGCGCGCAGCGACTCGCCCCCCTCGGGCAGCGCAAAATCCGGCTCACGGACACGCCAGCGCTCGAAGGACTCCCCATGGTCGCGGCTCAGTTCGTCGTGGGTCCGCCCCTCGAAGAAACCGTAGTGGCGCTCGCGCAGCTCGGGCTCGAGGCGCAGCGGCAGCCCGTGGGCCTGCGCGATGGGCGCGGCGGTCTCCATCGCACGCGCCAGATCACTGGCGTAGACGGCGGTGATCGGCAGCTCGCGCAGCCGAATTCCCGCCCGTCGGGCCTGTTCGCGGCCCTCGTCGTCCAGGCCGATGTCGGTGTGACCCTGAAAGCGCCGGACCCGATTCCAGGCGGTCACTCCGTGCCGCACCACAATGAGTTCGGTGGCGGCCACAGGCTGCGGGTCCCCGCTCAGGCGAGCCTCGGATTGAGCGTGTAGGTTCCGGTGAGGGAAGCCTGCGCGAGCACGTGCCCCTGCATCGCCTTGCGCGCGTCCGCTCCGGTGAAGCGGCCGGTGACACCGAGCTCTGCGACGTCGAGCGCAAACACGGTGAACACGTAGTGGTGGACGATCGAATCGTTCCACGGCGGGCACGGCCCGTCGTAGCCGTAGTAGTCGCCCGACATGTCGTGGTCCTGGGCGAACCAGCCCGTGTAATCGTTGATTCCGTGACGTCCGCCGTGGAGGGCCGCGGGGCCCGATTTGCCCTTCGGGGTGACCGCGTGCGAGAACTCGCCCGCGGCGAGCGCCGTGCAATCCGGCGGTAGGTCGACCAGCACCCAGTGGAAGAAGTCGATACGCGGCAACGACGAGGGCACTTCGCGCCCTTCCTGGTTGACGTCATCGGGCTGGCTGGGCACGTCGGGGTCGTGACAGATCACCGCGAACGAGCGCGTGCCCGAGGGCGCGTCGGACCATGCCAGGTGCGGGTTGCGGTTCGTGGACAGCCCGACGTGGTGTTTGGGATCGATTTTCCCGAACGCGAACGCGGCGTCGATCGCATTGCCGTCGGAAAAGGAATCACTGTGCAGTTTCACGTTTCTTCTCCTCATTCGGAAGGGTCAGTGTAATCCGCGCGACCGCCCCGGGCAAAGACCCCGTCCAGCGCGACCTGCGCTCGCCTCAGGCGGCAGGCGCCTCGCGCAGCCAGATCGTCACCGGCCCGTCGTTGACCAGCGCCACGGCCATCTCCGCGCCGAAGATGCCCGTCTCAACGCCGGGGTGACGGGCGCGTGCCAGCGCCACCAAATGCGCGAACAGCCGCCGCCCTTCGTCGGGGGGCGCGGCACCCGTGAAGCTCGGCCGGCGCCCGGAGCGGGTATCGGCAGCCAGCGTGAACTGGGGCACCAGCAACAGGCCGGCGCGCGCGCGCCGGCCGCCATCGGCGTCCGGGTCCTGCGTATCCGTCGGGGCGACGCCACTTCCCCCGGGCGCGTCGTCTGCGGCGAGGTCGGCCAGCGAGCGGTTCATCCGCCCCTGTGCGTCGGGAAACACGCGCAGCGCGAGCGTGCGCGCCAGCAGGGCGTGCGCCTCGCGCTCCGTGTCGCCGCGCTCCACGCACAGCAATGCCAGCAAGCCCACTCCGATCCGCCCGACGAGCGCGTCGTCGACCGTGACGCTCGCGCTGCTCGTGCGCTGGAGCAGCGCAATCATCGCCGAGGCGCGAGACGCACGCGTCCGGCTTCTCTCAAGCCAGAATCACCCGCGCGAACCGGCGCTTGCCCACCTGCATCACGTAGGTTCCCGCGCCCAATTGCAGGGCACGATCGCTCACGCGGCTGCCGTCGATGCGCACCCCGCCCTGGTCGATGTTCCGGTAGGCCTCGCTGGTCGACGGGGCGAGACCGGCCTGCTTGAGCACCTGCACGAGCGCGAGCGGGGCGCCGCCGAGGATGAACTCCGGCATCTCCTCGGGCATCGCGCCTTCGCGGAAGCGCGCGTCGAATTCCGCGTGTGCCGCCTCGGCTGCGGCGCGGTCGTGGAAGCGCGTGACGATCTCGATGCCCAGCGCCACCTTCGCGTCGCGCGGATTGCTCCCCTCGTCGCAGGCCCGGCGCAGCACAATGATCTCGTCCAGCGACCGGAACGACAGCAGTTCGTAGTAGCGCCACATCAGCTCGTCGGAGATCGACATCAGCTTGCCGAACATCTCGGCGGGCGCGTCGGTGATGCCGACGTAGTTCCCCTTGGACTTGGACATCTTCTCGACGCCGTCGAGCCCCTCGAGGAGCGGCATCGTCAGGATGCACTGCGGCTCCTGCCCATACTCGCGCTGCAGTTCACGGCCCACGAGCAGGTTGAACTTCTGGTCGGTGCCCCCGAGCTCGATGTCCGAGCGCAGCGCCACCGAGTCGTAGCCCTGCATCAGCGGATAGAGGAACTCGTGCACCGAAATCGGAATCCCCGCCTTGAAACGCTTGGAGAAGTCGTCGCGCTCCATCATGCGGGCGACCGTGTAGCGTGCGGCCAGCTCGATCATGCCCCGCGCCCCGAGCGGATCGCTCCACTCGGAGTTGTAGCGGATTTCGGTGCGTTCCCGGTCGAGCACCATCGCTGCCTGCTCGAAGTAGGTGGTCGCGTTCTGCGCGATCTGCTCCCGGGTCAGCGGCGGGCGCGTGTTGTTGCGCCCCGACGGGTCGCCGATCATCGCGGTGAAGTCCCCGATCAGGAAGATGACGGTGTGCCCGAGGTCCTGGAGCTGGCGCATCTTGTTCAGGACAACCGTGTGGCCCAGATGCAGGTCCGGCGCGGTAGGGTCGAGTCCCAGCTTGATTCGCAGCGGTTGCCCGCTGGCCTCGCTGCGGGCCAGTTTGTCCAGCCACTCCTCCTGGACAAGGAGCTCGTCGCAGCCGCGGAGCGTCACTTCCATCGCCGCCTGCACCGCGCCGCTCACCGTCTCCATCCTGCCGTTCATTTCCTGACCCTTTTCTTCCTGCCAATTGTGCAGCGTATAATTCGGCGTTTCGTCGAAACGTCGGCCGCGCTTTGCACCGGGTCTTCGTCTCGCATCCCAGAATTCTAGCGGAGACGCAGCCAGTCTTTGCCGCAGTCACAGGATCCTGATGACCCGAGTACAAGCCGTACGACCTCTCGCTCTTGCCGTTGCCGCCGTTTTCGCGCTGGGTGCAGCCGTGACGGCCTTCGGCGTCGCCCCGCTGCCCGAGGCCCAGTTGCCCGCGCCGCTGATGGTCCGCGAGGCGATCGAGTTCCGCTACGAAGTGGCCGCGCCCGTCGAGGGCGTCGTGCAGAGCGACCGTGTCCGCCGCGGCGACACCGTCGCCTCGCTGATCGGGCGCCTGGGCGCCACCGACCCGGCCTTCACGCGCTTCATCGCGAGTGATCCCGTCGCCCGTCGACTGCTGCAGTTCCAGGCGGGTCGCATCGTCCACGCGGAGATCGACTCCGTCGGCCGCGTGCAGCGCTTTCATTACCCGCTGGGCGCGGTCGATTCCTCGATCGACCCCTACGGCGCGCAGCGACTGACCGTGCACCGCACGGCTGCGGACACGTTCCAAGCACGGGAAGAGCGCATCGCGCTGGTTCGCACCGTGCAGATGCACAACCTCGAGATCACGTCGTCCCTGTTCGCCGCCACCGATGGCGCCGGGATCCCGGACTCGATCGCCAGCCAGGTGGCCGACATTCTCGGCGGCGAAGTCGATTTCCAGCGTGACCTGCGCAAGGGCGACCGGTTGCGGATCAGCTACGAAACGCTGCAGGAGGCCGACAGCCTCGCCGCACCATCGGCGGGCCGGGTGCTCGCCGTGGAACTGAGCAACAACGGTCGCGTCTTCGAGGCGATCCGGTTCGATCACGCCGACGACGGCAAGGGCGAGTATTTCTCCGCGGACGGGAAGAGCTTGAAGAAGAGCTTCCTGCGCTATCCGATCGAGTTCGCGCGGATCAGTTCGGGTTTCACCGAGAGCCGGCGGCACCCTGTTTTCGGCGATAAACGCCCGCATCGCGGGGTTGATTTCGCGGCCCCCACCGGGACCCGGGTGCGCGCCACCGGCGACGGCACCGTCGAATACATCGGCAGGCAGAATGGCTACGGCAACGTGATCAAGGTGCAGCACAACAACCGTCTCGAGACGCTCTACGGACACTTGAGCGGATTCGTCGCGAACCTGCGCTCGGGAACGAAAGTGCGCCAGGGCGACGTGATCGGCTACGTCGGCCAGACCGGCTGGGCGACCGGCCCGCACCTGCACTACGAGTTCCAGGTCAACGGGGCGCACACCGATCCCCTGCGCGTGGCGCTGCCACCCAGTCGCCCGCTCGACGCGGCGACCCTGGCTCGCTTCACCGAGATTGCCGCGACCGC
>JAGXFR010000032.1 GCA_024637155.1 Burkholderiaceae bacterium | reverse complement strand
CCGCTGCTCGCGAACCCGCGCTCGGCGATTCTCGAGATCGATCGCAAGGTGGCGCAGGCCCTGCTTTCGCCGGAGTTCCCGGTCGAGAACTTCGGGGTTCCGCTGGCGGGCAGTCTGATCCCCTGGATCGACAAGGACCTGGGCAACGGCACCTCGCGCGAAGAGTGGAAGGGCGGTGCCGAATGCAACAAGATTCTCGGGCTGCCCGCGGAGGGACCCGGACATATCCCGGTTGAGAGCCTGTGCGTGCGCATCGGCGCGATGCGCTGCCACAGCCAGGCGCTGACCATCAAGCTGCGCGGCAAGGTGCCGCTGACCGAAATCGAGGAAATCGTCGCCGGCGGCAACGAGTGGGTGCGGCTGGTTCCGAATCGCCGCGACGAGAGCATCCGCGAACTCAGCCCGGCCGCGGTGACGGGCAAGCTGACGATTCCGGTGGGCCGGCTGCGCAAGCTGGCGATGGGTCCCGAATACCTGAGCGCGTTCACCGTGGGTGACCAGTTGCTCTGGGGAGCGGCCGAGCCGCTGCGTCGGATGCTGCGGATTTTGATGGAATAAGGCCGTTCGTCGGTCGGCGGCGACATTCTGGAACCTTCGACTGTCCTTTAGCTTGCACCCGCAAGTCGCTGATGCTAGCCTCGAAATGTCGAGAAGTCCTTGGGGGGAAGCCGTGTCTGCGCGGATCTACAAAGCTCTGAATTCCAGCTTCTCGGCCCGGCCGAAAGCACTCGCGGTTGCCGTGTCGCTGGCCTTGGCGGCGGGCTTCTGCGCGCCTGCCGGCGCGGCCGGGCTGGGGCGACTGACCGTCCAGTCGGCGCTCGGGCAGCCCCTGCAGGCCGAGGTCGAGATCACGGCGCTGAGCCGCGAGGAGGCCACGAGCGTCACGGCGCGTGTTGCGCCGCCCGACGCATTCCGCCAGGCGGGCCTTGAATACAACCCGGTCGTGTCGAGCTTCCGCTTGGCGATCGGTCGCCGCGCGGATGGCCGCCCGGTGTTGACGATCACCTCGACCCGCCCGGTCAACGAGGCCTTCGTCGACCTGCTCGTCGAACTGAACTGGGCGAGCGGGCGACTCCTGCGCGAATACACCTTCCTGCTCGATCCGCCGGAGCTGCGGATGGGCAAGACGGATGCCGTGGATACGGCCGGCGTGCGGACTCCCGCCGTGCGCGCGGGCGCACCAGCGGCGCCCGGCACGGCCCCGTCCACCGCGAGCGCCGCGCCGCCGCCGGTTCCGCTGCCTCCGGTGGCGCCCGTCGCGCCAGCTACGGCGAGAGCGAGGCCCCCGGCTGCCATCGAGATCCAGCGTGGCGACACGCTGGCGAGCATTGCCGCGACCGTGAAGCCCCCGGCGGCCAACCTCGACCAGACGATCATTTCGCTGTACCGGGCCAACCCGGACGCCTTCTTCGGCAGCCCCCATCAGATGTATTCCGGACGCACCCTGAAGGTGCCCGATGCGGCGACCACGGTCGCCATCGACCCGGTGGCGGCGCGTCGCGAAATTCGCTCCACCGTTCGCGAATTTGAAGCGTATCGGGCCAGGCTGGCCGAGGCGGCGGGTGAGATTCCCGCAGCGAAGACCGGCCAGGCGGCTGCGGGCGCGATCTCGCCGAAGGCCGAGGAACGGCCCCCGGCGGCCCCCGGTGACCAGCTCAGGCTCTCGAAGGGCGATACCGCTGTCGCGGCGCCGGGCGCCAAGGCGGGCCCTGCCGGCGCGCCTGCGGGGCAGGTCGGCACCCAGACGGGACAGCAGGCAGCCGAGGCGCGCGTCGCAACCGACGCCGCGCTGCGCGAGGCGCAGTCGCGGATGACCGATCTCGAGCGCAACGTCAACGATCTGCAGAAACTGCTCGAACTCAAGAACCGGCAGCTTGCGGACCTCGAGCGCCAGCTCGCCGAAGCGAAGTTGGCGGGCAAGACGGCCGTTGGAGCGATCACGCCCGGCGCCGCGGTGGTGCCGGCCGTCCCGGCGGCGCCGCCGACGATGGCACAGGCGCCGGTCGCAGCACCGCCGGTCCCCGCTGCCGGCGCGGCCCCTGCGGAAGTGGCTCCCGCGCCGACACCGGCGCCGGAGGTGCAAGCCGCCAAGCCGGTCGAGCCGGTGGTGGCCCCGAAGCCGCCGACTCCGGCTCCGGCGACGGCGATGCCCGGATTCTTCGACGAGTTGCTCGACAACCCGCTGCTGCTGCCCGGATTGGGCGGTCTGGCGCTGGCGGGCGGCTTCTACGCGTGGTACCTGCGGCGTCGGCGCAAGGGCGTCGAGCGCTTCGAGGACAGCCTGGTTTCGTCGGACGCATTCAGCGCGAACTCGCTCTTTGGTGCGACCGGCGGGCAGAGCGTCGACACGGATGAGAGCCTGTTCGCAAGCAGCATGCGCAATACCACCGGGCTCGACGTTCATTCGACCGAGGTCGATCCGATCGCCGAGGCGGAAGTGTACATTGCCTACGGGCGCGAGGCGCAGGCCGAGGAAATCCTGCGCGAGGCGCTTGCCAAGCAGCCGACCCGTCAGGCGATTCGCCTGAAGCTGCTCGAGATTCTCGCCGGACGCAAGGACGTTGCCGGGTTCTCGGCGCTTGCCGAAGAAATGGTCGCGACGACCGGCGGGCAGAACGAGGAATGGCCGAAGGTGGTGATGCTCGGCCTGTCGATCGATCCCACCAATCCGATGTACACTGGGCAGGAGCCGGCCGAGCAAACGCTGGGCATGGATACGGCGATCTTCACCCCGCAGGAGCCGCCGACCACGATCGCCAAGGCGCCCCCCGCGGCACCGGCGGATGTGTCCGCGCTGGCACCGGATGAGGGCGCTGCCGACCTGGATTTCGACCTGGATCTCGAGCCCGACACGACCGTGGGCCGGGCCGGCGATCGCCTGCAGGAGAGCGCTGCGACGGCGGCACCGTCGCGTGCGGAATCGAGTCTGGAGAATGCGCTCGAGGGTCGTGTCGATTTGCCCTCGCTCGATCTGGGCAAGTCGGCGGAACCGGACGCGATCGCGGATCTCGACGACTTCGACGTCGAAATCCCCTCGTTCGAGACCCTGCGCGGACCGGCCGAAGTCGAGTCGCCGCGCGTCGACCTTTCCTCGATCGGGCTGGACCTGAGCCTCGACACGGTGACCAAGCCGGTCGATGGGGACGCCGAGCGCTGGCAGGAGATCGCGACCAAGCTGGACCTGGCCGGTGCCTACGAGGAGATCGGCGACAAGGAAGGCGCCCGCGAATTGCTCGAGGAAGTCGTCGCGGGCGGTGATTCGGCTCAGCAGGAGAAGGCGCGGGAGATCCTGGCGCGGCTGGGCTGATCGCGGGGCCCGCACTGCCGCCTGGCGCGGCAAGCGGGTCGGGTTTTTTGCCGGAGAGCGGGAAAGCATTGCTTTCCCGCACTTTTTTTGGCCATCGTGAAACGAATCGCCCTGATCCTCGGCTATGACGGACGCCGGTTCTCGGGCTGGCAGACGCAGCCCGGTGGCGGTGCCGTTCAGGACGCGCTCGAAGCCGCGCTCGCGGCGCTGACAGGGCACGTGGTGCGCGTCACCTGCGCGGGTCGGACGGACACCGGGGTGCACGCGACCGGACAGGTCGTGCACTTCGACACCGATGTCGTGCGTCCCCTCCATGCCTGGGTGCGCGGAACCAACGCGCACCTGCCGGACTCCGTGGCCGTGCTGCACGCGCAGGAGGTCGCCGCCGAGTTCCACGCCCGCTTCAGCGCGCGCGCGCGGCGCTATGTCTACCTGATTCATCGCGCCTCCGTGCGCCACCCGCTGTGGGTCGGGAGGGCCGGGTGGGTGTTCCGCGATCTGGACCTTGCGGCCATGCGTGCCGCGGCGGCGCGCCTGCTCGGCGAGCACGATTTCTCGGCCTTTCGATCCTCGCAGTGCCAGGCCAAGACGCCGGTGCGCCGGATCGATGTCCTCGCCATCGAGGAGTCCGGCCCGCTCGTCGCGATCCGCTTCGAGGGCAACGCCTTTCTGCACCACATGGTGCGCAATATCGTCGGATCGCTCGTTTATGTCGGGACCGGCCGTCACCCCGAGGAGTGGATCGGCGAACTGCTCTGCGGGCGCGACCGGCGGCAGGCGGCACCGACCTTCTCGCCCGAGGGGTTGTATCTGCAGGCGGTCACGTACGATTCCCGCTTTGGATTGCCCCCGGCGCCACCGGGGATGCCCCTGTGGCAAGGCCCGGGGCCGCTGGAGTAGACGATGCGCACGAGAATCAAGTTCTGCGGGATGGTGCGCCCGGGCGATGTCGACGCCGGGGTGGCGCTCGGCGCCGACGTGCTCGGTCTGGTCTTCCATCCGGGGAGTCCCCGTTTTCTCGAGATCGAGGCGGCCGCGGCGCTGCGCCGGCGGGTTCCTTCCTTCGTCACGGTGGTCGGACTCTTCGTCGACCCTGGCGAAGCGGCGCTGGGCGAAACGCATCGGCGCGTGGGACTCGATGCGATCCAGTTCCACGGCAAGGAGGATCCGGCGGCTTGCGCGCGGGCGCACGCGCTGGGGATTTCCTACTGGCGCGCGGTGCGGGTCCGCGCGCAGGGTGATTTGCTAGAATCCTTCGCACGGTTTCCGGACGCCGAGGCTTTCGTCGCGGATGCGTGGAGTGCAGGCTACGGTGGCAGCGGCACGGGCTTCGACTGGTCGGTGATTCCGCGGCAACGCCCGCGACCGCTGATCCTCGCGGGAGGCCTCGGCGCGCACAACGTGGCGCAGGGCATCCTGCAGGTCGCCCCGATGGGCGTCGATGTCTCCAGCGGCATCCAGGGCGCCGACCCCAGGGAAAAGGACAGCGAGAAGATGGCACGATTTGTTGAAGAGGTCCTTCGGGCCGACGCGCAGCGCGCGGCGCAGCCGGGCGCGCGCGGCGAGGAGTCCCGGTGACGCGCTACGACCTTCCGGACGCCACGGGACACTTCGGCCCCTACGGGGGCGTGTTCGTGGCCGAGACCCTGATGCACGCGCTCGCCGAGCTGCGCGCGGCCTACGAGCGATATCGGGAGGACCCGGAATTCGTCGCCGAATTCGCCGACGAGCTCGAGCATTTCGTGGGACGGCCCAGCCCGATCTACCACGCCCGGCGCTGGTCACAGCAGCTCGGCGGCGCGCAGATCTACCTCAAGCGCGAGGACCTGAACCACACCGGTGCGCACAAGATCAACAACACGGTCGGCCAGGCGCTGCTCGCGCGGCGCCTGGGCAAGCGGCGCGTGATCGCCGAGACCGGCGCGGGCCAGCACGGGGTGGCCACCGCCACCGTGGCGGCGCGCTACGGGATGGAATGCGTGGTCTACATGGGCAGCGAGGACATCGCGCGCCAGGCGCAGAACGTCTATCGGATGAAGCTGCTGGGGGCGAGCGTGGTGCCGGTCGAATCGGGATCGCGCACCCTGAAGGACGCCCTGAACGAAGCGATGCGCGACTGGGTCACGCAGGTCGAGACGACCTTCTACATCATCGGCACGGTCGCGGGTCCTCACCCGTACCCGATGATGGTGCGGGACTTCCAGTCGGTGATCGGCAAGGAATGTCTCGAGCAGATGCCGCGCATCGCGGGGCGACAGCCCGACGTCGTGGTGGCCTGCGTGGGCGGCGGGTCGAATGCGATGGGCATCTTCCATCCGTACATCGGGGACGCGACGGTGGAACTGGTCGGCGTCGAGGCCGCCGGTGAGGGAATCGCCACCGGGCGGCACGCGGCATCGCTCACCGCCGGCACCCCGGGCGTGCTGCATGGCAACCGCACTTACCTGCTGCAGGATGCAAATGGCCAGATCGCGGAAACGCATTCGGTCTCGGCGGGGCTGGATTACCCGGGAGTGGGACCCGAGCACGCCTGGCTCAAGGACTCGGGCCGCGCGCGCTACGTGACAATCGACGACGCCCAGGCGCTGGAAGCCTTCCACACCTGCTGCCGGATCGAAGGGATCATTCCGGCGCTCGAGTCGAGCCACGCGCTGGCCTATGCGAGCCAGCTCGCCCCGACCCTGGCGACGGATCGCGCGATCCTCGTCAACCTCTCGGGGCGTGGTGACAAGGACATGCATACCGTGGCGCAACGCGCCGGACTGGAGTTCTGAATGCGACCGCACCGAGGGTGCCGGGGAGAGCGGAGGTGAGCGTGCGGATGCGCGCGCGCTTCGAGCAGCTGCGCGTCGCGGGCCGCACGGCGCTGATCCCCTACGTCACCGCCGGGTATCCCGAGCGGGGCACGACCGTCGCCCTGATGCACCGGCTCGTTGCCAGCGGCGCGGACGTAATCGAGCTGGGCGTTCCGTTCTCCGACCCGATGGCCGACGGACCGGTGGTTCAGCGTGCGAGCGAACGCGCGCTTGCGCTCGGGATCGGCATCCACGACGTGCTCGGATTCGTGCGCGATTTCCGTGCCGACGATGCCGAGACCCCGGTGGTGCTGATGGGATACGCGAACCCGATCGAGCGGATGGGCATCCCGGCCTTTCTCCAGGCGGCAGCGGGCGCCGGCGTCGACGGGGTGCTGGTCGTGGACTATCCCCCCGAGGAATCGGCGGACTTTGCCGCAGCGTCCCGCGCGCTGGGGATCGACCCGATCTACCTGCTCGCACCAACCTCGGGCGAAGAGCGCATCGACGTCGTGGCGCGGCTCGCCAGCGGCTATGTCTACTACGTGTCCCTGCGCGGTGTCACGGGAGCGGGGCACCTCGACACGGCGGATGTGATTGCGCAGCTCGCCCGCATCAAGGCCCGGGTGACGCTGCCCGTTGGCGTAGGATTCGGCATTCGCGACGCGGCCACGGCGCGCGAACTCGCCGCGCACGCGGATGCGGTGGTGATCGGATCGCGTCTGATCGAAGTGATCGATGACGGCGATCCCGGGCAGGCGCTGGCGCGGGCGGGGGAATTCATCGCCGGAATTCGGCATGCACTCGACGAACGGGTAAGGTGACGAGATGAGCTGGCTCGACAAGCTGCTGCCGCCGCGGATCAAGCGTTCCGTGCCCGGTGGCAAACGGGTTCCCGAGGGCGTGTGGGTCAAGTGCCGGGAATGCGAAGCCGCGCTCTACACCGCCGACCTGGAAGCCAATCTCAATGTCTGCCCCAAGTGCGCGCATCACATGCGTATCGACGCCAGGCGGCGCATCGACACGCTGCTCGATCCCGAGGGTCGATTCGAGATCGGGCAGGAGGTGCTGCCGGTCGATATGCTGAAGTTTCGCGACAGCCGCAAGTACCCCGACCGGCTCCACGAGGCAATCGAGACGACCGGTGAGACCGACGCGCTGGTGGTCATGGGCGGAGCGATTCGCTCGCTGCCGGTGATCGTCGCCGCCTTCGAGTTCGACTTCATGGGTGGTTCGATGGGGTCGGTGGTCGGAGAGCGCTTCGCCCGCGGCGTGCAGGCAGCGATCGAGCAGCGGGTCTCCTTCGTTTCGGTGGCCGCCTCGGGTGGGGCGCGGATGCAGGAGGGATTGTTCTCGCTGATGCAGATGGCCAAGACCACGGCGATGCTCCGCAAGCTGGCCGAAGCCCGCCTGCCCTACATCTCGGTGCTCACCGACCCGACGATGGGCGGCGTGTCGGCGAGCTTCGCCTTCATCGGCGACGTGGTGATCGCCGAGCCCAAGGCCCTGATCGGTTTCGCCGGTCCGCGCGTGATCGAGCAAACCGTGCGCGAGAAGCTGCCCGAGGGATTCCAGCGCGCGGAATTCCTGATCGACAAGGGTGCAGTCGACATGATCGTCGACCGGCGCAACCTGCGCGATGAGATCGCGCAGCTGCTCGCCCTGCTGCACAGGCAGTCTGCGGACACGCTCACCTGATTCCGGACGAAGCCGCGAGCCAACGGTGGTCAGCGCCGTGAACGAGCCCCCGTGCGGGGCCGGTTTGCGCCCCGGCACGCTGGCCGACTGGCTGGCGCGCATCGAGCGGCTGCACCCGCAGCAAATCGACATGGGACTCGCCCGGGTGGGGGAGGTGGCCAGTCGCCTCGGGCTGCATCTGTCGTGTCCGGTGATCACCGTCGGCGGCACCAACGGCAAGGGGTCGACCTGCGCGCTGCTGGAGGCCGTCCTCGCGGCAGCCGGATATCGCGTGGCGACCTACACCTCGCCGCACCTGGTGCGCTTCAACGAACGCGCACGGCTCGCCGGCGCATCCGTCGATGACGCCACGCTCGTCGATCATCTGGCGCGCGTCGAGGCGGCGCGCGGCGCCATTTCGCTGAGCTACTTCGAGTTCACGACACTGGCGATCCTGTCCATCTTCCAGCACGCTCGCCCGGACGTGGCGATCCTCGAGATCGGGCTGGGCGGTCGCCTCGATGCGGTCAATGCGTTCGACAGCGACTGTGCGCTCGTCACCTGCATCGACATCGACCACACGTCGCTGCTGGGCACCACGCGCGAGGCGATCGGGTGGGAGAAGGCGCACATCTATCGCCCGGGCCGGCCAGCGATCTGCGTCGACCCGCGGCCGCCGGCGAGCCTGCTCGCCCATGCGCAGGAGATCGGGGCGCGGCTGCAGCGCCAAGGTGCGGACTTCGGCTGCGCCGTCCAGCCGCAAGGGTGGAACTGCTGGGGGCCGGATTGGCGTTACGACGCCTTGCCGCTGCCCGCGCTGCGTGGCGCCAACCAGCTGTCCAACGCGCTCGGCGCCATCGCGGCGCTCGAGTCGCTGCGCGCTCTGCTGCCGGTCGATGAGGCGGCGATTCGTGCGGGGCTGGCCTCGGCGGAACTCCCGGGACGCTTCCAGATCATCGAGCGGGCCCCCACGGTGATCCTGGATGTGGCGCACAACCCGCATGCTGCCACCCAGCTCGCGCGCAACCTCGAGGAACTGGGGGAGCAGGGCCGTACCTGCGCCGTGCTGGGCATCATGGCCGACAAGGACCTGGCCGGCGTGCTCGCCCCGCTGCATCACCGGATCGAGCGGTGGTTCGCCGTCGACCTGCCGGGGGAACGTGCGTTGCCGGCGGCGGAACTCGCGCGCGCCATCGCCGCGTACCCGGAAATCCCGGGAAGCCGCGGCGCCAGGTCCCGGCAGCGCGGTCCCGAGAGCGCGAATCCGGTCTCGGTGCACCCCCGTCCCCGTGCCGGGCTTGCTGCGGCGCGTCAGGTGGTCACACCCGATGATAGAATCCTCGTGTTCGGTTCCTTTCTGACCGTGGCCGACATCCTCGCCGAGCGCGAGGAACTGCTGTGCCCGGACGCCAACTGACATGCCCATACGCGACCGCGACGCCGTGGCGTCCGAACCTGACATAGACGAAAAGAAGCGCGCCCGGCGTCGGTTGCTTGGCGCGATCGTGCTGGCCGGCGCGGCGGCGGTCGTGCTGCCGCTGGTGCTCGACTCGGAGCCGCGCAGGCCCGTTCAGGAATTGCAGGTCGAAATTCAGCCCCGTGAGCCGCGCGCGGGAGTCACGGCGCCCGATCCGAAGGACGCGCCCGACGTCAGCGCCGCGCAGACCCCCGGGGCAGACGCGCCCGCGGCACCGACCCATTCGCAGGGCCCCGCACCCGTGGACGAGAAGCCGGCAGCGGTGGAGGCGAAACCCGCGCCTGCCGAGGCGAAGCCGGCGAGAGCGGAGACGAAACCGGCCAGAGTCGAGACGAAGCCGGCGAGAGTGGAAACGAAGCCGGCGCCGAGCGCGCCCCCCACGCTGTCATCGGAGTCGAAACGAGCGCCCGCGGAAACCAAGCCGGCGGCGAACACCGGTTCCCCCGCACCGGCCTACGCCGTGCAGATCGGTGCGTTCGCGAACGCGACGGGTGCGGCCGAGCAGGTGGCACGCGCGCGCAACGCCGGGCTCAAGGCGTACACCGAACGCATCCGCACCCCGCAGGGGGAGCGCATCCGCGTGCGGGTGGGGCCGTACCCGAGCCGCGAGGCCGCCGAGCAGGCACGCACGCGGCTCAAGGCGAAGGGTATCGAGTCTGCGATCATCGCCCCGTAGCGTCGATGGAACTGGGCGCGCTCACGGGCTGGGACTACTTGCTGTTGCTGGTGAGCGGTTTCTCGATCGTGCTGGGCCTGCTGCGTGGCGTGATCCGGACCGTCTTCGCTCTGGCCGCGTGGGTCGTGGCGCTGCTGGGGACGCCGCAGTTCGGCCCGATTGCGGTCGAGATGGCGGGTTTCGAAGAACAGGCCTGGGTGATCCTGGCGCTCACCTTTGTGGCACTTTTCGCAGCGGTGCGTCTGATCGGGACGCTGGTCGGCAAGGCAGTCGCCGGGGTGGGGTTGAGCGGGCTCGACCGAGTGGCGGGTGCCGCCTTCGGGGTTGTGCGAGCGCTCGTGATCGTGGCGCTGATCGTCGCGGCCGCGCGCCTCACCGGGATGGACCAGGGGCCGGCGTGGCAGGAGGCGCGGTCGCGGCCGCTGCTGGACTGGATCGCCGTGATGATTGATCCCTACCTGCCGGCACGGCCGGAGCGGCGCATCCAGTCAACGTGAAGCAGGCTCCGGGGCCAGCCCCGAAACGACGCTGAGGAGGTACGGGTTCAATGTGTGGAATCCTGGGAATCGTGGGGCGGGGACCGGTGAACCAGGTGCTCTACGACGGGCTGCTGCTCCTGCAGCACCGCGGACAGGACGCCGCGGGGATCGCCACGTCGCCCGGCGACACCTTCCACATGCAAAAGGGCAACGGACTGGTGCGCGACGTCTTTCGCACCCGCAACATGCGCTCGCTGCGCGGCCGCTCCGGCATCGCCCACGTCCGCTACCCGACGGCGGGATCGGCGTCGAGCCCGGAAGAGGCCCAGCCGTTCTATGTGAATGCGCCCTTCGGCATCACGCTGGCGCACAACGGCAACCTGACCAACTCGGCGCAACTCACCGTCGAGATGTTCCGCCGCGACCGGCGCCACATCAACACCGCGTCGGACTCCGAAGTTCTGCTCAACGTGCTGGCCAACGCGCTGCAGGCGGCGGCAGTCGGCGTGTCGCTCGACCCGGACACGATCTTCCGAGCGGTGGGCGAACTGCACGGCCGGGTGCGCGGCGCCTACGCCTGCGTGGCCGAGATCGCGGGCTATGGCGTCCTGGCATTTCGCGACCCCTTCGGAATTCGCCCGCTTTGCTTCGGGGTGCGCGAAACCCATGGCGGCTCCGAATACCTGGTGTCCTCGGAATCGGTCGCTCTCGAAGGGCTGGGCTTTCGGCTGGTACGCGACGTGGCACCCGGCGAAGCCATCTTCATCGATCTGGACGGCGGGCTGCACACCAGGCAGTGTGCCGTCAACACGGCACTCAACCCGTGCGTGTTCGAGTATGTCTACTTCGCGCGGCCCGACTCGATTCTCGACGGTGCGTCGGTCTATGCGACCCGGCTCAAGATGGGCGAGTACCTGGCTGAGCGCATCGCGGCGAATCTCCGGCTGGGGGACATCGACGTGGTGATGCCGATTCCGGACACGTCGCGACCGGCCGCGATGCAGCTCGCGAGCAAGCTCGGGCTGGATTACCGCGAGGGCTACCTGAAGAACCGCTATGTCGGGCGCACGTTCATCATGCCCGGGCAGGAGGTGCGCGAGCGCTCGGTGCGCCAGAAGCTCAACGCGATGAGTGTCGAGTTCCGGGGCAAGAACGTGCTGCTCGTCGACGATTCGATCGTGCGCGGGACGACCTCGCACGAGATCGTCCAGATGGCGCGCGACTCCGGCGCCAACCGGGTCTATTTCGCCTCGGCGGCGCCGCCGGTGCGCTACCCGAACGTCTACGGGATCGACATGCCGACCCGCGGTGAACTGATCGCGCACGGACGCGACGACGACCAGATCCGGGTGGCGATCGGCGCGGATGCGCTCGTCTATCAGGATGCTGCGGGGATGTGCCAGGCCATCCGCGACGTGAATCCGGTGTTGCAGCGCTTCGACTGCGCGTGCTTCGACGGGTACTACGTGACCGGCGACGTCACGCCCGAGTATCTCAATGCGCTCGAGGCCTCGCGGCTTTTGAACTCGCGCGGCACCGACGAGGATGCGGCGGGGAACCAGATGAATCTTCAGTACCGGTTCTCGGCCGACGATCGGGGGTAGGGGGACGATGGGAACACAGCGCGATGATGGCGACGGCGCGGTCCGCCAGCCCGGGCTCGACACGCAGGCCGTGCGCACCGGAATCGAGCGCACCGCTTACCAGGAGCACAGCGAACCGATCTTCCTGAGTTCGAGCTTCGTATTCGAGAGTGCCGCGCAGGCCGCGGCGCGCTTTTCCGGCGATGACCCCGGCTTTGTCTACTCGCGGGCCAGCAATCCGACGGTGACCGCTTTCCAGAACCGCCTGGCCGCGCTCGAGGGCGCCGAAGCCTGCGTGGCGACCGCCTCCGGGATGTCCGCGATCATGGCCGTCGTGATGAGCCTCACCGCGACGGGCGCGCATGTGGTCGCGGCCCGAGAGCTTTTCGGTGCGACGCTGCAGATGTTCGGCATTCTCGAGCGCTTCGGCGTGGCGGTTAGCTACGTGCGCGTCACCGAGCCCGACGCGTGGCGCGCGGCGCTGCGCCCCGAGACGCGGCTCTTCTACCTGGAGTCGCCCTCCAATCCGCTGACGACCGTGGCGGACCTGCGTGCGATCAGCGCGATCGCGCGCGCGGCTGGCGTGCCGCTGGCGGTGGACAATTGCGCGTGTTCGCCGATTCTGCAGCGCCCGCTGGAACTCGGCGTCGACATCGTCGTGCATTCGGCCACCAAGTATCTCGACGGGCAGGGGCGCGTGATGGGCGGCGCGGTGCTGGGCGCGCGCGCGTACATCGAGGAGACGCTGCTGCCTTTCGTGCGCACCACCGGGCCGACGCTTTCGGCCTTCAACGCGTGGGTGCTGCTGAAGGGGATGGAAACGCTCGGACTGCGCATGGAGCGGCAGTCCGCCAATGCGCTCGCGCTCGCCGGCTGGCTGGAAGCGCATCCTGCGGTGGCGCGCGTGCTCTACCCGGGGCTCGCATCGCACCCGCAGCATGCATTGGCGATGTCCCAGCAGCGTACCGGCGGGGCGGTCGTCGCCTTCGAGGTGCGCGGTGCCGACGAGGACGAACGCCGCGCTGCGGCGTGGCGCGTGATCGACCATTGCCGGTTGCTGTCGATCACCGCCAACCTGGGCGATGTGAAGACGACGATCACCCATCCGGCGAGCACCACGCACGCGCGGGTGGGCCCGGAGGTGCGCGCGGCGGCGGGCATCGGCGAGGGGCTGATCCGGATCGCGGTCGGCGTCGAGAATCTCGAGGATCTGGCGGCCGATCTGGCGCGCGGGCTCGAATCGGCTTAGCGGGGCTTCGCTTCGCTGCGCGGGCTTGCGGCGTGGCGTGCTGTCGTCAGGCTTGTGCGCGACCGTGCGTCGTGGCGTGCTGTCGTCAGGCGTCCTTGAGTCGCGGCTCGGTACCCGCTTGTCAGGACGCCTGACCACATCACGCTGTGAGGCGTGTCTGCACACGGTTCAGCAAGTCGGCAAGCACAGCCCTCGTGCCAGCAGTCGCCGCGCGTGCCACGCGAATGGCGCGCATAGGTCTCGCGCGAGCAGTGGCGTGGCGCACCGCGCTCCCGCGCGCCCGATCGGCCCGTTATCCGATCGGGCACGCGTCCGCCAGCGGCGCGCTTGGCACTGCAGTGGCGTGCATGGTTGAGTGAGCGGTTCGTTCGTTCGCGTCGCGCAGATGCCTCATACGTCCTTGTTGCAGGCCCATGTTCTCGCCGGCGGGCGGCCTCGCGGCGCGTGGCGCCCGGGTAACGAGCCGGGCGCCCGCCGCGAGACGCTTCGCCGTCGTTGCCGCACGCGTGGAACGCGAGCCGTGTCGCAGCATCGCAGCGATCACTGGGCGAGCCGAAACGCCACCCAGCGCGGTGTGGTCAGGCGTCCGCATCAAGCGGATATCGGGCCGCGACTGCGGGCGCCTGACCGCGGCGCGCCACGCGGCAACGCACCACGCGGCAACGCGAGCACGCGGCAACGCGAGCACGCAGCACGCAGCGCGCCACGCGATGACGCGAGCACAGGAACACCGTCAGCGAAAGTCGCGGCTGGCGGTGGCGAGCCGGCCCAGCAGTGCCGAATGGTCGAGCACCCGGCGCGCGATCAGGTGCGTCACCTGCCCCCCGTCGTCACGCTGCCAGCTGCCGTATACGCTCATCAGGCGCGCGCCGAGCACCGCGCTGCGAAAGCGCTCGAAGACCTGCGGCCAGATGATCACGTTGACCGTGCCCGTTTCGTCCTCGAGCGTGACGAAGATCGTCCCGTTTGCAGTTTCGGGACGCTGGCGATGGGTGACCAGCCCGCTCGCGCGCGCGACCTGGTTCGGGCGATGGCCGCGCAGTTCGCGTGCCGGGGTGACGCGCAGGCGCGCGAGCAGCGGGCGCAGCAGGGCCAGCGGGTGGCGCCCCATCGGAATGCCCAGCGAACGGTAGTCGGCGATGATCTCGTCGCCCTCGGAAGGCTCGGCGAGGAGCGCAGGGGCTTCGTCGAAGCGGGCGTCGGCAAGGAGCGCCGGCAGGGGGCGGATCGCCGCCACATCCCAGTTTGCCTGGATCCGGTGTCCGGCCAGCGCCGCCAGTGCGTCGGCTCCCGCGAGCGCCTGCAGATCGGACTGGCCCAGCGCGCTCGCGCGCGCCAGGTCCTCGATGCTGTCGAAGGGGAACTCGACGAGCGGCACGCCCGGCGTCGGCGGGGCGATGCCGCGTTCGTGGCGCCGGGCCGCGCGCGCCGCGAGCAGCCGCCGGGCGCCCTTCTCGGAGAGCCCGCGCACCCGGTTCAAACCCAGCCGCACGGCCGGCTGCGGGCGGTGGTCGACGTGTTCGCACAGGCACGGCGGGGCGCTGGAGCTTTCCTCGAGGGTCGACTCCCACTGGCTCACCAACGCATCGACCCCGCGGACTTCGACCCCGTGCGCGCGCGCGTCGCGCACCAGTTGCGCCGGCGCGTAGAAGCCCATCGGCTGGCTGTCGAGCAGCGCGACGAGAAAGGCCGCCGGCTCGTGGCGCTTGATCCAGCAGGAGACGTAGACCAGCAGTGCGAAACTCGCCGCGTGGCTCTCGGGAAAACCGTATTCGCCAAAGCCCTCGATCTGGCGGAAGATCGCTTCGGCGAAGTCGCGTTCGTAGCCGCGCGCGAGCATCCCGCCGACCACCCGCTCGCGAAAGACGTCCAGCCCTCCCTTGCGGCGCCAGGCGGCCATGCCGCGGCGCAACTGGTCCGCTTCGCCCGGGGTGAAGCCGGCCGCGAGGATGGCGATCTGCATCACCTGCTCCTGGAAAATCGGAATCCCGAGCGTGCGCGCGAGTGCCGGACGGATCTCTTCGCGCGGGTAGACCACCGGTTCCAGCCCCTGGCGCCGGCGCAGGTAGGGGTGAACCATGCCGCCCTGGATCGGGCCGGGGCGCACGATCGCCACCTCGATTACCAGGTCGTAGAAACAGCGCGGCTGCAGGCGCGGCAGCATGCTCATCTGCGCGCGCGACTCGATCTGGAAGGTGCCGACGGTATCCGCGCGACAGATCATCTCATAGGTGGCAGGGTCCTCCGCCGGGATGTCCTGGATCCGGAACGCCGTTGCATCGGGCGCCGCGCCGCGGCGCTGCCCGATCAGGTCGAGCGCGCGGCGGATGGCCGAGAGCATGCCGAGCGCGAGCACGTCGACCTTGAGAATCCCGAGCGCGTCCAGGTCATTCTTGTCCCACTGGATGACACTGCGCCCGAGCATCGCGGCATTCTCGATCGGCACCAGCCGGCTGAGGCTCTCGCGGGCGAGCACGAAGCCGCCCGGATGCTGCGAGAGGTGGCGCGGAAAGCCGCGCAGCTGCGCGGTGAGGTCCAGCCACAGCGCCACCAGCGGCGAGCCGACGTCAAAGCCCGCCTCACGCAGCCGTTCGGGTTCGAGTCCGCGTGCCCACCACTGGTGGGCGCGGGCGAGGGCATCGATGCGCTGCGCGTCGATGCCCAGCGCCTTGCCGACGTCGCGCAGTGCCGAGCGCGCCCGATAGGTGATCAGCACCGCGCTGAGCGCTGCCCGGTGGCGCCCGTACTTGTCGTAGAGGTAGGCGATCACCTCCTCGCGACGCTGGTGCTCGAAGTCGACGTCGATGTCCGGCGGCTCGTCGCGCTCCCGGCTGATGAAGCGCTCGAAGAGCATGTTCATGCGCGACGGGTCGACCTCGGTGATCCCCAGGCAGTAGCAGACCGCCGAGTTGCCCGCCGACCCGCGACCCTGGCACAGGATGCCGCGCGCGCGGGCGAAGGCGACGATGTCGGCGACGGTGAGGAAGTAGGGCTCGTAGCCCATTTCGGTGATCAGCGCGAGTTCGTGCACGATCTGCGCCGCGACCACGTCCGGAACGCCGCCGGGGTAGCGCAGCGCAGCGCCCTCGTCGGTGAGCTGGCGCAGCCAGTCGGCGGGCGTGCGGTTCTCGGGGACGATCTCGCGCGGATACTCGTAGCGCAGTTCGTCGAGCGAGAAATGGCAGCGCGCGGCGACTTCGAGCGTTTCCTCGAGCAGTTCGCGCGGGTAGATCCGGGCCAGACGCAACCGGCTGCGCAGGTGCTGTTCGGCGTTGGGAGCCAGCGCGCGGCCCAGTTCGCGCAGCGGCCGGTTCAGGCGGATCGCGCCGAGCGTGTCGTGCAGGCGCTTGCGCGAGCGAACATGAAAGAGCACGTCGCCGCCCGCCGCGAGCGGCAGTCCGAGCTCACCGCCGAGCCTGCGCAGCCTCTCGAGGAGTGCCGCATCGTGTCCGCGGGTGAGCAGTTCCGCGACCAGCCAGCAGCCGCCGGGAAAGCGCTCCTGCAGGAAGCGCGCCTGTGCGCACAGATTCCGCAGTCCTCCCGCCAGGTCCTCGTCGGCGGCGCCGGCGAGAGCCGGGGAGGGCACGAGCAGGGCGAGGCAGTCGTCGACACCCGCCTGCAGGTCGCTGCGCAGCAGCCGGTAGGAACCCTTCGCAGCGCGCATCCGGGCTGCCGTGATCAACGCGGCGAGGTTTCCGTAACCGTTGCGGTTGCAGGCGAGCAGCACGAGGCGTGACCCCGCGGCGAGCTCCGGCGCTTCCGGCCAGGCATCGCGCAGCGTGAACGAGGCGCCGATCAGCAGCGCGAGATTCGTGCCGCGCGCGTGCAGGTGCGCGCGCACCACCCCGGAGAGCGAGCACTCGTCGGTGATCGCGAGCGCGGCATAGCCGAGTTCGACGGCCCGTTCGACGAGTTCCTCCGGATGCGATGCGCCATGCAGGAAGGAGAAATTCGTGCGGCAGTGGAGCTCGGCGTACGGGGGAATCATGACTGGTCAAATATACAGTCTTTCAGGATCAACGAGCGTGCATCCGCCGTGTTCACCCCGTTGTCGCACGGCGGCAATTGCCCGATACTGGCCCGTCCCCCGGGGGCGTCTGGCTCCTGCGGGTGCGCCCGGGCGCACGACCCGGGGGGTGTCGCCAGTGAGGAACTCGACATGACGGTCGAACTGAACTATCTGGTCTGGGTGTGCGTGTTCACCGCTCTCATCTGGATCCCCTACATTCTCAACTCGGTGATGGTGCGCGGCCTGGTCGACACGCTCGGCTACGGACCGCATGCCAAACCGCTCGCGCCGTGGGCCGCGCGGATGCGCGCCGCCCACTACAACGCGGTCGAGAACCTGGTGGTGTTCGCGCCGCTGGTGCTCGTCGCGCTGCACCTCCAGGCCACCGGCCCCGCGACGGCGCTCGCCGCCACGGTCTACTTCTGGGCGCGGGTGGTGCACCTGATCAGCTACACTTTCGCCTTTCCCTGGGTGCGCACGATCTCCTTCCTGGCCGGGTTTCTCTGCCAGATGACGATCGCCTGGCAGATCATCGCCACGGCGTCGGGCGCCTGAGCGCCCAGGGAGCCACGGAGCCGTCCTGAACCCAAACGCCCTCGAACAGCGGTCACGCCAGGCCCTCGCAGCCGCACTCCTGCTGGTTCTTGTCTGGGGGGTGAACTTCAGCGTCCAGAAGTTCGTCTTCGCGCACACGAGCCCTGGCGGCTTCCTGTTCGCGCGCTACCTGATCATGCCGGTGTGCGCGGTGGTCCTGCTGGTCTATCGGCATGGACTGGCGTGGCCCCGGGTGACGCGCGCCGACTGGTGGCTCCTTGCGCAACTCGGGGTTTCGGGCCATTTTCTGCATGTCGGGATGGTCAGCTACGGGATTCACCTCTCGACCGCGTTCTCGAGTTCGGTGATTCTGGCCTGCGGTCCGGTGTTCACCCTGCTCATCCTGCGCGCGATGCGCGTCGAGACGCTGCGCCGTGTCCAGGTGATCGGGGTGACGATTGCGCTGGCCGGCGTGCTGCTGTTCCTGTCGGACAAGATGGTCGGCGGGCGTTGGCGCGCCTCGGGCGGCGACCTGATCCTCCTGGTGTCGGCGACGTTCTTCTCCTACTACACCGTCGCTGCCAAGCCGCTGATGGATCGGCTGGGCAGCGTCACCGTGATGGCGTACGCGACTTTCATCGGCGCCGTTCCGGTCGTGCTCGTGACGCTGCCGATCGGGGTCACCATGGATTGGGCAGCGCTGCCGCTGGCCGTGTGGGCGGCGCTGCTCTGGGCGGTGATCGTGTCCGCCTTCATCGGCTGGCTGGCCTGGGGCTGGGTCAACTCGGTGCGCGGAGTGGCCCGCACCGCGCCGCTGATGTACCTGATGCCTCCCGTGGCGGGCTTCGTGTCCTGGCTGATCGGGGGCGAGGTCTTCACCCTGGTCAAGCTGCTCGGCGCGGCCGTCACGCTCGCCGGGGTGGCGGTTGCGCAGCTCGCGGGGCCGCCCGCGCGCGCCATCCCTGCTCCGCCCGACTGAAGCCGTGCCGTGGCGCCGATGCCGAATACGTTGCGCCGCAGCAACCAAGAACCTTCCGCTAGAGTAGAATTTGCGACGCGATGGCTCCTTGCGGGGGGTCCGGTCGGGTATTGTTTCTTGACAAAAGCTGAAGCGGAACTTATCCCAGGAGATATTGATGACGAGCAAGAATCGAATCGTCGGTCGAGCGATTGCGGCGGCGATTGTCGCCGGAGCGGCCTTTGGTGCGGCCCCAGCCCACGCGCAGATCGAGATCCAGTGGTGGCATTCGATGGGTGGCGCGCTGGGCGACTGGGTCAATGACCTTGCGGCAGGGTTCAACAAGACCCAGACCGCCTACAAGGTTGTCCCCGTCTTCAAGGGCGGCTACGACGTGTCGATGACTGCCGGGATTGCCGCCTTCCGTGCCGGCCAGCCCCCGCACATCATCCAGGTGTTCGAAGTCGGCACCGCCACGATGATGGCGAGCAAGGGCGCGATCATCCCGGTGGCCGAGGTGATGAAGAAAGCCGGCGTGACCTTTGACCCGAATGCGTACGTGCCGGCCGTTGCCGGCTACTACACGGCTCCGAACGGCCAGATGCTGAGCTTCCCCTTCAATAGTTCGACGCCGGTGCTGCACTACAACAAGGACGCGTTCAAGGCCGCCGGACTGGACCCGGAGAAGCCGCCGAAGACCTGGCCTGAACTCGTGCTGACCGCCGCCAAGCTCAAGGCGAGCGGCCACGAGTGCCCGTTCGCGAGCAGCTGGGTGAGTTGGACGCAGCTCGAGAGTTTCTCGGCCTGGCACAACGTCGAGTTCGCCACCAAGAACAATGGCTTCGGTGGTTTGGACGCGCGGCTGGTGTTCAATTCGCCGCTGCACGTGCGCCACATCGAAAACCTGGCGAACATGCAGAACCAGAAATTGCTGGTCTACAAGGGTCGTAACAACGCGGCGGATGCCACCTTCGTGTCCGGGACCTGCGCGATGGTCACCGGCTCGTCGGCGATGCGCGGCAATATCGTGAAGAACGCGAAGTTCGAGGCTGGCACCTCGACGCTGCCCTTCTACCCGGACGTCCCGGGTGCCCCGCAGAACACCATCATCGGTGGCGCGAGCCTGTGGGTGATGTCCGGGAAGAAGGCCGAGGACTACAAGGGCGTGGCGCAATTCTTCGCCTACCTGTCGCAGCCCGAAGTGGCGGCCGAGAGCCACAAGCGCACCGGCTACCTGCCGGTCACCAAGGCCTCGTTCGAACTCACGGAGAAGCAGGGCTACTACAAGGCCAACCCGGGCGCGGACGTGTCGGTGAACCAGATGATCCGCAAGACGACCGACAAGTCGCGCGGCATCCGGCTGGGCAACTTCGTGCAGATCCGCACGATCATCGACGAAGAGATCGAACTGATCTATGGCGGCAAGAAGTCGGCCAAGGAAGGTCTTGATTCGGCGGTGAAGCGCGGCAACGAGCTGCTCGAGCGCTTCCAGCAGGCGAACAAGGGCTGATTCCGATTTCCCTGCCGGGAATGTGATGTAGGGGCGGGCGCCGTGAGGCGCCCGTTCGCTGTTCGCGCAATCAAACCGAATCGAATCCAAACACCGTGTCCGTCGAAAAGCGTGTCCGTTTCCGATCCTCCTGGCTGCCGTGGGTGCTGCTGGCCCCGCAGGTGGCGATCATTTCCGTCTTCTTCTTTTGGCCGGCCACCCAGGCACTGATCCAGTCGCTGCAGCGCCGAGATGCCTTCGGCAGCTCAATCGAGTGGATCGGGCTGGAGAACTTCCGCTACCTGTTCAATGACCCGCTCTACCTCGCGTCCTTCAAGACGACGGCGATCTTCTCGCTGTCGGTCGCGACGCTCGGGATCTTCATCTCGCTGCTGCTGGCCGTAATGGCGGATCGGGTCATCAAGGGCGCCACCTTCTACAAGACGCTGCTGATCTGGCCCTACGCGGTGGCGCCGGCGATCGCCGGTGTGCTGTGGTTGTTCATGTTTGCGCCCAGCGTCGGGGTCATCGCGTTCTGGCTGCGCCAGGCCGGCTTCGAATGGAACCACCAGTTGAACGGCAACCACGCGATGCTGCTGATCGTGATGGCGGCGGTGTGGAAGAACATCGCGTACAACTTCCTCTTCTTCCTGGCCGGACTGCAGTCGATTCCGAAGTCGCTGATCGAAGCTGCGGCGATCGATGGCGCGGGGCCATGGCGCCGCTTCTGGTCGATCATCTTCCCGCTGCTCTCGCCGGTGACCTTCTTCCTGCTGGTCATCAACGTCGTCTATTCCTTCTTCGACACCTTCGCGATCATCGACTCGGCCACCCAGGGCGGGCCGGGCAAGGCGACCGCGATCCTCGTCTACAAGGTGTATTACGACGGCTTCAAGGGCATGGATCTGGGCAGTTCGGCAGCGCAGTCCGTCGTGCTGATGGCCATCGTCATTGTGCTCACCGTGGTGCAGTTCCGCTACGTCGAGCGCAAGGTCAACTACTGAGAACGCACCATGGTCGAACGTCGTCCCATTACCACCGCGATCTCGCACCTGGTGCTGATCATCGGCATCGCGATCATTGCTTTCCCCGTTTACCTGACCTTCGTGGCGGCCTCGCACGAAGCCTCCACGATCGTCCAGGCGCCCATGCCGCTGGTTCCCGGGACGCACTTCGTGGACAACATGGACGCGGCACTGTTGGGCACCTCGACGGGGCCCGGATCCACTGCGCCGGTCGGTCGGATGCTGTTCGTGAGCCTGATGATCGCGCTGATCGTTCCGTTCGGGAAAATTTCCGTATCGCTGCTGTCGGCCTTTGCGATCGTCTACTTCCGCTTCCCCTTCAAGAACTTCTTCTTCTGGGCGATCTTCGTCACGCTGATGCTGCCCGTGGAGGTGCGCATCGGTCCAACCTATCAGGTTGTCGCGGATCTCGGGTTGTTGAACACCTTCGCGGGGCTCACCATTCCGCTGATCGCCTCGGCCACCGCGACCTTCCTCTTTCGCCAGTTCTTCATGACCGTTCCCGACGAACTGGTCGAGGCGGCGCGCGTGGACGGAGCGGGCCCGATGCGCTTCTTCAAGGACATCCTCATTCCGATGTCGTCGACCTCGATCGCGGCGCTCTTCGTGATCCAGTTCATCTACGGCTGGAACCAGTACCTGTGGCCGCTGCTGATCACCACCGAAGAGCGGATGTATCCGATCGTGATCGGCATCCAGCGCATGATTGCCGGGGGCGACTCGGCCAACGAGTGGAACATCATCATGGCCACCGCCTTGCTCGCGATGCTGCCTCCCGCGCTCGTCGTGCTGTCGATGCAGCGGTGGTTCGTCAAGGGACTGGTCGACGCCGAGAAATAGCGGCCCGCGACGCAACACAACGACACAACGTTTTCTCCAAGGACAGGCATGGCTTCCATTTCCCTTCGCAACGTATCCAAGGTCTACGGGCACGGGGCGCACGCCAACAAGGTGATCCACAGCGTCAGTGCCGAAATCGCCCACGGTGAGTTCATCGTCATCGTCGGCCCGTCGGGTTGCGGCAAGAGCACGCTGCTGCGCATGGTCGCCGGACTCGAGGAGATCACCGAGGGTGAGATCTCGATCGGGGAGCGCGTGGTCAACGACATCGAGCCG
This sequence comes from Burkholderiaceae bacterium, assembly GCA_024637155.1. Lineage (GTDB taxonomy): Bacteria > Pseudomonadota > Gammaproteobacteria > Burkholderiales > Burkholderiaceae_E > JAGXFR01. Next base: position 38,226 of record JAGXFR010000032.1, on the reverse strand, counting down.
GCACAGCGCGACATCGCGATGGTGTTCCAGAACTACGCGCTCTACCCGCACATGACGGTCTACGACAACATGGCCTACGGCCTGAAGATCGCCAAGGTACCCAAGGCGGAGATCGAGCAGCGCGTGCAGAAGGCGGCGAAGATTCTCGCGATGGGCGACTATCTCAAGCGCACGCCGCGCCAGCTCTCGGGCGGCCAGCGCCAGCGGGTGGCGATGGGTCGCGCGATCGTGCGCATGCCCGCCGTGTACCTGTTCGACGAGCCGCTCTCGAACCTGGACGCCAAGCTGCGCGCGCAGACGCGCATCGAGCTCCAGAAGCTGCACGCCGAGCTCGGCACGACATCGCTCTTCGTCACCCACGACCAGGTCGAGGCGATGACGCTCGCCGAGCGCATGCTGGTGATGAACGCGGGGATCATGGAGCAGTTCGGCACGCCCGAGGAGGTGTACCGCAGGCCCGCCACCACCTTCGTGGCGAGCTTCATCGGCTCGCCGCCGATGAACCTCATCGAGGGCGAGGTGAATGGCAACGAGTTCGCCGCGGGCGGTGAGGTGCTCAAGCTCGACGTGCCGCCGCCGCGCAGCGGCCGGGTGGTCATGGGCGTGCGACCCGAGCACGCCGACGTCGTCTCCGACAACGACCGCGGCTGGAAGTTCAAGGTCGAGGTCATCGAGATGCTGGGCGCCGAGCGGCTCGTCTACGGTCGCCTGTGCGGCGAACTGTTCACCGTGCGCATGGAAGAGACCGTGACGCCGCCGGACGTGGGCGATATCGTGAGCCTGCAGACATCGCCCAATCAGGTGCACTGGTTCGACGCCGCCACCCAGAAGCGCATCGCCAAGTGAGTCCCTGGCCGTATCCGGCGCGGGTCGCGCACCGGGGCGCCGGAAAGCTGGCGCCGGAAAACACGCTCGCTGCGCTGCGCTGCGGCGCGCAGTTCGGTTATCGGATGTTCGAATTCGACGTGAAGCTGAGCGCCGACTACGCGCTGGTGCTGATGCACGATGCGACGCTCTCGCGCACGACCAACGGCAGCGGTCGTGCCGCGGCGGCGACGCTCGCGGAGTTCGCGCGCCTGGATGCGGGCAGCTGGCATTCGGCGACCTACGCGGGGGAGAGTGTCCCGACGCTAGCCCGTGTGGCGGCCTGGTTGCGGGCGAACGATCATCTGGCGAACATCGAGATCAAGCCCTGTCCCGGGCGCGACACGGAGACGGGCGCCGCGGTGGCGCTCGAGGTTCGCGAACTCTGGCGCGACGCCAAGGTGCTGCCGCTGGTTTCGTCGTTCTCGGCCGCGGCGCTGGAGGCCGTGCGCCAGCACGCCCCGGAACTGCCGCGGGCCCTGCTTTTCTCGGCCTTGCCCGAGGACTGGCTCGAGCGCTGCCTGGCGCTCGGCTGCGTTGCGGTGGATGCGCATCACGCGTCGCTCACGCGCGAGGTGATCGCCCGCGCCCACGACGCCGGTCTGCGCGTCGCGGCCTACACGGTCAACGACCCGGAACGCGCCGAGGAACTGTTTCAGTGGGGACTCGACGTCCTGATCACGGACGCCGTCGACCGAATCGCTCCCTGAGGGCGCGCCGCTAGCTAGCGCGCCCAGTCCCGGGAACGCTCGAGCGCGCGGCGCCACAGCGCGGTGCGCGTCGCCGCCTCGTCGCGCGAGATCGCCGGCTCGAAGCGCCGGTCCACCTGCCAGTTCGCCGCCAGCTCCGCCGTGCTGCCCCAGTAGCCGACGGCGAGTCCCGCAAGGTAGGCGGCGCCGAGCGCGGTGGTTTCCGTGATCTTCGGGCGAACCACCGGTACGCCGAGCAGGTCGGCCTGTGTCTGCATCAGCAGATTGTTGGCGGTCGCGCCACCGTCGACCCGCAGTTCCACCAGCGCGTGCCCCGCGTCGGCCTGCATCGCCTCGAGCAGATCCGCGCTCTGATGCGCGATCGCGTCGAGCGCAGCGCGGGCGATTTCGGCGCGACCCGATCCGCGGGTGAGTCCGACGATCGTGCCCCGCGCATGCGGGTCCCAGTGCGGGCTGCCCAGTCCCGTGAAGGCGGGCACGATCACCACGCCGCCGCTGTCCGGGACGCTCGCCGCGAGCGCCTCGACTTCGGAGGCGTGCGAGATGATCCCCAGCGCATCGCGCAGCCACTGCACCACCGCTCCACCGACGAAGACGCTGCCCTCGAGGGCATAACGCGGGGTGTCGAGTTCCCATGCCACGGTGGCCAGCAGGCGCTGGTGCGAGGCGATGGGCGCGGCGCCGACGTTCATCAGCAGGAAGCAGCCCGTACCGTAGGTATTCTTGGCCATGCCGGGCTCGAAGCAGGCCTGTCCGAAGAGCGCGGCCTGCTGGTCGCCGGCGATTCCCGCAATCGGCACCGGGTGCCCGGCGATGTGCGCCTCGGCGCAGATTCCCGAGGACGGAACGATCCGCGGCAGGCAGGCGGGCGGGACGCGCAGCAGTTCGAGCATGCGCTCGTCCCACTGCCGGCTTTCGAGGTTGAGCAGCATGGTTCGGCTGGCGTTGCTCGGGTCGGTGAGGTGCGCCGCGCCCTCGCTCAACTTCCACGCCAGCCAGGTGTCGATCGTCCCGAAGGCCAGCTCGCCGCGCTCGGCGCGAGCGCGCGCCCCCGTGACGTTGTCGAGGAGCCACGCGAGCTTGGTGCCCGAGAAATAAGGGTCGAGCACGAGGCCGGTGCGCTCGGTGACCTCGGCCTCGTGACCGGCGGCGCGCAGGCGCGCGCACGCGTCGGCCGTGCGCCGGTCCTGCCAGACGATGGCCGGCGCCACCGGCACGCCCGTCGCGCGGTCCCAGAGCACCGTTGTTTCCCGCTGGTTGGTGATCCCGATCGCCGCGATGTCGGCCGGAACGGTATCGGCATGCGCGAGCACCTCGTCGATCGTCGCGCGTTGCGTCTCCCAGATTTCGGTGGCGTCGTGCTCGACCCAGCCGGGCTGGGGAAAATGCTGCCGAAATTCACGCTGCGCGACCGCCGCGATCGCGCCATCCGGCCCGAAAAGAATCGATCGGGAACTGGTCGTTCCCTGGTCCAGCGCGAGGACAAATCGGCTCATTGGAAAGCCCGGATGTGGTTTTCCCGTAAGCTTACAATAATGCGTTTCCATCCGTGTGACGAAGCGGGAAGGCGAGGGAAGAATTGCAAGTGGATCTCTTGGTAATTGGGGGCGGCATCAACGGGGTCGGCGTCGCGCGTGATGCGGCGGGTCGCGGCATCCGGGTGCTGCTGTGCGAGAAGGACGATCTGGCCGCGCACACCTCATCGGCGAGCACTAAGCTGATTCACGGCGGGCTGCGTTATCTCGAGCACTACGCGTTCCGGCTGGTGCGCAAGGCCCTGATCGAGCGCGAGGTGCTGCTGCGTGCGGCGCCGCACATCACGCGTCCCCTGCGATTCGTGGTGCCGCACGACGCGAGCCTGCGTCCGATGTGGATGATTCGCGCGGGCCTCTTTCTCTACGATCACCTCGCGCGGCGCGAGCGCCTCCCCGCTTCCGAATCGTTGGACCTGCGCGTGCACGAGGCCGGGAAGGTGCTCAAGCGGGGTTACCGCAAGGGCTTCGCGTACTCCGACCTGTGGGTCGAGGATGCGCGCCTGGTTGTCCTGAACGCGATCGATGCCGCCGAGCGCGGCGCCACCATTCTCACCCGCACGCGTTGCGCGGCGCTCGAGCGCAGTGAGCAGGGCTGGCGCGCACGACTGGTCGGGGCCGACGGGCAGTCGAGTGAAATCGAGGCGAAGGTCGTCGTCAATGCCGCCGGACCCTGGGTGTCGAGTTTCCTCGAACGCTCGAGCACCGTGCGCTCGCAGCACTCGGTGCGGCTCGTCAAGGGGAGCCACATCGTCGTGCGCAAGCTCTACGATCACCCCTTCGCATACCTGTTCCAGAATCCCGACGGGCGGATCATCTTCTCCATTCCCTTCGAGCGCGACTTCACGCTGATCGGAACCACCGACCTCGAATACCACGGCGACCCCCAGATGGTGATGATCGATGCCGCCGAGGTCGAATATCTCTGCGCGATGGCCAATCGCTTCCTCTCCGGTTCGATCACGCCGGCCGACGTGGTGTGGACCTACGCCGGGGTGCGTCCGCTGGTCGACGACGAGTCGAGCAACCCGTCGGCGGTGACGCGCGATTACATCTTCGAGCTCGATCGTTCGCAGGCGCCGATACTCAGCGTGTTCGGCGGCAAGCTCACGACCTTCCGCAAGCTCGCCGAGGAAGCGCTCGCGATCGTCGCGCCGCTGCTTGGCAATGCGTCGGCGACTTGGACGAGCAACGCGCCGCTGCCGGGCGGCGACATCCCGGATGGCGACGTCGAGGGCTTCTGCGCCGATTTCAGGCGGCGCCACCCCTGGCTTCCCGAAGCGCTGGGCCGGCGCCTCTGCCACACCTACGGCAGCCGCGTGGACCGGGTACTCGGCGACGCCCATTCACTGCATGAACTCGGCGAAGAGGTGCTGCCCGGATTGCATGTGCGCGAGATCGATTACCTGATCGCGCACGAGTGGGCGCGCAAGGCGGATGACATCCTGTGGCGCCGCACGCGGCTCGGACTGCACCTTCTCGGCGACGCGCACACGCGCCTGCAGGAATGGCTGGCGCGCGAGCGGCCTATAATGAAGTGAACCCGAGGTTGGCACGTTGCGGTGGCGCACGGTTGCGTCGCCGGCGGAGCTTGCCGTGTCTCTGGAAGCGAGTCCCATGCAAATGAGCCCGACCGAACTGGACGAACTGGGTGCGCGGCTGCGTCGACGGGCCGAGCGCCTGCATGCCGAAGTGGCAGCCAAGAAGCATGGCCCGGCGGCCCTCGAGGTGCCGGGGATCGACCGTGAGCGCGACAACGACGACATCTCGTTCGTGATCAGCGAGGCCGAGATCGAAACGGGCGAAGCCGAGCGCGACGAGGTCGAGTTGGGGGCCATCGAACGCACGCTGCGGCGCATCGAAGACGGCAGCTACGGGGTCTGCGCCGAGTGCGGCGTCAGCATTCCCGCGGCACGCCTGCGGGCCCAGCCGCTGGCTGCGCGCTGCGTGCCGTGCCAGAGTGAGCGGGAAAGAGCCCTCCAGCGACGCTGAACCGCCGCCCCGGCGAGGTCTCAACCAAAAAGTCCGTGGAGGAACCAGCCCTGGCGACCGTCCGGGTCGGGGAGGCGTTCGCGGAAGATCCACAGCAGGCGATGCGCATCGTCCTCGGCGATGAAGTAGTCGCGCTGGACGGAGTCCCGATCCCACCATCCCGCCTCGATGCGCTCCGGCCCGGCGAGCAGGGCGAGCGGGCTGCCCCAGCAGGGGCGCTGCCCACGTTCGCCGAGCGCCAGCGGTTGTGCGAGCAGCCAGACGGGCCGCGGCAGGCCGGGCACCCGGCACAGCTCGCTCGGATCGATCGAGGTGGCGGGGTGCATGGCGTGTTGCGGGATGCTGGCGGCAAGTCGCGGCGGCCCGACGAGCGCTGCGCTCCGGTAGGCTCGTTCCGGGCGGTGTTCGTCGGCGAGGCTGAAATGCCGGACGCGCTCGTTCCCCAGGCGGGCTTGCAGACGTTCGATCAGGCGCGCGAGATCTTCGGCAGCGACGGCGGGGGCCGGGAACAGGTCGCGACTTACCGGGGCGAAGTCCAGCACTTCTGCGCCGTGGAGTTCCACGGCGCGAACCGGGCCGCGCAGCCGGGTCACGCCGAGGCGTTCGCGCAGGAGCACACTCAGGCGCTGCACGTCACGGCACGGGTCGGCCAGCGCCACCGTGACAACGGTGACGGGTGCTTCCTCGTGTTCGCACCAGAGTTCGAAGCTCCGCACCGCACCCTGGCGTGCGGCGAGCCAGCCGCACAGTTGCAGCAGCAGTCGGTTGGCCGCAAAGAGCAGCGCGGCAGCGTTGTCGATGGTGCCAAGCAACTCGAGGCGGGCCCGAAAGGTGAGCGGAGGCGCGAACCACGCGCGGGGCTCCGGCAACGCGCCCAGCGCCCGATCCAGCTCGAGCAGCACTTCCTTGCCGAAGCGGCGCGCGACCCCGGCGCGCGGCAGGCGCAGTAGGGCGTCGATTGTGTGCACGCCCACGGCTTCGAGCGCCGCGCGCTGCGGCCGGGCGCTCCCGAGCAAATCGACCGGCAGTCGCGCCAGGCGGGCACGCAACTGCGCGGGATCGTCGCAGACGAGCCCGTCGCCATGGCGTGCGAGCAGCGCCGCGGCCCCGGGGGTTGGGGCACAACCGGTTTGCACCGTGAATCCGAGGGTGCCGACTCCGGCGCGGATTCGCCCGAGCAAGGCGTCACGCCCGCCGAAGAGCCGCAGACTCGGCTCGATCTCGAGAAGCAGCGCGCAGGGCGAATCGCCCGGGGCCGAGCGGCTGGCAGTCGTGGCCGCTGCCTCTTCCTGCAGACTGACCGAGGGGGTGAACTGCAGCGCCCAGCAGGCGAGTTCCTCGAGTGTCTCGCGCTCGCGCTGCCGATCGCGGGTGCGCAGGATCAGGTCGGGAACGAGCGCCAGCGCGGTGGCCCGCCGGATGCCGGGTTGCACCCCGCGGGCCTGCGCCGCAGCGTTTGCCGCGCACACGTGCGTGCGATCGCAGATCGCGAGGGCGGGAACCGCGCCCGGGTCGGAACCATCGGCCGATGGCGGTCCCGATGGCGAGGGGCCGGCGAGCGTGCCGCGCTCGAACGCTTCCAGCGCGAGCCTCGGCAGGTACAGCCCGAGCCACAGCATCGCGGTGGACTCAGTGGATCGCGCTCGAGCGGATCGCGTCGTGCCGCGGATGGATGTTGCGCAGCGCAAGCGCGTCGGTCGCCGTCTCGCGAACGCCCGAACGCAGACGGACCGCGCTCACCGGTTGCGGGAGATCGATCAGCAGCGGTGCGCCACACAGCGGGCCGCGCCGCTTGAGAATCTGCACCGCCAGCCGCTGCTCTGCGCGCGGTTGCAGCAGCAGACGCAGGGGCGCGGGGGAGGATTCGAACTGCGCCGGGGCGCCGCGAAACAGGAAGACCGGGCCGCGTGCGCCGTGTGCGGCAAGCTGCAAGCGGCGCAGATGTTCCGGACGGGTACGGTCCTGCGGGAGCCAGGCCAGCAACGCGCCGAAACTCGCGCTGCGGATTGCCTGCTCGACGGCCCAGAGCCGGTCGGCCGCCTGCACCGTCTCAACCAGAATCAGGTAGTTCAGGTCGATGCCAAAGCTTGCGAGTGCGGGCGCGTAGGGAATGTGCGGCGGTCCGAGCAGAATCACGACCCGGTGTTCGCGGGTCAGCCGGCGCAGCGCCGGAACGAGCAGGCGCAGCTCGCCGACCCCGGCCTCGCTGCCGATCAGTTCGGTGAGCGCCCCGATCGGCCAGCCTGCACCCGGCAGTTCGGCGTCGAGGGTTGCGAATCCGCTCGCGAGTCCGGGGAGGGTGGTGCGATCGAACTGGTTGGCACGCCACACCGCAGCCGGCAGGGAGATATCCAGGTCAGGGAGAAGCGGCAGGGAACGGGCAGGGGACTTCATTGCAACTTCCTCGCCTCACAGCGCCTTTCCGCCGCGGATCAGCCCGACGCCGATTCCTTCGAGGCTGAACGAATCGCGCCGGGTGTCGACGAGAATCGGTGCGAAATCGGGATTCTCGGGCAGCAGCTCGATCTGGTGGCCGTGCCGGCGCCAGCGCTTGACCGTGACGTCGTCGCCGACCCGCGCCACGACGATCTGGCCGTTGCGCGCCTCCTGCGCGCGCCGGACCGCAAGCAGATCGCCGTCGAGGATGCCGGCGTCGCGCATGCTCATGCCGCGCACCTTGAGCAGGTAGTCGGGACGAGAATCGAAGAGCTCGGGGTCGATCGCGTAATTCGCCTCGACGTGTTCCTGCGCGAGGATCGGACTGCCCGCGGCCACCCTTCCGATCAGGGGCAAGGTCAGCGCGACCTGAACCGCGGTGGTCAGGTCCGATCCGCCATCCTCGGAGAGGATCTTGAGCCGGATTCCGCGCGAGGCCCCGGAGGTCAGTTCGATCGCCCCCTTGCGGGCGAGCGCCTTCAGATGTTCCTCGGCGGCGTTCGGGGAGCGAAAGCCGAGCTCGGCAGCGATCTCGGCGCGGGTGGGAGGAAAACCCGTCCGGGAGATGTGCTGCCGGATCAGGGCGAGGATTTCCTGCTGGCGGGCGGTGAGCAATCGCACGGCGGTCTCCGTTGATTTCGAATGACTGTATTTTTATACAGTTCTTGGAATTTTTCAAGCACTTCGTGAAGGATCCGCCCGTGCCACGCACCGTCGCCATGTCTCGCCTGCGCAGCCGGCATGCCGGGATTGGCGAGCGCCCTCACACGAATGGGTGATCCTTCAGATTGCCTATTGTGTGAGTCGCAAACTCTGTGGCACAGTGCAGTGCACACGCGGTTCCGGTGTTACGGACTGTGCTGGTTCCCGTGTGAAAAGCTTGCATTTTCCGGTCGGTTGTTCCCGGTTCGCTGTTCTCCCGGCTCGCCTTGAAATGCACGGAAAAACACTGTTTCGAGGATTTCGCATCGATGAGCACGAAGATCTATGTCGGCAATCTGCCGTGGCGGGCCACCGACGCCCAACTGACCGAGCTGTTTGGCGCGCACGGCGAGGTTGTCGACGCGAAGATCGTCACCGACCGTGAGACCGGCCGTTCGCGGGGCTTCGCGTTCGTCACGATGTCCGATGCGGCAGCCGCCCAGACCGCAATCAACGCGGTCAACGGCCACTCGCTCGAGGGGCGCAGCCTCGTGGTCAACGAGGCACGTGACCAGGAAGGCGGCGGGGCCCGTCGGCCGCCCGGTGGCGGCGGGGGACGCGGCGGATACGGCGGTGGCGGCGGCGGTGGCGGTGGCAACCGCGGCCCATACGGCGGCGGTGGCGGAGGTGGCTATCGCGGCGGTGGCGGTGGCGGCAGCGGTGGCGGCAGCGGTGGCGGCGGCGGCAGTGGCTACGGTGGGCCGCGCGCACGTCACGACGCATCCTGATTCACCGCCCCGGGGCACTCCCCGGGTGTGAAATGGCCGGCCGGGCGACTCGCCCGGCCCGGCGCTACATGTTCGGGTAGTTGGGCCCGCCCCCGCCCTCCGGGGTCACCCAGACGATGTTCTGCTGCGGATCCTTGATGTCGCAGGTCTTGCAGTGCACGCAGTTCGACGCATTGATCTGCAGGCGCTTGCCGCCCCCCTCGTCCTCGACGAACTCATAGACCCCGGCGGGACAATAGCGCTCTTCCGGACCTGCGTAGCGCGCGAGATTCACTTCCACCGGCACCGCGTCGTCCTTGAGCGTCAGGTGGGCGGGCTGGTTTTCCTCGTGCGCGGTGTTCGAGACGAATACCGATGAGAGCCGGTCGAAGGTCAGCTTGCCGTCAGGCTTCGGATAGACGATCGGCTCGCACTCCGCGGCGGGTCGCAGGTACTCGTGGTCCGGCTTGGAGGTGTGCATCGTGAACGGCGCCTTGCCGCGAAAGAGCACCTGGTCGATGCCCACGAGCAGCGTGCCGAGGTAGAGCCCCTTGCTCATCATCGGCTTGAAGTTGCGCGCCCGGTGCAACTCGTCGTGGAGCCACGACTCCTTGAAGCGCTGCGGATAGGCGACGAGTTCGTCGGATGCGCGTCCCGCGGCGAGGGCTTCGAACGCAGCCTCCGCGGCAAGCGAGCCGGACTTGATCGCCGCGTGGATGCCCTTGATCCGCGAGGCATTCAGAAAGCCCGCGTCACAGCCCACCAGACAGCCGCCGGGAAAGCTCAGCTTGGGCAGTGCATTGATGCCGCCGGCGGTGATCGCGCGCGCGCCGTAGGCCACGCGCTTGCCGCCCTCGAGAAAGCGGCGGATCGTCGGGTGGGTCTTGTAGCGCTGGAACTCCTCGAAGGGCGACAGGTAGGGGTTCTTGTAGGCGAGTCCGACCACGTAGCCGACGGCGATCTGGTCATCCTCCATGTGGTAGAGGAACGATCCGCCGTAGGTGTCGCTGGCCAGCGGCCAGCCGGCGCTGTGCACGACGAGTCCGGTCTGGTGCACGGCGGGATCCACGTCCCAGAGTTCCTTGATGCCGATCCCGTAGCTTTGCGGATCGCGTCCGGCGTTCAACTCGAAGCGCTCCATGAGGCGCCGACCGAGGTGGCCGCGCGAGCCTTCGGCGAAGAAGGTGTACTTGCCGTGCAGTTCCATGCCGGGCTGGAACGCGTCGCCGGGCTGTCCGTCGTGGCCGATGCCCATGTCGCCGGTGACGATTCCCTTCACCGATCCATCGTCGTGGTAGAGGACGTCGGCGGCCGCGAAGCCGGGGTAGATCTCGACGCCCAGCGCCTCGGCCTGCTGCGCGAGCCAGCGCACCACGTTGCCCAGGCTGACGATGTAGTTGCCGTGGTTGCGAAAGCACGTCGGCAGCATCCACTCGGGCGTGCGCCGCGCCGACTTCTCGGTGAAGAACAGGAATTGGTCCTCGGTGACGGGTGCCGCGTGCGGGGCGCCCCGTTCCTTCCAGTCCGGGAAGAGTTCGGCGATGCCGCGCGGATCCATCACTGCGCCCGAGAGAATGTGCGCGCCCGGCTCGGAACCCTTCTCGACGACGCAAACGCCGAGTTCCGTCCCGCTCTCGGCGGCGAGCTGCTTGAGACGGATCGCGGCCGACAGGCCGGCCGGCCCGGCGCCCACCACGACCACGTCGAACTCCATTGAGTCGCGTTCGATCTCCATAGCTTCTCTCCGCTGGGGCAGGGTTGTCCTGCGCCGATTGTGGCGGAAAGCAGCGGCGCTGCGCAAACTGCCGCTCGGCGCGAGCGCATCGGCTAAGATGACGCGCCATGACAGGGGAGCGGGGAACGATGGCCGAACGGACGCTGGTATTCGAGATGACGATCCCGATCCGCTGGGGCGACATGGACATGATGGGGCACGTCAACAACACCATCTATTTCCGCTACCTTGAACAGGCGCGGATCAGCTGGTTCGAGGCGATGGGGTTCACGCCGGACCCGGGCGGTGTCGGACCCGTGATCGTCAACGCGCACTGCAGCTTTCTGCGCCAGCTCGAGTATCCGGGCACGGTCCTGTGCCGGCTCTACGTCGGGCAGCCGACGCGCTCGAGCTTCGAGACCTGGGGCGACCTGTCACGCACCGACGACCCGGAAACCGTCTACGCGCACGGCGGCGCGAAAGTGGTCTGGGTGGACTTTCCGAAGAAGAAGGCCACGCCGCTGGATGCGGCGACCCGGGAGACGATTCTCAGGCCCTGGGTGCCCTGAGCGCGCGTCCGCGGTTCGCGTCCGGCTGGTGGAACGCCGGCGCACGCCCCGGCTGGCGGGATGCCGGCCACCCGGCGATCCCGCGAGTCGTCGGTCAGTGCAGCGCGCTCACGTCGACCGGGCAGCCGGTCTTGGCGACGACCTCGTCCTTGCTGACGCCGTCGGCGAGCTGAACGAGCTTCAGCCCCTTGGGCGTCACCTCGAGCACGCACAGGTCGGTGATGATCATGTCGACAACGCCCACACCGGTGAGCGGCAGCGTGCACTCGGGAAGCAGCTTGATGTCCTCGGTGCCGTCCTTCTTCTTGGCGATGTGCTCCATGAGCACGATCACGCGGCCGACGCCGGCCACCAGATCCATCGCCCCGCCCATGCCCTTGACCATCTTGCCCGGGATCATCCAGTTCGCCAGGTCACCGTGCTCGCTGACCTGCATCGCACCGAGAATGGCGAGGTTGATCTTGCCGCCGCGGATCATTCCGAAGGAGTCGGCCGACGAAAAGATGGACGTGCCGGGCAGCGTGGTGATGGTCTGCTTGCCGGCGTTGATCAGATCGGCGTCCACTTCCTCCTCGGTCGGAAACGGGCCGATGCCCAGCAAGCCGTTCTCGGATTGCAGCCAGACCTCCATGCCGGGCGGCACGTGGTTGGCCACCATGGTGGGCAGTCCGATGCCCAGGTTCACGTAGAAGCCGTCCTGCAGCTCCTGAGCGGCACGTGCCGCCATTTGATCTCGGTTCCAGGCCATGTCGATGTTCTCCTCAGCGCGCCGCGCGCAGCGTGCGCTGCTCGATGCGCTTCTCGGGGTGCGGGTTGTGGACGATGCGATGCACGTAGATGCCGGCCAGGTGGACGGCGTCGGGGTCGATCGACCCGGTCTCGACGATTTCCTCGACCTCGACGACGGTGATCTTGCCCGCCATCGCCACGCTGGGGTTGAAGTTGCGCGCCGTGAGCCGGAAGATCAGGTTGCCCGTGCGGTCCGCCTTCCACGCCTTCACCAGCGAGACGTCGGCGGTCAGCGCATGTTCCATCACGTACTGCGTGCCGTCGAAACTGCGCACTTCCTTGCCCTCGGCGACGATCGTGCCGACACCGGTTTTCGTGAAGAAGGCCGGGATGCCCGAGCCGCCCGCGCGCAGTTTCTCGGCCAGCGTCCCCTGTGGCGTGAACTCCAGTTCGAGTTCGCCGGCGAGGAACTGGCGCTCGAACTCCTTGTTCTCCCCGACGTAGGAAGCGATCATCTTGCGGATCTGGCGTGTCTCGAGAAGCTGTCCGAGCCCGAAGCCGTCGACGCCCGCATTGTTGGAGATCGCCGTGAGATTCTTGACCCCCGTGTCACGCAGCGCCGCGATCAGCGCTTCGGGAATGCCGCACAGGCCGAAGCCGCCGACGGCGATGGTCTGTCCGTCCTTCACGATGTCCGCCAGAGCCTCTCTGGCGCTCGGAAATACCTTGTCCATGGATGGGCCTCAGGGGGTGGGAAGCAATCGCCGCATTATAGGGCGGAGTTATAATCCTGCTTTCCCGGCGGCAGGATTTCCATGACCAAGTTCGTTTTCGTCACCGGTGGCGTCGTCTCCTCTCTGGGCAAGGGAATCGCCGCCGCTTCGATCGCCGCGCTGCTCGAATCGCGCGGCCTGCGTGTCACCCTCCTCAAGCTCGACCCGTACATCAACGTCGATCCGGGAACGATGAGCCCGTTCCAGCATGGCGAGGTCTTCGTGACCGAGGACGGCGCAGAGACCGACCTCGATCTGGGTCACTACGAGCGCTACGTCACCACCAAGATGCGCAAGGTCAACAACTTCACGACCGGGCAGATCTACGAGTCAGTGATCAAGAAGGAGCGCCGCGGCGAGTATCTCGGTCGCACCGTGCAGGTGATTCCGCACATCACCAACGAGATCCAGAACTTCATCGAGCGCGGCGCCGCCGTCGGAACGCCCGAGGCCGCCGAGGTCGCGATCGTCGAGATCGGCGGCACGGTGGGCGACATCGAGTCGCTGCCCTTTCTCGAGGCGGCGCGCCAGATGAGCTTGCGGCGCGGGCGCGGCAACACCTGCTTCGTGCACCTGACGCTCGTCCCTTTCGTGGCTTCGGCCGGCGAACTGAAAACCAAGCCGACGCAGCATTCGGTGCAGAAGATGCGCGAGATCGGCATTCAGCCGGATCTGCTGCTGTGTCGCGCCGACCGCCGCATCCCGGAGGAGGAACGCTCGAAAATCTCGCTGTTCTCGAACGTCCCGCTCGATTCGGTGATCTCGGTGTGGGACGCGGACAGCATCTACAAGATTCCCCGGATGCTCCATGAGCAACGCGTCGACGATCTGGTCTGCGAGACCCTGCAGCTCGCGCCCCAGCCCGTCGATCTGTCGGTGTGGGATGGCCTGGTGCAGGCCCTCGAGCAGCCCAAGCATGAGGTGCGCATCGCGATGGTCGGCAAGTATGTTGATCTGACCGAGTCCTACAAGTCGCTCTCCGAGGCGCTGATTCACGCGGGCATCCACACGCGCAGCCGCGTGATGATCGACTACGTCGATTCCGAGCGCATCGAGCAGGATGGCGCCGAGTCGCTGGCAACCTACGACGGCATTCTCGTGCCCGGCGGCTTTGGCCATCGGGGCGTCGAGGGCAAGATCCGCGCGATCCGCTATGCCCGCGAGCACGGCATTCCCTACCTGGGAATCTGCCTGGGCATGCAACTGGCCGTAATCGAGTTCGCGCGCCATGTATGCGGGCTCGAGGGCGCCAACAGCAGCGAATTCGCCCCGGACACCCCGCACCCGGTCGTGGGACTGATCACCGAGTGGCTGGACCGCGAGGGGCACCTCGAGCGGCGCGACAGCGCATCGAATCTCGGCGGCACGATGCGGCTGGGCGCGCAGCGCTGCGCGGTGGAACCCGGCACGCTCGCGCATTCGATCTACGGCGACACGGTCAACGAACGTCACCGCCACCGCTACGAGGTCAACAATCACTACGTTGCGCAGCTCGAGCGCGCGGGCCTGCGGATTGCGGCGCGCACGCCCAACGAGCAGCTGACCGAGATCACCGAACTGCCGCAAAGCGGCCCGGGTTCGCACCCGTGGTTCGTCGGCGTGCAGTTCCATCCGGAATTCACGTCGACGCCACGCGCCGGGCACCCGCTGTTCACGGCTTACGTCAAGGCAGCCATCGCGCGCCGCGCGCAACGCGCCGAGCAGAAGGCGGCATGAGCAGCGGCGCGCCGCGCAGGGAGGAAAGAGCGTGAGATTGTGTGGCTTTGAAGTCGGCCTGGACCGGCCGCTGTTCCTGATCGCAGGGCCGTGCGTGATCGAGTCGCGTGAGCACGCGCTCGAGACGGCGGGCACGCTGCGCGAGATCTGCGCGGGACTGGGCATTCCCTTCATCTACAAGTCCTCGTTCGACAAGGCCAATCGCAGCTCCGGCGCGTCGTTTCGGGGACCGGGAATGGACGAGGGGCTGCGCATTCTGGCGGAAGTGCGCGCGAAGATCGGCGTTCCGGTGCTCACCGACGTCCACGCCGTGGATCAGATCGCCGCCGTGGCGGGCGTGGTCGACGTGCTGCAGACGCCGGCTTTTCTGGTGCGCCAGACCGACTTCATCCGCGCGGTGGCGGCGAGCGGCAAGCCGGTCAACATCAAGAAGGGACAATTTCTCGCGCCGCAGGACATGAAGAACGTCGTCGCGAAAGCGCGTGCCGCCGCCATCGAGGCGGCTGGCGGCGATGCGGATGCGGGCGACACAATCATGGTGTGCGAGCGTGGCGCATCCTTTGGCTACCACAACCTCGTTTCCGACATGCGCTCGCTCGCGATCATGCGCGAGACCGGCTGCCCGGTGGTGTTCGACGCGACGCATTCGGTGCAGCTTCCCGGCGGGCAGGGGACGGTATCGGGCGGGCAGCGCGAGTTCGTTCCGGTGCTCGCGCGCGCGGCGGTGGCGGCCGGCGTGAGTGGCCTGTTCATGGAGACCCACGCGGACCCCGCGAAGGCGCTCTCCGATGGACCCAATGCCTGGCCGCTGGGTCGCATCAGCGAACTGCTGACGACCTTGCTCGAGCTCGACGCGGTGGTCAAGCGATCCGGCTTTCCCGAGCACAGCCTGGAGGCGTGAACGATGAACGCATACGTGATTGTCGAGATCAAGGTCAGCGACCCGGCCCGCTACGAGCAATACAAAGTTCTCTCGCCCGCGGCCGTCGCGGCGGCGGGCGGGGAATTTGTCGTGCGCGGGGGCCAGACGGAAGTCCTGGAGGGCGACTGGCACCCGACCCGGCTGGTGATGCTGCGCTTTCCGGATGCCGCGGCAGCGCGCTCCTTCTACGATTCCCCGGCCTATCGTGAGGCGCGCGCCGCGCGTGCCGGCGCGACCGAGTTCTTCAACATGGTGGTCGTCGACGGCGTCTGACGCCCCGGCAGCCTTTCCCGCAACCGTCTGCAGAAAAAAAGAACGCCTGACATGACCACAATCGTCGACATCATCGGACGCGAAATCATCGATTCGCGCGGCAATCCCACCGTCGAGTGCGACGTGCTGCTCGAGTCCGGCGTGATGGGCCGTGCCGCGGTGCCTTCGGGCGCCTCGACCGGTTCGCGTGAAGCCGTCGAACTGCGCGACGGTGACCCGACCCGCTACGGCGGCAAGGGCGTGCTGCGCGCAGTCGAGCACATCAACACGGAAATCTCCGAGTCGCTGATGGGGCTCGACGCGAGTGAGCAGGCCTACATCGATCGAACGCTGATCGACCTGGACGGCACCGACAACAAGTCGCGGCTCGGCGCAAACGCAACGCTGGCGGTGTCGATGGCGATCGCCAAGGCGGCCGCCGAGGAAACCGGACTGCCGCTGTACCGCTACTTCGGCGGGTCCGGCGCGATGTCCCTGCCGGTGCCCATGATGAACGTCATCAACGGCGGCGTACACGCGAACAACAACCTCGACATCCAGGAGTTCATGATCGTTCCGGTGGGCGCACCGAGCTTTCGCGAGGCGATCCGCTACGGTGCCGAGGTGTTCCACGCGTTGCGTCGCCTGCTCCACGACAAGGGCCTGTCGACCGCAGTGGGCGACGAGGGCGGTTTCGCGCCGACCGTGGCGGGACATGAGGACGCCATCGAGCTGATCCTGCGCGCGATCGAGAGCGCCGGCTACGAGCCCGGGCGCCAGATCGCACTGGCGCTCGATTGCGCGAGTTCGGAGTTCTTCCGCGAAGATCGCTACCACCTCGCAGGCGAAGGACTGGTGCTGACCGCGGACGACTTCACGAACCTGCTCTCCACGTGGTGCGACAAGTACCCGATCATCTCGGTCGAGGACGGAATGGCCGAGAGCGACTGGGACGGATGGAGCACGCTCACCGACGTGCTCGGCGATCGGGTGCAGCTCGTCGGCGATGATCTGTTCGTGACGAACACGCGCATCCTCGCGGAGGGAATCACGCGGGGCATCGCCAACTCGATTCTGATCAAGGTCAACCAGATCGGCACGCTGACGGAGACCTTCGCGGCCATTGAAATGGCCAAGCGCAACAACTACACCGCGGTGATCTCGCATCGCTCCGGCGAGACCGAGGACACGACCATCGCCGATATCGCCGTCGCGACCAACGCGCTGCAGATCAAGACAGGCTCGCTGAGCCGCACCGACCGTACCGCCAAGTACAACCAGCTGCTGCGCATCGAAGAGGATCTCGGCGACGTTGCGAGTTACCCGGGAGTGTCGGCTTTTTACAACCTGCGCTGATGCGCGCGGACAGGTGGCATACACTGGCGCGGAATCCGGGGCATTGCAGGTGACGGAGAATCATTGATGCGCAAGCTCGCAATCGTGCTCGCCGGGATGCTGGTGCTGATCCAGTATCCGCTGTGGGTGGGCAAGGGCGGCTGGCTCAAGGTCTGGGAGACCGACCGGCAGAACGTCCAGCAGCGCGCGTTGAACGAGCGCCACGCACAGCGCAACGCCGGCCTGGAAGCCGAGGTGCGCGACTTGCGCGAAGGAAAGGTGGCGATCGAGGAGCGTGCCCGCTACGACCTTGGGATGGTGCGCGCCGACGAGGTCTTCGTGCAGGTCACCGAACCCGGGGCATCCCGCGCGACTTCCGACCCGGCCATCCAGACCGCCTCGGCGCCGGCCAACGCGGCGCGCTGAGTTTTCCGATCGCGCCTCGGCGCGATCAGCCCGTTCCCATCTGCTTGACGTTGCGCGCGCGTGCGCGCTCCTCCTCCTGCAGCCGCAACACGCGGCGCTGCACTTTGCCGGTGGTGGTCATCGGCAGGGCTTCGATGAATTCGATCTCCTTCGGGTATTCGTAGGGAGCGAGCTTGCCGCGCACGTGTTCCTGGAGTTCGGCGGCGAGTCCGGGAGCCGGATTGTGTCCCGCGGCCAGCACGACGTAGGCCTTGACGACGTTGCCGCGCTCCGCGTCCGGCTTGGGCACGACGGCGACGTTGACCACTGCCGGGTGCTGCAGCAGGCAGTTCTCGATTTCCCCGGGTCCGATCCGGTAGCCCGCGGCCTTGAACAGGTCGTCGGAGCGTCCCCGGTACCACAGGTAACCGTCCGCGTCGGCGCTGGCGAGATCCCCGGTCCGGCACCAGTCGCCGGTGAATTTGTCGGCGCTCGCCTGCGGGTTACGCCAGTAACCCAGAAAGAAGATCGGGTCCGGGTGCCCGTGGCGGTCACGCCGATGAATCGCGACTTCCCCGACCACGCCGGGTGCCGCCGGCGCGCCTTCTTCGTCGATCACGGCGACCCGATGGCCGGGATAGGGGCGCCCGATCGAGCCGGCGCGGGCCGGCCAGCGCTCGGCCGAATTGCCGACGATGTAATTGACCTCGGTCTGGCCGTACATCTCGTTGACCGTCAGTCCGAGGCCACTGCGGCACCAGTCGAAGAGCGTCTCTCCGACCGATTCGCCGGCACTCATCAGAGCGCGCAGGGCGAGGCGATGCCGGCGGCGCGGTTCCGGGTCGGCGCGCATCATCATCTTGAGCGCCGTCGGGAACAGGAAACTGTTGGTGACGCGATGGCGCGCCAGCAGGTCGTAGGCGCGCTCGGCGCTGAAGCGTCCGCGGTAGGCAACGATCGACTTGCCGAAATACAGCGACGGAAGCAGGGCGTCCATCAGGCCCCCGGTCCACGCCCAGTCGGCGGGCGACCAGAACACGTCGTCGGCGCGCGGAAACCAGTTCTGCGAAGCCACGAAGCCGGGCAGGTTGCCGATCAACGCGCGGTGCGGGATCAGGGCGCCCTTGGGTGGCCCGGTCGTTCCACTGGTGTAGATCAGCACACCCGGATCCCCGGCCAGGGTATCGACCGTCGTGAAGCGCTCCGATGCGCGCGCCAGGACGGCGGTCCACGCGAGTTCACCGGCGCGCGGCTCGGCCGGGCAATCCGGTGCGGCGACCACGATGAAGTGCTCGAGCGTGTCCGGGCGCGCCGCGCGGCAGTTCTCGACGACCTGTGCGTCGATCAGTGCGGCCCGGGCGCCGCTGTCGGTGAGCCGAAAGGCAAGCGCATCGGGGCCGAAGAGAATGGACAGCGGCATCGCGATCGCACCCAGGCGCAGGATGGCCAGGTCCGCGATCGCCGCTTCGGGGCGCTGCGGCAGCACGACGGCAACGCGATCGCCCCGTCGGATGCCCAGCGCGCGCAGCGCGTTGGCGAGCCGATTCGCGTCTCTGTCGAGCTCGCGGTAGCGGGTCACCGAGCTCGCGCCGCTCTCGTCTTCGTAGACGATGGCCACGCGGTCACGGTCCCGGGACCACCGGCTCGCGCAGACTTGCGAGATGTTGAAGGTGGCCGGAACGTGCCAGCGAAAGTCGGCGTGCAGCAGCGGGTAGTGGTCTTGCGGGGGCAGGCCCATCGCGCTTTCCTATAATGTCGTGTTCCAACGACCCGGACCCCATTGTGCCAAGCTATCGTCCCGCGCGTGAAAGCTCGTCGCGCTTCCTGGAAATCCGAGGGTTGCGGCTGCACGTGCGCTGCTGGGAGCCGAGCGAGCCGGCCGCGCGAACCATCGTCGCGCTGCACGGCTGGATGGACGTTTCGGCGTCGTTTCAGTTCATGGTCGACGAACTCCCATCGGGATGGCGCGTGCTCGCGCCCGACTGGCGCGGCTACGGACAGTCGGCGCGAACGCCGGGGGACTGCTACTGGTTTCCGGACTACGTGGCCGATCTCGATCAGCTGCTCGATGTGCTGGTTCCCGAAGGCGGCGTCGATCTGGTCGGGCACAGCATGGGGGGCAACGTCGCGACGCTCTTCGCGGGAATCCGGCCGCAGCGCGTGCGTCGGCTGGTCAATCTCGACGGGGCGGGCCTTCCCGCGACGAGCCCGGAGCGCGCTCCGCGCCAGTACCTGCGCTGGCTCGACGAGATCAAGGCCGGCAAGCGCATGCGCAGCTACACGAGCCGGGAAGAAGTCGCCGGGCGGCTGCAAGCGGCGAATCCGAAGCTGCGCCCCGAGTTCGCGGATTTCCTCGCGCTCCACTGGTCAGAGCCCAACGGCGAGGGTGGATTGCGCCTGTGCGCCGATCCGGCGCACAAGATCGCCAATCCCACACTCTACCGGGTCGAGGAAGCCCTTGCCGTGTGGCGTGAGATCATCGCCCCTGTTCTCTGGGTGACTGCGGAGAACGTCGATCGCTGGCACGAATTCACCCGCACCGAGGAGTACCGGACGCGCCTGAAAGCGCTCGCCACGGTGGAATTCGCGCAAGTGGCCGATGCCGGACACATGCTGCACCACGATCAGCCGCGGCAGGTCGCCGCGCTGATCCAGGAGTTTTTCGAACGATGACAACGGACGCACGATCGCTGAACGCTGACCTGCATTCCCATTCCCGCTATTCCGATGGGCGGCTCACCCCTGCCGAACTCGTGCAGCGCGCGCACGCCAACGGCGTCGAACTGTTCGCGCTGACCGATCACGACGAAGTCGCCGGGCTCGATGAAGCGGTGGCCGAGGCGGCGCGCGTCGGGTTGCCCTTCGTTCCCGGGGTCGAGGTGTCGGTGACCTGGGGCGCCCAGACGGTGCACGTGGTCGGCTTGTCCATCGACTATCGGAATCCTGAACTGGTTGCCGGGTTGGCCGAAACGAGGGGTGGGCGCGACCGTCGGGCGCAGGCCATGAGCGACTCCCTGGCGCTGGCCGGCATCCCCGGTGCGTACGAAGGAGCGCTGCGCCACGTCGGAAACCCAGCCCTGGTCTCGCGCACCCACTTCGCACGCTACCTCGTCGAGCGCGGGGTGTGCCGGGATGTCGCCAGCGTCTTTCGCAACTACCTCGTCGAGGGCAAGCCGGGCTACGTTCCCCACAGCTGGGCGCGGCTCGAGAATGCGATCACGTGGATTCGCGGTGCGGGCGGCATCGCGGTGCTCGCGCATCCCGGGCGCTACCCCTTTGGCGCCGCGACGCGCCGCACCTTGCTCGAGGAGTTCCGCGCGGCGGGTGGGCGTGGCATCGAGGTGCTCAGCGCCAGCCACGACGAGGCGGAAAGTCGCGAGTTCGCGCGTCACGCGGTGGAACTGGGCATGCTCGCCTCGCGCGGTTCGGACTTCCACGCGCCCGCGGAGAGCCGCATCGACCTGGGCGCCCTGCCGAATTTGCCGGCCGGCGTACTGCCCGTCTGGCACGACTGGCCGGAGGCGCAGCGCGGTTTCGCGTTGAGATCGTGACCCAGCGCTTCAGCATCCACCCGACGCATCCCCAGCAGCGCCTGCTGCGCGGGGTCGCGGACACCCTCTCCGGCGGAGGGGTGGTCGCGTTGCCGACCGATGCCTGTTACGTGCTCGCGTGCCGACTGGACGACAAGGCCGCCGTCGACCGGATGCGTGCGGTGCGCGGACTCGACGATCGCCACCTCCTGACGCTGATGTGCTGCGACCTCTCGCAGTTGTCGACCTACGCGCAGGTGGACAATCGCCAGTACCGGTTTCTCAAGGGCTGGACGCCGGGCCCCTATACGTTCATCCTGCCGGCCACCCGGGAGACGCCGCGGCGCCTGTGGCATCCGTCGCGCCGCACGATCGGGCTGCGGGTGCCCGCCTCGGCGATCGTGGCGGGCGTGCTCGCGGCGCTCGGCGAGCCGGTGCTCTCGACCAGCCTGCTGCTGCCCGGTGATACGGATCCGTTGCACGAAGCCGACGAGATCTGCGAACGGCTGGCACGACGCATCGATCTGGTCGTGGATGCCGGCGGCCAGCCCTATGTGCCCACCACGGTGGTCGACGTCACCGGGCCGCTGCCGGTGGTGGTGCGCGCGGGTGCAGGCGCGATTTCCGGAATGGTCGACGAGGAGCTGTAGCGCAGCCGGATCCGTTTGCGCCGCTTGCTACAATCGCCCGATGGAATTGTCCCTCCCGCAGCTGATCGCCGTCTACGCGATTCCAGTCATCCTCGCGATCACGTTGCACGAGGCGGCGCACGCCTTCGTCGCCGCACGGCTCGGTGACGAAACCGCCGCAAGGCTCGGGCGCGTAAGCGCGAATCCCCTCAAGCACATCGACCCGATCGGCACGCTGCTCGTTCCGGGGCTGCTGCTGCTGAGCAGCCAGCTGCTGGGCGGTGCGGGCATCATCTTCGGCTGGGCCAAGCCGGTTCCGATCGTGGCCGCGAATCTGCGCTCGCCGCGGCGCGACATGGGCATCGTCGCCGCCGCCGGGCCCGTCGCGAACCTGCTGATGGCGCTGATGTGGGGAATGGTGCTCAAAGGGGCGGTCGGCGCCGAGGGCGCGTACCACGAGTTCTTCTCCCGGATGGCCATCGCCGGGGTGGTCGTCAACCTGGTGCTGGGCCTGCTGAACCTGATGCCGATCCCGCCGCTCGACGGCGGCCGGATTCTGGTGAGCTTGCTGCCGCGGCAGCTGGCAATCCTGGTTTCCCGCGTGGAACCCTTCGGCATTGTGATCCTCCTGGTGCTGCTGATGACCGGAACGCTCGGATCGGTGATCGGTCCGCTGCTGGACTTCGGACTCGGCGTGATCTCCTCCTTACTTGGAATGAGCAACTGACATGTATCCGGAACGCGTGGTATCGGGAATGCGGCCGACCGGGGCACTGCACCTCGGCCATTACCACGGCGCGCTCAAGAACTGGGTGCGACTGCAAAACGAGTACCCGTGCATGTTCTTCGTTGCCGACTGGCACGCGCTCACGACGCACTACGACTCGCCCGAGGTCATCGAGGAGAACATTTGGGACATGGTCATCGACTGGCTGGCCGCGGGAATCGATCCGCAGCAGTCGACCCTGTTCATCCAGTCGCGCGTTCCCGAGCACGCCGAACTGCACCTGCTGCTCTCCATGTGCACGCCGCTCGGCTGGCTCGAGCGCGTTCCCACCTACAAGGACCAGCAGGAGAAACTGGGCGACCGGGACCTCTCCACCTATGGCTTTCTCGGCTATCCACTGCTGCAGGCCGCGGACGTCCTGATCTATCGTGCGGCCTACGTGCCGGTGGGTGAAGACCAGGTGCCGCACATCGAGTTGAGCCGCGAGGTGGCCAGGCGTTTCAATTATCTCTACGGGCGCGAACCGGGCTTCGAGGAGAAGGCGCGCGTCTCGGTGAAGAAGCTCGGCACCAAGCGCGCGAAGCTCTACCTGGAGTTGCGCACGCTGTACCAGGAGCGGGGCGAGGATGAAGCGCTCGCTCGCGGCCGCGAACTTCTCGAGCAGGCGCAGAACCTGAGCCAGGGCGATCGCGAGCGCCTGTTCGGCTTTCTCGAAGGAAGCCGGCGGCTGATTCTCTCCGAGCCCCAGGCGATGCTTACCGAAGCCTCACGCGTGCTGGGCACCGACGGCCAGAAGATGTCCAAGAGCTATGGCAACTCGATTGCGATGCGCGAGGAGCCGGAAGTCGTGGTGCGCAAGATCCGCACGATGCCCACCGATCCGGCGCGGATTCGCCGCACGGATCCGGGTGACCCGGCGCGCTGCCCCGTCTGGCAGCTGCACCTGGTCTATACGGACGAGAACACGCGCGAATGGGCGCAGACCGGGTGTCGCAGCGCGGGCATCGGGTGCCTCGACTGCAAGCAGCCGCTGATCGACGCGGTGCTCGCCGAGCAGAAGACGTTTCGCGAGCGGGCGCAGCCCTACCTGGATGATCCGAGCCTGCTGCGCAACATCGTCGCCGACGGCTGCGACCGTGCCCGCAAGCTCGCGCAGGAAACGATGCGCGAGGTGCGCGAGGTGATGGGGTTGAGCTACGACTGAGCGGCTGCGCTCATGCCCACCTGGTGAAGTTGGCGCAGATTCGGCAGGGAAGCAAGGAAGGTCTCGAGTTCGCCGAGCGGCATCGGCGCGGCAATCAGTTCGCCCTGCATCAGGTCGCAACCCAGCGCGCGCAGTTCACGCAATTCGGCGATCGTCTCGACGCCCTCCGCCAGCACCTCCATGCCCAGCTTGGAAGCCAGCGTGGTGATGGCCTGCGTAATGGCCGCGTTGCCGCGATCCGAAGAGAGGTCGTGCACGAAGGCGCGGTCGATCTTGAGTCCGTCCACCGGCAGATTCTTCAGATAGGACAGCGCCGCGTAGCCGGTGCCGAAGTTGTCGACGATCACCCGCACCCCGATGCGTCGCAACTCGGCGATCAGCGCGATCGCGCGTTCGGGGCTGTCCATGAAGGCGCTTTCGGTCAGCTCGAGACGCAACAGGCGGCCCGGGAAGTCGTTCTCGTTGAGCAGCGCGTTGATCTGGTCGAGGAATCCCTCCTCGGCGAGCTGACGCACGGAAACGTTGACCGAAACCGACAGGTCGCCGTGCGCTTCCAGGCCGAGCCCGATTCGGTCCTCGATGGCACGCCGGATCGCCCAGCCGCCGATTTCGCGGATCAGGTTGTTGCGCTCCGCGGCGGGCAGGAAGCGCTCGGGCAGCAGCAGACCCAGCTTGGGGTGACGCCAGCGCAGCAGACCCTCGATGCTGAACACGCTGCGTTTGCCGACGTCCAGGATGGGCTGATAGTACAGGTCGATCTCGCCAAGCTGAATCGCCAGCGGCAGCTCGGCGGCGAGCTTGAGTTGCGCCACTCGATCCTCGCTGACTGCGCCGCTCGCGAAGCGAACGTCGTTGCGTCCCTCGCCCTTGACCTGGTACATCGCGGCGTCCGCCGAACGGATCAGCGACTGCGCGTCGGAGCCGTCACCCGGCGCAAGCGCCGCGCCGATCGACGCCGAGAGGAAGTAGGCCCGGTCGTTGAGCACGAAGGGCTTCTCCAGGCTCGCCAGGATGCCGCGTGCCAGCTTTTCGACGTGCGCCGCGTTCGAGACGTTCGGCAGCAGCGCGATGAATTCGTCGCCGCCCATGCGCCCGACCACATCCTGCTCGCGCAGCGCCGAGCGCAGGCGACGCGCGACCTCGATGAGCACCTTGTCACCCGCGGCGTGTCCGAGCGCGTCGTTGATCGCCTTGTAGCGATCCAGATCGATGTAGAGCAGGGCGAGTTCGTCGATCGCGGCGAGCCGCTCCCCGAGGAGCAGATTCACGTAGGCGCGGTTCGGGAGGTTGGTCAGCGCGTCATGCTGCGAGGCGTGCAGCAGGCGCCGCTCGGCATTCTTGCGCTGCAGGTAGAGCGACAAGGTACGCGAAAGCGCCTCGGCCACCTGGCGCAGGAACGAATCCCCGCGAAAACTCACCGGACACAGAAAGAGCAGCACGGTCAGCACGCCGCCGCGCTCGTCGAGAATCGGGGCGATCAGCGAGGCATTGGCACCGATCGCGGCGGTCCGGTAGCGCGCGGCGAAGGCCGGCTGTGACGAGATGTCGCTCAGCCAGACGGCCTTGCCGGTTGCCCAACTGCGCGATTCCACGTCGTCGGCATCCAGCGGCACGATGGCCGGAAGCTGGGCGATCATTTCCGTGAAACTCGGGACACCCCAGTGCTCGACGACCCGGATTCCGCCATCGGCGCGCACCAGGTGCGCACCGCCCAACCAACCGAAGCGCGTGCAGGCCGCCGCCAGCGTGGCATTGAGCACGCGCTCGGCAGCGGGTTGTTCGCGCATGATCTTCGCGATCTCGCCGTCGAGTTCGAGCAGCAGCCGTTGCTGCTTCTCGCGCGTGATGTTGTGACCCGTGCCGCGGTAGCCGAGGAAGCGCCCCGCTTCGTCGAAAACCGGGCGCCCGCTCACGGACAGGTGGTGGACGTTGCCCTGCGGATCGAGCGCCGCGTACTCGAAGTCCTCGAAGGCCTTGTGTGCCTCGAGCGCTTCGCGGTGCGTCTGCCAGTCGACGGGCAGGGCGTTGTTCTCGGCGAGTTCCCAGCGCCGACTGCCAATCGCTTGCCGTGCCCACGCACCAAGCACTGCATCGACGCTGTCGGAAACCGAGGAAATACGGTGTTGCGCGTCGCTTTCCCAGACCCAGTCGGAACTCAGCGCGGTCAGGTCGCGAAACTTGGCCTCGCTCGCGGCAACCTGGCGCTGCATCGCGCGTACCCCGGTGATGTCCTGAACGATGCCATGCAGGCTCACGACGGTGCCGTAGCCGTCGCGAACCGGCTTGGCGACACTGCGCACCCAGACCAGCTCGCCGCCCCCGCGCACATAGCGGTATTCGACCCGTGCCTCGACGCCTTTGCGTGCGGCGCGACGATGCACTTCGAGCCAGCGATCCTGGTCGTCGGGGTGAATGCAAATCAGGAAGCCGCGCGGAGTCGGCACACCCGCCGCAGGTTCGATGCCGAAGAGGTGATAGGCCCCCGGGCTCCACGCGAAAGTCTCGGCGACGAGATCGTGGATCCAGATGCCCAGGTTCGCCATCCGTTCGGCCGCTTCGTTGTGTTCCAGCAGCGTGCGCAGGCGCACGACTTCGGCGTGCTGCTCGGTGCGTGCCCGGCGCGCGCGGCGCGCGAGCTCGGCGCACGTCACCGCCACGATGCCGCTGATGATCAGGAGCACCTCGTTCCACAGCAAGAGGCGGGGAAAGAAGAGGGGAAGCGCGATGGCGAGCGCGACCGCGGCCGCAGCCAGCGCCAGCGGAAACCACGAACGATCCCACCACGACGCCGGGGACGGGGCCGTGGTTTTCGCGGTGCTCAGCAGTGGGTTGTTTTTCGGCATAGGATCTGCACTCTGCTAGCAACATTATCCGACGCACCCGGTATGAGGCCGCACCCACCAGACGTGGAACCGACGGACGGTCGCAATGGGGCGCCCGCCGCCGCCTCGGCGTGGGTCGCGCGTTGGCTTTCGGCGACGGCTCCGGGTGCCCGGGTGCTCGACTTCGCCTGCGGCGGCGGACGCCACACGCGCCTCGCCGTGCGCCGCGGCTGCACGGTGTTCGCGGTGGATCGCGATCGTGGCGCACTCGCCGGACTCACGCTCGAAGGCGACGCCCCCGGCGGGGTGTTCCCAGTTGTCGCGGACCTCGAGGGGCAGCCCTGGCCGTTCGCCCCGAGCAGCTTCGATGCCGTGATCGTCGCCAATTACCTCTTTCGGCCCCGTCTGTCGCTGCTGTGCGGGCTGCTGCGCCCGGCCGGGCAGCTGATTTATGAAACCTTTGCGCGCGGGAACGAACGCTACGGGCGCCCGTCGAACCCGGCCTACCTGCTGCGCGCGGGGGAATTGCTCGATGTGGTGCGCCGCGCCGGGCTGGTCGTGATCGCCTTCGAGGACGGCATTGTCGCGGCGCCGAAGCCGGCCCGCGTACAACGGATCTGCGCGGTTCGTCCCCCCGTTTCGTACGGGCACGTGCCGCTCGGCTAAAATGATTTCTTTTTTCCAGTGACAGCCATGATCAAGGGAAGCCTGGTCGCGATCGTGACCCCGATGCACGAGGACGGCAGTCTCGACCTCGCAGCCTACCGTCGGCTGATCGACTGGCACGTGTCCGCGGGTACCGCGGCGATCGTCGCCGTCGGGACGACGGGGGAGTCCCCGACGGTGGACGTCGCCGAACACGCGCAGTTGATCGGTGCTGCGGTCGAATTCGCGGCCGGTCGGATTCCCGTCGTGGCGGGCACCGGCGCGAACTCCACCCGCGAGGCCATCGAGCTGACGCTCGAAGCGAAGAGGCTTGGCGCGGCCGCCTCCCTGCAGGTCGTCCCCTACTACAACAAGCCCACGCAGGAAGGTCTCTACCGCCACTTCCGCACCGTCGCCGAGGCGGGCGGATTGCCGGTGATCGTCTACAACGTGCCGGGGCGCACCGTGGCGGACCTGTCCAACGACACGATGGTGCGCTTGGCTGAAGTGCCCGGAATCGTCGGCCTCAAGGACGCCACGGGCGATATCGCGCGCGGGTCCGAGTTGCTCGCTCGCCTCCCCGAAGGGTGCGCGGTCTACAGCGGCAATGACGACTCGGCGCTGGCGCTGATGGCGATGGGCAGCCATGGGGTGATCTCGGTCACCGCCAACGTCGCCCCCAAGGCGATGGCGCAGATGTGCGCGGCGGCACTCGCCGGCGACTGGCCAGGGGCGCTCGCCCTGCATCGCAGGCTGCTGCCGCTGCACTTCAAGCTTTTCGTCGAGGCCAATCCGATTCCCGTCAAGTGGGCACTCGCCCGGATGGATCGCATCGGCCCCGGTATCCGACTTCCGCTTACGCCCCTGTCGCAGCCGATGCAGGCTGTGGTGGAGGAAGCATTGCGCGCATCAGGAGTAATCCGTTGAATTCGACCCAACAACACCCGGCCCGCACGCACCTCGTGCGGGGCGTGTGCCTGCTCTTCGCCGCCAGCCTCGCCGGTGGCTGCTCGATCAACGAGTACATCGCCGACAAGTCGGCGATCGACTACAAGTCGGCCGGCAAGCGCCCGGCGCTCGAAATCCCGCCCGACCTGGTGACGCCGCGCGGCGACGAGCGCTACGCCATACCGGCACGACCCGAGAGCACCTTCTCCGGGTACCAGCGTGCGGCGGCGGGCGAAGCGCGCGTGGGTACGCGGGTAGACGTGCTGCCCGGCGCCGAAGGCGCGCGCATCGAACGGCTGGGACAGCAGCGCTGGCTGGTGGTGGCGCAGCCCCCCGAGCAGGTCTGGACGCTGGTGCGCGACTTCTGGCAGGAAAACGGATTCATCATCCAGACCGAGTCGCCGGCGACCGGGATCATCGAAACTGACTGGGCCGAAAACCGCGCCAAGCTGCCCCAGGACATCATCCGCCGCTCGGTGGGGCGGCTGTTCGACGGACTGTATTCGACGGGCGAACGCGACAAGTTCCGCACGCGTCTCGAACGCGTTCCGGGCGGCGTCGAGATCTACATCACGCACCGCAGGATGGTCGAGATTTATGCCGACCAGCGCAAGGAATCGACGATCTGGCAGCCGGCGCCGAGCGATCCTGAACTGGAGGCGGATTTCCTCGCCCGGCTACTCGTGAAATTCGGCGCCACGACGGAACAGGCGGCAGCGAAGGCGGCTGCGCCGGCGGCGGCCCCGGCGACCGAGCGCGCGAGGCTGGTAACCGGCCCCGGCGGGGCCAGCCGGGTCGAGATTGCGCAAGGCTTCGATCGTGCATGGCGACTGGTCGGGCTGGCGCTCGACCGGGGTGGATTCACCGTCGAGGATCGGGACCGCTCGAAGGGGATCTATTTCGTGCGCTACATCGACCCGGAGGCCGAGGCGCGCCAAAGCGCACAGCCGGGCTTCTTCGCGCGACTCTTCGGCAGCAAGCGCCCCGAGGCCGCGGAACGCTTCCAGGTGCAGCTCGAGGGCGGCGCAGAGCGGGTCTCGGTCAGCGTGCAGGGTGGCGACGGAAACGCCGTTCCCGAGCGCGAGAAGAAGACGGCCGCGCGCATCCTCACGTTGCTGCACGAGCAGCTGAAGTAGCGCAAGCGCGCGAGCGGGGGTGCGCTTCGCCAGTCTGGGCAGCGGCAGCGAGGGCAACGCGCTGCTCGTGCAAAGCCGCGCTTCGGATGCGCCGACACGGGTACTGATCGACTGCGGCTTTCGGCGGCGCGAGATCGAGCGTCGGCTGGCGGCGGCGGGTTGCGCAGCGCGAGATCTCGACGCGATCGTCGTCACCCATGAGCACGGCGATCATATCGGTGGCGCGCTGAGCGTGGCCGCGGCGCACGGCATCCGCCTGTTCATGACCCATGGCACCGGCCGCGCACTGGGTGCGCGGGCCGAGCGTGCCGCGATCGAGATCGTCAAGGCGGACGAGCCCTTCGCAATCGGTGCGCTGCGCTTTGAACCCATCGCCGTGCCGCACGATTCCCGCGAGCCGGTGCAATTCGTGATCGACGACGGCAATGTGCGACTCGGGGTCGTCACCGATCTCGGACACGGCACGGCCCACGTGGTTCGTGCGCTGCGCGGACTCGACGCCCTCGTGCTCGAGTGCAACTACGATGAGGCGATGCTCGCGGCGAACCCGCGCTACCCGGTCGCTCTCAAGCAGCGCATCGCGGGTCCCTACGGGCACCTGGCCAACTCGCAGGCAGCGCAGATCCTCGCGGCGATCGGCCAGGAGCGGCTGCGGGTCGTCGTCGGCGCACATCTGTCACAACACAACAACCGCCCCGAACTCGCCCACGCGGCGCTCACCGGCGCGTTGGCGCAGCCGCTGGCCGTCGTGATGCTGGCCGACCAGGCCGGCACCGCAGGCTGGGTCGAACTCTAGCCGCGTCCTCCCGGCGCGAAGGCGTCCGCGCATGAGAGACACGCGAAAAAGACAGAACCCCCGCCGGCGTGAACCGTGGGGGTTCCGGGGCCCGCCGGACGCCGCGGCGACCAGTGGGCTGTGTCGGGACGGGGTTGCCCCCGTCCGACGCCGTTCAGCCTCAGGGCTTCTTCGGCTCTTCCTTGGCGGCGTCCATGGCGGCACCGGCAGCGGCAGCACCGGCAGCGGCACCTGCGGCGGCACCCGTCGCGGCACCCGCAGTGGCACCGGCGGCGCTGGCGTCAGCCGGGGCCATAGGCGCAGCAGTCGGCTCAGGAGCGGGGGCAGGGGCCATGGCCGGCGCCGGGGGCGCGACCGGGGCTTCTTCTTTCTTGCCGCAGGCGACGACGGCCAGGGAGATCAGCAGGGCGGCGAGGAGGGATTTCTTCATGGTGTTTCCTTGTGTTGAAAATGATGCAGCGAGTTGGACAGCAATGCGGTCTTGCAAGAACGGAATCAGGCCGACAGTACGGGTAAACCGCAATCTGTCCGAAGCCTAACCACCAATTATAGCGAATTGCTGCGCTGCATTGTCCAGTGTTGTAGCGGCGCCTCGGTTACACTCGATTTGCCTTGTCCCATCAGGAAACGCCGATGAACGTCGTCGCCCCCGGCCGATGGATCCGGATCCGCTACCGGATGTTCGATTCGACCGGCGCCGAGCTGGAGACTGTGCCCCGCGAACTGAGCTATCTGCACGGTGGCTACGGGGAACTCCTGACTGCCCTCGAGAGCGCGCTCGAAGGAAAGACGCCTGGCGCCACCGTCAGCGTGTATCTCGAGCCGGACTCGGCCTATGGGCACTATGACGCCGAGCGCATCGTGCTGGTTCCGCGGGAAAGCATGCCCGGGCATCTGGAACCCGGCATGACCTTCGAAGGCATTCCCGGCGAGGCGCCCGACGGCCGCCTCTACGTGGCCACGGATGTCACCGACGAAGTGGTCGTGCTCGACGCGAACCACCCGTTGGCCGGCATCGCGGTGCGCTTCGAACTGGAAATCCTCGCAGTGCGGGACGCCACCGATGCCGAGATCGAAGCCGAAGCGCTCCGCCTGGGGCAGGGCGATAACTAGGGCGCTGCGCCGCGCGCGGCCAGCAGGGCGCGCAGTTCATAGACCAGGTCGAGCGCGTCCCGCGGGCTGAGTTCTTCGGGGTCAAGCGCGAGCAGTCGCACCAGCACCGGATCGGGGTCGGCGACGGCGGTCCCGGCAGGGGGCTCCGGTTCGGGGCCGACCGGCGCGGCAAACAGGTCGAACTGCGAGTCGCCCTCGCGCGCACGCTCTTCGAGGCGCTGCAGCACGATGCCCGCCGCGCGGATCACCGCCGAGGGCACCCCCGCGAGGCGCGCGACCTGCAACCCGTAGCTGCGGCTCGCCGGCCCTTCGCGCACCTCGTGCAGGAAGACGACCCCGCTGCGACCCTCGGCCGCGGCGAGGTGCACGTTGATCGCCGCCGGGTGGTGCGCGGCGAGCGCGGTGAGCTCGAAATAGTGTGTGGCGAAGAGCGTGAGCGAACGGTTGTGCGTGAGCAGCCGCTCGGCGATTGCGTGCGCGAGCGCGAGTCCGTCGAAGGTCGAGGTGCCGCGCCCGATCTCGTCGAGCAGCACCAGCGAGTTTTCCGTCGCGGCATTCAGGATCGCCGCGGCCTCGGTCATTTCGACCATGAAGGTCGAGCGTCCGCCGGCCAGATCGTCCGAGGCGCCGATGCGCGTGAAGATCCGGTCCACGGGGCCGATTGAGCACGCCTCGGCTGGGACGAAGCTGCCGCAGCACGCGAGCACCACGATGAGCGCCACCGAGCGCATGTAGGTGGATTTGCCGCCCATGTTCGGGCCGGTGATCAGCAGCATCCGGCGCCGGTCGTGCAGCGCGCAGTCGTTGGCCACATAACGCTCGACCCGTTCCTCGACCACCGGGTGGCGTGCGCCGCGAATCTCCACACCCGGCAGCGTTGTGAAGGAGGGCCGAATCCAGCCGAGCGTCGTTGCGCGCTCGGCGAAGTTCGCCAGCACGTCGATCTCCGCGACCCCGCGCCCGAGGCGCTGCCAGTCCCGCACCGAAGCGCCGAGTTCCGCGACCAGCAGCTGGTAGAGCTCACCCTCGCGCGTCAGCGCACGCTCGCGCGCCGAGAGCGCGCGGTCCTCGAACTGCTTGAGTTCGGGCGTGATGTAGCGTTCGGCGTTCTTGAGCGTCTGGCGGCGCCGGTAATCGTCGGGCACCTTGGTCGACTGTCCGCGCGTGACTTCGATGTAGAAACCGTGCACCTGATTGAAACCCACGCGCAGGTTCGGGATGCCGGTGCGCTCGCGCTCGTGCCCTTCGAGCGCCGCCAGGAAATCGCCGCAGTCCGCGTCGAGCGCGCGCAGTTCGTCGAGCTCGGCGTCGAAACCGGCACGAATCACGCCGCCCTCGCGCACGCCTGCCGCCGGTTCGTCGGCGATCGCCCGGCCGATCCGCTCGGTGGCCTCGGTCGGCGGCAGCAGCGCCGTGGCGTGGGCCGCAAAGGCCTCGGCGTCGATCTCGCGCAGCCGCGCGGCGAGCGCTGCGCAGGCCGGCACCGCGTCACGCAGCGCCGCCAGTTCGCGCGGCCGCACCGAGCCGAGCGCGATTCGGGCGGCGATGCGTTCGAAGTCCACCGTCTCCGCGAGCGAGGCCTGCACGACCGCGAGCGGAGCGCGCCGCGTGGCCGGCCGCTGCGGCGCCAACCCCGCACCGGGCAGGCCGCTGCCGCCCAGGATGGCGACCAGGCGGTTGCGGTGCGCCGCTTCCTCGGCGTCGCGCAGCGGCGCCTGGAGCCAGCGGCGCAGCAGGCGGCCCCCGGCAGGGGTGCGGCAGCGATCCAGCACGTCGAGCAGGGTCATCCCGTCCCGTCCACCGAGCGACTCCACGAGTTCCAGATTGCGCCGCGCCACCGGGTCGAGAATCAGGTGGCGATCGTCGCGCCAGGCATGCAGCGCCTGCAGGTGCACCGGCGCGCAGCCCTGCGTGCGCGCCACGTAGTCGAGCAGTGCGCCGGCGGCCCCGATCGCGAGCGGCAACGCGCCGACGTCGTAGCCGCCCAGGTCGGCAACCCCGAGCAAGTCGCACAGCTGGCGCCGCGCGCGCTCCGGGTCGAAATGCCAGTCGGGCGCGCGCGCGAGCGCGGCGCTCCCTGCGGCGCCAGCGCGCGCGCCGCCCGGGGGCTCGCCCGCAAACCGTGCGGCGTCGGCGCTGTCGGCCAGCACGATTTCGGCGGGTCGCAGGCGTTCGAGTTGCGCGGGCAGCGCGTCGGCGTCGACCTCGGCGAGCCAGCATTCGCCGCTCGCCAACGACATCCACGCGAGCCCGCAGCGCGGCCCCGTGCGCACCGCGAGCAGCAGCGGCTCCTCGCGTTCGGGCAGCAGGTGCGCATCGGTCAGCGTTCCCGGTGTGACGATCCGGGTGACCCGTCGCTCGACCGGGCCCTTGGAGGTGGCCGGGTCGCCGATCTGCTCGCAGATCGCCACCGACTCGCCGGCCCGCAGCAGGCGCGCGAGATATTGCTCGACCGCATGGTAGGGCACACCCGCCATCCGGATCGGCTGACCGGCCGATGCGCCGCGCCGGGTGAGCGTGATCCCCAGGAGCCGCGCCGCCTTCTCCGCGTCGTCGTGGAAAAGCTCGTAGAAGTCGCCCATCCGGTAGAAGAGCAGCAACTCCGGATGCTGCGCCTTGATGCCGAGGTACTGGCGCATCATCGGCGTATGCCCGGCGAGGTCCGCAGGATCGGGTTCTCCGGTCCGCGTCGCGGGCTTTCCTTCAGGCGCCTTCTGTCTTCGCTTTGTCATCGGGTCTGCGGGCGTGCTGCTGCCTATTGTCGCGGCACTTCCGTCAGCGCGTTCGCGCCCGCCGTCGCCACTTGCTCGTCCTGCGTGGAGAGCACGCCCGAGACGCCGATGGCGCCGACGATGGTGCCCTCGTGGACGATCGGGACCGCACCCTGCAGGGGCGTGATCCCGTCGAGGGCCAGCAGCGCCGTGCGGCCGCTCGCCACCGCTTCTTCCAGCGCGCCCGACGGGCGCCTGTAGCGCATCGCCGTGCGGGCCTTGCCTTGCGCGATTTCGACGCTGGCGATGTGCGCCCCGTCGAGCCGCGCGAAGTGGAGCAGGTTGGCGCCGTCGTCGACGATGGCGATGCTTACCATCCAGTTGTTGCGCATTGCTTCCGCTTCCGCCGCAGCGGCGATCGCCTTGACCGCGTCGCGGTTCAGGGAGGGTTTGGTGGGGAGGCGCAGTTCGCTCATGTTCGATCTCCGGAGTCGGATGGGTTTCCCTCAGGCGGCAGTATAGGGAGGCGGAGCTCAGTATAGGGACGGCGAGCCCAGCGCGCAGCGCTCGCCGACGGACCGGTCGGGGACACTCAGATCCCGTAGAAGTAGCCGATCAGCCCGGTGTACGAAAGCCACATGATGATCGTCAGCGGCAGGCCCACGCGCACGAAGTCACCGAAGGTATAGCCGCCGGCGGCCATCACGAGCACGTTGATCTTGTCGGCAAAGGGCGTCGCATAGCAGAGGTTCGAGCCGAAGATCACCGCAAGCACGAAGGCCTCTGGGGGCTGGCCCAATTGCTGCGCGATGCTGATCGCGATCGGCGTGCCGATCACCGCCGCGGCGTTGTTGGACACCACGCTGGTTAGCACCCCCAGCAGCAGCGTGAAGCCGCCCAGCACCACGATCGGCGGCGCGCCGAAGGTGACGGCGAGAAACACCTGGGCGATGAACTCCGCGGCCCCCGTGCTGAGCAGCGCGATCCCAAGCCCCAGGCTGGCAACCACGATCAGCACCACCGGTGCCGAGAGCGCGTTGCCGACCTCGCGCCAGTTCAAGCAGCGCGTGACGACCATCGCCAGCACCCCGATGATCGCGCTGATCGAGATCGGCACCATCCCGAAAGCCGCGACCATGACCACCACAGCGATGATCATCACCGCCATCGGCGACTTGCTGGTGTGCGGAAGGTCTGCGGTGGCATCGAGCACCAGCATCTGGTCGTCCTTGCGCAGCGCCGCGATCTGCTCGGCAGGGCCCTGAACGAGCAGCACGTCGCCGGCCTGCAGTTCGACGTCGCCCATGCCCTTGCCGATCTGTGCGACCTGCTTGGCGGCGCGATGCAGCGCGAGCACCACCAACTGGTAGCGGTCGATGAAGCGCAGGTTCTTGAGCGTCTCGCCCTCGATCGGCGAGCCGTCCACGACCACGATCTCGGAGATCTGCTGATCCTCGGCGGAGAGCGGATGGTCCTCGTCGACGCGAATCCCGCCCGAGTAGAGTGTCGCCCCCAGCGCCTGCTCAAAGTGCTTCAGGTTGTGCGGCCGGTCGGTGACGAGCAGGCGGTCTTCCGCGCGCAGGCGCGCATCCGGGAACGGGGTCACGTACATGCCGTCGCCGCGCTCGATGCGGATCACTTTCAGGTCGCCGCCGACCTTGGTCACCGCTTCCGAGAGCGTCTTGCCCTCGGCGAAGCTGCCCTCGCGAATGCGCAGGTGCGCCGTGAAGATCCGCGGCGAGGCGTCGCCGAGCGGCTGTTCGCGCTTGGGCAGCAGGCGCGGCGCGACCAGCCACAGGAAGAGAATGCCGACCGCGCCGGCGAGCGCCGCCGGAACGATGAAATCGAACATCTCGATGCGGCGCAGGCCCATGTCGGCGGCGACCGAGACCACCAGCAGGTTGGTCGAAGTGCCGATGGTCGTTGCGGTGCCGCCGATCAGCGTCGCCATCCCCATCGGCATCAGCACCCCGGAAGGTGAGGTCTTCGTGCGGATCGACACGCTGATGAGCACGGGCATCAACAGCACGACGATCGGGGTGTTGTTGACGAAGGCGCTCAGCGCGGCGGCGACCACCAGCGTGACGAGCAGGGAGAGCAGGGGGGTCGCGCGCCACAGCCGCGCGAGCAGCCCGCCCAGGGGTTCGAGCGCGCCGGTGCGCACCAGTCCGTGGCCGACGACCATCAGCGCCGAAACGGCAACCAGCGCCTCGTGTCCGAAACCGTGGAAGAAGTCGATCGCGCGCAGCGGCTTTCCCTCGGAAACGTAGGGAAAGAGCTCGAAGCCCAGCGCCAGCACCCCGATCACCGCCATGCTCGTGGTCTCGAGCGGGATCTTCTCCCGCATGAACAGCGCCAGCGCCACCACGGTGAGCAGCATCACCGCGATCGCGTGCGGGTCCGGCAGGGCGGGGAAGTTCATTGATCGACCTCGGCCTCGGGGTAGGCGCCTAGTCTAGCCCAATGCCGGGCGGCGTTTACGGCGCGGGCGCCCGCGCCGCGCGATGCCGATGGATCGCGTTCAGAGCATCCCGTAGAAGTACCCGAGCAGGCCCGTGTAGGAGATCCACATGATGACCGCGAGCGGCAGGCCGACGCGGACGAAGTCGCCGAAGCTGTAGCCGCCGGCCGCCATAACGAGAAGGTTGATCTTGTGCGCGAGCGGAGTCGCATAGCACAGGTTCGCGCCAAAGATCACGGCAAGCACGAAGGGCTCGGGCGACTGCCCGATCTGGTTGGCGATGCTCACCGCGATCGGCGTGCCGATCACCGCCGCCGCGTTGCTCGAGACCACGTTGGTCAGCACGCCCATCAGCAGGATGAGTCCGCCGAGCACCACCAGCGGCCGCGCGCCAAAGGTGGTCGCGACGAAGACCTTGGCCAGGTATTCGGCACCGCCCGTTTCGAGCAGGGCGATTCCGAGCCCGAGGCTCGCGACCACGATCAGGATCACCTGCGCGTTCAGGGCCCCGGCGGCCTCGCGCCAGTTCAGGCATCGGGCGGCGATCATCGCGAGCACTCCGCACACGGCGCTGATCGCGATCGGCACGATGCCGAATGCCGCGGCGAGGATCACCGCCACCATGATCATTACGGCAGCGGGTGAGCGGTTGGTGTGCGGAAGGTCGGCGGTGGCGTCGATCACCAGCATCTGATCGTCGGTGCGCAGCGCCTTGATCTGCTCGGCGGGGCCTTGCACGAGCAGCACGTCGCCCGATTGAAGTTCGACGTCGCCCAGTCCCTTCCCGATCGACGTGACCTTCTTGCCGGCCCGGTGGATCGCGAGCACGACCAGCTGGTAGCGATCGATGAAGCGCACGTCCTTGAGCGTCACCCCTTCGATCGGCGAGCCGTTCACCACCACGATCTCGGAAATCTGCTGGTCTTCAGCTTTGAGCGGGTTGTCCTCGTCCACCTCGACGCCGCCCGAATACAGGGTTGCGCCCAGCGCCTTCTCGAAGCGCTTCAGGTTGTTCGGGGTGTCGGTGATCAGCAGTCGGTCGCCGGCTTTGAGCTTCGCGTCCGGAAAGGGCGTCACGTACATGCCTTCCCCCCGTTCGACCCGCAGCACCTTCATGCCGCCGCCGGCCTTTTCGTCCGCCTCAGAGAGGGTCATTCCCACCGCGATGCTGTCGGCAGGCAAGCGCAGGTGCGCAGTGAAGATGCGCGGCGATGCGTCGGCCAGCGGCGTGCTGCGCTTGGGCAGCAGGCGCGGGGCGATCAGCCACAGGAACAGGATGCCCGTGGCCCCGGCGAGGGCGGCGGGCACGATGAAGTCGAACATGCCGATGCGCCGCAACCCCATGTCCGCGGCTACCGACACGACCAGCAGATTCGTCGATGTGCCGATCGTTGTCGCCGTGCCCCCGATCAGCGTCGCGATGCCCATCGGCATCAACACCTTGGATGGAGACATCTTGGTGCGGATCGACACGCTGATCAGCACCGGAAGCAGCAGCACGACGATCGGCGTGTTGTTGACGAAGGCACTGAGCACGGCGGCGATCGTGATCGTGAACAGCATCGAGAGCAGCGGGCTTGCGCCCCACATCCGGGCCAGCAGCCCGCCAAGCGGCTCCAGTGCGCCCGTTCGCACCAGCCCCTGGCCGACGATCATCAGCGCGCAGACGGCGACCAGCGCCTCGTGCCCGAAGCTGTGGAAGAAGTCGATCGAGTGCAATTCCTTGCCGTGCGGCGAGACGTAGGGGAGCAACTCGAAGCCGAGCGTGAGCAGGACAATCACGATCATGCTCGACGTCTCCAGCGGGATCTGATCGCGCATGAACAGCGCCAGCGCCACCACGGTGAGCAGCATCACCGCGATCGCGTGCGGGCCCGGCAGGGCGGGGAAAAGCATGGGTCGACCTTGGACTCGGGGCAGGAGGCTAGTCTAGCCCAACGCCGGACGGGCGCGCCGGGGTCGTCGCAGCCCGCAGGGGAGAGCCTAGCGCGCCGGCGACGCCTGCCCGGCCGCCCAGCGTGTCCGGCAGCCCTCGAGCACGGCGATCATCGCCGCAAAGACCTTCGGGTTCCCCGCCACGACCTCATCGCCAATCAGGTGGTTCGGCTCACCGGAGAAATCCCCGATCAGGCCGCCGGCCTCGGTG
>JAGXFR010000031.1 GCA_024637155.1 Burkholderiaceae bacterium | reverse complement strand
GCTCGACAAGGTCATATATTCCTTGAACCAATGTACGCATCGTGGTTGCGGTAATTCGCGTACTGCTGTTGTGAGCGTCCCTCGTGGACGCACCTGATGCGGTGCCCACTGCGACCAATCTGAACCCTCGGTTCAGGATGCTGGCCTACCGGCACCTGCGGGGCACCCCCCTCCCGCCCCACCCCGATTTGCCGCGCAGCACTGCGCTCCCGGCGCGAGCGCACCCGTCGACCGGACTCGCCCGCCCCCGCGGGCTGCGCCCAATCTGTTCCCACCCCGCTGCGGACCTGTACTTCAAGGGAGAAAAGCAATGAGCATGATGAAGGAATTCAAGGACTTCGCGATGCGCGGAAACGTGGTCGACATGGCGGTCGGTATCGTCATCGGCGTCGCATTCGGCAAGATCGTCGGCTCGCTCGTGAGCGACGTGATCATGCCGCCTATCGGCATGCTGCTCGGCGGAGTCGACTTCTCGCAGCTCGCCTTCACGCTGAGCGAGAAGACAGCGGATACGGCCGCCGTCGCCGTCAAGTACGGCGTGTTCGTCAACACGGTGATCGATTTCGTGATCATCGCCTTCTGCATCTTCCTGGTCGTCAAGGGCATGAATCGCATGAAGAAGCGCGAAGTGAAGGCGGCACCCACCACCAAGGATTGCCCGAAATGCTTCAGCAACATTGCGATCAAGGCGACCCGCTGCCCGCACTGCACTTCGGAACTCGGCGCCGGCTGATCGTGCCGCGCCACGGCGAGACGATGGCGTGACGCGATCGAGACCCGATCTCGACGCGTTGCGCGCTCTCGCCGCGTAAGGGGTACTGCGCCAGGGACGTCCAAGGGGCACACAGGCAGGGCAAGCCTGCGCCATGTGCCAACCCCTAAAGGGGATCCCAGATGAAACTCATGCAACCCGTATCGGCCCTCGCCCTCGTGCTCGCCCTCGGCGCCGGTGGCCTGGTCACCTCGGCGGCCTACGCGGCCACGCCGACGGCACCCGCGAAGATCGCGGTCATGGACACCAACAAGAACGGTCGGATCGAGAAGAGCG
The DNA here is from genome assembly GCA_024637155.1 of Burkholderiaceae bacterium. Taxonomy (GTDB): domain Bacteria; phylum Pseudomonadota; class Gammaproteobacteria; order Burkholderiales; family Burkholderiaceae_E; genus JAGXFR01. Next base: position 52,728 of record JAGXFR010000031.1, on the reverse strand, counting down.
AGTACCTCGCGTACATGTCGTCCGCTTTCGACAAGACGGCAGGCGCGAAAGGCTACTGCAGCTACGAGGAAATCGAGAAGGGCTTCGACGACATGCGCAATCGCGGCCTGTACGTGAACTGATCGCATCCACCGATGCGTGATTCCCGCGGGGGCGTTCGCGTCCCCGGCGGGACGCCAGCCATCACGACCAGGGGTCCAGGACATGAGAACGGCCGAGGCGAACACAGCGACCCGCCATTTTCCGCAGCAGCGCATTCCGCGGCAGCGGGCGTCGCATTTCCCGCGCGCGCTGCGTGCCCTCCTTCACGCCACGCTGATCGTCGCACTCGCGCTGTTCGCGCACGCGGCCGGCGCCCAGTTGAAGGCGGGTGAAGCCGCGCCGCGACTCGACATCGAGCTGATTACCGGGAGGCTGCTGCCGGCACAGGCGATGGACGGCAAGGTCGTCGTGCAGATGTTCTGGGCGACCTGGTGTCCGTACTGCATCGCGGACATGCCCAACATGCAGAAACTGCAGGACACGTACGGGCCGCGCGGACTGGTGATCGTCGCCGTGTCGCTGGACCGGGAGCGCAGCGATGTGCTCAAGTACTGGAGCCATCACGACTACACGCTGCACGTCGCGATGCGCTCGCGCGAGATCCGCGACGGCTACGGGCCGATCCGCGGCACCCCGACCTATTATCTGCTCGATCGAAAAGGTGTCGTTCGCCTGCGGCACACCGGGGTCATCACCGCGGGTGTGCTGGAGTCGCGCATCAAGGAGTTGCTCTAGCGCGCGCCGTGCGTGAGCACTCCGCGCTGCTCTAGAATGACCGCTGCGGCGTCGCTCGGGCGCCGCAGCGATGGCCTGCGAGGAACATGCGCTACTGGCTGATGAAAAGCGAACCCGGCGAGTGCTCGATCGACGATGCGCTCGCGATGCCGGCTTCCACGGTGCCGTGGACCGGCGTGCGCAATTACCAGGCGCGCAACTTCATGCGCGACGCGATGGCCGTTGGGGACGGCGTGCTGTTCTACCACTCCAGCTGTCCGCAGCCCGGCATTGCGGGGCTGGCGGAAGTCGCCTCCGCGCCCTACCCCGACCCGACCCAGTTCGACCCATCCTCACCCTACTGCGACGCCGCATCCGATGCGCGGGAGCCGCGCTGGCTCCTGGTCGACGTCCGCGTGACGCGACGCACGCGGCTGGTGCCGCTCGCCGAACTGCGCGCGCATCCGGAACTTGCTCAGATGGTGGTGCTGCGACGGGGCAACCGGCTCTCGATCACACCCGTTACCGCAGCCGAGTGGGCCTTCGTCATCAAGGTGCTGCTGGCACGCTAGGCATTGGGCGCATACGCGTCGCGCAACAGCTTCTTTTGCACCTTGCCCATCGCGTTGCGCGGCAACTCGGCGACCAGGTGGATGCGCCGCGGCACCTTGAACCCGGCGATCCGCCCGCGCAGGAGTTCCTTCAGCTCGGCAGGATCGAGCTTTGCCCCCGGGCGCGCCACCACGACGGCCGTCACCGCCTCACCGAAATCCCGGTCGGGCACGCCGATCACCGCCGACTCGAGCACGCCCGGCAACTCGTCGAGCAGCGTCTCGATTTCCTTCGGGTAGACGTTATAGCCGCCGGTGATGATCAGATCACGATTGCGCCCGACGATGCGCACATAGCCGCCCTCGTCGAGTTGCCCGACGTCGCCCGTGCGAAAAAAACCGTCCGCCGTGAACTCCTCGCGTGTCTTGGCGGGCATGCGCCAGTAGCCGCGAAAGACGTTCGGTCCCCGCACCTCGATCGCGCCGATCTCGCCGCGCGCGCAACACTGGCCCCTCTCATCGACGATCCGCAGTTCCACCCCGGGCAGCGGCGGACCCACCGTGCCGGGAACCCGCTCCCCGTCGCACGGGTTGGAGGTGAGCATCGCCGTCTCGCTCATCCCGTAGCGCTCCAGGATGCGCATGCCGGTACGCCGCTCGAAGTCGTCGAAAGTCTCGACGCGCAGCGGCGCCGAACCGGAGATGAACAGGCGCATCCGCGCGCACGCCCGTCGGTCGAGTCCCGGCTCGTCGAGCAGGCGCACGTACATGGTCGGCACGCCCATGAACACCGTCGCTCGCGGCAACTGGCGCACCACTTCGGCGGGATCAAAGCGCGCGAGCCAGATCATCGGGCTCGCGTTGTAGAGCGCGCCGTGAATTGCGACGAAGAGCCCGTGCACGTGAAAGATCGGCAGCGCGTGGAGCAGCACATCCCCGGGGCGCCAGCCCCAGTACGCATGCAGCGTGCGCGCGTTGCTCGCGAGGTTGCCGTGGCTGAGCATCGCGCCCTTGCTGCGACCCGTGGTGCCGGAGGTGTAGATGATGGACGCGAGGTCATCCTCGCTGCGCGGCACGGTCGCGAAATCGTCGGCGTGGGGCGCGGCAGCGGCAAGCAGCGATCCGTCGCGCCCGGCGCCAAGGGTGTGGACGTGCGCAACGCCATGGCGACGCGCGATCTCCGCCACCCACTCCCGGTGCTCCGGCGCGCAGATCACCAGCGCGGGCTTCGCATTTCCGATGAAATAGTCGATTTCGCCGGCCTGATACGCGACATTGAGCGGCAGGAAAACGAGTCCGGCGCGCAGCGTCGCCAGATACAGCATCAGCGCCTCGGGAGACTTGTCCACCTGCACCGCGACCCGGGCGCCGGGGCGCAGCCCCAGCGACCTCATCAGGTTCGCCAGGCGGGCGCTGGCGTGCACCATGTCCCGCCACGTGTACGAGAGCCCTTCCGGCGTTTCGAGGCAGCACGATTCGAGATCCGCCGGAAAACGTGCGGCCAGCACCGAGTAGAGATTTGCGTCGCGCACCGGCGCCTCCTTCAGATCAGCGTCCGCACGGCCCGCGCCGCGCGGACCTCGCCCGCAACGAACTTTTGATGGTTCTCCTCGACCTCGTCGAGGTCGTAGAGATAATTGACCATAAAGCCGCAGGACTCGCGCAGCCCCTTGCGCGAGATGTCGCCGAGCGCGTTGATCCGTTCGAGCCGTGCGCCGTTGTTGAGGTGGAAGCGCGCCACCGGGTCCGACCCCCGCCCGTCGCCGTGCGCGGTCTCGCAGAGATAGAACGCACAAAGCCCGCTGATCGCCGCAATGTCCTCCTCGCGCGCGGCTTCCTGGGCTTTCGCCGCGCGTCGCGCGGCACCCGCAGCCGCACCGCCCGCTTCGGCGTCCTTCGGCGCCGCCGGTGCGCTCTCTGCGGTGAGCCACTTGCCCGGGTCGGCCCCGTGGCGCTCACGCAGGCGCTGCAGGGACTGATTCAGGCGCTTGATCGCGGCCGGCTTGTACTGCTCGGAGGCGATCTCCTGCACCCCTGCCAACCAGCGGGCGAAGCCCGGAATCGGCGAGAGCGTGCAGAAGGTCTTGAGTCCGGGGAATTCCCGGTGCAGTTCCTGCGCCACCTGCTTGATCAGGAAATTCCCCAGATTCACTCCGCGCAGCCCGGACTGGCAATTCGAGATCGAATAGAACACCGCCGTCTTGAAGGATCGCGCATCGGCATCGGGCAGCACCTTGCGATCGAGCAGCGGCGCAATCGCGGCGGGAACCTCGGCGAGCAGGGCGACTTCGACGAAAATCAGCGGCTCTTCGGACAAGGCCGGGTGAAAGAATGCGAAACAGCGCCGGTCCGGCTCCAGCCGGCGACGCAGATCCTTCCAGCCCTCGATCTGGTGGACGGCCTCGTGCATCACCAGTTTTTCGAGCAGCAGCGCCGGCGAACGCCAGTCGACCTGGACCAAGCGCAGGAAACCCGGATTGAACCAGGAGGAAAGCAGGTGCTCGAAGTCGGCGTCCACGGCGGCGAGATTCGGCTCCTGGCGCAGCCGCTCGAGCAGCCGCGCGCGCATCTCGACGATCGCCGCAGCTCCCTCGGGCGCGCGATTGAGACGGCGCAGCAATTCCTGACGCGGCGATTCGACGGCGCGAAACAGGAGAACCTGGTCCTGCGGCGAACGGGATGCGGCGTAGCTCTGCGCGAGTTCCAGGATCTGCTTCGGGTCGGGATCAAAGTCGGCGGCCAGCTTCTCGAAGAACTGCTGCACGCTTTCGGCGCCGAGCTTGCGATAGTGCGCCAGCGCGCGCGCCGCGATCGCGGCGCTGTTGGCCTCACCGCGCTCGCCGAGCAATTGCCGGCAATCCGCGACCAGGCGGCGCAGTTCCGCCTGCTGCGTGGACTTGTTGCGTGCCGCCACGAATCGCTCGAACATGTCTATTTCCTCCCGGCGCGCAAAATGAGCCAGACCCCCGCCGCCGCCATCGGCAGGCTGAGCAGCTGCCCCATCGTCAGGCCCATCGTCAGCAGACCCAGGAAGGCGTCGGGTTCGCGCCCGAATTCGGCGAGGAAACGCAGCAGACCGTAGCCCAGCAGGAACATTCCCGAGACCGCCCCCACCCCGCGCGGCCGCGCCGAGTACCACCACAGCCATGCGAAGAGCAGCAATCCCTCCCCGGCGAACTGGTAGAGCTGGGACGGATGCCGCGCGATCGCGTCGCCCGCCTGCGGGAAGACCACGCCCCACGGCATCTCGGTGGGCCGGCCCCAGAGTTCACCGTTGATGAAATTGCCCAGCCGACCGGCCGCGAGCCCCAGGGGCACCAGCGGGGCCACGAAGTCCATGACCCGCAGGAACTGCTTGCCGCGCAGCGCGCAGTACAGCGCGACGGCGGCCAGCACGCCGAGCAGCCCGCCGTGAAACGACATCCCGCCCTGCCAGAGCGCGAAGATCTCGAGCGGATGCGCGAGGAAATACCCGGGCTGATAGAAGATCACGTAACCCAAACGCCCGCCCAGCACGACGCCCAGCGCACCCCAGAACAGCAGGTCCTCGTGCTCCGTCACGCTCAGCTGGCTCGCATTCGCGAACTGCGCGCGGCGCAGCCGGAGCCTGCCCAGCACGTAGAAGCCGGCAAAGGCGATGAGGTACATCAGCCCATACCAACGGATGGCGACCGGGCCAAGGCTGATCGCAACAGGGTCGAACTGCGGGTGAACAAACATCGGGTCGCTTCCTTGCGGGTCGCGGCGCAGGCAGGCCGTGCTTCGATTCTAACCGGCCTCCATCCTCGCGCTGCGCGCGACCCCTCGGAGCTCCGCCGGCGGATTTCGTCGTACCATCGACGCGATGCCCGGCGCCACGCGGCGCGTGGCGAAAACACCGCAACCGGAGATTCCATGGCTTCCAATCGTCGCTCCCGCAACATCACCCAGGGCGTGGCTCGCGCACCCAACCGCTCGATGTACTACGCGATGGGTTATCAGCCCGACGACTTCGAGAACCCGATGATCGGCGTGGCCAACGGCCACAGCACGATCACGCCCTGCAATTCCGGACTGCAGCCTCTGGCCGACGCGGCGGTGGCGGCGATCAGCGCCGGCGGCGGGAATCCGCAGGTGTTCGGCACCCCGACGATCTCCGACGGCATGGCGATGGGCACCGAGGGGATGAACTATTCGCTGATCAGCCGCAAGGTGATCGCCGACTGCATCGAGACCGCAGTGCAGGGCCAGTGGATGGACGGCGTCCTGGTGATCGGCGGCTGCGACAAGAACATGCCCGGCGGAATGATCGGCATCCTGCGCGCCAACGTGCCCGGCATCTTCGTCTATGGGGGGACGATCAAGGCAGGCAAGTGGAAAGGGCAGGACCTGAACATCGTTTCCGTGTTCGAGGCAGTCGGCGAGTTTTCGCACGGGCGCATGAGCAACGAGGATTTCGCGGGGATCGAGCGCAACGCCATCCCCGGCACGGGATCGTGCGGCGGCATGTACACGGCCAATACGATGTCCTCGTCCTTTGAGGCCCTGGGCATGAGCCTGCTGGGCTCATCGACGATGGCCAACCCCGACCCGGAGAAGGGAGACTCGGCGAGTGCGTCGGCCAAGGTGCTTCTTGCCGCGGTGCGCGACAACCTCACGCCGGATCGAATCGTCACCCGCGCTTCGATCGGGAATGCGGTCGCGGTGATCATGGCGATCGGGGGATCGACCAATGCGGTACTGCACTACCTGGCGATCGCCCACGCGGCCGGAGTCGAATGGACGATCGACGATTTCGAGCGCGTGCGACAGAAGGTGCCGGTTCTCTGCGACATGAAGCCCTCGGGCCGGTTTCTCGCCACCGACCTGCATCAGGCCGGCGGCATCCCGCAGGTGCTCAAGATCCTGCTCAAGGCCGGCCTCGTCGACGGCAGTTGCCTGACGATCACCGGGCGCACGCTCGGTGAGGAACTCGCCGATGTGCCCGATGCGCCGCGCGCGGACCAGGACGTGATCCGCCCGATCGACAAACCCATGTATGCCGCCGGACACCTGGCGATCCTGAAGGGAAACCTCTCGCCCGAAGGCTCGGTCGCGAAGATCACCGGGCTGAAGAATCCGGTGATGACCGGCCCTGCGCGCGTGTTCGACGACGAGCAGTCCGCGCTGCAGGCCATTCTCGCCGGCTCGATTCAGGCCGGGGATGTGATGGTTCTGCGCTATCTCGGTCCGCGGGGCGCGCCGGGAATGCCGGAAATGCTGGCGCCGACCTCTGCGATCATCGGCGCCGGGTTGGGCGAATCGGTCGGACTGATCACCGACGGGCGTTTTTCGGGTGGCACCTGGGGCATGGTCGTAGGCCATGTGGCACCCGAGGCGGCCGTCGGCGGGACCATCGCCCTCGTGCACGAGGGCGACTCGATCACCATCGACGCACGCCAGCTGCTGCTGCAACTCAACGTTGCCGACGAAGAGATCGCCGAGCGCCGCGAACGCTGGCGGGCACCCGCATCGCGGCACAATCGGGGGGTACTGGGTGAATTCGAGCGGCTCGCCGGCAGCGCCAGCCGCGGGGCGGTCACCGACGACTTCCAAGCCTAAGGGGACTCCGCGGCGGATTCAGTTCTTCTTGGGCGGTTGAGCGCTCGGCCGGAAGCCCTTCAGATTCTGGACCCGGCGCTCGGCCGCGCGTTCCTGCTCATCGACGACGCCCTGCTCCTTCGAGCCGAAGCCAAGGAGCTTCTCGAGGAACTCGAACCAGACGAAGGCGAGCGCGAACGGGAGCAACACCCACCACCAGTCGAGTTGTGCCACGGGCCCGATTTCGAGCCACTTGGCCAGCATCATCACCACACCCATCCAGACGAGGAACATCGTTCCGCCCTCCCTTCGCACCGGTTCCCGCCGCGCACAACCAGCGTGTTCGCATTATCCGCAGGAAGGGGGCCGCGCCCGAGCCGCGCAGGTCGAGCGGTCGAAATGCGTCTGTCGAACGGAGTCCCCGAGGCCTCGGAGGCGTGTCTTTCCCCCGTCAACCCAAGTCCGCTGCCCCGCGTTGGAGAACACATCCGTATAATTTGCAGCAAATCCTTCTTCCCCATCTCACACCAGAGGAACCACCTCCATGCGCAACCCAATCGTCATTTCCGTCGCGATCGCCCTGGCCGGCATTGCGGGCTCCGCCGTTGCCGATGCGAACCTCGCCAAGGCGAAGAACTGCCTCGCCTGCCACACCGTCGACACCAAGCTCGTCGGCCCGTCTTTCAAGGACGTCGCGAAGAAGTACGCTGCCGACAAGGCCGCGCCCGACAATCTCGCGAAGAAGATTCGCGAGGGTGGTGCCGGCGTCTGGGGCCAGATTCCGATGCCCGCCAATCCGCAGGTCAATGCCGCGGAAGCCGCGACGCTGGCCAAGTGGGTCCTTTCGCTCAAGTAGCGAAAGCGGCTCTGGCTGACGGCGCGCAAGCGCTGCAAGACGGGCGCCGCAAGGTGCCCGTTTGCATTTCAGCGTGCGCCCGACGTGCCGCTTCGCAACCGTTCATCCAACCATTCTGACCGCAGGGCCGGACGCGCTTTCCCGGGTCGCCGACACGCGCTATCGTCCTGCTCAAGAACTCCCGTCCCGCGACATCAAACGACTCCGGTTCATCGATCCCTGGCTGGTTTGCCCCGGTACCTCCGGGGCTTTTTTTGCCTGTCGCCACTGATTCGCCGGCTTTTTGGCTAGAATTCACGCCTCACGGATGGTTTCAAGGCTCAGGAGGCCGGATCAATCGTGCGTGATTGCGCCCGGTCGCCTATCCTAAGGCTGGCCATGCAAAGCCGAATCGAACGGGGTCCATGAAAACCCCGCGCAAAACGAACCAGTAGCCGCCACGGCCGATCGCCTGTCGGTGATGGAGGGGACCGCACTTGTTCAACTACGACATCCTCCTGCAGCAGATCCTCAACGGGCTGGTGCTGGGCAGCGTCTACGCACTGGTCGCGCTCGGCTACACGATGGTCTACGGGATCCTGCAGCTGATCAATTTCACCCACGGTGAAGTGCTGATGGTGGGTGCGATGGTCGGCCTGACCGCCGTCAACGCGCTCGCGGGCACCGGTCTTCCGGGTCCGGTGCTGTTGCTCATCGCCGTGTTCGCCGCGATTCCCGTCTGCGTCACCCTGTCCGTGGCGATCGAGCGACTCGCGTACCGGCCGCTGCGCAACGCCCCACGGCTCTCGCCCCTGATCACTGCGATCGGACTGTCGATCGTGCTGCAAACCCTCGCGATGATCATCTGGAAGCCCAACCCCCTCGTCTTCCCCGATCTGATGCCCACGGATCCGGTCTTGATCGGCGGCGCCGTCCTCGCGCCCAAGCAGATCCTGATCCTGGTGGTCGCGGCGATCGTGATGAGCGGGCTGCTGCTTCTCGTGAACCGCACCAAGCTGGGTCGCGCGATGCGCGCGACCGCGGAGAATCCCAAGATTGCCGGACTGATGGGGGTCAACGCCAACCGCGTGATCGCCTCGACCTTTGCGATCGGCGCCGCGCTAGCCGCGATTGCCGGCGTGCTGGTCGCGCTGAACTACAACATCGCGCAGTTTTCGATGGGTTTCTTCCCGGGTCTCAAGGCCTTCACCGCGGCGGTGCTCGGCGGCATCGGCAACTTGGGCGGGGCGGTGCTCGGCGGGTTGCTGCTGGGCCTGATCGAGAGCCTGGGTGCCGGCTACATCGGCGACCTGACCGGCGGATTCCTCGGCAGCCACTACCAGGACATCTTCGCCTTCGCGGTGCTCATCATCGTGCTGGTGTTCCGGCCCTCGGGGATCATGGGCGAACGGGTCGCTGACCGGGCCTGACGGGGAGACGCAGGCCATGAAACTTTTCTTCCCCGCACTCGCCAACAACCCCCGCGTGGCGTATATCGCAACGGCGCTGTTCGCCGTCGCGCTCATCATCCTGCCGCTGGTCGTGGGAACGGCCGGCAACGCATGGGTGCGCATGCTCGACTTCGCGCTGCTCTACATCATGCTCGCCCTGGGCCTGAACATCGTCGTCGGATATGCCGGCCTGCTCGATCTGGGCTACGTCGCCTTCTACGCGGTCGGCGCGTACATGTACGCGCTGCTCTCCTCGCCGCACCTCTACGAGAATTTCGAGTGGATCCGGATGACCTTCCCGGATGGGCTGCACTCGTCGATCTGGATGATTGTCCCGCTCGGTGCGGGCCTGGCCGCGTCCTTCGGCGTGCTCTTGGGCTATCCGGTGCTGCGTCTGCGCGGCGACTATCTGGCGATCGTCACGCTGGGTTTCGGCGAGATCGTGCGGATCTTCCTGAACAACCTGAATTCCCCATACAACATCACCAACGGGCCGCAGGGAATCACCAACATCGACCCGATCTCGATCGCCGGCGTACCGCTTTCGAAACCGCTGGAAATATTCGGTTTCACATTGGAATCGGTCCAGCTCTACTACTACCTGTTCCTGATCCTCGCGGTGGTGGTGATCATCGTTTCGATCCGGCTCCAGCACTCGCGCATCGGGCGCGCGTGGATGGCGATCCGGGAAGACGAGGTGGCGGCGAAGGCGATGGGGATCAACGTGCGCAATCTGAAGCTGCTCGCGTTCGCGATGGGCGCATCCTTCGGCGGCGTATCGGGCGCGATGTTCGCCGCCTTCCAGGGCTTCGTCTCCCCCGAGAGCTTCATCCTGATGGAATCGATCATCATCGTCTCCATGGTGGTGCTCGGCGGGATGGGACACATCCCCGGGGTGATCCTCGGCGCGATCATGCTCTATGCGATCCCCGAGGTCTTGCGCTATGCGGCCAAGCCGGCCCAGGAGGCAATCTTCGGCTACGAGTTCGTCCCGCCCGAGGCGCTGCGCATGCTTCTCTTCGGAATGGCAATGGTGCTGATCATGCTCTACCGGCCCAAGGGGCTGTGGCCCGCACCGCAGCACGGCGTGAAGACACGCGCTGGCGCCCCGGCGACGCCTGCTGCGCCCGATGCCGGCACGGCGAAAGCAGCGTGAGGAGGGCGCGACGATGAGCGATAACCGCGACCTCCTGCTCTCCGTCAAGGGCGTCAACAAGCGCTTCGGCGGCTTGCAGGCGCTGTCGGACATCAGCATCGAAATCGAGCGAGGCCAGGTCTACGGGCTGATCGGACCCAACGGCGCCGGCAAGACCACGTTTTTCAACGTGATCACCGGGCTCTACACGCCCGACTCGGGCAGTTTCGTTCTCGACGGCAAGGCGTTCCGGCCCACCGAGGTGCACAAGGTCGCGGAGGCCGGGATCGCCCGCACCTTCCAGAACATCCGGCTCTTCAACGAGATGACGGCGCTTGAGAACGTGATGGTTGGGCGGCATGTTCGTGCACAGTCGGGGGTGTTCGGAGCCATCTTCAAGACCGCTACCGAAAAACGCGAGGAGAAGGCGATTCGGGCGCGCGCGCTGGAACTGATGGCCTACGTCGGGCTGTCGGCCTTCAGCAACTATCAGGCCCGTACCCTCTCCTACGGCGACCAGCGCCGACTCGAGATCGCTCGCGCACTGGCCACCGACCCCAAGCTGCTGGCACTCGACGAGCCGGCCGCCGGCATGAACGCCACGGAAAAAATGGGGCTGCGGGAACTGCTCAAGAACATCTGTGCCGACGGCAAGACCATCCTGCTCATCGAGCATGATGTGAAGCTGGTGATGGGCCTGTGCGACCGCGTGACCGTGCTCGACTACGGAAAGCAGATCGCCGAGGGGCTGCCGGTCGACGTGCAGCGAAACAAGGCCGTGATCGAGGCCTACCTGGGAGCCGGACATGTCTGATGCCCTGTTGAAGGTCAGCGGACTGCGAGTCGCCTACGGCGGGATTCAGGCCGTCAAGGGGATCGACCTCGAGGTGCACAAGGGCGAACTCGTCGCGCTGATCGGCGCCAACGGCGCGGGCAAGACCTCTACGCTCAAGGCGATCACGGGAATGCTGGAGATGGCCGACGGAGACGTGGTCTTCGATGGCGAATCGGTCCGCACGGCGGGCGCCCACACGCTGGCCGGACGCGGCCTGGCGATGGTGCCCGAGGGTCGCGGCGTGTTCGCGCGGATGTCGATCAGCGAGAATCTGCTGATGGGGGCCTTCTGCCGCAACGACCGTGCCGGCATCGCCGCCGACGTCGACAAGATGTTTGGAATCTTCCCGCGTCTCAAGGAACGTGCGTCGCAGATGGCGGGAACGCTCTCGGGCGGCGAACAGCAGATGCTGGCGATGGCCCGCGGCCTGATGTCGCGCCCGCGCCTGCTGCTCCTCGACGAGCCGTCGATGGGTCTCTCGCCGCTGATGGTGGAAAAGGTCTTCGAAGTCGTGCGCGCGATCTCGAGCGAGGGCACGACGATGCTTCTCGTGGAACAGAACGCGCGGCTTGCGCTCGAGTCGGCCGATCGCGCCTACGTGATGGATTCCGGGTTGGTGACGATCTCGGGCGAGGCCAAGGAAATGCTCGCCGACCCGCGCGTGCGCGCCGCCTACCTGGGCGAAGCCGCCGCGCAATGACGCGCTGCACCCGCGGCGCCGGAGTCTTCTTCGGCGCCGTGGCGCGGAATCAGGCCTCGCCGGCTGCGTCGGCGGCTGCCTTGTCCGCCTCGGCCTTGAGCTGCGCCGCGTCGCGCTCGTACTCCTCGATCAGCGCTGCGACCGCTTCCTGGAAGCGGTTCTGCTGCTTGAGAACCTCATCGACGCCGTCCTCGTACTTCTTCTGCGACTTGCTCTCGCTCACCGTCAGCCAGAGCGTTGCCAGCTTCTCGATGTTGCCCTGCGCGTAGTGCGCCATCTCCTTCAACTGGGCGAGCGTGTCCTGCATGAGTTCCAGCGGGGTCTTTTCGTGTTCCTGGTCAGCCATGTTGTCTCCCTTTGAGAAATGAATGCGGAATACGCTCTCGTGATTCGTCCCCGATCGTACCTCAGCCGCTGACGGCTACTCCATCCGACCGGTGTCCGCCTCGGTGGTGAACGAGTCGGCGTAGAACTCCTCGGGCGACAGGCCGCACGATGCCGTGAAATCGCGTCGCGCGGCATCGACCACGATCGGCGCGCCACAGGCATAGACCTGGTGCCCCGAAAGGTCGGGGAAATCCTCCATTACCGCATGGTGGACGAATCCGGTGCGACCGCTCCAGTGGTCCTCGGGCAGCGCGTCGGAAATCACCGGCACGTAAGCGAAGCCGGCATTCTCCGCGTCCCACCTTCGGCACAGCGCATCCATGTAGAGGTCCGCCGGCCGGCGACCACCCCAGTAGAGCGTCATCGGCCGCCGGATTCCGGCCTCGCGCGCGTGCTCGATGATCGCCTTGATCGGCGCAAAACCCGTGCCGCTCGCGACGAACACGATCGCTCGCTCGCTGTCCTCGCGCAGGAAGAACGTGCCCAGCGGCCCTTCGAAGCGCAGGATGTCGCGCTCGCGCACCGCAGGCTCACTGCGTCCGAAGAGCGCATCGGTGAATCGCCCTCCCGGCATGTGCCGGATATGCAGTTCGAGCTGCTCGGCATGTTCCGGCGCGACGGCCATCGAATAGGGTCGGCGCGTGCCGTCCCGGAGGATCAGTTCGATGTACTGGCCGGCAAGGAAGTCCAACCGCTCGCTGGCCGGCAGCTTGAGCCGCAGGACCGCGACATCCGGCGCCACGTGTTCGATCGCGGCGATGCGGCTCGGCATCTTGCGCACCGTGATGTCGGCGACGGCCTCGAGAACCCGCGCCCGGATGCGCAGGTCCGACGTGGGCTTCGCGCCGCACAGCAATGCGTACCCCTGCGCGGCCTCTTCGGCCGAGAGCGCGTTCTCGCCGTGTGCGCCCTGCTCCAGTGTCCCGGCAAGAATCCTCGCCTTGCACGTTCCGCACGCGCCGTCGCGGCATCCGTAGGGAAGCACCAGATGCTGGCGCAACCCCGCTTCGAGGATGGTCTCACCGGCATTGGCCGTAAACTGTTTCCCACTGGGTGCGAGTTCGATGGTGTAGCTCGGAGGCGCGCTCATGGACGGTCGTTGCTCCCTGATTTCCCGGTCTCGCCCATTATCGCCCGATGCCCCTGTCCACCTACAACAAGTCCCTGCCGCGCCGATTCCGGCGCCTGCGCGTCGTGATCGCCGGCTGCGGCGACATCGGCCTGCGACTGATCGCGCAGCGCATCGTGCGCCACGGGGACCGGATCGGCGTGACGGCGAGCGCCCGCCGGGACGCGCAGCTCGAGGCGATTCGCGCGCTCGGCGCACGGCCGCTGCGCTGCGACCTGGAGGTGGCCCGCGATCGCGCGCGGCTCGCCGCGCAGGGACGCCACACGATCTACCTCGCACCGCCTCCGAACGCGGGAGAGGAGGACCGGTGCATGCGCGGATTCGCCGCCGCGCTGGGGGCCGCCGCGCTGCGCCGGGGGATTGCGCGCACGCCCGGCACGGCGGGCGCAGCAGGTGTCTGCGCCTTCGCGCCGCGCCTCGTCTACGCGAGCACCAGCGGCGTCTACGGCGACTGTGCGGGGAAGCTGATCGATGAAACCCGTCCGGTCGCTCCGGCGAGCGCACGCGCGCGCAGCCGCGTCGACGCCGAGCGCCGCGTGCGCACGCTGGCGCGCCGCGGCGTCGCGCGGGGCATGATCCTGCGCGTCCCGGGCATCTACGCCGCCGAGCGTCTGCCCGTGCAGCGACTGCAGAGCGGGCTGCCCGCGATCCGCGCGGACGAGGACGGCTACACCAACCACATCCACGCCGACGACCTCGCGATGATCGCGTGGCTCGCGTTGTTTCGCGGCGCGGCGAATCGCATCTACCACGCGAGCGACTCGGTCCACCTGAAGATGGGCGAGTGGTTCGATCAGGTCGCCGACGCCACCGGTGTGCCCCGCGCGGTGCGCCTCCCGCGCGACCAGGTCCGCGCCGCCGTCTCGCCGATGATGTGGTCGTTCATGCGCGAATCGCGCCGGCTGACGAACCGCCGCATGCTCGCCGAACTGCGCGTGCACCTGCGCTACCCCGGCGTTTCGGACTGCCTGCGCACGCTGGGCACGAGAGCGCCCGAGAGCCCCCTCTGATACAATCGCGCCCGGTTCAGCCGGTGTAGCTCAGTTGGTAGAGCAGCGCATTCGTAATGCGAAGGTCGGGGGTTCGACTCCTCTCACCGGCACCACGAACAGCAAGGGTTGGCGGGTTCGCGCTCGCTGACCCTTTTGCTTTTTATCCGCGTCGCGGAGCCGCCCGCACTGGCTCTCAGAGCGCCCGCGCCGCACGCCGCCGCGGGATATGTCAGCCGTCGTACTTGAACGACAGGGAGACCCGTGCGCGGTAGGCGACGACCTTGCCGCCTTCGACCTTCATGTCGAGCTTGCTGACCTCGGCGATTCGAAGATCGCGCAGCGACTTGCCTGCCGTCTCGACGGCGCTCTTCGCCGCGGCTTCCCAGGAATCGGGGCTGGTGCCGATGATGTCCGTGACGCGATAGACGCCAGATTCAGGGCTGGTCTTGGCCATTTTGTCTCACTCCTTCGGGTTGCGAAGCGCAGGAATCGTTCCCCGTGCCTCGTCCAACCATCATACGCACCGGCAATGGGGGGTGAAGCGAAGCCCTTCTTGGACCTCGGAAGCTCGGCACTTCGCCTCCCCGATCCGTGACCAGCCGCGGCGGCCGCGCCACGCGCGTGTCTGCCGGCGCGGTTGACACCGAGACCGGCAGTCCAGATACTTCCCCGCAGGCGCTGGCGTCTTCGCTCCGCCGAACTCCGGGAGTCGGCATGCGCGTCGTCATTGCCCAGATGAAACACGAGACCAACACCTACTCGCCGGTGCCGACGCCGTTGTCGCGCTTCGCCGTCGGCGGCGGTGTTCCGCCCGAGGGGCCGGCCGCCCATGCCGCCTACCGGGGCACGGGCTCGGCGATCGGCGCGTTCATCGAGTTGGCCGAAGCTGCCGGCGCCGACATCGAGATCCCGATCGCCGCCAACGCCTGGCCCAGCGGACCGGTGGAGGACGCCGCCTTCGAACATATTGCCGGACGCATTTGTGGCGCCGTGGCCCGCGGCTGCGACGCGGTGCTGCTCGACCTGCACGGCGCGATGGTGACGCAGACTTACGAAGATGGCGAAGGCGAACTGCTGCGCCGCCTGCGGGCGATCGACGCCGAGGTGCCGATCGGCGTGGCGCTGGACATGCACACCAACTTCTATCCCGCGATCGCCGAACACGCCACGGCCATCGCCGGCTACCAGACCTACCCGCACGTCGACATGGACGGGACCGGCGCGCGCGCCGGCCGCGCGATCTTCGCGTTGCTCGCCGGCCGGGCGCACCCGGCGATGGCCTGGGGCAACCGACCGATGCTGCCGCATGTGATGCGCCAGGGCAGCGACGACTCGCCCAATCGCGAACTGCAGGCACGTTGCCGCGAAATGGAGGCGCAGGGCGCATTGTGCGCATCGGTGTTCGTCGGTTTCCCGAATGCCGACATCGCCAATGCCGGACTCTCGGCGGTGGTCGTCACGGACGGCGACGATGCGCTGGCGCGGCGCTGGTGCGACGAGCTGCTCGAGATGGCCTGGCGTGCGCGGGACGCGTTTGTCTATGTGCTCGAAGCGCTGGAAACATCGATGGCCCGCGCCCGCGCGCTCGTCGCGGCAGCGGCTCCGGGAAGCGGTCCGGTGGTGCTGCTCGACCACTGCGACAACTGCGCCTCGGGCGGGACGATGGACACGATGACGGTGCTGGGCGCCATGCTCGACGCCGGCCTCGAGGACGCGGCGGCGTTCGCCATCTTCGACCCGGATGCCGTGCAGCAGATGATCGCCGCCGGCGTCGGCGCGTCGGTCACGCTCGCGCTGGGCGGAAAGTTCGACATGCCGTCCATCGGATTGAGCGGAGAGCCGCGCACGGTGACGGGCCGCGTCAAGCTGATCTGCGACGGCCGCTACCGCAACCGCGGGCCGATGGCCCGCGGTGAAGTCAACGACATGGGACCGACTGCCGTTCTGGACACCGGCAAGGTGGAGATCGTGGTGATCTCCAACCATGTCGAGCCGCATGACCTGGCGGCCTTCGTCGCGGTGGGGATCGACCCGCGCGCGAAGCGCTACCTGATGCTCAAGAGTCGCGTGCACTGGCGCGCCGGCTTGCGCGATCTGGCCGGGGGCGTGGTCGAGTGCGCCGGCACGGGCGTGTGCACCTCCGACTACGCTCGCCTGGATTTCAAGCGGGTGCGGCGGCCCATCTTCCCGCTCGACCCACTGTAGCCACCACGCTCCTCAGTCCCCCATCACCACGCCTTCGCGCCGCGGGTCGGCGCCGCCCTGCAGCACGGACGCCCCGTCCACTCGCGTGCGCAGGATGGCCTGCAGGCCGCTGGTCAGGTTCACTTCGCGCACCTCGTGTCCCTGGGCCTTGAGGGTGGTCACGGTGGCCGCCGGAAAGCGCTTCTCCTCGAGCAGCGTCGGCCCGCCGAGCGAGGCGAAGTTGGGCAGGTCGATAGCCTGCTGCGGCGTCAGGCCCCAGTTCAGCGTGCCGTACAAGGTCTTGGCGGTGTAGTGAATGATCAAGGCACCGCCGGGACTGCCGGCGCTCAGGACGAGTTGCTTCGTGGCCTTGTCGAATACCAGCGTGGGCGCCATCGACGAGCGCGGCCGCTTTCCCGGCTGCACCCGGTTGGCGATCGGCTTGCCCGCGGCGTCAGCCGGCGCGAAGCTGAAGTCGGTCAGCTCGTTGTTGAGCAGAAAACCCCTGACCATCTGGCGCGCGCCAAAGGCCGCCTCGATCGTCGTCGTCATCGCAATTGCCTTCCCAAACGCATCGACGATGCTGATGTGGCTGGTGCCGTATTCGGGCTGCTCGGGCATCGGCGCAAACGCGGCTTTCAGCGGGCCGGGCTGGCCGGGTTTGGCCGATCCCATGCTCTGCGTGCCGATCAACTTGCTGCGCTGGGCCAGATAGGCGGGATCGAGCAGGCTCATCCAGTTGCCCCCGGGCGGCGCGACGAAGTCGGGGTCGGCGAGATACTGGGCGCGATCGGCAAAAGCCAGGCGCGCGGCCTCGGTGTAGAGGTGCAGCCACTGCGCCGACGGCGTCGGGCCGAGGCCACCGGGCTGCGCGGCCTCCAGCGGCAGGTCGGCGGCCCCGGTGTTGGCGAGGATGCCCAGAATCTGGCCGACGGCGATGGCGCCCGAGCTCGGCGGCGGGAAACCGCAGACGCGGTAGTCCCTCGCCTGCGCCCGGTAGTCGTGGCAGATGGGAACGCGCTTCACCGCCCGATAGCTGGCGAGATCAAGCAGCGACAGTCCGCCCGGATTATTCGGGTGTTGCTGCACCTTCTCAACGATGGCCCGCGCGACCTCGCCCTCGTGCAATCCGCTGGACCCGTAGGCGGCGATCGTTCGGAGCACGCCCGCCAGTTCGGGGTTCTTCAGCACATGTCCGACCGGCCACGGCTTTCCCGCCGGATCATAGAAATAGGCCGCGGCCACCGGATCCCGGGCCAGATGGTTCTCTTCCGCCAGCAACGTGTTGAGGCGCGCGCTCACCTTGAAACCGCCTTCGGCCAGGGTGATCGCGGGCTGGAACAATGCGCCCCACGGCAGCTTGCCGTGCTGACGATGCGCCATCTCGAGCATGCGCACCGCGCCGGGCACGCCAACAGCGCGGCCCCCGACCACGCCGTCGTAGAAAGACATCGGTTTCCCGCTGGCTGCGAGGAAGAGCTTTTCGTCGGCGCCCGAAGGCGCGGTTTCGCGTCCGTCGAAAGCCTCGACGTCACGGCCATCGAAGTGCAGCAGAAAGGCCCCGCCGCCGATCCCGCTCGATTGCGGCTCAACGAGCGCCAGCACCATCTGCACGGCGATCGCCGCATCGATGGCCGCTCCTCCCGCCTTCAATACCTGGTAGCCAGCGTCGGTCGCCAGCGGGTTGGCCGCTGCGACCGCGAAGTGTCGGGTGGTCCAGCCGGGTTTCTCGGCATATCCGGACGAGCCCTCCGGCTGAAGCGGCACGACGTAGGAAAAGTTCGGGACGGTGGCGCACCCGGCCAGCAGCGTTGCCGCAACCGTGCTGCACAAGCGAATCGGGGAAACGATTGTCATGGCGGCTCTCACGGTTTCGATGGTACCGGGGCGGCGCAGACACACGTCATCGTGCCTGGCGTCGAACACGACTACGCGACAATCCTAACCGCGCCCGCAACAAGCGCCAAGCGCGGGCTCAGCGCGCGAACAGCCGCTCCATCCACGGCAGGATCCACGGCAGCATCAACGCCGTGAGCAGGCCGTTCAGGCCCATCGCCAACGCGGCGAACGCGCCCGCCTGTTCGCTCACCTGGAAGGCGCGCGCCGTGCCGATGCCGTGCGAGACGAGGCCGACGGCAAAGCCGCGCACCGCGTGATCTTCGATACGCAGCGCGCGATAGATCGAGCGCGCCGATACGGCGCCCAGGATGCCGGTGCTGATCACCAGCACTGCGGTGAGCGAGGGCAGCCCGCCGAGGCGCTCGGCCACCGCCATCGCGATCGGCGTGGTGGCGCTCTTGGGAGCGAGCGACATCAGCAATTCGCGGCTGCCGCCGAACAACGCGCCCAGCCCCCAGGCCGAGAGCGCCGCAGTGAGCGAGCCCGCCACCAGCGCGATGCTCAGCGGCACGAGCATCGCCTTCAAGCGCGGCCACTGCGCGTAGAGCGGAATCGCCAGCGCCACCGTGGCGGGCCCGAGCAGGAAGTGCACGAACTGCGCGCCCTCGAAGTAGGTTGCGTAGGGCGTCTCGGTGACGAGCAGGAGGCTCGCCAGCATCGCCACGGCCAGCAGCACCGGATTGGCGACCGGGTGAAAACGGGCGCGGGCGTAGATCCAGTACGCCGCCTGGTACGCGAGCAGCGTCAGCGTCAGCCCGAGCAGCGGCGAAGCGGAGAGATAGACCCAGATTTCGTCGAGACGCGGCGTCATGACTTCGTCTCCCCGTCGCGACGCCGGCTGCGCGTCAGCGCCTGCAGGATCAGCGCGGTGACGGCGATCGCCAGCACGGTGCTGCCCACGAGCGCAACGGCGAGCGGCAGCCATTCCGCGGCGAGCCGATCGCCGTAGAGCACGACACCCGTACCGGCCGGCACGAACAGCAGCGACAGGTGCTGCAGCAGCGTGTTCGCGGTCTGGCGCAGGTCGTCGCTCGCGCCACCGCGGATCATCAGCGCCACGAAGAGCAGCGCCATGCCGATCACGGGGCCCGGTATCGGCAGTCCGAACGCGCGGGCGATCACTTCGCCGACGAGCTGAAAGACGAGGAGCAGGGTCAGGGCGGCGATCATGACGGGCGCATCCTGCGTGTTCGGAACCGCGCAGCTTGGCAGGGCCGCACGCGATCAGGCGACGAGCGGCAATACCTCGACGTCGTAGGCGTGCGCGAGCTTGCGCCCGAGCACCGGATCTTCGAACTCCATCTCGAAGCGGCTCGCCGGGCGCACCCCGCCCTTCGCGCCGAGCGTCCCGCAGTACATCAGGGTCGCGGCGGGCAACGCCCCCTCGCCCCCAAGATAGAGCCGCAGCAACTCGGCGGGCGGTCGCATCGCCGCCGCCGTGCCTTCCTGATAGAGACGCCGCTCCCCGTCGAACACCGCCCATGAGCGCAGAATCAGCTGGTCCCAGTGCGGTGCCACGTCTGCAAAGCGCCAGAGCTGGCCGGCGACGACTTTTGCGCAGAGCTGCTTGGAGAGCGCCACGCCCATTGCCTCCGCCTTGCGGTCCGTGTGATCCGACCCGACCCCGACCCAGAGTCCGTCGGCGAGCGAGACCAGCACCGGCTCGACCTCACCCGAGGTGTCGGGGCCGAGCACCTGCAGGCGCGTCGTCTGGGTGAGTTGCCCCGCGGCGATCCGGTAAAAAAGCGGCACGCGCGACGGGGGCGGCACCCCGAGCGCCGCCAGTTCCTCGATGTGGTGGGCGATGGCTGCCGGGTCACGCCCGGTCCAGCCCGCCACGATCAGGTTCTCGATGTCGATCGCGATATGGTCGCGCCCGGTGGTGGTTTCGCGCAGGAAGCGGAGCATGGGAGACCCTGTGGTTCAGTCGAAGAGGGAAGGCAGCCAGAGCGCGATCCCGGGGAATGCCGCCAACAGGGCGATCAGCGCGAGCATGACGACCACGAACGGCGCCGACCCGGCCATCACGTCGTTGAGGCTCCCGCCCTTGCGCAGCGACTGCACCACGAACAGGTTGAGCCCGACGGGCGGCGTGATCAGCGCCATCTCGATCAGGATCACCATGACGATTCCGAACCAGACCGGGTCGAAGCCCAGCTGGAACATCACCGGGGCGACGATCGGGATCGTCGTGATCATCATCGAGAGGGTTTCCATGAAGCAGCCGAGGATCAGGTAGAACACGACCACGGCCAGCAGCATCTCGATCTTGGACAGGCCCAGTTGGGTGATGTAATCCGTCAGCAACGCGGTCAGCCCGATGGCGGAAATCACGAAATTCAGGAAATACGCAGCGATGATGATGAGCATCACCATGGCCGTCGTGCGCATCGTGTTCTCCATCACCTCGCGCATCATGGCGAAGCTCAGGCGCCCATACGCCCCGGCCAGGCCGAGCGCCGCGACGACGCCCAGCGAAGCGGCCTCGGTCGGCGTGGCCAGCCCGGCGTAGATCGAGCCGACCACCACCAGGAAGATGCCCAGCGGCGGCAGCAGGTTGGGCAGGCTCGCGATGCGCTGCGCCCAGCTCGCCTGCATCCGCTGTCCGCCCCAGGCGGGCTTGATCACACAGGCGAGCGTGACCATCACGATGAACAGCAGCGCGAGCCCGAAGCCGGGAATGATGCCCGCGAGATACAGCCTGGGAATCGACGTGTCGGTGAGCACCGCGTAAATGATGATGTTGATCGAGGGTGGAATCAGGATGCCCAGCGTGCCGCCCGCGGCCAGCGTGCCCAGGAACAGGCGCTCGTTGTAGCCGTACTTCTCCACCAGCGGCAGGGCCACGGTGCCCACGGTCGCGGCGGTGGCCACCGACGAGCCCGAGGTGGCGGCGAAGACGGCGCAGGCGCCGATGTTCGAATGCATCAGCCCGCCCGGGAGCCAGGAGAGCCACTTGACCATCGCGTCGTACATGCGCTCGGCCACACCCGCACGCAGCAGGATTTCGCCGAGCATGATGAACATCGGGATCGCGACGAGCAGGAAATCCTTCGATGAGGACCAGGCAACTTCGCCCATCGCCATCGACAGGGGCATGCTCGAGTACATTTGCTCGAGCACCAGTCCCAGCACGCCGAGCGCCGCGGCGACGGGCAGCGCGATCGCGAGCAGAAACAACAGCAGACCAAGCGAGACGGCCAGCATCGCTCAGTTTCCCACGCGCTCGGCGGCGCGCTCGGCGGCGCGCTGTGCCGGCGTGCGCTGCGCGACCTCGTCGGCCGCGTCCTCCTGCACGCTGCGGGCCCCGGCCAGTCTTTGCACGGTCGCCAGGTCGCCGGCGAAGAGCGCCAGCGTCGCGCGCATCAACAACAAGGTGAGGATCAGCAGAAACAGCACGAATCCGGCGACCCACAGGCTCTGCGGAATCCACAGCGGCGTCTGCAGCGGCGTGGTGGCCCGCGCCGCGAACGAGACCGAAGTTTGGAGCACGAGCGCCGAATGCCAGGTCAGCAGCGCGACAAAAGCCCCGAGCGTGAGCAGCGCCAGCACGTCGAGCGCCGCGCGAACGCGCGGCGGCAGGTGCGCGTAGAGCGCATCGACGCGAACGTTGGCACGGTGCAGCAGCGTGAATGCCAGGGCCCAGGTGGTGCCGATCGCAAAGGCGTAGCCCGACAATTCGTCGGCACCGCCCGTCGTCACCCCGAAGGCCTTGCGAGCGACGACGTCGAAAGAGACGAGGAACGCCGCAGCGAGCAGCAGCGCGCCGCCAAACCAGATGGCGGCGCGCGACACGCGCTCGGCAAGCGTCAGCAGCCGATCAAGAACCGACAGCACCGTGCTGTCTCTCACCCGGATCCGAACGCGCTCAGTTTGCTTTCGCGGTCACACCGATGATCTTGCCTACGGTGTCATTCCACGCCGGCACGCAGTCTCCCGCGCAGCGCGCCGCCCACTTCGGAATCACCGTCTCGGTCAGCACCTTATGGAGCAGCACCTTGTCGGCCGCCTGCACCGGAACCAGCGTCATATTCGCCTTGGTGCCGGCCTTGCAACTGTCCTTGCCGGTGTTGCAGTCAAATCCGTCTTGGGTTTCTGCCGCGGTCGCCTTCCAGATCTCGTCTTCCAGGCGGGTGATCTCCGTCTTGAGGAATTCCCGCACCTTCGGGTTCAAGCGCTCCCACGTCTTGATGTTGACGCCGTGCATGACCTGGCTCCAGCCCACCGGCAATGCATAGATGTGCGTCGTGACCTCGTACCACTTGGCCGCGTTGCCGGAAAGCGTGCCCGTGATCGCGCAGTCGACGACCTTGTTCTGCAGTGCCGGCACAACCTCACTGAAGGCGAGCGTCACGCCGGTGCCGCCCAGGGCCTCGACGAACTCGGCGAGGGTACGATTGCCCGTGCGAACCTTCTTGCCCTTGAGGTCGGCGAGCCCCTTGATCTCGCCGTTGCAGTAGATGACCTGCGCCGGATAAGGCCAGATGCCGAGCACCTGCGTGCCGAAGCGCTCGCGATAGAACTTGTCGTAGACGGGGCGATACGCATCCGATATCTTGCGCGCGGTCGCGATGTCGGGTGCGAGACCGGCCAGGTCGATCGCCTCGTTGCGCGCATCGTCGCCCGCGACGTAGCCGAGCACGGTCGACCCGAAGTCGATCACGCCCAGGCGCATCAGGCGGAAGATCTCCGCGCCCTTCAGGCCCATTTCGTTGAAGGGGGTGATCTCTGCGGTGATGGCGCCGCCGGATTTCTCTGTGACGGTCTTGGTCCAGAAGGGTTGCTCGAAATTCTTGTACTGGCTCAGATTGCCCCAGGCGCCCACCACCTTGAGAGAAGTTTTGGGCATGTCCTGCGCCGTCGCGGTTCCCGCAAACGCGACCGCCATTGCGGCCGCCAGCGCCAACTTCATCATGTTCTTTTTCATCACTTCCTCCTGGAGGTTGAAACGATTTCGTCGGGTCACAGAACGGCCATGCGGCTGTTGCGCAGATCGGTCACCAGCATGAACCCGGGTGCATGCGTGATGCAGTACGACGGCTTGACCGCCGCAATGACGGATTGCGGCGTGACGCCGCAGGCCCAGAAGACCGGCAGCTCGTCGGCTTCCACCGCCACCGGGTCACCATAATCCGGCTTCATCAGATTCGCAATGCCGATCCCTTCGGGCTGGCCGATGTGCACCGGTGCGCCATGCACCGCCGGAAAGCGCGAGGTGATCTGCACCGCGCGGATTGCGTCGGCCGGCTTGAGCGGTCGCATCGAAACCACCAGCGGCCCGTGGAACCGCCCCGCCGGCGCCGTCTGGATGCTGGTGCGGTACATCGGCACGTTGGTGCCGTTGGCGATGTGGCGCAACGGGATGCCGTCCTCAAGCAGCGCGTCCTCGAAGGAGAAGGAGCAGCCGAGCAGGAACGCCACCAGGTCATCGCGCCAGTGCGCGCGGATGTCGTCCACCTCCTCGGCCAGTACCCCGTCGCGCCAGATGCGGTAGCGCGGCAGGTCGGTGCGAATGTCCAGATCCGCGCCCAGCGCCGGCAGGCGCGGGTCACCCGGCTCGGAGGCCGCGAGCAGCGGGCACGGCTTGGGGTTGAGCTGGCAGAAGCGCAGAAATTCGGTGGCGTACTCGCTCGGCAGGATCGCCAGGTTGGCCTGCACGTAACCGGGCGCGAGGCCCGCCGTGGGCGCGCGATGCTCGCCGCGCCGAATCCGTTGCCGAACTTCCAGTCCCGTCTCGCCGCCCGTGCGCATCGCCACCCCGCCGTCGTTCATCGCCCCCGCGCGTGTCCGCGGTGACGCGGGATGATCGCGGGTTCAGAGCGCTGAAGTCTATGCGTCGCGATGCCTTTGTTCAAGTGCCGCTGCCGCGCGAGGGAGCCGCGACAGGCGCGGTGCGCTCAGGCGAGTTCGCGAATCGCGATGGCGAAGTCCGGGCAGATTTCGATGCAGCGCAGGCAGCCGATGCACCGATCGGCGCGCCGGGCCACAGCCGGGCGGTAGCCGCTCGCGTTGAACGTATCCGAGCGTGCAAAGACATCCAGCGCGCAAACCTCGCTGCAGTATCCGCAGTCCTTGCAGGCGATCGCGTCGATGCGCACCTCGAACGCGTGCAGGTCGCACGAGAGGCAGCGCTGCGCTTCGTGCATCGCCTCGAGACGCGTGTAGGGTTGCTCGACCGTCTCGAAATCGTTCACCCGCTCGGCTGCGTGCCGCACACCCGGCTCGGCATGCGGGGCGCCGCGCACGGGCCGCAGGCGCTGGCGTGCGTCCGCCACCGCGCCCGCTGCGCGGTCGATCGCGCCGCTGCCACCGAGCGAGCGGTCGATGGCGATCGCCGCCTGCCTGCCCTGCGCGATCGCCGCGATGATCGATGACGGACCGCTCACCGCGTCGCCGCCGGCGTAGATGCCCGGCACCGAAGTGGCCAGCGTCACCGCATCCACCGCGACCCCGCCGTTGGCGGCACGCGCCACCGTTGCGGCAGGCACGACCACCTCCTGACCGATCGCCGCAATGACGGTGTGCGCGGCGATGGAGAATTCGCTGCCGGCAACCGGCACCGGGCGGCGGCGCCCGCTCTCGTCGGGTACGCCCAGTTCCATGCGCACGCAGGTGAGCGCGCCGGCTGCCACGCGCACCGGTGCTGCCAGAAGCTCAATCCAGACGTCTTCCTCGAGCGCCTCCGCAACCTCGTCGCTGGCCGCCGGCATTTCGTCGCGTCCGCGCCGGTAGGCGAGCGTTACAGCGGAGCCGAGTCGCCGCGCCGAGCGGGCCGCATCCACCGCGGTGTTGCCGCCACCGATCACGACAACGTCATCGCCGAGCGCCGGTGGCGATCCGCAGCGAACGGCGTCGAGAAAGGACAGGCCGTCGATCACCCCGTTTTCGTCCTCGCCGGGAATGCCCAGCCGCAGGCCGCGCCACGCGCCGGTGGCAATGAACACCGCGTCGTAGCCTTCTGCGAGCAGATCCTCCGCCGATTCGATGCGCGCGCTCGTGCGCATCCGCACCCCGGAGCGCGTGATCTCGGCCAGGTCGGCGTCGAGCACCTCGCCCGGCAGCCGGAATCCGGGTATGCCGAAGCGCAGCATCCCGCCGACCTGGTCGCGCGCCTCGAAGACCGACACGTCGTGCCCCTGGAGGGACAGATAGTAGGCGCTCGTCAGCCCGGCCGGTCCGCTTCCGATGACGGCGACTTTGCGGCCCGTGGCGGGCAGCGGTTCCGGGGAAGCGATGGGGCCCGCTCCGCGCTCGGCCGCCACGCGCTTGAGCGCGCGGATCGCGACCGGACCTTCCCACTGGCGCCGCCCGCACTGCGCCTCGCAGGGGCGCACGCACGCGTATCCGCACACAAGTGGAAATGGAATTCGTTCGCGCACCACCGCGAGTGCCTCAGCGAAGCGGCCCTCGCCGACGAGCCGCACGTAGCGTGGCACATCCACGCCGGCCGGACACGCCTGACGGCATGGCGCGACCCGGGGAACGGCGGTGCTTGTCGTGATCATGCCGGCCTCTGCAGCAGATACCCGGTTCATGCCGGCACCCCGGCGCACAGGGCCGCGCCCGCGCGCAGGGCCTCCAGGTTGGCGTCCACCACCGCGCCGCGGAAACGACTGCGGATCAACTGCTCCAGGCTTGCCGCCGCGACGACGCCGGTGTGCGCGACGAGCGCACCGAGCGCCAGGATGTTGACGCTGCCCGCGTTGCCGAGTTCGCTCGCGATTCGCGTGAACGGGTGGGCGAGGAAGCGGGCGCCGCTGCGCTCCTTGGCGAGCGTGCTGTCGTAGAGCACCGGTACGCCCCTTGCGGCCCAGACCTCGTACTTGCGCAGCGCCTCCTCGGTGAGCGCCAGCACGCAATCGGGTACGCGCACCTGCTGAAAGAGAATTTCCTCATCGTCGACGATCACCTCGGCGAGCGACAGTCCGCCGCGCGTTGCGATGCCGTAGGACTGCGTCTGCACGACCCTGCGGCCTTCGAGAAGCGCAGCTTCGGCGAGCAGTATGCCCGTGAGCACCAGTCCCTGACCGCCGGAACCGGCGAGCACGATTTCCTGATGTCGTTTCGCGCTCGTCATTTGACCTTTCCCCCGTTGACGTGCCCCGCCCGCTCCCGCACGAGTTCGTAGCAGGTGTTGAAATCCGGTTCCTGCAGATCGACCAGCGTGCCGACCGGGAAGTGCTTGCGTCGCTCGACGGGTGTCAACTCCCGGTAGCGTTCGACGGGAAGCGCCTGGTCGCGGATCCAGTGGAGCATGTCGCTGGTATCGCGCATCTCGTTGTGGCGCCCGTAGTGCGGCGGGCAGGGACTGACCACCTCGATCAGCGAAAATCCCTTGCGCTGCAGTCCCTGGCGGATCAGCGCCTGCATCTCCCAGCCGTGGTGCGGCGTGGTGCGGGCGACGTAGTTTGCGCCCGCCGTTTCCGCGAGCGCGCAGATGTCGAAGGCCCGCTCCGGATTGCCGTAGGCGGTGGTGCTCGTGAGGCTCGAGCCGGGCGTGGTTCCCGAAACCTGTCCGCCGGTCATCCCGAAATTCAGGTTGTTCAGCACGATCGCGGTCACGTCGATGTTGCGCCGCGCCGCGTGGATGAAGTGATTCCCGCCGATCGTCACGCTGTCGCCGTCGCCCATCACGACGACGACGTGCAACTTCGGATTGAAGGCCTTGATTCCCGTGGCGTAGGCGAGCGCCCGCCCATGGGTGGTGTGCAAGGCGTTGGTGACGAGATAGTCGTCGAGCTTTCCCGTGCAACCGATGCCGGTCACGACGACGGTGTCGGAGTGGCTGAACCCCAGTTCCTCGAAGGCCCGCAGCATCGCCGACATCATCGTGCCGATCCCGCACCCGGGGCACCACATGGTCGGGTGGATGCCCGGCTTCAGGTAGGCGTCGCCCGTCACGTGCGTGAGCGGTTTCTCCACAATGACCTGGTTCACGGCTGCTCCTCGTTGCCGACCGGCCGGGTCATCGCGTCGAGAATGTCCTGCGGCGTGATGATCGTGCCGTTGTAGCGATTGACCCGCCGCAGATCCGCGCCGGCGCCGAGCACCTTGCGCACCTCGCCGGCGATTTGCCCGTCGTAGTTCATTTCGGGAACGATCACCATGCGCGCACGCGCGCCCAGCGCGGCGATCTCGCGGTCGGGGAACGGCCAGATCGTCTGCAATTGCAGCACACCGGCGCGGATGCCCTGCGCACGTGCTTCACGCGCCGCGGCCCGCCCGGCGCCGGTGGTCGCGCCGTGCACCACCACCAGCACCTCCATGTCCTCGGTGTCGAAGGCGCGCGTCAGCACGATCTCGTCGCGGTGCCGCGAGATCTTCTCGTGCATCTCGCGGATCCGGCGCTCGGCGTTGACCGGGTCGTTGTTGCTGTAGCCGTCGCTGCCGTGCATCGAACTGGACACGTGAAAGACGTAGGGGCTGCCGTATGCGGCGAGCGGCGCGACACCGTCGGCGTCGGGCGCAAAGGGCCGGTACGCAGCCGGGTCGCCCGTCGGGGCCTTGCGGTTCACGACGGGCAGTTCGCCCGGCGCGGGGACGGCGACGCCTTCGCGGGCGTGACCGATCATTTCATCGGGCATCAGGATCACCGGCACGCGGAAGCGTTCGGCGAAATTGAAGGCCTGCACCGCCAGCGTGAAGCACTCGGCAACGGTGCCCGGGCACAGCGCGATCACCGACTGGTCGCCGTGGCGTCCCCAGCGGATCTGCATGATGTCGGACTGTGCGGGCTTGGTCGCGAGCCCCGTGCTGGGACCCGAGCGCTGCACGTTGACGATCACGCACGGCACCTCGCCCATTACGGCGAGCCCGAGGTTTTCCTGCATCAGCGAGAAGCCCGGACCGCTCGTCGCGGTGAAGGCCTTCGCGCCGGCCAGCGAAGCGCCGATCACTGCAGCGATCGACGCGATCTCGTCCTCCATCTGAATGTACATCCCGCCCAGGCGGGGCAGCGCGTGCGAGCACTCCTCGGCGATTTCGGATGACGGCGTGATCGGATACCCGGCGTAGAAGCGTGCGCCGGCATAGAGCGCCCCCTCGGCGATCGCCTGGTTGCCCTGCATTAGTCGCAGCTGGCGTTCCAAAAGCATCCTCCGGCAGGACTCGAACCCGCCATACCCGTTGGGCGGGAGCCGGCCGCGCCGGACCCGCCCGCCGGCACAAACTAGCCCTCGCGCACCGCCACGACTTCCTTCGCCGCTTCAGTGACCACCAGTGCGGTCATGTTCACCACCCGGCGCGTCGTGCTCGCCGGCGTGAGAATGTGCACCGGACGCGCCGCACCGAGCAAAATCGGCCCGACCGTCACGTTCTTCCCGCCCGTGACCTTGAGCACGTTGAACAGAATGTTGGCCGAGTCCAGGTTGGGCATCACCAGCAGGTTGGCGGAACCGGAGAGCTTCGAATCCGCGATGAAGTTGTCGCGCTTTTCCTCGGACAGCGCCGCATCACCCTGTATTTCGCCTTCGGCCTCGATCTCGGGCGCCATCGCCGCGAAACGCGCGAAGGCGTCACGCATCTTGCGCGCCGAAGCCCGTTCGCTCGATCCGTACATCGAGTGCGACATGAACGCGACCTTGGGCGGAATGCCGAACTCCTCGACCGCCTCGGCCGCCATCATCGCGATCTTGGCGAGCTGTCCCGCATCCGGATCGTCGTTGACGAAGGTGTCGGTGATGAACAGCGTGTGGTGGTCGAGCATCAGCGCGTTCATCGTCGCGAAGCAGGGAGCCCCCTCGCGCAGGCCGATGATCTTCGAGATGTGCTCGAGATGGGCATCGAACTTGCCGACCAGACCGCAGATCATCGCGTCCGCATGACCGCGACGCAACAACATCGCGCCGATCGTGGTGCTGGAGCGGCGCATCGCGGACTTGGCCATGTCGCGCGTGACACCGCGACGCCCGAGCAACTCGTAATAGTCGCTCCAGCATTCGCGGAACCGCGGGTCGTCTTCCGGATCGACGATCTCGACGTTCTCGCCGTCCACCAGCCGCAGCCCGGCTTTCTTCACGCGCATCTCGATGATGGCCGGGCGCCCGATCAGGATCGGGCGTGCCATGCCGTCATCGATCAGTTGCTGCGCCGCGCGCAACACGCGCTCATCCTCGCCCTCTGCGTAGACGACCCGCTTGGCGGTCTTCTTCGCTGCCGCGAAAACCGAGCGCATGAACATCCCGGTATGGGTGACGAAACGGCTCAGCGACTGCCGGTAGGCCTCCAGATCCTCGATCGGCCGGGTGGCCACGCCCGAGGCGTGCGCCGCGGCGGCCACCGCCGGCGCGATGCGCAGGATCAGACGCGAATCGAAGGGCTTGGGAATCAGGTATTCGGGCCCGAACACCAGATCCTGCCCGGAATAGGCGCTGGCCACCTCGTCGCTGATCTCCGCCTTGACCAGGTCGGCGATCTCGCGCACGCAGGCGATCTTCATCTCGTCGGTGATGCGCGTGGCGCCGCAATCCAGCGCGCCCCGGAAGATGTAGGGGAAGCACAGCACGTTGTTGACCTGGTTCGGGTAGTCCGAACGACCGGTTGCGATGATGCAGTCGGGCCGTGCGGCCAACGCCAGC
Organism: Burkholderiaceae bacterium; assembly: GCA_024637155.1. Lineage (GTDB taxonomy): Bacteria > Pseudomonadota > Gammaproteobacteria > Burkholderiales > Burkholderiaceae_E > JAGXFR01. Next base: position 22,739 of record JAGXFR010000031.1, on the reverse strand, counting down.
TCGGGCCGAATCTCGGGCTCCGGATTCGCGAGCGCGAGAATGATCGGCTTCGTGCCCATGGTATTGACCATCTCGGGGGTGAGCACACCGGCGGCCGAGCAGCCGAGGAAGACGTCCGCGCCGACCACCGCGTCACCGAGCGTGCGCGCCTCGGTCTTGCGACAGTAGCGTGCCTTGGACTCGTCCAGTTTGGCGTCACGGCCCTCGTAGATCACGCCCCGCGAGTCCGCCACCAGCACGTTTTCCGGGCGTATGCCGAGCCCGACCATTACGTCGAGGCACGCGATCGAGGCGGCGCCTGCACCCGAGGCGACGAGCTTGACGTCCTCGATGCGCTTGCCCACGAGCTCCAGCCCGTTGAGCAGCGCCGCGGCCGAAATGATCGCCGTGCCGTGCTGGTCATCGTGGAACACGGGGATGTTCATCCGCTCGCGAACTTTCTTCTCGATGTAGAAGCACTCGGGCGCCTTGATGTCCTCGAGGTTGATGCCGCCGAGCGTGGGTTCAAGCGCGCAGATGATGTCGACGAGCTTGTCGGGATCCTTTTCGTCAAGTTCGATGTCGAAGACGTCGATGCCCGCGAATTTCTTGAACAGGCAGCCCTTGCCCTCCATCACCGGCTTGCCGGCCAGCGGCCCGATATCGCCCAGTCCCAGGACGGCGGTGCCATTGGTCACCACGCCGACCAGGTTGCCGCGCGACGTGTACTCGGCGGCCAGCGCCGGATTTGCCTCGATCGCGAGGCACGCGTAGGCGACGCCCGGCGAGTACGCCAGAGAGAGATCGCGCTGGTTCGAGAGCGGCTTGGTCGGCGTGACCGCGATCTTGCCCCGGGTCGGCTTGCAGTGATACTCGAGCGCGGCGTCCGAGAGCGCCTGTTCCGCCTGGGAGAGTTTGTTGAGTTTGTTCGACACGTTGCTTTCCCCTATGAAGAATTTCTCTGCCTGAACGTCGTCAATCCGCCAGCTGGTCGGCCGCATCGCGGCCCAGCCCCTTGGGCATCGGGAAGGTCGTGCTTTCCTGAACCCCGTCCAACAACCTGACTTCGCCCGCCCCGAACTCCTTCAGGCGGGCGATCAGTTCCTGCACCACACGCTCGGGCGCGGACGCGCCCGCCGTCACACCGATCGTTGGCCGGCCCGTAAGCCAGGCCGGGTCCAGTTCGGCAGCGGACCCGATCATCTTCGCCACGCAGCCGAGCTTGTGGGCGACCTCGCGCAGCCGATTCGAATTCGAACTGCTCGGCGACCCGATCACCAGCACCAGATCGCACTGCGGCGCCATCGCCTTGACGGCGTCCTGCCGATTCTGCGTCGCGTAACAGATGTCCTGCTTCTTCGGTTCGGCGATCTGCGGAAAACGCTGCCGCAGCGCCGCGCTGATCTCGCGACAGTCGTCGACCGAAAGGGTGGTCTGCGTGACGAGCCCGAGCCGGGCCGGATCGCGGACCTGGAGGGCGGCGACATCGGCGACGTTCTCGACGAGGTGGATGTGTCCGTCCACCTGGCCCATCGTCCCCTCCACCTCCGGGTGTCCGGCGTGCCCGATCATGATCACGTCGCGGCCCTCGCGGTGCATCCGGGCCACCTCGACATGCACCTTGGTCACCAGCGGGCAGGTCGCGTCGAAGACCCGCAGACCCCGACGTTCCGCCTCGGCGACCACCGCACGGGGCACGCCATGCGCGGAGAAGACAACGGTCGCTCCGGCGGGGATCTCGTCGAGTTCGTCGACGAAGACCGCGCCCTTGCCGCGCAGCGCCCCAACCACGTGCTCGTTATGCACGATTTCGTGGCGGACATAGATGGGGGCGCCGAAGAGATCGATCGCACGCTCGACGATCTCGATCGCGCGATCGACTCCCGCGCAGAATCCGCGGGGCTGGGCGAGCAGGATCTTCATCGCAGCGACGCAACGCCCCACCGGCCGATCGGACGACAGCCCGAAGACCTAGTGACGGCCGCAGAGGGATCGGCGAGACTGACGTGAGAGCGCGGTTTCCTGCCCGCGAACCGGTCGGCAACCGGGCGCATTCGTTCCATGGGGTCAATTCTACGACAAGGCAGCATGAGGTTTCCGACGTTTCCACTCCATGATCGGCCGCGCGAGCGGCTGCGCGCGCTCGGCCCCGGGGCCCTCTCGGACGCGGAGGTGCTGGCGCTGTGCCTGGGAACCGGTGCATCCGGGCGCAGCGCCATCGAACTCGCCGGCGAACTGCTCGCCGAATTCGGCGGGCTGCAGCCGCTCACCGCCGCGAGTCACGATCGCCTGTGCGCGCGCTCCGGCGTCGGAACCGCGCGATGGGCCACACTGCAGGCCGCGCTCGAACTTTCGCGCCGCGCGATCGCCGAGCGGCTGCGCGAGGGCGACGCGCTGGCCTCGCCCGCCGCGGTGCGCGCCTTTCTGGCCTTGTGGCTGCGCAATCGCCGTCACGAGGTGTTCGTGGGCCTGTTTCTCGACAGCCGCAACCGCCTGCTCGCCGCCGACGAGCTGTTCCGGGGTTCGCTCACCCAGACCGCCGTCTACCCGCGGGAGGTGGTGCGCCGGGCGATCGAGCTGAACGCGGCCGGGGTGATTTTCGCGCACAATCATCCCTCGGGCGTTGCTCAGCCGAGCGCGGCCGACCAGTCCCTGACCTTAGCGCTGCGCAGCGCGCTGCAGATTCTCGAGATACCGGTGCTGGATCACCTGATCGTGGCCGGCCCCCAGTGCGTGTCGTTCGCCGAGTCGGGCCTGCTCTGAGCTGCCAGGCCGCGCCGGGGGGCACGGCCCCGCCACCGCGCTGCGCGTCGCTTGCTGCGCAAACCGGGAATCGGGTATCATTATGGGCTGTGCTGCATAGTCAGAATGAAAGGAGTAACCATGTCACGCGTCTGCCAAGTGACCGGAAAAGCGCCGATGAGCGGCAACAACGTCTCGCACGCGAACAACCGCACGAAACGTCGTTTTCTGCCGAATCTGCAATCGCGTCGTTTCTGGCTGGAAGACCAGAAGCGCTGGGTTCGCCTGCGCGTGAGCAATGCCGGGTTGCGCCTGATCGACAAGAAAGGGATCGACGTGGTGCTGGCCGAGATTGCCGCACGCGGCGCATCGGTCTGACCCGCGTCCGCGCGACGCACCCGCTGAATCAGGAGAACGACGATGCGTGACAAGATCAAGCTCGAATCGACGGCAGGAACCGGCCACTTCTACACCACCTCGAAGAACAAGCGCACGATGCCCGAAAAGATCGTGATGAAGAAGTTCGACCCGGTCGCTCGCAAGCACGTCGACTACAAGGAAACGAAGCTCAAGTGAGTCGATGGGCGCGCTGCGGCGCGGCCTTGACGGATCCCTGCGGGGACCCGATCCGGACGGAATGAAAAACGGGCCCTGCGGCCCGTTTTTTACAGAAGCGGGCCCTGCGGCCCGCTTTCTTTTGCTCAGGCGCTCGGCGCCTGCCCGAGCATGCGCACCTCGCGCTGCGGGTAGGGAATCTGGATGCCATGTTCGGTGAACGCCCGCAGCACTGCGAGGTTGACCGCCGACTGCACGGACATCAATCCGTTCTCGGGGTCGGCCACGCGCATCGCCAGATCGAAATTCAGCCCGTCGGCGCCGAACCCCGCCAGGAAGGCAGCGGGCCCGGGGTCCGCGAGCACGCGCGGCTGCGCCGCGGCCGCCTCGCGCAGCAGGCGCAGCACCAGCTCCGGATCGCTGCCGTAGGCGACCTGGACCTGCACGCCCACTTTCGCGCTGCCGCTCGCTGAAAAATTCTGGACCATCTCGCTGGCCAGCATCTCGTTGGGGACAACGAACTCCACCCCGTTCAGCGCCCGGATGACGGTGAAACGCGTGCGAATCTCGGTCACGCGCCCGTAGTGCTCACGCACCTGCACCATGTCGCCGGGCCGCAGCGAGCGCTCGAGCAGGATGATGAAACCGCTGACGTAGTTGCTGGCGATGCGCTGCAGACCGAGCCCGAGCCCGATGCCCAGCGCGCCCCCGAACACCGACAGCGCCGTAACGTCGAGACCCACCAGCGACAGTCCCAGGAGAATTGCCACCAGCAGCAGCGCCGCGCGCGTCAGGCGCGCGAGCACCACCCGCACGTTGACATGCAGCGCTTCGGCACCGAGCAGCTTCCCCTCCAGGATCGCACTGGCCCAGAGCGCGCCCAGCAGGGTCAAACCGATCCAGAACGCACCGCGCAGGATGTCCCACAGGGAGAGTGTCTGCTTGCCGATCCGCATCACGGTTTCGTCGAGTTCGGTGACCAGCAGATCGAGGTATCCGGTGATGAGCAGCACCACGCCGATCCACACCAGCAAACCGAGCCAGCGCGCGATCGCCGTGGACGTCGCTGTCGGGAACGCCCGCCAGATCAGGTGCACGATCACCCGGATCACCGCCAGCGCACCGGCGAAGATCAGCGCGAGGCGCACGATGCCGGCCGGTTCCCAAAGTTCCACGATCGGGCGCGCCGCGGCGAGCAGGACGAACGCAATCACCGCGAAATGCGGTCTGGGCACGGTCGTGAGCGTGTCGACCGCGCCGCCGGCGCCGGCACCGCCGCGAATCCGCCGCGCGCGACCCAGCCAGACTTGCGCCGCCAATGCGGCGACTGCGACGACGGCGATGATCACGAGAATCTGCCACCACGGCGCCCCGGTTTCTCTCGCGTCGAGCAGTTGGGCCCACAGCGATCCGGGCGCTCCGATCATCTCGTACCACTTCATCGCTCTCTCCTCGTCCAGCGCACCGCGAAGAAGCAGTCGGTGTCGTGTCGGTGCGCAAGCAGGCGCAGGGCATCGTCCACGCAGGTTTCCTCGGCCACGTGGCGGCGCGGGTCGTCCCGGACAAAACCAGGGTGAGCCGCTTCGAAGCGCGCGGCCACGCCCTCATTCTCCTCGGGCAGCAGGCTGCAGGTCGAGTACACGAGCACGCCGCCCTTTTTGACCAGTCGCGCCGCCGCTCCGAGGATCGCATACTGCGTATCGACGAGCCGGGCCACGTCGCGCTCGGAGAGCCGCCACTTCAGATCCGGATTGCGCCGCAGGGTGCCTGTACCGCTGCACGGCGCGTCGACCAGCACCGCGTCCGCGCGTTCCGCGAGCCGCGTGAGCTTGGGATCGTCTTCCGAGTCGATCCCGAAGGGCTGGACGTTGGTGGCCCCCGAGCGTGCCAGGCGGGGCTTCATCCGGCGCAGACGCACCGCCGAGACGTCGCAGGCGAAGATCTGACCGGTCGAGCGCATCGCCGCGGCGAGCGCGAGCGTCTTGCCGCCCGCACCGGCACAGAAGTCCACGACGGTCTGGCCCCGGCGCGGCGCCACCAGCTGGGTGAGCAACTGGCTGCCCGCGTCCTGCACTTCGACCTCACCGCGCACGAAGGGCGGGCTGCGCTCGAGGGCCGGCTTGCCGCGCACGCGCAGCGCAGTGTCGGTGAGCGCGAGGGGCTCGGATTCGATTCCGTCGTCGCGCAGCGCCGCCTGCACCGCGTCCCGGCTCGCGCGCGCCAGGTTCACCCGCAGGTCGAGCGGTGCGGGCCGCAGCAGGGCCGCGGCCAGTTCTTCGAATTCGTCACCGGGGAACGCCGCCTGCAGGCGATCGGCGAGCCAGTCCGGAAGGCTCAACCGCAGCGCCGGTGCGAGCTCGCCGCGCGGCACGCTCGCCGCGTCGGCCACCCATGCCCTCTGCTCGGCAGTGCGCGCCAAGCCGGCGGCCACCGGCGAGAGCAGCGCGAGGCGCCGCTCGAGCCCGCCCGGGCGCCCCGGCACGTTCTGCGCGAGGTGTTCGTAGAGCCGGCGGTTGCGCAGCACGTCGAAAACCGTCTCGGCAATCATGCCCCGGTCGCGCCGGCCCAGCGAGGGGTTGCGACGGAAGAACTCCGAGAGCGCACGGTCAGCCGGAATCTCGAGGCGCAAAACCGCCGCGAGAGCCTGCTCGAGCGCGCTCGACAGGCTCACGGACACCAGAGCAGCGCAGCGTCGGCGCCGCCGGGCAGGCCCCGTGCCGGGTCGATCGTCGCCACCGCTTCCGACGCGCGCAGCTCCACCCGTTCCCCGGCGAGGCGCACGCGCCCCTCGACCAGCCAGCGCACCGCCATCGGGTAGAGCTGGTGCTCCGCGGCGAGCACGCGCGCCGCCAGCAGGGATGCGTCATCCCCTGCGCGCACCGGCACCGCCGCCTGCGCGATGATCGGTCCGTCATCCAGACTCGGGGTGACGAAGTGCACGGTGGCGCCGTGCACGCGCACTCCGGCGGCCAGGGCACGCTCGTGCGTGGACAGCCCCGGAAACGCCGGCAACAGCGACGGATGAATGTTGACCATGCGCCCGAGATAGCGTTGGACGAAGGCGGGAGTCAGGATGCGCATGAAGCCCGCCAGCACGACCCAATGGGGCTCGTGGGCGTCGATGCGCGTGGCGAGCGCCTCCTCGTACGCTTCGCGGAACGCGTAGTCCTGATGCGCGAGGCTCTCGGTCGTGATTCCCTCAGCCGCGGCGCTTGCCAGACCCGCAACCGCTGCCCGCGAGCCAATCACCGCTGCCACGCGTGCCCCCCAGCGCTGCGCCCGGCAGGCCTGGGCGATCGCGACCATGTTGGACCCGCGCCCGGAGATCAGCACGACGATATTCTGCATCGCGCGATTCTAGCATCGGCATCCCCCGGATTCGACCGCAAAGTCTTATAATTCAAGGTTTTGCGGAATACACCGCACCCCTTTCGCGCAGCCCTCCATGGAAGTATTCCGCCGCCTCCCGCCGCCCGCCGATCGCCGCCCCTGCGCGTTGACGATCGGCAACTTCGACGGCGTCCACCGCGGACATCAGGTCGTGCTCGCCACCCTGAGCACGCGTGCGCGGGAGATGGGGCTGCCCAGTTGCGTGCTCACCTTCGAGCCGCACCCGCGCGAGTACTTCTCTGCGCGGCACGGCCAGCCGGCGCCGGCACGCATCCTGATCGAACGCGACAAACTTGACGCGCTTGCGCGCTTCGGCGTCGATCGGGTGTGCATCGCGCACTTCAACGACTCGCTGGCCGCGCTGCCGGCCGAGCGCTTCATCCGCGAGATGATCGTCGACGGGCTTCAGGCCCGGCACCTGCTGGTGGGCGACGACTTCCGCTTCGGTGCCGGGCGCGCGGGCGACTTCGACATGCTCACGCGCGCCGCCGCCGACGGTGACTTTGAACTGGCGCAGATTCCCAGCGTACGGGAAGGGGGCGACCGCATCTCGAGTTCCGCAGTGCGCGCGGCACTGGCCGGCGGCGATTTCGCGCGCGTGCAGGCCCTTCTTGGAAGACGCTACAGCATGTCGGGCCATGTGATCCACGGCAGAAAACTCGGGCGCGACCTCGGCTTCCCGACCTTGAACCTGCGCATCCCCTTCGAGCGCCCCGCCCTCTCGGGCGTGTTCATCGTCGAAGTGGAGGGGCTGGGCGCAGAGGCACTCCCCGGTGTGGCCAGCCTGGGGACGCGGCCCGTCGTCGAGCGCGACGGACGACCGCTGCTCGAAGTCCACCTCTTCGACTTCGATCGCGACATTTATGGCGAGCTGGTGCGCGTTGTGTTCCTCAGGAAGCTGCGCGACGAGGCACAATTCGCGGGGCTCGATGCACTGCGCGAGCAGATCGCGCGCGACGCACAGGCGGCTCGCGCATTTTTCAGCAGCACTCCGGCTTCCGGCGCCGCGCCGGCCGACGGATCGAGAACCTGACAGAGAACAACGACATGGCGAAAGGCAGGAACCCGCAGGAGAAACCGTCCGAGTCCACCGGCGGGCGCGGTGGCGGACAGGGTGACGCGGGTTCGTATCGGGCCACGCTGAATCTCCCGGACACCCCGTTCCCGATGCGCGGCGACCTGGCGCGCCGGGAACCGGGCTGGGCCACGCACTGGCACGCCAGCGACACCTACGGGAAAATCCGCCAGGCCTCGGCCGGGCGCCCGCTGTGGGTGCTCCACGACGGCCCCCCGTACGCCAACGGCGACATTCACCTCGGCCACGCGGTCAACAAGATCCTCAAGGACATCGTCGTCAAGAGCCGCAACATGGCCGGCTTCGACGCCCCCTACGTCCCCGGGTGGGACTGCCACGGGATGCCGATCGAGATCCAGATCGAGAAGCGCCACGGCAAGAACCTGCCGCCCGACGAAGTGCAGGCGCTCTCGCGCGCCTACGCGGCCGAACAGATCGAGCGCCAGAAGAAGGACTTCATCCGGCTCGGCGTTCTGGGACTGTGGGACGACCCGTACCTGACCATGGCTCCCGGGAATGAGGCCGACGAGCTGCGCGCGCTCGGAAAACTGCTGGAGCGCGGCTTTCTGTTCCGCGGGTTGAAACCGGTGAACTGGTGCTTCGACTGCGGCTCCGCACTGGCCGAGGCGGAAGTCGAGTACGAGGACCGCACCGACGAGGCGATCGACGTGGGCTTCCCCTTCGAGCCCGAGGACCTGCCGCGCCTCGCGCAGGCGTTCGGCATGGCGCGTCTGCCGCTCACGCGCGGCTTCGCGGTGATCTGGACCACCACGCCGTGGACGATTCCGGCCAATCAGGCGCTGAATCTTCATCCCGAAATCGACTACGCGCTGGTGCGCACCGATCTGCCCGCCGACCGCGCCGGCACCCCGGTGCCCGAAGCGCCCGCCGTGCCGGCCGCCGGATCGGGCGATGCGCCCGCTGACGCGGCGCTGCCGGCGCTGCTCATCATCGCCGCCGAACGCGTCGCCGCGTGCCTGCAGACCTGGGGCCTCGCAGGCGAGGTGCTCGCCACCTGCAAGGGGGCCGCCCTGGAAGGCGTGCGCTTCCGTCATCCTTTTGCCGGGCGCCACGCACCGGTGTATCTGGGCGACTACGTGACCCTCGACACGGGCACCGGCATCGTGCACTCGTCCCCGGCCTACGGCGTCGAGGACTTCGCATCGTGCAAGCGCTACGGCATGACCGACGCGCAGATCCTCCAGCCGGTCATGGGCGACGGACGCTACGCCGAGTCGTTCCCGCTCTTTGGCGGGATGAGCATCTGGGAGGCCAACCCGAAGATCGTCGCCACCATTCGCGCGCACGGCTGCCTGCTGCACCGGGCCCGCGAGCGCCACAGCTACATGCACTGCTGGCGCCACAAGACCCCGATCATCTACCGTGCGTCGAGCCAGTGGTTCGCCGGCATGGACGTCACCCCGAAGGATGGCGCGCCCACCCTGCGCGAGACCGCGCTCGCCGGCATCGAGGCCACGCGCTTCTACCCGGGCTGGGGCAAGGCGCGTCTGCACGGGATGATCGCCAATCGTCCCGACTGGACGCTGTCGCGCCAGCGCCAGTGGGGCACGCCGATGGCGTTCTTCGTGCACCGGGAGACGGGCGAACTGCACCCGCGCACCCCGGAACTGATCGAGCAGGTGGCGCAGCGCATCGAGCGAGAAGGCATCGAGGCCTGGCAGCGCGTCGATCCGCGTGAACTGCTCGGCGACGAAGCGGCGCACTACAAGAAGAGCCGCGACACGCTCGATGTGTGGTTCGACTCGGGCACCACGCACCAGACCGTGCTGCGCGGTTCGCATCGCGCACAGTCGCATTTTCCGGCCGACCTGTACTTGGAAGGTTCCGACCAGCATCGCGGCTGGTTCCACTCCTCGCTGCTGTCCTCGTCGATGTTGAACGGTGTCCCGCCCTACAAGGCGCTGCTCACGCACGGCTTCACGGTCGACGGGAACGGCCGCAAGATGTCGAAGTCGGTGGGCAACACGCTCGCGCCGCAGAAGATCTCCGATACGCTGGGCGCGGAAATCCTGCGACTGTGGGTCGCCAGCACCGACTACTCGGGCGAGTTGTCGATCTCGGACGAAATTCTCAAGCGCGTGGTCGAGGCCTACCGGCGCATCCGCAACACGCTGCGCTTCCTGCTCGCCAACGTCGCGGATTTCGACGCGGAGCGCGATGCCGTGCCCATGGCGGAACTGCTCGAGATCGACCGTTACGCGATCGCGTTGACCGCCCAGTGGCAGGCTGGCGTCGAGGCGGACTACGAGGGCTTCGAGTTCCACCCCGTGGTGGCCAAGCTGCAGAACTTCTGCTCGGAGGACCTGGGCGCCTTCTATCTGGATATCCTCAAGGATCGCCTCTACACCAGCGCCCCGGCGAGCCCGGCGCGCCGCTCGGCGCAGACCGCGCTGCACCACATCACCAACGCGCTGCTGCGCGTGATGGCGCCGATCCTCTCGTTCACCGCCGAGGAGGCATGGCCGCTGTTCGATTCCAAACTCTGGTCCGAGGGTGGCGAGACGATCTTCACCCAAACCTACCACCGGCTTCCCGAGGTCGCCGACGCGGAACCACTGCTCGCGCGCTGGCAGCAGATCCGGGCCATGCGCGCCGAAGTGCTGCGCCGCATCGAGGAGTTGCGTGCCGCGGGCAAGGTCGGTTCCTCGCTGCAGGCCGAGGTCGAACTGCGCATGAGCGGCGAGCGCTACCGCACGCTCGCGAGCCTGGGCGATGATCTGCGTTTCGTGTTGATCACTTCGCGCGCCACCGTCGCGGAAGTCGGCGCAGCGGCGGAGGAGGAGATCCTCGTGACGCCCAGCACGCACATCAAGTGCGAGCGCTGCTGGCACTACCGCGAAGACGTGGGCACGGACGCGGCGCACCCGAAGATCTGCCCGCGTTGCGTGTCCAATCTGCACGACGCGGGCGCAGCACGCGTCGTAGGCTGAGGGGCACGGGCATGGCGAAAATGCGCAGATCCGGGATCGGCGGGATGCTCGTGCTGGCCCTTGCGGTGGTCGGGCTCGACCAGGTCAGCAAGACCTTCGCCGTGCGCCTGCTGCGCTCGGGCGAGCGCATCACGGTGATCCCCGATTTCTTTGATCTGACGCTCGTCTACAACACCGGCGCCGCGTTCAGCTTTCTGGCCGACGCCGCGGGCTGGCAGCGCTGGTTCTTCATCGGGATCGGCGTCGCGGCGGCCGTTTTCCTCGTGTACCTGCTCGTGCGCCACGCCGCGCAGCGAATGTTCGCCCTGGGCGTAGCGCTGATTCTGGGCGGGGCCGTGGGCAACGTGATCGACCGGATCCACCTCGGAAAGGTTGTGGACTTCGTGCTCCTCTATCATGATCGCTTCTACTGGCCTGCGTTCAACGTCGCCGACGCGGCGATCTTCGTCGGGGTCACGCTGCTGATCCTCGACGAGATCCGCCGGGTCCGGCGCTCCCGCTAGAGCAAGTCCGCGGCGCGGCCGAGGAGAGTTCGATGGAACTGGACAAGCGTCACATCGTGCTGGGCGTCACCGGAGGCATTGCGGCGTACAAGGCCGCGGAACTGGCGCGCGAACTGCTGCGGGCGGGCGCGACCGTGCAGGTCGTGATGACGCAGGCGGCGGCCCGCTTCGTCACCCCGGTCACCTTCCAGGCGCTCACGGCGCGCCCGGTGTTCTGCGACCAGTGGGATGACCGGGTCGGGAACAACATGGCGCATATCGAGCTCTCGCGCGCGGCCGACGCGATCCTCATTGCGCCCGCATCGGCGGACTTCCTGGGCAAGCTCGCCAACGGCCTGTGCGACGACCTGCTCTCGACGCTGTGCGTCGCGCGTGAATGCCCGCTGCTGGTGGCTCCGGCGATGAACGTTCAGATGTGGTCGAACGCGGCGGTGCAGCGCAACGTCGCGCGATTGCGTGACGACGGCGTGACCCTGCTCGGCCCCGCAAGCGGCGACCAGGCCTGCGGCGAGACCGGCCCGGGCCGGATGCTCGAGGCGCTGGAGCTGGTCGAGGAACTGGTCGCGTTCTTCACCCCGAAGCGGCTTGCCGGGCGGCGCGTCGTCGTGACCGCCGGCCCCACCTACGAACCGATCGACCCCGTGCGTGGGATCACCAACCGTTCCTCGGGGAAGATGGGCTTCGCCGTCGCGCGCGCCTGCCGCCATGCGGGTGCGCAGGTGCAACTCGTCGCCGGACCCACCGCGCTGCCCACCCCCGCCGGGGTGACACGCCGCGATGTGCTGACCGCCCGCGAGATGTGCGACGCCACGCTGGCCGCGTGCGCGCCGGCGTGCGACGTCTTCATCGCGGTGGCGGCAGTGGCCGACTGGCAGGTCACGAATGCGAGCGAACGCAAGCTCAAGAAAGACGAAGTGGGCACGACGCCGGAACTCGCCTTTGCCGAGAATCCGGACATCCTGCGCACCGTCGCCGCGCTGCCCGAGGCGCCCTACTGTGTCGGTTTTGCCGCCGAAAGCGAAGACCTGCAGCGCAACGGCGAGGCGAAGCGGCGCCGCAAGGGCGTGCCCTTGCTGGTGGCCAACATCGGCCACCAGACCTTCGGACGCGACGACAACGAGCTGCTGCTGATTGACGAACACGGCACGCAGCCGCTGGGCCGCGCGAGCAAGGACGCGCTGGCGCGCACGCTGGTCGCGGAGATCGCGCGCCGGATCGGCGCCGACGAGAGCGCGAGCACGCCGTGATCCACGCCAGCGACAAGCCGGCGAACGGGGATTTCCTCGCCTACATCGAGCGCGTTACCGGCAAGCCGCCGGCGAGTCCCGAGCAGATCGTGCAGACGGCGCGCCGGCTCGCCTCCGCGCGCGGGCAGATCCGGGAGGACACGGTGCCGGCCGCGCGCACGGCACACACGGCACAAGCCGCACACACCGCGCCCCTCACGCACACAACGTCCAGCGCGCACACGACTGGCGCGGCGCGTGGGCAAGTCGCGGCACGCGCCGGATTCCCGGACTTCGAGCTCGCGAAGCTCGCGCCGATCGGGCGCGGGCTGACTCTGGCAGGCTTCGCCGTGATCGCGGCAGCGATCCTGCTCGACGATTGGCTGCCGCTCCCCTCGCCCTTCGCGGGCGTCGTCCTCGTTTTCCTCGGCGTGATGCTGCGCCGCCTGAGCCGCGCGGCGCTGGGCAGCGGCGGCCTGCGTTTCCCGACCCGCAAGACATGATGAAGATCTCGGTGCGCATCCTCGACGAGCGCATGCGCTCGCAACTGCCCGCGTACGCCACGCCCGGGAGCGCCGGCCTCGATCTGCGCGCCTGCCTCGCGCAGCCGCTCGAGTTGCAGCCCGGACAGGCGGAACTGATCCCGACCGGGCTCTCCATCCACGTGGCCGACCCGGGCTACGCGGCGCTGATCCTGCCGCGCTCGGGTCTCGGGCATCGCCACGGCATCGTGCTCGGCAACCTGGTGGGCCTGATCGACGCGGACTATCAAGGCCCGCTGATGGTCTCGTGCTGGAACCGCGGCAACGCGCCCTATCGCATCGAACCGCTCGAGCGCATTGCGCAGCTGGTGATCGTGCCGGTGCAGCAGGTGGCCTTCGAAGTGGTCGACGATTTCGTGGCGAGCGCGCGCGGCGCGGGCGGATTCGGGAGCACGGGCGCCGCCTGAACCGTTGCACGCAGCGCACGTTCGTGCGATCCCGTCTGCAAGTCTCGCTGGCGCGTCGCGCTCCGACCTCGCGCTCGGGCATCCGTCGTGGCGTGCTGTCGTCAGGCCTCCTGAGTCGCGGCTCGGGACCCGCTTGTCAGGACGCCTGACCACATCACGCTTTGAGGCGTCTCCGCACATGCTTCAGCAAGTCGGCAAGCACAGCCCTCGTGCGAACCACGACCGCATAAGGGGCCTGATTGGCACGCTCAGGTCTCACGCGTACGCCGGCGCGACGCACCGCGCTCCCGCGCGCCCGATCGGCCCGTTATCCGATCGGGCACGCGTCCGCCAGCGGCGCGCTGGGCACTGCGGCGGCGCGCATGGTTGAGTGAGTGCTTCGTTCGTGCGGGTCGCGCAGATGCCTCATGCGCCTTGCCTGAACACCCACACATTCCCCGGCGGGCGGCCTCGCGGCGCGTGGCGCCCGGGTAACGAGCCGGGCGCCCGCCGCGAGACGCTTCGCCGTCGTTGCCGCACGCGTGGAGCGCGAGCCGTGTCGCGTCAGCGCAGCGATCTGCGCGCGAACCGAAACGCCACCCAGCGCGGTGTGGTCAGGCGTCCGCACAAAGCGGATCACGTGCCGCGACTGCGGGCGCCTGACCGCGGCGCGCCTCGCGACGACAGCCGGCGCGGGCAACGCGAATTACGCGGCGCGCACCAGTTCCTCGAGCCGCTTCCCGTCGGCGACGAACAGCCGGATTCCTTCGGCGAGCTTCTCGGTCGCCATCGCGTCCTCGTTCACCGCGAAGCGAAAGCCCTTCTCGTCGAAGCGCACGCGCGTCGGTGAAGCCGCGCTTGCCGCCTGCGGATCGAGGCGCCGCGGCACGTCGGTTTCGTCGACCTGCAGTTTCTCGAGCAGATCGGGGCTGATCGTCAGCAGGTCGCAGCCGGCGAGCGCCTTGATCTGTCCAGTGTTGCGAAAGCTCGCGCCCATCACCTCGGTCGCGTAGCCGAACTTCTTGAAGTACTCGTAGATCTGGCGCACGGAAATGACGCCCGGATCCTCGTCCCCAGCGGTCTCGACCCCGTCGCGCTTCTTGTACCAGTCGTAGATCCTGCCGACGAAGGGCGAGATCAGCGTGACGCCGGCTTCGGCGCACGCGACAGCCTGCGCGAAGGCGAAGAGCAGGGTCAGGTTGCAGTGGATTCCTTCGCTCTCGAGTTGCTCGGCCGCCCGGATCCCTTCCCAGGTGGCGGCCACCTTGATCAGCACGCGCTCGGGACCGAACCCCGCTTCCCCGTAGAGCTGGATGATGCGCCGTGCCCGCGCCACGCTGCCCGCGGTGTCGAAGGACAGCCGCGCGTCGACCTCGGTCGACACACGCCCCGGGACGATCCCGAGGATTTCGCAGCCGAAGCGCACCAGCAGGCGGTCGCACAGCTCCTCGACCGGGGCACCGGGGTGGCGCGCAAGCGTGTCCTGCAGCAGCGTCCGGTACTCGTCCTTCTGAACGGCCTTGAGGATCAGCGTCGGGTTGGTAGTGGCGTCGCGCGGTGCGTAGGCGCGCATCGTGCGGAAATCGCCGGTATCGGCAACGACGATGGTGTGCTGGCGGAGTTGATCAAGTGCGGACAAGGGGAAACCCTCCGTTGGGAGCCGGCCGCCTGCCGCATCGGGCACGGCCGGCAAGATGATTCAGCCGCGCAGCGCGCGCAGCGTGAGCCCGATCGCCACGCCGAAGAGCAACACGCTCCAGAGCGCCGACGGGATGCCCAGCACCGGCGCGATGGCCGCATCACAAGCCGCGGTGACCTTGAAAACCGCGGGCAGCGACTGGTCGAGTCCGAGATTCATGATGACCTTGTCGGCCAGCGAGAAGGCACACGAGGAACTGCGCGCGGCGACGAGATGCAGGTAGAGCCCCGCCGCGATTCCCGACCCGGCAAGCGCGATGGACAGCAGCCCGGTCACCCAGACGACCGCGCGGCGGCGGCGCAACAGCCAGCCCACGAAGGAGACGATGCCGAGGACGGCGAAGATCAGGCGCAGCAGCGCACACCAGGCGCAGGGCTGGACGTCGAAGCCGTGCTGCATCACCAGCGCCCAGGCGAGCGCGCCCGCGCAGAGCAGCGCGACCCAGAGAGCGCTGTGATTGCGCCCGGAACGGAATGTCAGCGGCATCGGGGACTCGCAGGAAGAGCGTCGTTCCCGATCTTACCGCAGCGTGCGCGCCTAGGCGGCACACGCCCGCCCAACGGCCGTCAGGCCTGCTCGATCTCGGCGGTTTCCTCGCCATTGCCGGCGCTCGGCGGCGTGTCGCTCGCCTCGAACGAAAGCACCACCTCGCCCGCCGCATCGATGTCGATGCGCACCTTGCCGCCCGAGACCAGGCGTCCGAAGAGCAACTCGTCGGCGAGCGCACGGCGCACCGTGTCCTGGATCAGACGCTGCATCGGCCGCGCCCCCATCGCCGGGTCGAAGCCCTTCTTGGCCAGATGCGCGCGCAGCACGTCGGTGAACACCACCTCGACCTTCTTGTCGTGGAGCTGCGCCTCGAGTTCCATCAGGAACTTGTCGACCACGCGCAGGATCACTTCCTCGTCGAGCGCCGCGAAACTGATGATCGCATCGAGCCGGTTGCGAAACTCGGGCGTGAACAGCCGCTTGATATCGTGCATCTCGTCGCCGGCCTGGCGCGTGTTCGAGAACCCCATCGAGCGGCGCTGCAGCGACTCCCCGCCGGCATTGGTCGTCATGATCAGCACGACGTGGCGGAAGTCGGCCTTGCGCCCGTTGTTGTCGGTGAGCGCCCCGTGGTCCATCACCTGCAGCAGGATGTTGAAGATGTCCGGATGCGCCTTCTCGATCTCGTCGAGCAGCAGCACCGCGTGCGGCTTCTTGCTGATCGCCTCGGTGAGCAGTCCGCCCTGATCGAAGCCCACGTAACCGGGCGGGGCACCGATCAGCCGGGAGACGGCATGGCGCTCCATGTACTCCGACATGTCGAAGCGGATCAGTTCGATCCCCATCGTGAACGCCAGCTGCCGGGCGACCTCGGTCTTGCCGACGCCGGTCGGACCCGAGAAGAGGAACGCGCCGATCGGCTTGTCGGGCCGGCCCAGTCCGGAACGCGACATCTTGATGGCACTGCCCAGGGCCTGGATCGCGGGATCCTGCCCGAACACCACATTGCGCAGGTCGCGCTCCAGGTGCTGGAGCTTGCTGCGATCGTCGGTCGACACCGAGGCAGGGGGAATCCGGGCGATCTTCGCGACGATCTCCTCGATCTCGCTCTTGCCCAGCACCTTCTTCTGCTTGCCCTTGGGCAGGATCCGCTGCGCCGCGCCGGCCTCGTCGATCACGTCGATCGCCTTGTCCGGGAGGTGCCGGTCGGTGATGTACTTGGCCGAGAGCTCGGCGGCGGCCGAAAGCGCGGAAGCCGAATAGCGGATTCCGTGATGCTCCTCGAAGCGCGACTTCAGGCCGCGCAGGATTTGGACGGTCTGCTCGACCGACGGCTCGATGACGTCGATCTTCTGGAAGCGCCGCGAGAGCGCGTGATCCTTCTCGAAGATCCCGCGGTACTCGGTGTAGGTGGTCGCCCCGATGCACTTGATCTGCCCGGTCGAGAGCGCCGGCTTCAGGAGGTTCGACGCGTCCAGCGTGCCGCCCGAGGCGGACCCGGCGCCGATGATCGTGTGGATCTCGTCGATGAACAGGATCGAGTTGGCCGTTTGCTTGAGTTGCTTGATGACCGCCTTGAGTCGCTGCTCGAAGTCACCCCGGTACTTGGTGCCGGCCAGCAGCGCGCCCATGTCGAGCGAGTAGACCGTCGACTCGGCGAGGATTTCCGGGACGTTGCCCTCGTTGATCCGCCAGGCGAGCCCCTCGGCGATTGCGGTCTTGCCGACCCCCGCTTCGCCCACCAGCAGGGGGTTGTTCTTGCGGCGCCGACACAGGACCTGAATCACGCGCTCGACTTCGAGCTCGCGCCCGATCAGCGGATCGATGCGTCCCTCGCGGGCAGCGATGTTGAGGTTCTGCGCATACTGCTCGAGCGCGCTCGCCTGTCCCGCAGCTGCGGGGTCGGTCTCCTGCTCGGCGCCCTCCTCGCGCGGGGTTTCCTTGGCCTGTGGCGCCTTGGTGATCCCGTGGGAGATGTAGTTGACGACGTCGAGCCGGGTGATGCCCTGCTGGTGCAGGTAGTAGACGGCGTGCGAATCCTTCTCGCCGAAGATGGCCACCAGCACGTTCGCCCCGGTGACCTCCTTCTTGCCGTTCGACGTCGACTGCACATGCATGATCGCGCGCTGGATCACACGCTGGAAGCCCAGCGTGGGCTGGGTGTCGATCTCCTCGTTGCCCGGCACAACCGGCGTGTTCTCCTTGATGAACCCGACGAGGTTGCGACGCAGGTCATCCAGGTTCGCCCCGCAGGCACGCAGCACCTCGGCCGCGGAGGGGTTGTCGAGCAACGCCAACAGCAGATGTTCGACGGTGATGAACTCATGCCTCTGCTGCCGGGCCTCGACAAAGGCCATGTGCAGACTGACTTCCAATTCCTGCGCGATCATGCTTCCTCCATCACGCACTGCAACGGATGCTCGTGCACGCGCGCATAGTCGGTGACCAGGTCGACCTTGGTGGCCGCAACGTCGCGGGGGAACACCCCGCAAACGCCGCGCCCGTCGAGATGCACCTGCAGCATCACCCGCGTCGCCTTTTCCCGTCCCATCCCGAAAAACCTCTGCAGCACTTCAACAACAAAATCCATCGGAGTGTAGTCGTCGTTGAGCAACATCACCTGATACATCGGCGGCGGCTTGGCGACCGAATCCTTCCGCTCGACGACCGGTTCCACGACGGTGGTCGGATTCGATCGTGTCGCCATCAGCCCATTCTAGCGAGTCGCCCCGCACACGCAAGGCCGCCGATCGTCGTGGTACGCGCAACTGTGACGCCGTTCACGAATTGTGGCATCCATACGCCACCCCCACTTGACGTGGCGTGAAATATCCCAAAGAATCCCCACGCCGCCTAGAGTGGTATTGAGGGTGGCACGCGCGCAGGCGCAGCGGGGAGCTTTCTGAGCCCCTCCGGCTGAACCTGCAGCGCGGCATTATCGGGAGTCGGTACGAGCCGGGACGGTCCAGCAGATCGTCGACGGAGTCTCACAAGGGCAACTTGACCGGCTGTTGTAGTCAATGTTTTTCGGATGGTTCCAAGAAATGGCAACTGGCACGGTCAAGTGGTTCAATGATTCCAAGGGTTTCGGCTTCATCACTCCCGATGGCGGCGGTGAGGACCTTTTCGCGCACTTCAGCGCGATCCAGATGGGTGGCTTCAAGACCCTGAAGGAAGGGCAGAAGGTTCAATTCGACGTGGTGCAGGGCCCCAAGGGCAAGCAGGCGTCGAACATTACCGAGGCGTAAGACCCTCACGCCGGCGGGCGGCGACGCCGTCCGCCGGTTGTCACGCGTTTCGCACGCCCGGACGCCGCTGGCCGTTGGCCGTCGCGGTGTGCTGTCTCGCGGGCGCTTGACGCTGCGGACCCGAGCGCGGCGCCCCTCCCGTCCCGGGCAGGCGCAACCGATCAGAAGACCGGCACCTCGCGATAGGTGCCCCACACGGTCTTGAGGCGTTCGATGATGTCGCCCATGCTTGCCCCGCAGCGCACCAGTTCGATCGTCACCGGCATCAGGTTCGCCTGTTCGTCCCGTGCGACGAGCACCAGCTCGTCGAGCAGCCGCGCGAGCTTCTCGTTGTCGCGCTCGCGTCGCACGCGCTGCAGACGATCGATCTGACGCCGCTCGGCGCTCGGGTCGTGCGGGTGCGTTGCCAGGTCGGCCACTTCGTCCGGTTCGGTGAACAGGTTCACGCCGATGACGGGCTTCTCGCCGCTTTGCTTGCGCAGCGCCTGCTCGTAGGAGAAATCGGCGATGTGCCGCTGGAACCAGCCCTCCTCGATCAGCTTGACGGTTCCGCCCTTCTCGTCGACCTCGTCGATGATCGCGAAGATCTGGCGCTCGTACTCGTTGGTCAGGTGCTCGACGTAATAGGAGCCCCCCACCGGATCGACGACTTCCGTGACATGCGCCTCGTGCGCGATCACCTGCTGCGTGCGCAGCGCGAGCTTCATCGCCTCTTCGGTCGGGATCGAGAAGGCCTCGTCCATGCCGTTGGTGTGCAGGCTCTGCGCGCCGCCCAGCACCGCGGCGAGCGCCTGCAGGGTGGTGCGCACGATGTTGACCTGGTACTGGGGCTTGGTCAGCGTCGCGGCCGCGGTCTGGCAGTGGAAGCGCAGCCGCATCGACTCGGGATTCTTCGCGCCGAAACGTTCGCGCATGATCTTGGCGTAGACGCGGCGCGCCGCCCGGAACTTGGCGATCTCCTCGAAGAAGTCGGCCTGGCAGACGAAGAAGAAGGCGAGCCGCGGCGCGAACTCGTCGACCGCGAGCCCGGTCTTCATCACCTCTTCGACGTAGGTGATCAGGTTGCACATCGGAAAGGCCACCTCGTGCAGGGGCGAGGATCCGGCCTCCGAGATGTGATAACCGGAGATGTTGATCGGGTTGTAGCGCTTCATGTGCTGCGCGCAGTACGTGATGCAGTCGCGCACGATGCGCACCGAGGGCGCGATCGGGAAGACGTACTCCTTCTGCGCCATGTACTCCTTGAGGATGTCGGCCTGGATCGTCCCCGAGAGCTTGTTCAGGTCGTAGCCGCGGCTCTCGGCGAGCACGATGTACATCGCCAGCAGGATCCACGCCGAGGGGTTGATCGTCATCGAAACGGAGATCTTCTCCAGGTCGATGCCTTCGAGCAGTGCCTCCATGTCGGCGAGCGTGTCGATGGCCACCCCCTCGCGACCCACCTCGCCCTCGGACATCGGATGGTCCGAGTCGTAGCCCATCAGGGTGGGCATGTCGAAGTCGGTCGACAGGCCCGTCTGCCCCTGGGCGATCAGGTACTTGAAGCGCTTGTTGGTGTCCTCGCCGGTGCCGAAGCCGGCGATCTGGCGCATCGTCCAGTGGCGGCTGCGGTACATGGTCGGGTACGGCCCGCGGGTGAAGGGGTAGCGCCCCGGCAGGCCGATGTCCTCGCGCGGCTGGTCCTTCAGGTCCCATTCGGTGTAGACCCGCTTGACCGGCAACCCGCCGAAGGTGAAGAACTGCTCCTTCTTCTCCGCCTGCCGGGCCAGAAACGACGCGACCTCCGTTCGCTCCCAGTCCGCGATCTCGCGCTCCAGTTGTCCGGCCGCGTCCTGGTTCGACTTCTCGCTCATGCCTGTCCTTGGAAAGCCAGGCCGTCGAGGAGTTGCTCCGCGGCCTGATAGGGGGAAATTTCGCGCGCGGCGAGCTGCTCGGCCACTTTGGCGACCGCCGGGTCGCGTGCCGCGATGAAGCGCTGCCGCAGCAGATCCTCCGCGGTCTTGAGCATGCGGAACTCGGCGATGCGACGCACCCGCTCGCGCGCCGCATCCGTCGTGCGCAGGTGCGCGGCGTGGCGCTCCAGGCACGCGATCAGGGTTTCGAAGCCCTCGCCCCGCACCGCGCTGGTGGGCACCACCGGCGTCTGCCACGAACCGGAGTCGAGCGACCCCATGCCCAGGATCAGCATCGACTTCAGGTCGGCCACCGTGCGGTTGGCGTCCGAGCGATCGCACTTGCTGACCACATGGATGTCGGCGATCTCGAGAATCCCGGCCTTGATCGCCTGGATGTCGTCGCCCAGACCCGGGGCCGACACGACGACGACCGAGTGCGCGGCGCGGGCAATCTCCACTTCCGCCTGCCCGACGCCCACCGTCTCCACGATCACCACTTCGAAGCCGGCGGCATCGAGAATGTCCACGGCCTCCAGCGAGGAGCGGGCGATTCCGCCCTGCGCGCCGCGCGTGGCCATGCTGCGGATGAAGACCCCCGCGTCCATCGCCAGCTCCGACATGCGGATCCGGTCGCCCATGATCGAGCCACCCGAGTAGGGGCTCGAGGGATCGACCGCGATGATTCCGACCCGCTTGCCGCTCGCGCGCAGCTTCTGGGTCAGGATCGCCACCAGCGACGACTTGCCGCTTCCGGGGACGCCGGTGATGCCGATCACGTGTGCGCGCCCCGCTTTCGCGTAAATCCGGGCCATCGCCGCGCGGCACTCGGGCGCCGCCGCTTCCGCGCGACTCATCAGGCGCGCCATCGCCGCCGTGTCGCCCGCGAGCGCGCGCTCGACCAGCGCCAGCGACGCAACCGCGCCGCTCATCGTGCGTTTCCCGAATGGATGCGCTGCGCCATTTCCCGGAATACCTCCCGGTCGTCGATCACGCGCCGCGCCTTGAAGTCCGTGCGCGGATAGGTCCCGGGCTCGAGAACCTCGACCGCCGTGCGCAGGCCCAGCATCGCGTGAATCGCGCGTTCGATCTCGGCGCGAAACGCCGCCATCGCGTCCGCGCCGCGCGCGCTCAGCGCGGCGTTGGCCTCGACGCGCAGCAGCAACTCGTCCATCTGGCCGGCGCGGCTGGCGATGATCCGGTGCTCGCCACCGTAACCCTCGAGCTGGTTGAGCGCCGCGTCGATCTCGCTCGGGTAGACGTTCTCCCCGCGGATCGTCAGCATGTCGTCGATCCTGCCGAAGATGCCCTGCGGCAGGCTCGGATAGGTGCGTCCGCACGCGGTCGGCTCATTCGTCCACAGCGCCAGATCCCCCGAGACGAGACGGATCATCGGCTGCGAGAGGCGCTCCATGTGGGTGTAGACCGGAGTGCCGCGCGTCCCGTAGGGCACGCGTTCGTGCGTCTGCGGATCGCAGACCTCCGTGTAGCACAGGTCCTGCCAGCACAGCATGCCCCCGTCGGACTGCGCCGTTCCCGCCACGTTCATGAAGGGAGTCATCTCGGCCATCGAGCCGCAGTCGAACACCTGGGCGCGAAACGCCGCGCGGATCCGGTCGCGCACGCCCGGCACCGAGGCACCGGGCTCGCCCGAGAAGAACATTCGCTCGATGCCGAAACTGCCCGGATCGAAGCCTTCCTTGCGGGCCACCTCCGCCAGGTAGAGCGCATACGAAGGCGTGCCGTAGAACGCCTGCGGCCGGATCTGGTTCATCCACTGCACGGTGCGCGTCGACATGCCGGGCGCCCCTGCACCGAACGGAAAGGCCTTGGCGCCCATGCGTTCCGCGCCGGTCAGCGCCCCCCAGCTCCCGATGTAGAGGCTCAGAATCGCCGCCACCAGCACGATGTCACCCGGACGGATGCCCATGCCCCACATGACCCGCGCATGCGCGTTGGCGACGCTGCGCCAGTCCTCCCGGCCGATGGCGAAGACGGTCGGATTGCCGGTCGTGCCGGAAGTCCCGTGAATGTGGTGAATTTCGCTTTCCGCAACGCACAG
>JAGXFR010000030.1 GCA_024637155.1 Burkholderiaceae bacterium | reverse complement strand
GCTGTGCGACCACGGCAATACGGTCATCGTGATCGAGCACAATCTCGACGTGATCAAGACCGCCGACTGGATCATCGATCTGGGCCCGGAGGGTGGTTCCGGCGGCGGAACGATCGTCGCGAGCGGCAGTCCCGAAGCGCTTTGCACCGTCGCGGCGAGCTACACGGGACAATCGCTGGGGCCGGTGCTGGCGCGCGCGCGGGCCTGATTGGGCGCGGGGTTTCTCGCGTGGCGCGCCGCGGTTACTCGCGTGGCGAGCCGCGGTCAGGCGCCCGGTTTTCGCGAGGCGCGCCGCGGTCAGGCGCCCGCAGTCGCGGCACGGGATCCGCTTGGTGCGGACGCCTGACCACACCGCGCTGGGTGCGTCTTGGCTCGCTGGCGGATCGCTGCGATGTCGCGACACGGCTCGCGTTCCACGCGTGCGGCAACGACGGCGAAGCGTCTCGCGGCGGGCGCCCGGCTCGTTACCCGGGCGCCCGCCGCGAGCCCGCCCGCCGGCGACAACATGGGCCTGCAAGCAAGACTCGTGAGGTGCCTGCTCAGTGATTGCGGACGAAACAACCGCTCGCTAAACCATGCACGCCACTGCCTTGCCCAGCGCGCCGCTGGCAGACGCGCACCCGATCGGATAACGGGCCGATCGGGTGTGCGGGAGCGCGGTGCGCCGCTCCGATGTTCGCGTGAGACGGGAGCGCGCCAGTCCATGGCAGTGCAGCGGCGGCTGGCACGAGGGCTGTGCTTGCCGACTTGCTGGATCGTGTGCCGACGCGCTCCAAAGCGTGATGTGGTCAGGCGTCCTGACAAAGCGGGTCACGAGCCGCGACTCAGGGCGCCTGACGACAGCACGCCACGACGGAAAGCCGCGAACGAGAACCCCGAAACGCTACGAACCCGCGCTCAACGCGCGCGCCGCGAACTGCGCGTGCACGCGCGACATCTCCTCGTCGCTCAGCAGACTCGGTTCGCCAAGCTGGCGCGCCTGCCAGTACATCCGGCACAGCGTTTCCACTTCGAGCGCGAGCGCGAGCGCCGCGCCGAGCGTCGCGCCGGCTGCGGTCTGTCCGTGGTTCGCCATCAGGCACGCGGCGCGAGCGTCGATCGCCTCGGCGATCGCCTGCGAGAGTTCCTGCGTCCCGAAGGTCTCGTAGCGCGCGCAGCGGATATCGTTGCCGCCCGCCACCGCGATCATGTAGTGGAACGCGGGGATTCCCGCACGCTGGACTTCCGGCAGGCACGCCAGCGAAGCTGCGAACGACGAGTGCGCGTGGACGATCGCGCCGAATTCCGGTCGCGCGAGATACAGGTCGCGGTGCAGCCGCCATTCCGAGGATGGCGCGCGCGCGCGCGAGCGCGCTTCCGGATCATCGAGGCAGAGCCATACGATATCCTCCGGCGTCGTCTCGCCGGCGCCCAGCGCCGCAGGCGTCACGAGCATCCCTTCCCTGCCGCCCCGGTCCCAGCGCAGCGACACATTGCCTGCGCTGCCCTGGTTGATGCCCCACTCCTGCGCGTGCCGGTAGGCAGCAACGATCGCGGCGCGCGCATCGTTCTCGGTGACGAAACGCTCCGCAGCACTCATCCCTGCCCCCTTGTGTTCAACAGGCGTGCGATCGCCGCGCCGCTCGCCGGTATCGCGCCGCGCTCGGTGACCAGAGCCGTCACCAGCGCAGCCGGCGTCACGTCGAAGGCCGGATTGAAGGTCGCGCTCCCGTCGGGAACCAGCTGCACTTCGGCTCTCGACCCGTCGGCGAGCCGGCCGGCGACATGCGAGAGCTCACGGCCGTCACGCGCCTCGATCTCGATCGCCTCCCCGTCGCGCGCCTGCAGATCGATCGTCGAGGTCGGGCAGGCGACGTAGAAAGGCACACCGTGCGCGCGCGCGGCGAGCGCCTTGAGGTAGGTGCCCACCTTGTTGGCAACGTCCCCGTTGGCCGCCACCCGGTCGCAGCCGACGATGACGGCGTCGACCCGCCCCTGCATCATCAGCAGTCCGCCGGCGTTGTCGGCGATCACGGTGTGCGCGACGCCGGACTGCCCGAGTTCCCAGGCCGTGAGGCTCGCGCCCTGATTGCGCGGGCGCGTCTCGTCGACCCACACGTGCACCGGGGCGCTGATTCTCTCGAGGAGGTAGAAGGGCGCGAGCGCCGTGCCGTAGGCGATCGTCGCCAGGCGGCCCGCGTTGCAGTGGGTGAGCACATCGAGCGCGCGTCCGTCGGCGCCCTCGCGCCGTTGCGCGATCCCGCTGAGCAGCGCGGCGAGTTCCACGCCGATCGCGCGGTTGCAGGTCACGTCCTCCTCGCAAATCACACCGGCTTCGTCCCAGGCCGCCTGCGCCCGTTCGTGGGGCGCCAACACGCGCACGCGATCGGCCACACGCGTGAGCGCCCAGCGCAGGTTGACCGCGGTCGGGCGACTGGCCAGCAACGCCTCGAACGCTTTTTGCAGACCAAGGTCGCTGGAGTCACTGCGCAGAGCGAATGCCAGACCGTAGGCCCCCACTGCGCCGATCAACGGGGCGCCGCGCACCTGCATCGTGCGAATCGCATGCCCGCACGCCGCCTGCGAGTCGAGTTCGATGACAATCTGCTCGAAGGGCAGACGGGTCTGGTCGAGCGTCATGACGCGCGAGCGATCGTCGAGCCAGAGCGTGCGGGGGGGTGTCGGGGGTGTCATCGGCGATCCGTCGCGCAGTCTCGCGGGCCGCAGCGCCCGCACTACCTGCCCCAGCCGGAATATCCGTCCGGGGACCGAAAGCACACAAGGATACCGCGCCCTGCCGCGGCCCCAAACCACGCGGAGCATCGGACGCTTTCGGCTATGCTGCGACCGGAACCTGGAAGGAAGATCCGCCGATGCTCGAGGCGTCCCTGTTGTCGGTATTTCTGCTGGGCCTGCTCGGCGGCGCCCATTGCGCGGGCATGTGCGGGCCCATCGTCGGCGCCATTGCGCTCGCCCCCCGGGGGCTGCGCGTGCCGATCCGCGTGGTGGCAGCGGACCCCGTTCCGCCAGACCCGCCGCGCAGCGCCTGGCCACGCCAGATCGCGTACAACGCCGGCCGGGTCACCAGCTATGTGACAGCGGGCGCGCTCGCCGGCGCCGCGGGGTCGGCGGCCTGGCTCGCCGAGCACGTCGCCCCCGTGCAGCAGGTGGCGCTGGCGGTGGCCGCCTGCGCGCTGGTCGCGATGGGCCTGTACCTGCTTGGCGCCCTGCGCCCGCTGGCCGCACTGGAGTCCGCGGGTCGCCCCCTGTGGCGCCGGCTGGCGCCACTCGCAGCGCGGGCGCTGCACGCCCCGCGCGCCTGGCACGGCTTCGGGGCGGGCCTCGTCTGGGGCATGATCCCCTGCGGGATGGTCTACGCGATGCTGGTTGCCGCGCTCGCCAGCGGGGGTGCCGCCAGCGGTGCGTTGCTCGCGCTGGCATTCGGCCTCGGGACCCTGCCCAATCTGCTCACGCTGGGGTGGGCGGCGGGGCGTTCGAGCAGCTGGCTGCACGCACGCTGGCTGCGCGTCACCGCCGGGGCGCTGATCCTCGCCTTTGGGTTGTTCGGGCTGATCCGCGCAACGGGGATCGCCGGGATGCCGCTGCCGGGCAGCGCCGCGAGCGCAGCCGTGGCGGGACACTGAACCCGTGGTCGCGCCGGCCGGACCCGCGTTTTCCCGGGAAGCTGCAGCGGCGTGCTACCACTGCGGCGAAACGCAAACCGATCCGGGACGCTGGCGCGCGGAAGTTGCCGGCGAAATGCGACCGATGTGCTGCGCCGGCTGCGCGGCCGTAGCCGAGACGATCGTCGCCGCAGGGCTGGACGACTACTACCGCCACCGCAATGCCCCGGCAGGCACCGCCGCCGCCATCCCGGCCGAACTCGCCGGCCTGGCGATCTACGATGAGCCGGAAGTGCAGGAGCGCTTCGTGCGCGATGGTCCGCCTCCCGAAGTGGCCTGTCGTGAGGTGACCCTCGCCGTCGACGGGCTGCGCTGCGGCGCCTGTGTCTGGCTGATCGAACGCGCGCTCTCGGCCGTACCCGGAGTCACTGCCGCGCATGTCAACCTGGCCACCGAGCGCGCGGTGCTGCGCTGGGATCCCGGCCGCGTGGCGCTCTCCAGGCTGCTCGGACGCATCCACGAAGTCGGCTTCGCAGCCGCACCCTTTGATGTGCGGCTGCGTGAAGCGACGATCGCACGCACCAGCCGGGCGCTGTTGCGCCGGCTCTTCGTCGCCGGGCTCGGGATGATGCAGGTGATGATGTACGCACTCCCCGAATACACCAGCGCCCCGGGCGAAATCGAGGACCAGTACGCAGGGCTGCTGCGCTGGGCAAGCCTCGCGCTCACGACCCCGGTATTCCTCTACAGCGCCCAGCCCTTCTTCATGGGTGCCGCCCGGGACCTGCGCGCGCTGCGCCCCGGCATGGATGTGCCGGTGGCGATCGGCATCGTCGCCGCCTTCGCGGCAAGCGTCTGGGCGACCTTCACGGGCCGGGGCGAGGTGTACTTCGACTCGGTGACGATGTTCGTCTTCCTGCTGCTGGGGGCGCGCTACCTCGAGTGGGTGGCACGGCGCAGGGCAAGTCGCGCGCTGGACGCGATCGCCACCGCCGCGCCCGATCGCGTGCAGCGGCTCGTCCCGGGCGCCGAGCCCGGCGGGGAGACCGAGACCATTCCAGCAGCTCGACTCGCCGTCGGCGATCGAATCGAGGCGGCGAGCGGCGAGCGCGTCGCGGTCGACGCGGTGATCGTTGCCGGACAAACCAGCGTCGATCTGTCGCTGCTCACCGGCGAGCTGGTTCCGGTGGTGCGCCGCGTTGGCGACGTGCTGCCGGGCGGCGCGCTCAACGCCGGCGCGCCCGTGACGTTGCGGGTGCTGCGCGCGGCATCCGAGAGCACCCTCTCGACGATCGAACGGCTGGCCGAGCGCAGCGCGCAGGACAAGCCGCGACTCGCGCAAGGGGCCGATCGGGTGGCCGTCTGGTTCGTCGCGGCGCTGCTCGTTCTGGCCCTCGTGGTGCTCGCCGCATGGTGGCAGTTCGACCCGGCACGCGCACTGCCGATCGCGATCGCCGTGCTGGTGGTCTCGTGCCCCTGCGCGCTGTCGATGGCCACGCCGGCCGCGCTGGCCGCAGCGACCGGAGCGCTGCTGCAGCGGCACGTGCTGGTCACCCGCGGACACGCCATCGAGGCGCTCGCGCGCTGCACCGATGTCGTCTTCGACAAGACGGGAACGCTGACCGAGGGTTCCCCGAGCGTCGTGGCGATCCACCTCGCGGCGGGCGTCGAACGCGCGCTGGCGCTGCACTGGGCGGCGCGCCTCGAGGAAGGCTCGACGCATCCCTTCGCGCAGGCCATCGCGCGTGCCGAACGCGAGGATCGCGGCACCGATTCGGCGAGCGGTCGCGCCGCCGCAGCGGCTGCCGGAATCCTGGAGCGCGTGGCGGAGCCCGGGGCCGGAGTCGGCGCCACGCTCGTCGCCGGCGACGGCACCCGGCGTGCGCTGCGACTCGGCTCCGCCCGCTGGTGCGGGCTGGAAGGGAAACCGCCTGCGGCGGGCGCCGCGGACATCATGCACGGGTCCCCGGCGCAGCCGAACAGCGCCGACAGCACGGTGTTCCTGGTCGAACTCCCGGCACCCCCGTCGGAGGCGGATGTTGGAATCCCCCTCCCCGGCTCGCCCGAGTGCGCCGAGGCCCCGCGTCTGCTGGCCACCTTCGCGCTGCGCGACCGGTTGCGCCCCGAAGCGCAGCGGCTCGTCACGGCGCTCGCCGATGCGGGCGTGCGGCTGCACCTGGCCTCGGGTGACCACGCCAAGGCCGTGGCACCGGTGGCCGCTGCGCTGGGCATCGATGACTGGATCGCCGCGGCCTCGCCCGCCGACAAGCTCGCCTGGATGCAGGGCCTGCAGGCACGCGGAGCTCGGGTGCTGATGGTCGGCGACGGCGTGAACGACGCCCCGGTGATGGCAGCGGCCGATGTTTCGGTCGCCGTCGGAGGCGCGACCGCGCTCGCGCGGGTTGCCGCGGACGCGATCGTCCTGACGGATTCGATCGACGGCGTGCTCGACCTGGTGACGACGTCGCGCCGCTGTCTGCGCGTGGTGCGCCAGAATCTCGCCTGGGCAACGACCTACAACCTGGTGGCGATTCCGGCGGCGGCACTAGGCTTCGTACCCCCGTGGCTCGCCGCGCTGGGCATGGCCGGGAGTTCCCTGCTCGTCGCCGGCAATGCGGTTAGACTTTGGTCGTGGAGGCCCTCTACCTGCTGATTCCGCTGTCGGTGCTCGCCGTGGGGGCCGCGCTGTGGCTTTTCCTGCGGATGAGCGACTCGGGCCAGTTCGACGACCTGGACAGCCCCGCGCACCGCATCCTGCTCGACGACGACCGTCCGGCGAAGCCAGCGTCGCCCGGACAAGACAACAGTCATCGCGTTCCGTAGAATCTTCACGCAACGCTCAGCGCAGCCCCGCAACGAGAACCAACGGGAGGCACAAGCCCATGAGTTCCCCAGCCGCCTCGGCCCGACCCGAGACCTACAACTACACCGTCGTGCGGCAGTTCGCCGTCATGACCGTCGTCTGGGGTGTCGTCGGCATGCTCGTGGGTGTCGTCATCGCGGCCCAGCTCACCTGGCCGGCGCTGAACTTAGACGTCCCGTGGCTGAGCTACGGGCGCCTGCGCCCCCTGCACACCAACGCGGTGATCTTCGCCTTCGGCGGTTCGGCGCTCTTCGCCACCGCGTACTACGTCGTGCAGCGCACCTGCCAGACGCGGCTCTTCGGCGGCCCACTGGCTGCCTTTACGTTCTGGGGCTGGCAGCTCGTGATCGTGGCCGCGGCGGTGTCGCTGCCGCTGGGCTACACGCAAGGCAAGGAGTACGCCGAGCTCGAGTGGCCGATCGACATCCTGATCACGCTCGTGTGGGTTGCCTACGCGATCGTGTTCTTCGGCACCATCGTGCGGCGCAAGGTTCCCCACATCTACGTGGCGAACTGGTTCTACGGTGCGTTCATCCTGACCGTCGCGGTGCTGCACATCGTCAACGGCGCGGTGATCCCCGTCTCGGCCTTCAAGTCGTACTCGGTATACGCCGGCGTCCAGGACGCGATGATCCAGTGGTGGTACGCGCACAACGCGGTCGGTTTCTTCCTGACCGCCGGATTCCTGGGAATGATGTACTACTTCGTCCCCAAGCAGGCCGAGCGTCCCATCTACTCGTACCGCCTGTCGGTGGTGCACTTCTGGGCGCTGATCTTCACCTACATGTGGGCCGGCCCGCACCATCTGCACTACACGGCATTGCCCGACTGGACGCAGAGCATCGGGATGGTCTTCTCGCTGATCCTGCTCGCGCCCTCGTGGGGCGGCATGATCAACGGCATCATGACGCTCTCGGGCGCCTGGCACAAGCTGCGCACCGACCCGATTCTCAAGTTTCTGGTGGTGTCGCTGTCCTTCTACGGTATGTCGACCTTCGAGGGGCCGATGATGTCGATCAAGACCGTCAATGCGCTGTCGCACTACACCGACTGGACGATCGGTCACGTGCATTCCGGGGCGCTGGGCTGGGTCGGGATGATTTCGATAGGCTCAATCTACTACCTGTTGCCGCGCCTCTACGGCCGCCGCGAAATGCACAGCACGCGGCTCATCGAGGCGCACTTCTGGATCGCGACGATCGGCATCGTGCTCTACATCGCCGCGATGTGGATCGCCGGCGTGATGCAGGGCCTGATGTGGCGGGCGACCAACTCCGACGGCACACTCACCTACTCCTTCGTCGAGTCGGTGAAGGCAACCTTCCCGTACTACGTGATCCGGCTCGGCGGCGGCTTGCTGTATCTGGGCGGGATGATCCTGATGCTCTACAACATGGTGATGACGATTCGCGCGGGTCAGCCCGAGGATGCACCGATCCCGGCACTCGCCGCGCACGCCTGAGCGAAGGAGGAGCGAGCCATGAAATTTTCGCATTCCGCCATTGAGAAGAACATCGGGCTGATGGCGATCCTGGTCGTGCTGGTGATCAGCGTCGGGGGAATCGTCGAGATCGTCCCGCTGTTCTTCCAGAAGTCCACCACCGAGGCCGTCACGGGACTCAAGCCGTACGGGGCGCTCGAGCTCGCGGGCCGCGACATCTACATCCGCGAGGGCTGCTACAACTGCCATTCGCAGATGATCCGGCCGTTTCGCGCCGAAACCGAGCGCTATGGGCACTACTCGGTGGCCGGGGAATTCGTCTATGACCGGCCGTTCCAGTGGGGCAGCAAGCGCACGGGCCCCGACCTGCACCGCGTTGGCGGACGCTACAGCAACGAGTGGCACCGCGTGCACCTGAACGACCCGCGAGCGCTGGTTCCCGAGTCGAACATGCCCGGTTATCCGTGGCTCGATCGCAACGTCGTGGTGGCCGAGGAAAGCGCCCCCAGGATGATCGCGCTGCGCCGTCTCGGACACCCCTACAGCGACGAGGAAATCGCGCAGGCGGCCGATACCGTGCGGGGCAAGACCGAGATGGACGCCCTGATTGCGTATCTGCAGGTGCTGGGCACCGCACTGCAACCGGCGCGTTAGCAAATGGAAATCAATCTGCTGCGTACGGTACTGACGGTCCTTTGTTTCGCGGCCTTCGTCGGCATCGCGATCTGGGCTTTCGGGCCCGGCCAGCGCAAGCGCTTCGACGAAGCCGCGAATCTGCCCTTCGCGGATGACGAGATCGCCCAGCGATCCGCGCAACCGAGGGAACGCAGCTGACGGGAGCATGAGCAATGGCTGACTTTCTGCACTCCGGATGGGGCATCTTCGTGGCGGTGGCCACGCTCGCCTCGATCGCGTTCAGCTTCTGGATGGCCTTCGCCCTCTCGAAGAAGCGCGCCCCCGGCGAGAAGATCGAAACCACCGGACACGTCTGGGACGAGACACTGGCCGAATACAACAATCCGCTGCCGCGCTGGTGGCTATACCTCTTCTACATCACCTGCGCATTCGGCCTGGCCTACGTGCTGCTCTATCCGGGGCTGGGCGCGTTCAAGGGTCAACTGGGCTGGACGTCGGTCGGCGAGTACGAGGAAGAGGTGGCCCGAGCCAAGGCCGTCTACGAGCCGCTCTTCGCGAAGTATCTCCAGCAGGAGATTCCGACGGTGGCCGCCGACCCGGAGGCGCGCGCGATGGGTGAGCGCCTGTTTCTCACCTACTGCGTGCAGTGCCACGGCTCGGACGCGCGCGGCAGCAAGGGCTTCCCGAACCTGACCGACAGCGACTGGCTGTGGGGCGGTGACCCGGAGGTCATCAAGGTCAGCATCATGGAGGGACGCATGGCGGCGATGCCGCCCATGGCGCCCGCACTCGGCACCGCCCAGGACGTGGAGAACGTCGCGAACTACGTGCTCTCGCTCTCGGGCAGTGCTCCGGACCCGCTCAAGGCCGCGCTGGGCAAGGAGAAGTTCGTCGCGTGCATGGCCTGCCACGGTCCCGAAGGCAAGGGGCACGCGATGATCGGCGGGCCGAACCTCTCCGACAAGATCTGGCTGTACGGCGGTTCGCTCAAGACCGTGATCGAGACGATCACCAAGGGACGCAACAACCAGATGCCGTCGTTCAAGCACCTGCTCGGCGAGGGCAAGGGTCACGTGCTCACCGCGTACGTGTGGGGGCTGTCGAACCGCACCCCGGGCTCGGAACCCGGCAAATAGGCCGGCGGCACGATGAGTCGCACAAAAGTCCTGCGCGCCGGCGTTGCGGGAGGCGCCGAGCAGGCGATCAACCTCTACGAGGTGCGGCGCAAGATCTACCCGCGCGCCGTCCACGGCTGGTTCGCCGCGTGGCGCTGGGCGCTGGTCTGGCTCACCCAGCTGATTTTCTACGGGCTGCCCTGGCTCACCTGGAACGAGCGCCCCGCCGTGCTCTTTGCACTGGAAGCGCGGCGCTTCTATCTCTTCGGGATGGTTCTCTATCCGCAGGACTTCATCTACCTGACGGGCCTGTTGATCATCTCGGCGCTCGCACTGTTCCTCTTCACCGCCGTGGCCGGGCGCCTGTGGTGCGGGTATGCCTGCCCGCAAACGGTCTACACCGAGATCTTCCTGTGGGTCGAGCGCAAGATCGAGGGCGACCGGCATCAACGCATGAAACTCGATGCGCAGCCTTGGAACACCGCCAAGATCGGCCGCAAGGTGGCCAAGCACGCCACCTGGATCGCGCTCGCCGCATGGACCGGATTCACCTTCGTCGGCTACTTCACGCCGATCCGCACGCTGGGCGCCGAGGTGCTCACTTTCTCGCTCGGGCCGTGGGAAACGTTCTGGATCGGGTTCTACGGCTTTGCCACCTGGGGCAACGCGGGCTTCATGCGTGAGCAGGTCTGCAAGTACATGTGCCCCTACGCGCGCTTTCAGAGCGCGATGTTCGACCGCGACACCTTGATCGTCACCTATGACGAGACCCGCGGCGAACCGCGCGGATCGCGCTCGCGCAAGGCCGATCGCGCCGCACTCGGAGTGGGCGACTGCATCGACTGCGGCCTGTGCGTCGAGGTCTGCCCGACCGGAATCGACATTCGCGAGGGACTGCAGTACGAATGCATCGGCTGCACCGCGTGCATCGACGCCTGCGACCAGGTGATGGACAAGATGAGCTATCCGCAGGGGCTGATTCGCTACGACACGGAGAATGGCGTCGCGAATCGCTGGAGCCGTTCCCAGCTGTTGCGCCGCACGGTGCGCCCGCGCGTGCTCGTCTACACCGCGATCCTGCTGGGCGTCACGATCGCGCTGTTCGCGCAGCTGGCAATGCGCATGCCGCTGTCGGTCAACGTGATTCGCGACCGCGGAACGCTCGCCCGCGAGGTCGAGGGCGGTCTCATTGAGAACGTTTACCGCCTGCAGATCAGCAACAGCGCTGAAACGGCCGCCACTTTCCGCATCGGCGTCGAGGGCATTCCGGGAGCCGTCGTGGCCTCGGATCCGCAAGCCGAGATTGCAGCGGCAGGCACCCGGCTGGTTGCGGTGCGGGTGCGTGCCGCACCCGATGTAGCTCCGTCGGGAAGCAACCGCCTGTTCTTCGTGGTCAGCGCCCGGGACAACGAGCGCGTCACGGTGCGCGAGAAGTCGACCTTCTACGTTCCCCGGTGATGCCCGTGACTCCACCCGCTTCCGAGCTCACCCCCTGGTATCGCCAGCTGTGGCCCTGGCTGCTGATCAGCATGCCGGCGCTCGCCGTGGTGGGTGGCGCAATCACGCTGTGGCTCGCGATCACTTCCAACCACGCGCTGGTGGTCGATGACTACTACCGCGAAGGGCGCGCGATCAACCTCACGATCGCACGCGATCAGGAGTCGGTGCGAATGGGGCTGCGCGCCGTGCTGCGCGACGCGCCGGAGGGCTTGCAGCTGACGCTGCAGGCCGGCACACCGGACCAGGAACTGCCCGCGACCCTGCGCCTGCGTCTGGTGCACGCAACCGAGGCCGCACTCGACCGGACGCTGACCCTGCAGGCGCTGGGGCGCGGGCACTATGTGGCCGGCGGCGAGCGTCTGCCGAGTTCGGGACGCTGGTCGGTGCATGTCGAGGATCCGGCGCTGCGCTGGCGGCTGACGACCGGCACCGGAACACTGCTCGCTCCGATCGAGATCAACGGAGGCACACCATGAAGGGGACCGAAGTGAAGCGCAGCCCGGCGGGTGCGCCCCGCGCCGAAGCCACTTCCGACGGCGCTGCGCCGGGTGGTGCAACGCGGGGTCGCTTCCTGATGCAGGTATTGTGGCCGTCGTTCCTGGTCGCCATTCCGTGCGTCGGACTGTTCTTCTCGGCGATCGACCCGGCGGAGCTGGAGGTCGTGCGCGAGAGGCTCGACGGCAGCAGCCGGGGCGCCTACACGCTGGGCTTCCTGCTCGCCTGGCTGGCGTTGGCCGCCGCCAGCGGGCTGACGTACCTGCTCGCGCACAAGCCACGCTGAGCCGGTCGGCGAACCGGAGGCGCCGGGCTCAATGACCAGCGAATTCAACCATGGTGTACACGGCCAGGCCGGCGGCGCGCAGGCGCTCCGATCCGCCAAGTTCCGGCAGGTCGACGATCGCCGCGCCCTCCACCACATGTCCGCCAAGGCGTTCGATGAGCTTGCGCCCGGCAATCATCGTGCCGCCCGTGGCGATCAGGTCGTCGATCAGCAGCACCCGGTCACCAGGCGCGCACGCGTCCGCGTGAATCTCGACGCTTGCGCTGCCGTACTCCAGCTCGTACTCCTCGGCGATCGTCTCAAAGGGGAGCTTGCCCTGCTTGCGGATGGGCACGAAACCAAGATTCAGCTCGTGCGCGAGGATGGCCCCGATGATGAAGCCGCGCGCGTCGATCCCGGCCACGACGTCGAGCTTTGCACCCATGTAGCGGTGCACGAACAGATCCATCATCACCCGCAGCGTGCGCGCGTTCTGCAGCAGGGGCGTGATGTCCCGGAATTGCACACCCGGCTCCGGCCAGTCGCTGACCGTGCGGATGTGGCGTCGAATGTAATCGGTGTCGTGCACGCAATCCCCCTGCTGAGCCCGTGCCCCGGATACTATCGCGTCTGCCGCCCGCCTTCAGCTGGCCATAGGAGAGCACATTGACGAACCCCATGCGCGAGCGCTATTTCGAAGACTACCGCGTCGGCGAGAGTGTCGAATTCGGCGATCATCTGGTGACCGAGCGCGAGATCATCGACTTCGCCACGGCGTACGATCCGCAACCTTTTCACGTCGACCCGGCGGCTGCCGCCCGCACCCATTTCGGCGGTCTGATCGCGAGCGGCTGGCTGACGGGGAGCATTCTGATGCGCATGCTCGTCGACCATTTCATCTCGCCGGTGGCGAGCATGGGTTCGCCGGGCATCGATGAGCTGCGCTGGCTCTCCCCGGTGCGCCCGGGTGACCGGCTGCGGGCGCGCGTGACGGTCCTTGCCGCGCGCCGCTCCGAATCGAAACCCGACCGTGGACTGCTCCAGGCTCTCCAGGAAGTGCTCAACCAGAACGGCGAGGTCGTGATGTCGATGCGCAGCTGGGGCATCTACAAGATCCGCCCGGCGTAAGGAAGACCGGCGCCGCGCCGACCGGGGGTGAGGGCAACCCGAGGAGAACCGCGATGAGCGACAAGCGCCGACGCATCCTGATGGCCGGCCTGGCCGCAGGCCTCGCAGGCGCGGTCCCGGCGTTCGCTGCGCGGCCCGGGATGCCCTCGACCGGCGCGCGCCTCAACGGGTTCGACCTGAGCGACGCGACCATCCCGCTCGCCGAGATCGAGCGGGGCGGCCCGCCGCGCGACGGGATTCCCGCACTCGATGCGCCCCGGTTCGTGGCCGCCGCACAGGCGAGTTTCCTGCGCCCCGAGTCCCGGGTGCTGGGGGTAGCGCTGGGCGGCGTGGCCAAGGCCTACCCGATCGCCATTCTCAACTGGCACGAAATCGTCAATGATCGCATCGGCGAGCAGCCGCTGCTCGTGACCTTCTGTCCGCTGTGCGGCACGGGCGTGGCGTTCCGCCCGCAGGCGCGCGGACGCACGCTGCGCTTCGGCGTTTCGGGCCTGCTCCACAACAGCGACCTGCTGCTCTATGACCGGGAGACCGAATCGCTGTGGTCTCAGCTCATCGGTACGGCGATCACCGGACCGCTGCGTGGCGATCGGCTGGCGCCGCTCGCCGCCTCCCACACCACCTGGCGCGACTGGCGCAAACGCCACCCGGCGACGCTGGTGCTCTCCGAGGAGACCGGACACGGGCGAGATTACGGGCGCGACCCGTACGCTGGTTACGAGAAGAACGAACGGCTGCTCTTCACGGTGCGCAATTCGAGTGCCCGCTACCACCCGAAGGAGCAGGTGATCGGGATCGAGCTGGGCGCGCTGCGCAAGGCCTACCCCTTTGCCGAACTCCAGCGTGCCCGCCTGCCGCTGCGCGATCGCGTCGGGGATCAGGACGTGACGGTCGAATTCGACGCGGAGAACCGCACGGGCCGGGTGCTCGACGCGGACGGCAGGGAACTCCCGAGCGTGATCGCCTTCTGGTTCGCCTGGTACGCGTTCCACCCGCAGACACAGGTGTTCACCGCGCCCTGACCCGGACACCGCTGAAGGACTCGCGCAGCCTTCCCGCCGAAACCCCGCGGGCTCAGGCCCGCGCGACGGTCTCCGGCTCCGGCCAGGCGCGCTGCGCGCCGCGCAGCCCTTCGAGGGCGCGCGCGAGCCGCAGCACCCCCCGATCATCGAAGCGCTGACCGATGAGCTGGACACCGACCGGCAGACCATCGTCGGTGAACGACCAGTTCACCGATGCCGCGGGCTGCTCGCTCATGTTGTAGGCCACCGTGAAGGCGATGTGCGGCAGCGCGTTGTGCGGGTCATCGCCGGGACAGGCGCTCTGTGCCTCGTAGGGCAGGATCGGCGAAGTCGGCGAGAGAACGAAGTCGAAGCGCCCGACCGCGCGCACCGCGGCCTCGCGCATCGCCACGACCTGCGCGTACGCGCCGATCACTTCGTCGCCGGAAAACTGCGCCGCCCGCCAGGTGCACCACTCGACGACGAAGGGCAGGATTCGTGCGCGCACGGGAGGTGTCATCGCGAGCACGTCGCGGCACGAGCGGGCCTCGAAGAACTTCTGCATGCCCTCGAGCATGTCCGCGGTGAGGAAGGATTCCATCGGCTCGACCGTCGCCCCTGCGGCCTCGAGCGCGCGCGCCGCATCCCGGGTCGCCGCGGCGACCGCGGGGTGAACCGGCAGCCCCACGCCCATCTGCTCGAGAAGTCCGATGCGCAGGCCGCGCAGTTCGATGGCGTCGAGTTCGTGCGCG
Source organism: Burkholderiaceae bacterium (assembly GCA_024637155.1). Classification (GTDB taxonomy): domain Bacteria; phylum Pseudomonadota; class Gammaproteobacteria; order Burkholderiales; family Burkholderiaceae_E; genus JAGXFR01. Next base: position 44,104 of record JAGXFR010000030.1, on the reverse strand, counting down.
TAGTCGATGTCCTGCCAGGGCAGGTTCATGAAGTCACGCGCATCGGGGCGGGTCAGCACGTTCATCAGCAGTGCCGCATCTTCGACGCTGCGGGTCATCGGTCCCGCCACCCGGCCCATGTACGGGGGGTCGATCGGGATGCGCCCAAGGCTGGGCTTGAGGCCGAAGAGCCCGCAGTGCGTCGCGGGCAGCCGCACCGAGCCGCCGATGTCGGTGCCGACGTGCAGCGGACCGTAGCCCGCTGCCCCCGCCGCCCCCGCCCCCGAAGAGGAACCCGAGGTGTTGCGATCAAGCCGCCAGGGATTGCGCGTCAGGCCGTGGATCGAGGAGAGCCCGGAGGAAAGCATCCCGAAGTCGGGCATGGTGGTCTTGCCGAGCAGCACCAGCCCCGCTTCCCGGGCGCGCGCCGCCGGCGGCGCATCCGCGGCCCGGGGAACCAGTTCGGTCGCCGCCGTCCCCAGCGCAGAAGGGTGGCCCTGCGTGTAGATGTTTTCCTTGAGCGTGATCGGCACCCCGTCGAGCGCCGAGAGCGGCTCGCCCGCGCGCCAGCGCGTTTCAGACGCGCCGGCGGCCGCGAGCGCGGCACCGCGCTCGAGCAGATACATTGCGTTGAGTTTCGGCTCCCAACGCGCGATTCGGTCAAACACGGCGCTCGCCACTTCGCGCGGCGAGAGCGACTTCGTGCGGAACGCTGCGGATAGTTCTGCTGCGCTCATGTGGTGGATTTCGGACATGTCCTTCCCTTGCGCTGCGCCCCCCGGGGGGCTGCATCAATGGATTCTATTGTCGCATCGTGACGCGCCGGCCTGCCTCACTTCCACCGTGGCGCTCGGCGCTGCGCACGCGGACCAGCGCAACGTGACCTGCTCGGTGCGGGCCGAGTGGTGCAGCATGATGCAGACCGTGTTCTCGAAGACCACCGGGATCAAGGTGAGCATGGTACAGAAAGGCTCCGGCGAGGCGCCGGTGCGGATCGGTCCGCACCCCCGCACCGGATACGCTCAACGGCCGCGTCCTCAAGTCCGCGTACCTCGGCAACGTGTGCGAGTACACGATCGCAACCGAGCTCGGCGGGCTCTCCGTGGTTTCCCCGGAAGTCGACCGGATGTGGCCATCGGGGGCCGCCGTGGCGCTCGAGCTGGCCGGCCACGGCGTCTCCATCATCCCCGGCTGAAGGGCCGCTCACCGCGTGCGCGCCGCGACTCTTCGCGCAGCGCTGCGCGTTCCTGTACCTGGCGGCGCTGCTCGGGTCCGAGCGCCCGATAGATCTCGTTGGCCGAACGCGTGCGAATCAGCGCAGTTTCCGCGATCGAGCGCGCGAGCGTATCGGAAAGAGCCTTGGCGCGAGCCTCGTCGAATCCATCGGAGAGCGTGAGCACGCGCAGCTCGCGACGCGCGTTGCGCATTTCCTTCGCCTGGGTGCGCAGTTGCGGCGCCTGCGCGTGGAGCACGGCGAAGACCTTGTCGCGCTGTTCCTCGCTCAGGTTCAGTCCGCGCAGCATGCCGGCCGTGTCCCGGTCGCCACCCCGCTGTGCACCACGGTGTCCGAACCCGCTTTGCATGTGCGCTTGGTGCCTCCCCTCGTGCCCGGCTCCCGGCTGCATCGGCCCGTGTCCGGAGCCACCGTGCATCATGGGGGCACCCGTCATTGGCTGGGCGAGAGCGACGAACGGAATCGCAAGTGCGAGGGTGCAGGTGGCGGCCGTGCGGGCCAGTCGGTGGGGAAAGCTTCTCATTTTCGTCTCCTGTGAAAGGGGGGTCGATCGCGCAGCCCGCCGTCACGGGCACGGCCGCCGAGCACAACGACAGTTTGCACGCAATCGGGGTGACAGCGCGGAAACCAGCGGTAATGCTTGGTGAGGAGTCGTAACAGGCTCCTTGCGGGTGATGCGCCGAGTCCGTGCGCTTCGCGCATCCGCCCTGTAGACTGGGGCGAAAGCCACCCCCTCAGGAAGGGAGCCACCCGCCCCAGGCAATCGAGTCACCCACCGCAGGCAATCAGCGAGCGAGATGAGTTCGTCGAACGCATCCCCGAACCCGACGCAGCGTGATGCGGCCCTTGTGTATCTTTCGGGTCCGCTGCGCGGGAAGACCGTGCGGGTGACGGCTGCGACGTTGCGCCTGCTCCCCGAAACGGGAGAGTTGCTCTCCCCGGATCTCGTCGCCGACGAGCGCCGCACAATCTCCCTGTATCGGGCCGGCGACGGTTACGAACTCGTGGCGTCTCTCTCGCATCGGGCTTGGATCAACGGCGAGCCCGTCGAACACGACGACAGCCGGACACTGCGCTCCGGAGACCTGATCGAGATCGAGAGCGGTCCGGTGATGCGGTTCCGGATCCACCCCCCCCGGAGTGGATCCCTACAAGTCGCTCAGAGAGGTGTTCGCCGACTGCTTTGACCAGGTGCGTCACCCCCGTGGCCGTTCTGGCGGCAATCCCCGCGGCTCATGACCGGGATGTTGCACGGGCTGGCGACGCAGACCTCGCTGTGGTTCCGACTTGGCTCGGCGATCATCTACGACGCGGAGACCACCTCGGGCGGCAGCGGTGGCCCGGTCTTCAACCTCGAAGGCGAGGTCATCGCGATCAACCGCGCGACCCTGCCCGCGTTCGGTGGATCGAACATCGGCGTGCCGATCGGACACGCGATCGCCCTGCTGCGACGCCTCGAGATACGCCTCGCGCCATGACCCCCGCTTCGGGGTGCGGTTCAGCGCGGCAGGACCGAGGCGCCCATCAGCGATTCGTCGATCGAGCGGGCGCACTGCCGTCCCTCACGGATCGCCCAGACCACGAGTGACTGCCCGCGTCGCGCGTCGCCGGCGGTGAAGACCTTGGCAACGTTCGTTCGGTAGGCGAGCGGTCCTTCCGTCACCGACTTCGCGTTCCCGCGCGCGTCTTTTTCAACGCCGAACGCCTCGATCATCGCGGCAACGGGAGACACGAATCCCATTGCGAGCAGCACCAGCTCGGCCGGTCTCTCGAAGTCACTTCCCGCGATCGGCGTCATCTGCATCTGGCCGCTCGTTTCGTCGCGGCGCCATTGCACGCGCTTTGCCTCGAGCCGTGCGACGCGGCCGGAAGCATCCCCATGCAGCCGCGTGGTCGCTACCGCCCAGTCGCGTTCGCAGCCCTCCTGATGCGATGAGGACGTGCGCATCTTGTCGGGCCAGTAGGGCCACCACTTCGGCTTTTGCTCGGACTCCGGCGGGCGCGCCAGCAGTTCGATCTGGGTGACCGAAGCCGCTCCCTGGCGGTTGCTGGTGCCCACGCAATCCGAGCCCGTATCGCCGCCGCCGATCACCACGACGTGCTTGCCGGTGGCGAGAATCTGCTCCGGGACCCGGTCACCGGCCACCACGCGGTTCTGCTGACGCAGGAAGTCCATCGCGAAGTGAACGCCCTTGAGTTCCCGGCCGGGAACCAGCAGTTCACGCGGTTGCTCGGAACCAATGGCGAGCACCACGGCGTCGAATTCCGACAGCAGCCGATCGGCCTCGATCTCTTCACCGACCATGCCGGCGGAGTCGGCGGCCTGCCGATCCCCGCCCGCGATGAGCACTCCCGGTCGGAAGACCACGCCCTCGGCCTCCATCTGCGCGACGCGGCGATCGATGAGTTCCTTGGCCATCTTGAAGTCCGGGATTCCGTAGCGCAGCAGCCCCCCGATCCGGTCGCTCTTCTCGTAGACGGTCACCGCATAGCCCGTCCGCGCGAGTTGCTGGGCGCAGGCGAGGCCCGCGGGTCCGGAACCGACGATCGCGACGCTGCGGCCATTCCTGTGCTGCGGGGGCTCGGGGAGGATCCAGTCCATCTCCCAGCCCTTGTCGTAGATCGCGCGTTCGATCGACTTGATCCCCACCGGATCGTCGTTGATGTTGAGCGTGCAGGCCGCCTCGCACGGCGCCGGGCAGACGCGCCCGGTGAACTCCGGGAAGTTGTTGGTCGAGTGCAGCGTCTGGAGCGCGCGTTGCCAATCGCCCCGGTAGACCAGGTCGTTCCAGTCCGGAATGATGTTGTTGACCGGGCAGCCGCTCTGGCAATATGGAATTCCGCAGTCCATGCAGCGGGCACCCTGCAGCGCCGCGTCCGCATCGCTCAGGCGCGCGACGAATTCGTGATAGTGTCCGACCCGCTCAGCGACCCCTTCGTACGACTCCGACAGGCGCTTGATCTCCATGAATCCGGTTCGCTTTCCCATCTGTTTCCTCAGGCGGTCACGGGTTCTCTGCGCTTCGCGGCGCGGCTTGCGTGCATCTCGGTCAGCGCCCGCCGGTACTCGTTCGGGAAGACCTTGACGAAGAGCGCGCGGGCGCGCTCCCAATCATCGAGAATTTCGCGGGCGATCGTGCTTGCGGTGAAACGGAAATGCCGCTCGATGAGCCCCCTGAGGATGTCCTCGTCGCACTCGCCCATGTGCCGCAGCGCCTCGTCCTCTTCGCGCTGCTGATCGACGTTCGTGAGAACCGGCTCGAGCGCCACCATGGCGGTGTTGCAGCGTGACGCGAAGCGCCGGTGCGAGTCGTAGACGTAGGCGATGCCACCCGACATCCCGGCGGCGAAATTGCGGCCCGTCTTGCCCAGCACCACCACCGTGCCACCCGTCATGTACTCACAGCCGTGATCCCCCGTGCCCTCCACCACCGCCTGGGCTCCGGAGTTGCGCACCGCAAAGCGTTCGCCGGCCACCCCCGAGAAGAACGCCTCGCCCTCGATCGCACCGTAGAGCACGGTGTTGCCGATGATGATGTTCTTGTCCGACTGGCCGCGAAAATCGTTGGTCGGGCGCACGATCAATCGCCCGCCCGAGAGCCCCTTGCCGACGTAGTCGTTGGCTTCGCCCACCAGTTCGAGCGTGATCCCGCGGGCCAGGAAGGCGCCGAAACTCTGTCCGGCGGTGCCGTCGAACCGGAACTGAATCGAGTCCTCCGGCAATCCGCCGTGCCCGTAGCGCCGTGCCACTTCGCCCGAGAGCATCGTGCCCACGGTCCGGTTGACGTTGCGAATCGGCAGGGCACCCGACACCTTTTCACCGGCCTCGAGCGCCGGTTGCGACAAGGCGATCAGCTTGTGATCCAGTGCGCCGGTCAGGCCGTGGTCCTGGGTGCTCACCTGTCGGCGAGGAACTTCGGCAGCGACGTTCGGCAGTGCGAATACCCTGCTGAAATCGAGCCCGTACGCCTTCCAGTTGGCGATTCCCTTGCGCGTGTCGAGCAGCTGCGCGCAGCCGATCATTTCCTCGAACTTGCGAAATCCCAGCTTTGCCATCAACTCGCGCACTTCCTCGGCCACGAAGAAGAAATAGTTGACGACGTGCTCCGGCTTGCCGCGGAATTTCGCGCGCAACACCGGGTCCTGCGTCGCCACCCCGACCGGACAGGTGTTCAGATGGCACTTGCGCATCATCACGCAGCCCTCGACCACGAGCGGCGCCGTGGCAAAGCCGAACTCGTCGGCGCCGAGCAGCGCCCCGATCACGACGTCACGGCCCGTCTTCATCTGCCCGTCCACCTGGACGCTGATCCGATCGCGCAGTCGGTTGATCACGAGCGTCTGCTGGGTCTCGGCGAGCCCGAGCTCCCAGGGCGATCCGGCGTGTTTGATCGACGACAGCGGCGAGGCGCCCGTGCCGCCATCATGCCCCGCAATCACGACGTGATCGGCCTTCGCCTTGGCGACGCCTGCAGCCACGGTGCCGACGCCCACTTCGGAGACCAGCTTCACCGAGATGGATGCGCGCGGGTTGGCGTTCTTGAGGTCGTGGATCAGCTGTGCCAGATCCTCGATCGAGTAGATGTCGTGATGCGGCGGCGGCGAGATCAGCCCGACCCCGGGCACCGAGTAGCGCAACTTGGCGATGTACTCGGAGACCTTGTGTCCGGGCAGCTGCCCGCCCTCGCCGGGCTTCGCACCCTGCGCCATCTTGATCTGGATCTGGTCGGCCGAAGCCAGATACTCGGCCGTGACCCCGAAACGACCCGAGGCCACCTGCTTGATTTTCGAGCGCAGCGAGTCCCCGGCGCGCAGCGCGATGTCGGAAACGATCCGCTCGGGACCCAGCACGCTTCCGACCGTGTCGCCTTCGCCGATCACCGACGCGCCGGCGCGCAACTCCGCGCGGTAACGCAACTCGTCCTCACCGCCCTCGCCGGTGTTGGACTTCCCGCCGATCCGGTTCATCGCCGCCGCCAGCGTGGTGTGCGCCTCGGTGGAAATCGAGCCGAGCGACATCGCTCCGGTGGCAAAGCGCTTGACGATCTCACTGGCCGGCTCGACCTCTTCGAGCGGCACCGGCGTGCAGCGTTCGTAGCGAAAGTCGAAGAGTCCGCGCAGGGTCATCAGGCGCGTGCTCTGCTCATTGATCAGCCGGGCGTATTCGCGGTAGGTCTCCGGATTGTTCTCGCGGGTCGCGTGCTGCAGGCGTGCGATCGAGTCCGGCGTCCACATGTGCGCCTCGCCGCGCGTGCGCAGCGCGTACTCGCCGCCGCAGTCGAGCGCATCGGCCAACACCGGATCGTCTCCAAACGCTGCGCGCTGCTGGCGGATCGCCTCCTCGGCGATGTCGAAGATCGAGACTCCCTCGATGTTCGAGAAGGTCCCGGTGAAGTACTTGTCGACCACGGCACGCGACAATCCCACGGCCTCGAAGATCTGGGCGCCGCAGTAGCTCATGTAGGTCGAGATGCCCATCTTGGACATCACCTTCATCAGGCCCTTGCCGATCGCCTTGATGTAGTTGGCGATCGCCTTCTCGGCGCCGGGGCTGGTGGATTCATCACCGTAGCGAGCGACCAGGGTATCCAGTGCGAGGTAGGGATGGACCGCCTCGGCGCCGTATCCCGCGAGCACCGCGAAGTGGTGAACCTCGCGCGCCGAAGCCGTCTCGACGACCAGGCCCGCCGTGGTGCGCAGCCCCTTGTCCACGAGGTGCTGGTGAATTGCGCTCATCGCGAGCACCGCGGGAATCGCAACGTGGTCTCGGTCCATGCGCCGATCGGACACGATCAGCACGTTGAAGCCCTCACGCACCGCGTCCTCGGCCTCCGATGCGAGCGAGGCCAGCCGGGCTTCGATGCCCTCCTTGCCCCAGGCCACCGGGTAACAGATGTTGATCTCGTACGAGCGGAACTTGCCGCCGCTGTAGAGCGCGATCCGGCGGATCTTCGCCATGTCGCGGAAGTCGAGCACCGGCTGCGAAACTTCGAGCAGCATCGGCGGGTTGGTGTTGTTCAGATCGAGCAGGTTCGGCTTGGGGCCGACGAAGGACACCAGCGACATCACGAGCTGCTCGCGAATCGGATCGATCGGCGGGTTGGTCACCTGCGCGAAGAGCTGCTTGAAATAGTTGTAAAGCGGCTTGCTGCGCTCCGAGAGAACCGCCAGCGGCGTGTCGTTGCCCATCGAGCCGATTGCCTCTTCGCCGTTCTCGGCCATCGGTGCCATCAGGAAGCGAACGTCTTCCTGGCTGTACCCGCAGGCCTGCTGCCGATCGAGCAGCGCCCCGGCGGTGCGCGCCTCGCGCAGGTCGTCGAGCACGTCGCGCTCGTCGACCTTGATCTCGTCGAGCTTCACGCGGATGGCGTCGATCCATTCCCGATAGGGCTTGGCATTGGCCAGCTGCCCCTTGAGTTCCTTGTCGTCGATGATCCGGCCCTGATCCAGGTCGATCAGCAGCATCTTGCCCGGCTGCAGACGCCACTTCTTCACGATCCGGCTCTCGGGAATCGGCAGCACGCCCGCTTCCGAAGCCATGATCACGAAATCATCGTCGGTGATGCAGTAGCGCGCCGGACGCAGGCCGTTTCGATCGAGCGTCGCACCGACCTGCCGGCCATCGGTGAACGCGATCGCGGCCGGCCCGTCCCAGGGCTCCATCATCGCTGCGTGGAACTCGTAGAACGCACGGCGCTTGGGGTTCATCAACTCGTGCTGTTCCCAGGCCTCCGGGATCATCATCATCATCGCGTGCGCGATCGAGTAGCCCGACATCACGAGCAACTCGAGCATGTTGTCGAACACGGCCGTGTCGGACTGCCCGGGATAGACGATCGGGTAGAGCTTCTTGAGGTCCTTGCCGAGCACGGGCGAGTGCATCGCCCCCTCGCGCGCGCGCAGCCAGTTGTAGTTGCCCTTGACGGTATTGATCTCGCCGTTGTGGGCGACCAGCCGGTACGGATGCGACAGCGGCCACTGGGGGAATGTGTTCGTGGAGAAGCGCTGGTGGACCATCGCGAGCGCCGAAACGAAGCGCGGATTCTGCAGGTCCTTGTAGTAGCGTCCGACCTGCCCCGCCAGCAGGAGTCCCTTGTAGACGATCGTGCGCGCCGACATCGACGCGACGTAGTACTCCTTCCCGTGCTTGAGGCCCAGCGCCAGGATGTGATGGCTCGCGCTCTTGCGGATCACGTAGAGCTTGCGCTCGAGGGCATCGGTGACCATCACGTCTGCCCCGCGCCCCACGAAGATCTGGCGAATCACCGGTTCGCGCTTGCGCACGAACGGCGACATCTCCATTTCATGGTCCACGGGCACGTCGCGCCAGCCCAGCAGCACCTGTCCCTCGGCGCGCACCGCGCGCTCGAGCTGCTGCTCGCAGGCAATCCGCGAGGCCTGCTCCTTGGGCAGGAACACCATCCCGACCCCATACTCGCCGGCCCGCGGCAGGGTCACGCCCTGCGCCGCCATGTCCTCCCGGAACAACTGGTCGGGCAACTGGGTGATGATCCCTGCCCCGTCGCCCATCAACGGGTCAGCGCCGACTGCGCCCCGATGGTCGAGGTTGCACAGGATCTGCAGGCCCTGCTCGATGATCTTGTGGCTCTTTTCGCCCTTGACGTGCGCGACGAAGCCCACGCCGCATGAGTCGTGCTCGTGACGCGGATCGTAGAGACCCTGTGCGCTGGCGCTCGTTTCCGTATCCATCCTGTCTCCGGGTGCACCGGCGGGCGCGAGCACCGCCGGGCGAAAAACGCCCGCCGACAAGACCACTCGGCAGGCGTCATGCAAACGACTGGGACGTGGCTCGCCAAAACCCGGTTTTGCCGGCGCGAGACCCGTCGCGCGCGCTTATGGCGCAGTGCAACGAAAAACGTGTCAACTGCGACTATACCGCAGACCGGCTTCCGACGGAGCAGACCCGCGGATCAGGGCGCATCGAAGGCGAAAAGCCGCCGATGCTCGCCGATGGCGTAGCGGTCGGTCATCCCGGCAATGTAGTCGGAGATGGCCCGCGGCCCGATCGCCCCGACCCGGTCGCGGTGCTCGTCGGGAAGCAGGCGCTCGTCGGCCAGAAACGCTGCGAACAGCTCGGAAATCACCCTTGCCGATTTCGCGCTCATGCGCACGACCTGATAGTGCCGGTACAGGTTCGCATGCAGGAAACGCCGCAACTGCGCGACGCGCGGGCGCATCGCCTCGGAGAAGGCCACCAGCGGCGGACCCGCGCGGACGTCCGCGACCGCTGCCGGGCGCAATCGCGCGATGCGCCGTCGGGTCTCCGCGAGGAGGTCCCCGACGAGTTCGTCAATCATCCGGCGCACCGTCTCGTGGATCATGCGTCGATCCTGGATCTCGGGGTAGGCGCTGCGCACCTGCGTCGCATGCACCTGGAACAGGTCGACCTCCTCGAGTTGCAGGAGCGTGATCAAACCCGCGCGCAAACCATCATCGACGTCGTGGTTGTTGTACGCGATCTCGTCGGCGAGATTGGCCACCTGCGCCTCCAGGCTCGGCTGGCCGCCCGTGAGAAAACGCTCGCCGATCTCGCCGAGGGCGCGGGCATTTTCCCGCGCACAGTGCTTGAGAATCCCCTCGCGGGTATCAAAACACAGATTCAACCCGTCGAAGGCCGCGTAGCGATGTTCCAGTTCGTCCACGACACGCAGCGACTGCAGGTTGTGTTCGAACCCGCCGTGGTCCTTCATGCACTCGTTGAGCGTGTCCTGTCCCGCGTGTCCGAAGGGCGTGTGTCCCAGATCGTGCGCCAGCGCGATCGCCTCGACCAGATCCTCGTCGAGCGCCAGACGGCGCGCGATCGAGCGCGCGATCTGCGCGACTTCGATCGTGTGGGTCAGCCGGGTGCGGAACAGGTCCCCTTCGTGGTTGACGAAGACCTGTGTCTTGTACTCCAGCCGCCGAAAGGCCGTGGAGTGAACGATCCGGTCGCGATCCCGCTGGAACTCGCTGCGGGGCAGCGCAGGCGCTTCGGCGATGCGCCGGCCCCTTTGCGCGCCGACGCTCGCCGCGTACGCCGCGCGCGCCCCAAGTCCGCCGTCGGGCGCGGCGTGCAGATCGCTGCTCATTGCACACACTCGCGAAGTGTGGCCCGCAGCTCCGCCTCTGGCACCCGGCGCACCACGGCCCGACCCAGCGCCTCGAGCAGAACGAACTTCGGCGTTCCCTGCTCGGCCTTCTTGTCGACCGCCATCAATTCCACGTACCGCCCCGCATCCCAGGCCGGGCCTGCCACCGGGAGTCGTGCCGCGGCGATCGCGGCCCGCAGGCGCTCCACGGACGCCGGCTCGAGCATGCCGAGCCGCCGCGACAGGTCTGCCGCCATGACCATTCCCGCGCCGACGGCCTCGCCGTGCAGCCACTTCCCGTACCCGAGCCCCGCTTCGATCGCGTGTCCGAAGGTGTGGCCGAAGTTCAGAATGGCGCGCAGCCCGCCCTCGCGCTCGTCTGCCGCCACCACCTCCGCCTTGATCTCGCACGAGCGCGCGATGGCCAACTCCAGCGCCTGCGCTTCGCAGGCAAGAAGGCGCGCGTTGTCACGTTCGAGGCCGCTGAGGTAGTCGCCATCGCGGATCGCGCCGTGCTTGAGCATCTCGGCCAATCCGGCCGAGACTTCGCGCGGCGGCAGCGTGCGCAGCACGCTCACGTCGATGAGCACCAGGCGCGGCTGGTGGAAGGCCCCGATCATGTTCTTCCCGGCCGGGTGATTGATGCCGGTCTTGCCCCCCACCGACGAGTCGACCTGCGCGAGCAGCGTCGTGGGCACCTGCACGAATTCGACGCCGCGCTGGTAGACCGCGGCAGCGAAACCGGCGAGATCGCCGATGACACCGCCGCCGAGCGCCACGACCAGACAGCGCCGGTCGAAACGGGACTCCAGCAACCGGTCGAACACCTGCTGAAGACTCGACCAGTCCTTGCGATCCTCTCCGTCGCGCAGCACGATTTCCAGGTAGTCGGCGCTCGCCGGGCGCAACCAGCGCTCGAGTCGCGCGGCGTAGAGCGGCGCGACGACATCGTTGGTGATCACGGCCACCTGACGCCCGGTGGCCAGCTCCACGAGCGCCGGCCAGCCCGCAGCGATGCCCCCCGCGCCAATCAGCACCGGGTAGCTGCGTTCGTCGAGTGCGACAGTCAGTTCGCGCAATGGTTCGCCCTCCGCCACGGGGGCCGCGGTTGTCACGGCGAAGTCCCGGCCTCCGGTCCCCGCAACGGCGGAGGAAGCCGGACGATTATATCGGCCGCCATCTGCGTCGCGGACTGCCGGGCACTCGCGATCGTCAGGTCTGCGAGCGCCGCGTACAGCGGCGCGCGCGCGTCCAGCAGCCGCGCCAAGCTGTCGCGCGGATCGCTGGTCTGCAGCAGGGGCCGCGCTCGATTCTTGCGCACGCGCCGCCACAGTTCGGACAGCGAGACCTCCAGGTAGACGGCGTAGCCCAGCGCGCTGATCAACTCGCGATTGTGCTGCGCAAGGATCGCGCCGCCTCCCGTGGCGATCACCGTCGCCGGCTTGCGCACCAACTCCGCCAAGGTGGCGCTTTCGCGCCGCCGAAACCCCTCCTCGCCTTCGTATTCGAAGATCGTTGCGACCGGAACGCCGCAGTTCCGCTCGATTTCGACGTCCGAATCGACGAAAGTGCGGCCCAGCGCGCTGGCCAGCCGGCGCCCGACCGTCGACTTCCCGGAGCCGGGCATGCCGATCAGAACGATGGGGGTGTCGGGTTCGAGGGCCATGTTGCCTTGCCGTCCTGCCGAAAGGTCGGGTGCGCGGGAACCGCCGAAAAGCCGACGGGCCGGCACTGCCGACCCGTCAGGATAGCCCCTCTTTGCGCAAGCGGCTCCGGCGCACAGGCGCCGGCCGAGTCGCCTCAGCGCGTGGCTGACGTGTCCGTGACGACCCGCGGTGTCAGGAACACCATCAGCTCGGTACGGTCGTTGGTGCGCTGGTTGTCCTTGAACAGATGACCGACCACCGGCAGATCGCCGAAGAACGGCACCTTGTTGGTTCGGTTGCGTTCGAACTGCTCGTAGATCCCGCCGATCACCACCGTTCCGCCGTTCTCGACCAGAACCTGGGTCTGGACCCGGCGCGTGTCAATCGCAAAGCCGGCGGGGGTGAGTTGCCCGACCGCGTCGCGATTGACCTCGACGGCGAGGATCACGTTCCCCTCCGGCGTGATCTGCGGCGTGACCTCGAGCTTGAGGTTCGCCTTGCGGAACGCGATCGACGTGGCGCCGCTCGATGTCGCCTGCTGGTACGGCAATTCGGTGCCCTGCTCGATGATCGCGGTGCTCTGGTCGGCGGTGAGCACCCGTGGGCTCGAGACCACCTTGCCCCGCTGGTCGGCTTCCAGCGCCGAAATCTCGAGGTTCAGGAAGCGCGTGAAATTCGATCCGAACAGGCTGATCGCGAAGCTCGCCGGATTGGCCCCGGAAATCGCCGCCGCCGGCAGGTTGACAAAATTCGTGTTGTCGACCGCGGTCAGCCGTCCAAGTCCGGCCGCGTTCAATCCGGAGAGCGGACTGCCGAGCTGCGAGGAGAGATCGGCGGCGCCGCTGATGTTGCCCGAAATCGTCCCGTAGTTGCCGAGCACCGCGGTTCCCGGCTTGTACGCGGGGACATTGACCGCAAGGAACTGCCCCGGATTCACCGGATCCGGGATGGCGCTGCTCCGGGAGATCGTCGTCGAGAGGTCGTTGTAGCCGAGCTTGACGCCGAGATTGCGCGAGAAACGGTCATCGGCCTCGACGATCCGTGCCTCGATCAGCACCTGCCGGATCGGGATATCGACCTGCGCGATCATCTTGCGCACCTCGTCCAGACTCGCCGACACATCCTGGACGAAGAGCTTGTTGGTGCGGGCGTCGACCACCACGCTGCCGCGCTTGGAGAGCACCCGCTGCTTCGGGTCACCGAGCAGTTTCTGCAGGTTCTCGGCCTTCTGGTAGTTGAGCTGAAACACCTCGGCGCGCAGCGGTTCGATCTCGGAAATCTGCTGGCGAACCTCGAGTTCGAGTTTCTCCTTGGCGGCCAGTTCCTCCCTGGGCGCGACAACGATCACGTTGCCGTTCTTGCGCATGTCCAGTCCCTTGGACTGCAGGATGATGTCCAGCGCCTGGTCCCAGGGAACGTCCTTGAGCCGCAGCGTCAGGCTCCCGTTGACCGAGTCGGTCGTCACCACGTTCAGGTTGGTGAAGTCGGCGATCACCTGCAGCAGCGCCCGCACGTCGATTGCCTGGAAATTCAGCGACAGCCGCTCACCCTTGTAGCCCTTGCGCGTTCCCTGCACCAGCTTCGCGGGGTCGTCGCGCAGCGGCTTGACCTCGACGACGAATTGCGTGTCACTCTGATAGGCGTTGTGCTCCCAGAGGCCATGCGACTCGATCACGAGCCGCGTACCGTCGCCCTGCTGAAACGCCCGCACACCGCGCACCGGGGTCGCGAAATCGACGACGTCGAGCCGGCGCCGCAGATTGTCCGGCAAGTTGGTCTTGAGAAAGTCCACGATCAGCGTGTCGCCCTGCTGGCGCATGTCCACGCCCACACCGGGGTCGGAGAGTTCAATCACCACGCGACCTTCGCCGTCCTTGCCACGGCGAAAGTCCACATCGCGCAGCGCATGGCGCACGCTCGGGTCACCCGGCGCGAACACGTAGGGCTGGACCATCCCGGCCTGCGCCGTGGCAGCCACCGGTTCGAGCGTCACGACCACGTCGCGGCCGTCGATGGCCACCTTGTGGCTCATCGCGCGCTTGAGATTCATCACCACCCGGGAGCGGCTGCCGGCCTGCACGATCGCCACCGAGCGCACGTCACCCTGCGCCAGTTCAAAGCTGTTCTGCCCGGCCGCGTTCGCGGTGTCCGCGAAGTCCAGCGCCAGTCGCGGCGGATTCGAAATCGTGAAATTCGGCGGGACGCCGGCCGGCGCGCTCTTCAGGCTGATCCGCAAGAGCGTTGCCGACCCCTGCTGGGAACTGGCGATCGTCTCGATCGAGTTCACCGCCTGCGCGGCAACGGGGAGGGCGATCGTCCACATCGCGGCAAAAAATACGCACAAGGCACCCACGCCGAGGCGCGACGTCATCCCGCGCAGTTCCAGCAAGCGCCGGTCCGCCCCGTTTGTCATGGCTTCTTCTCCTGAAGTTGCATCACCGTCTCGCGTTCCACCCATTCACCCGAAGCGTCCTGCACCCACTCCTTCAGGAAGACTCCATCATCGGTGATCCGCGTGATCCGGCCAAAATGCTGTCCCACATGGTTACCTACTCGCGCCTGATACACAAGCCGATCGACCTGGAACAGCGCGGTCGTCGCGCGGTCTCGGCGCAGGTGGCCGACGAGCTGGATCTGGTCAAGCGCGAAATTCTCCAGCACCTCGCGCGGACGCCGCAGGTCGGGTGCGAGGCCGCCCTTGGCACGCATGGTCCGCTCCATCAGCGCGTTCATCTTGGCCGTCGAGAACGGATCGATCTGCGTGGTGTTCTCGTAGCGGAAGGGCTCGAAGCGCCGCGGCGGGTCGACCTTTCCGACCGACATCGGCGTGGACTTGCGAACGCCGTCCATCCAGGCGCGCAACTCGCTCTGCTCGGCACCGCAACCGCCGAGAACGACGAGTGACGCGAGAAGCAGTGCCGCTCGGATCACTGGGCACCTCCCTTCTTGGCTTTCAGGGCAGCGGCCTCACGGCGCTGCGCAGCAACTTCCTCGGGATCGAGGTAGCGGTAGGTCTTGGCGATCGCCTCGAGCACCAGGGTGCCCGGGCCGCCGGCCTGCGATTGCACCTGTGCCGGCGTGCGATCCGGCGCGACAATCGACAAATTGTTCAGCGTGACGATTCGCGAGAGGTTGGAGATGTCGCTGGTGAAGGCCGCGAGGTCGTGGTAGCGACCACTGAGCCGGATGCTGATCGGCAGTTCCGCGTAGTAGTCCCGGACGATCACCTGCCCCGGCTTGAAGAGTTCGAACTGCAAGCCGCGTCCCACGCCCGCCTGATTGATGTCCGAAAGCAGCGCGTCCATCTCCGCCTTGCTGGGAAGCTGCTTCTCGAGCGCGCTCACGTACTGCGTCACCTGAACCTTCTGCTGGCGCAGTGCCTCCAGGTTCACCGCGAGCTTCATCTTCTCGCGGAACTGATCCTTGAGCTGCACTTCCTTGACCTGACCGGCCTCGAGTTCTTCGAACAGCCCCTGCCAGTAGAGCGCGTAGGTCACGGCCAACAGCCCGACGAAAATTGCCCCCAGCAGCGCCGCCCGCGGCACCGCCGGCCAGAGTCCCGGGTGGCGCCCGCGCAGGCCGCTGAACTGCTCGCGAACGACATTCAAGTCAAATTTCTTGCTGGGAATTGCCATTGCGCTCCCCTACTTCGCCGGCGCGGGCTTGGCCGCCGGATTCACGCCGGCCGCCGCCTGCTTCGCCGCTGCGCCGCCGTCTCCGGGCTTCTCGCTGGCCTTGACCACGGCGTTGAGGGAAAACTCGAAGACCCTGCGTCCGTCCGCGACGTTGCTGCCCGGCACCGGAACCGCCTTGATCTCGTTGAGCTCCGGACGCTCCATCCAAGGCGTCACCACCGAGAGGTTGCGCAGCAGTTCCGAGATCCGGTCATTGGATTGCGCGTAGCCGTTGAACTGGATCTTGCCTTCGGTCTGCTTGGCGCTCTTCAGATAAATGCCCTCGGGCGTGTGCTTGACCATCTCGTCGAACAGGTGCACGGGGGTCGTTCGGTCGCGCTGCAGATTCTCGACCGCCTGCGCACGCGCCTTGAGGCCGTCGATTTCTGCGCGCAGCGTGGCAATTTCCTTGATCTGCTCGTCGAGTATTGCGTTCTCGCGCGCGAT
Source organism: Burkholderiaceae bacterium (assembly GCA_024637155.1). Taxonomy (GTDB): domain Bacteria; phylum Pseudomonadota; class Gammaproteobacteria; order Burkholderiales; family Burkholderiaceae_E; genus JAGXFR01. The sequence goes on along the minus strand of JAGXFR010000030.1, from coordinate 28,035 downwards.
GAATTCGTTGCGTGCCTGCTGGGCGGAGATCTGCTGATTGATCACGACGCCCCCGAGCAGCGCCGCGCCCGCCGCGAGTACCGCCGCGAGCACCATCTGCGAGGAAAAGTCCTTCTTGCGCCGCTCGCGGCGCATCTCCCGGTGTGGGAGCAGGTTGATTCGAATCACGGCTCGAACCTCCGCATCGCGAGCCCCGCGGCCACCAGCAGGGACGGCGCATCGATGCGCAGTTGGCGCTCGCGGATCGAATCCGCGATCTCCATGCCCTGGAAGGGGTTGACGAGTTCGGTCGCCACCTGGGTGCGTGCAGCCACTGCTTCGCACAGGCCCGGCACGACCGCCGACCCGCCGGCAAGAAAGATCTGGTCGACCCGTGTGAACGGTGTCGAGGTGTGGAAGAACTGCAGCGCTCGCGTGATGTCGGCGGCACCCAGCGCCACGAAGGGCTGGAGCAGGTCCTGGTGGAAACTGTCGGGCAGATCACCCGTGCGCTTCTTCTGTTCGGCCTCCTCGAACGACAGCCCGTAGAGGCGCACGATATCCTGCGTGAGCTGCACCCCGCCAAATCCCTGCTCTCGTTCGAAGATCGTCTGCCCGTTCAGCAGGATCGTCACAAGGGTGAGCTGGTCGCCCACCAGCACGACCGCGACGATCTGCCCCTCACCACGGTTGGGAAGGAAGTCCGAGACATGGCTGATCGCGGCGCGGCTCGCATAGGATTCGACGTCGACGATAACCGGCTTGAGGCCCGCCATCTCGGCCACGGCCACCCGTTCGTCCACCTTCTCCTTGCGCGATGCCGCGAGCAGCACATCGACCTCGTCGGGCGTATTCGCGCTCGGCCCCAGGATCTGGAAGTCCAGATTGACTTCGTCGATCGGGAACGGAATGTACTGGCTCGCTTCGGATTCGACCTGGAATTCGTACTCTTCCTCGGTCAGCCCGGCGGCCAGCGTGATTCGCTTGGTGATCACCGCCCGCGAGGGCAGGGCGAGCGCCACGTCCTTCGTGCTGGCCGATACCCGGCGCAGCGCGCGCGACAGCGCCTCGGCCACGACCTCCGGCTTCTCGATGACCCCTTCCACGATGGCGCCGCGCTCGATCGGCTCGATGGCGTAACGCTCCAGGCGCATGGCCGTCTTCCCGCCAACACCCAATTCGACCAGCTTCACGCTGTGTGAGCTGACATCGACGCCGACCAGCGGCATTGCGGTTCGTCCGAACAGGCTCGGTAATGTCAATGGCACGGTGGCCTCGGCTAAAAAACTCTTAAAATCTAAGGATTTACGACCGCTTTCTACAAACCGCCTGAAAATGCTATCAACAAGGTCGGCCAACTGTAAACCTTTTTCTGCCCGCGGCAAGGCGACGCGAAGCCTTCCGTCGTGTATCAACGACCATCCGGCAGCCAGCGAAACCGCGGACGTATAATCGGCTGCTCCATGGTGGCCACGATTCGGCCCGGATACCCATGTCCCGACAATCACCTTCCCCGGCAGCGCACGCGCGACACACCGGCATCGGACTGCCGGCGCTGATCACGCTCGCCATCGCGATCCCGCTCGCCGCGTTCGTCTGCGCCGTGCTGGTGGGGGTGCTCGCGCTGGTTCTCGCCAACGACCGTCTGCCGCCGCTCGATGCGCTCATCGACTACCGCCCGCGCATTCCCCTGCGCGTCTACACGGCCGACAACGTGCTCATCGGGGAGTTCGGCGAGGAACGCCGCACCTTCGTGCGCATTACCGATGTCCCCGCGGTGCTCAAGGACGCGCTGCTCGCTGCGGAGGATTCCCGCTTTTTCGAGCACTCGGGGGTGGACTTCATCGGCATCGCGCGCGCCGCGCTCGTGAATTTCACAGCCGGCGGCACCGAACAGGGGGCGAGCACGATCACGATGCAACTCGCCCGCGAGTTCTTCCTGTCCCCGGAGCGGACCTACACGCGCAAGCTCACCGAGATCATGCTGGCGCTCAAGATCGAGAACAACCTCTCCAAGGAACAGATCTTTGAGCTCTATGTGAATCAGATCTTCCTGGGCAAGCGCGCGTACGGATTCGCCTCCGCTGCACAGACCTACTTCGGCAAGCCGATCGAGCGGCTGACGGCCGCCGAGGCCGCGATGCTCGCCGGGCTGCCCAAGGCGCCGTCGCGCTTCAATCCGCTGGTCAATCCCAAGCGCGCCGTCGAACGACAACGCTACATCCTGCGGCGCATGCGGGAAGCGGAATCCCTGACGGAAGTGCAGTACGAGGCCGCGCTCAAGGAAGAGCTGCACTACGTTTCGACCAGCTCCGGGTACCGCGTCAACGCGCCCTATGTCGCGGAATTGGCGCGCCTGGTTGCCTTCGAGCACTATCGCGAAGACATCTATTCGGCCGGGCTCAACGTCTACACGACCGTTCTCTCGGAGGACCAGCAGGTGGCCAACGACGCAGTGCGGCGCGGCGTGCTCGGCTACGACCGCAAGTACGGCTACCGCGGACCTTCGGCGTTCATCGATCTGGCCAAGGATGCCGAACGTGCCGACCTGCAGATCGACGCCGCGATCTCGGAGGCCATCGACGTCGACGAATTCCTCGCCGCAGTGGTGCTCGAAGCGAGCCCCGAGAAGGTGATCGTCTCTCGCGGCAAGGGCAACGTGATCGAGATCACCGGCGCCGGACTCAAGTTCGTCGCCTCCGCGCTGGGCGAACGCGCGAGCGCGGCACGCAAGCTGCGCAGCGGCGCAGTGGTCCGGGTCGCCAAGGGCAAGGACGGGCAGTGGGAGATCACCCAGCTGCCCCTGGTCGAGGCCGCGCTGGTGGCGGTCAATACGCGCGACGGCGCAGTGCGCGCGCTGGTCGGCGGCTTCGACTTCACCCGGAACAAGTTCAACCGCGTAACCCAGGCCTGGCGTCAGCCTGGCTCGAGCTTCAAGCCGTTCATCTACTCGGCGGCCCTCGAGAAGGGTTTCATGACCAGCACGATCATCAATGACGCGCCGGTATCGATCGACCCGGCGCTCACGGGCAACCAACTCTGGGATCCCAAGAATTACGACGGCAAGTTCGAGGGGCCGCTGGACCTGCGCACGGCGCTCGCCCGCTCCAAGAACATGGTTTCGATCCGAATCCTGCAGAGCATCGGGCCGCAGTACGCACAGGACTATCTGGCCCGATTCGGTTTCGACCCGGCGCGCCACCCGGCCTTCCTGACAATGGCCCTGGGCGCCGGCTCCGTGACGCCCTGGCAAATGGCAGGCGCCTTCTCCATTTTCGCCAACGGGGGCTACCGGGTCGAGCCCTACCTCGTGACCCGGATCACCGATTCCAGCGGCCGCGTGCTGGCCCAGGCCCATCCCGGCCAGGCCGGTGACGAGTCGCTGCGCGCGATCGACGCGCGCAACGCGTTCGTGATGGACTCCTTGCTGCAGTCGGTGGTGCGCTCGGGTACGGGGTCTTCGGCACGCGCCCTCAAGCGCAACGATCTCGCGGGAAAGACCGGCACCACCAACGATTCACACGACGCCTGGTTCGCCGGATACCAGCCGTCGATCGCGGCAGTCGCCTGGGTGGGTTTCGACCAGCCGCGCAAGCTGGGTGACCGCGAGACCGGCGGCGGCCTCGCGCTGCCGATCTGGATGAGCTACATGAGCAAGGCACTGCGCAACGTGCCCGAGCAGTCGCTTCCGGTTCCCGACGGAATCGTCCAGATCGGCAACGAGATTTACTATGCGGAGACGCGCCCCGGGCAGGGCATTGCCTCCCTCGGGCTCACCGACGGCGGGGTTGCCTCGGGAGCCAACGCCGAGAAGATCCGCGACCAGCTCTTCTAGTCGAGCGCGAGGGTGACCGGCGCAGGACAATGCTCGCTCACGCAGCGCGACAGCACCTGCGCGAGATCCTCCCCGCTGCGCGTGTCCCGCCACCGGCCGTCCACGTCACGAAAATGAAAGCCGCCGCTGCGCGCGGCAACCCAGATCTCGCGCAGCGGCGCCTGCCCGTTGACCACGATCTTGGCGCCGTCGTCAAACTCGATCTCCAGCAGATGTCCGCTGCGCAGGGAATCGGCATCGACACCCGCGGCGTCCAGCGCGTCCTCGATGGCCTCGAGAAGCTGTTCACAGACGGTAAGAAAGCCCTGTTCGCTCATGCTAGACTGCCCCGGTGAATGTCCGATGGATGCTCGCCCCCATTCTAGCGTCGTCCCTGGCCGCAGCGGCCTGTGGTCAGCGTGGGCCGTTGTATCTGCCGGATCCGAACGATCCGACCCGCAAACCCCCGGCGCGCAGCTCGCACTCCGAACCTTCGAGGCCTGATCTCCACCATGCAGTGGTGTCAATACCGCGACGGCCAGCTTCTGGCTGAAGACGTCCCGCTGGCCGAACTGGCCGCGGAGTTCGGAACCCCCACTTATGTCTACTCGAAAGCCGCGATCCTCGCCGCCTACGGCGAGTTCGCCGATGCCGCGCGGGGACACGACACGCTCGTGTGCTACGCGCTCAAGGCCAACGCGAACCTGGCGGTGATCGAACTCCTGGCCCGGGCGGGCGCGGGTTTCGACATTGTCTCCATCGGCGAACTGATGCGGGTGCAGGCGGCCGGCGGCGACCCCGCGAAGGTCGTTTTCTCGGGGGTCGGGAAGAGCAAGGCCGACATCCGCGCGGCGCTTGCGGCCGGCGTACGCTGCTTCAACGTCGAGTCCGAGGCCGAACTGCGCCGCATCGACGCGATCGCGGGGGAAATGGGGCGTCGGGCGCCGGTATCGCTGCGCGTCAACCCCGATGTGGACGCAGGCACGCACCCCTACATTTCCACCGGGCTGCGCGAGAACAAGTTCGGCATCGCCCACGAGCGCGCGCTCGCGGCGTTCCAGTTCGCCGCGTCGCTGGAGCACCTCGACGTGCAGGGAATCGATTGCCATATCGGCTCGCAGATCACGGAGATCGCGCCCTTCCTGGCCGCCGTCGACAAGCTGCTCGAACTCGCCACCCGCGTCGAAGCCGCGGGCATCGCCCTCTCGCACCTGGACTTCGGGGGCGGGCTGGGCATCGACTATCAGGGCGAAGTCCCGCCTTCGCGCCGGGCACTGCTCGAGGCGGTCTTCGAGCGCCTCGCCGCGCATCCGCTGGGTCGGCGCTACGCGGTGATGTTCGAGTTCGGCCGTGCGATCGTGGGAAACGCGGGCCTGCTGCTCACCCGGATCGAATATCTCAAGTCCACGCCGGTCAAGCAGTTCGCGATCGTCGACGCGGCGATGAACGACCTTCTGCGCCCGGCGCTCTACGACGCGTGGCACGCGGTGCGACCGGTCGTCCGCCGTGCCGAGGAACCGGTGGTCTACGACGTGGTCGGGCCGGTGTGCGAGTCCGGCGACTGGCTGGCACGCGAACGCTCGCTATCGGTCGTCGTGGGAGACTTGCTGGCGATCGAGTCGGCCGGTGCCTACGCGATGGTGATGAGTTCGAACTACAACGCGCGGCCGCGGGCCGCCGAGGTGCTCGTCGACGGCGACCGTGCGCTGCTGGTGCGCGAGCGCGAGACGCCGGAGTCGCTCTACGCTCTCGAGCGTCGCCTGCCGCCGCCGGGCTGAAGCAGCGCCCGGGCGCGCCGGCGCCGAACATACTGGACGACGCGAAACCCGAGCAGCACCGCGGTGACGAGCGCGTAGACGGTGGGGTCCGCAAAGTCATTCTTGCCCGCCCTCACCCACCAGAAATGCAGCACGCCCAGAACCGCGATCGCGTAGACGAGCCGGTGCAGCGTCTGCCAGCGCCGACCGAGCCGGCGCACCATTGCGTTAGTCGAGGTCGCCGCGAGCGGCGTCATCAGGACGAACGCGGTCATGCCCACCGTGACAAACGGCCGCTTGATCACATCCTGAAGCATCGCCGGCACGTCGAACCAGTGCTCGAACCACACAAAGGTGCTCAGGTGCAGCGAGGCGTAAAAGAAGGAGAACAAGCCCAGCATCCGGCGCAGCGCCGCCAGAGAGCTCCAGCCCGCCAGGATGCGCAGCGGTGTGACGCTCAGGGTGACGAGCAGAAGCACCAGCGTCCACGTCCCGGTCGAGCGTGTGATGAACTCGATCGGGTTCGCGCTCAATCCCCCGGTGAACCCGAGCACGACAAGCCGCGCGAGCGGTACGAGCGCCACCAGGAACACGACCACCTTGAGGGCAGGAATCGGGATGCGCAGCGCGCTCAATCTGCGGCCCCCGCGCTCGTCGTCCGCCCGGTCGATCGCGATCGGGCCATCGTCAGAACTGCTTGCGCAGGTCCATCCCGGCGTAGAGGGAAGCCACCTCGTCGGCGTAGCCGTTGAACATCAGCGTCGCGCGCTTGGGGGTCAGAAAGCCGTCTTCGCCAATCCGACGCTCACGCGCCTGCGACCAGCGGGGATGGTCCACTTCCGGATTCACGTTGGAGTAGAAACCGTATTCGTAGGGCGCCGAGCGGTTCCAGCTCGTGACCGGCTGTTTTTCGACGAAGCGGATCCGCACGATCGACTTGCCGCTCTTGAATCCGTACTTCCAGGGCACGACGACGCGCACCGGTGCGCCGTTCTGTTTCGGCAGCGTCTCCCCATAGAGACCGAGCGTGAGCAGCGTCAACCGGTGGTTCGCCTCGTCGATGCGCAGCCCCTCGACATAGGGCCACTCGAGCACGGGTGAACTCAGCCCCGGCATCTGGCGCCGGTCGGCGAGCGTCACGAACTCGACGTACTTGGCGTTGCCACGCGGCTCGACGCGCCGGATGAGCTCCGAGAGCGAGTAGCCCACCCACGGGATCACCATCGACCAGCCCTCGACGCAGCGCATCCGGTAGACGCGCTCCTCGAGCGGCGCAAGGCGCAGAAGTTCATCGATGTCGAATACCTTCGGGCGGTTCACTTCGCCTTCCACCGCCACCGTCCAGGGGCGGATACGCAGGGTGTGCGCATGACGCGCCGGATCTTCCTTGTCGGTGCCGAACTCGTAGAAATTGTTGTAGCCGGTGACGTCGGCGTGGGACGTGGGCCGCTCCATGGTCGAGAGCGTGCTGCGCGCGGTGACCAGCTTGGATCCAGCCGGCGCAGCGCTGCCCTGGGCGTTGGCCCATTCGAGCGAACCGTAGGCGACACCCGCCGCCGCCGCGCGCAAAATGGCCCGGCGCTTCTCGAAGACCCGTTGCGGCGTGATCTCCGAGGGCCGAATGACTTGGGTGCTGGAATTTCTGCTCATGATGTGGTGCTCCCGCGGCGTCGTGTCCCCGCGCATGCGTCGCTCGCCGCGCACGGAACTTACTTTGACTCTCCGCCACCTTACCCGAGAGCCGCGTCCACGGTCCACAAAGACAACGAGGGCAGGTTTGCTACCGCCCTCGTGAGCGGCGCAACGCCGCCGCTGTGCCGCCTCGCCCGCCCCGCCTCAGCGCAGGCCGGCCAGATAGTCCGCGACGGCCTTGATCTCGGCGTCCGACATCCGTTCCGCGATCGCACTCATCTGCACGCTGTTCTGGCGCGTTCCCTGGCGAAACGCGACCAGCTGCGCCGCCGAGTACTCCGCGAACTGCCCTCCGATACGCGGGTATTCGGCCGGGATTCCGGCGCCGGTGGGACCGTGACAACCGCTGCAGGCCGGAATCCCCTTCGCGGCGATGCCCCCCCGGTAGATCTTCTGTCCGAGAAACGCCAGTTCCTTCTCCCGGGCTGCGGAAGGCACGAGCTTCTGTGATGCGTAGTACACCGAGACCTCCCGCACCTGCTCGGGGGTCAGCATCATCGCGAAACCCGCCATGATGGGATTGGCTCGATCGGGCGCGCCACCGCCGTCCTTCGTGCGGTAACTGAACAGCTGTCGCTGCAGATAGTCGGGGTGCTGTGCGGCGAGCTTCGGATTGATCGGCGCGACGCTGTTGCCGTCGACCCCGTGGCAACCCGCGCAGACCTGGGTCACGATGGCGGGCACCGCCTTGGCGGATTCCCCCTTCGGGGCGGGCGTGCCCTGTGCGGCCGCGTGCAACGCGATGCTCGCGGCAGCGATGACTACAACACCCCGGATCAGGCCGGGGACCCGTTTGATTCCATGCATCATGCAGCCCTCGAATGACAGGCGCGGGCGCGCTGCGTCCGGCCGGTCGGCGGCGAAGCGCGGATTGTACAATACACGCTTTCCCGAGGCCCTGGACACCGTGCAGAAACTCCTCCATACCGCGCGGTTTCATACGACCGTGGCGCGCTTCGCCCAGCTGCCGCGCGGCCTGCTTCCGGAGGTTGCCTTCGTGGGTCGTTCGAACGCCGGAAAGTCCTCGGCGATCAACGCACTGTGCCAGCGCAAGCGCCTCGCGTTCGCGAGCAAGAGTCCCGGACGCACCCAGGCGCTCAACTTCTTCGGACTCGGCCCCGTTGACGCCGATCCCATCGGCTTTCTCGTCGACACGCCCGGATACGGCTACGCAACCGCGCCCGGCGACGTCAAGGCGCAATGGGACGGTCTGGCGGGGGAGTACCTGCAGCGCGGCGCGGAGAATCTCCGCGGTGTGGTCCTGCTGGTCGACATTCGGCGCCAGATCACGCCCCGGGATCGAATCCTGCTCGAGTACCTCCCGCCGGAGACGCCGCTCCTCGTGCTGATCACGAAGGCGGACAAGCTGGGGCGGGCCGGCCAGTGGGAAAGCCGGGAGGCGATCCGCCGGCAGCTGGCGGAGCTGGACATCGCCCCCGAACGCGCCGAGCTCGTGCTCTTCTCTTCACCGGAGCGGACCGGACTCGCGCAGGCCGCGGCACGGATTTCGGCATGGATCGTCGGTCCGGTCGACGCCCTGGAGAACGGGGATCGGAAGCCTGCCCTTCACGAATCCAGCACCACGATGAACGATCAACCCGAAACAGACACCCCGGAGCCATGATGACGACGCCCACGATCCTGCCCCGTTCCTATCCCGCCGCGCGGCCCCGTCGCCTGCGCCGGGATGACTTCTCGCGACGCATGGTGCGCGAGAACACGCTGAGTCCCGACAACCTGATCTACCCGGTATTCATTCACGAGGGAACCAACCGCAGGCACGCCGTCGCCTCGATGCCGGGAGTCGAGCGCCTTTCGCTCGATCTGCTCTACCCGGTTGCCGAGCGATGCCTCGAATTGCGCGTCCCGGTGCTCGCGCTCTTTCCGGTGATCGAGCCCGATCTCAAGACCGCCGACGGCCGCATCGCCGCGGACCCGGACGGGCTGGTACCCCGTGTCCTGCGCGAACTCAAGCGCCGCTTCCCGGAACTGGGACTGCTGACCGACGTCGCGCTCGACCCCTACACGAGCCACGGGCAGGACGGGGTCATCGACGACAACGGCTACGTGCTCAACGACCCCACGGTCGACATCCTCGTCGAACAGGCCCTCGTGCAGGCGCACGCCGGGGTGGACATCGTGGCCCCGTCGGACATGATGGACGGACGCATCGCTGCGATCCGCCAAGCGCTCGAGGGCGCGGGCTCGATCCACACCCGGATCATGGCCTACTCGGCCAAGTACGCGTCGGCGTTCTACGGCCCGTTTCGCGATGCGGTCGGCTCCGCGGCCAACCTGCGCAAGGGCAACAAGAAGACCTACCAGATGGACCCGGCCAACTCGGACGAGGCCCTGCACGAAGTCGCGCTCGACCTGCAGGAGGGGGCCGACATGGTGATGGTCAAGCCCGGCATGCCGTACCTCGACATCGTGCGCCGCGTCAAGGAGACCTTCGCGTGTCCGACCTTCGTCTATCAGGTCAGCGGCGAGTACGCGATGCTCAAGGCAGCCGCCGCCAACGGCTGGCTCGACGAGCGCGCGGTTGCCCTCGAGTCGCTGCTCGCGATGCGCCGCGCGGGCGCCGACGGCGTGCTCACCTACTTCGCGCTCGACGCAGCGACCTGGCTGAAAGAGGAAGGGATGTGATTCGCGGGCTGCTCCTCGCCGGGGGCGTCGCGACGCCGGTGGCGCCCCCGTTCGGGCCGCTGCCCGAGAAGGGCTTTCTGTGGATCGACTGCGACCGGGACGATCCCCGTGCCTGGGTGGAACCGGTTACCGAACTGACCGGGGCCCGGGTATTCGAGAACCATCTTTCGGACGTCGATAATCTCGCGCATCCGTCTTTTTACGATTCGACGCAGGACTACGAGATGATCATCTTCCGCGGGCTGGCGGCAGGAGCTGTCGCGGAGAACACGGACTCGCTCGTGCACTTGCGCACCCGCCCCAGCGTCTTCTTCCTGTTCGGGCGCTGTCTCGTCACCGTGCGCGCGATCGACAGTCAGATCGTCCCGGCGGTGCATGAACGCCTGCTCAGTCCCGGCCAGCGACTGCCGACGCATCCCGAGGAACTGATGCTGCGCATCCTGAGCGCGATGGTCGACCGCTACCTCGCGCTGCGCCAGCCGCTCACCGATCAGCTCGAGCGCTGGCAGCGTGAACTGCTCGACCCGCGCCGCGCGTTTCGGGACTGGCTGACGCTCCTCGACGGGCGGCGTGAAGCGCGCCGGCTCGAGCAGCTCTGCGAGGAGCAGCGCGCCGCGATTCAGGAGTGGCTCGAAGAGCGGCTTGAGCGCGGTGCCGACCCGCACCCGACCCGTTTCGCCACGCTGAGCGACGCGCTGCAGGTGCGCACCACGGACCTGATCGAGCACATCGATCGCATTCTCGGGCATGCCCGACGACTGGAGTCGTCGGTCGAATCGGCCGTTCAGTTGCACTTCGCCTCGACGGCGCACCGCACCAATGAGGTGGTGCGCACGCTCACCACGATCACCGCGATCTTTCTGCCGCTGACGCTCATCACCGGCATCTTCGGCATGAACTTCGAGACCATCCCGGGGCTGCATTCGCCGCTGGGATTCTGGATCACGATGGGCGCGATGGCCGCGATCGCGATCGCCCTGCTCGCCTTTTTCCGCGCGCGCCGCTACCTGTCGGAAAACCCGCGAAAGCGCCGCGCCCGACGCGGCTGAAGCGCGACCGACTACGCGTCGAAGCCCTCACCCGGTGCGGTCTCGTCGCGGACCCAGCGCGCGTAGGCGGGCGCAACGTGTTGCGGGTGCCAGGCGATGATCTCGGGGACTTCGTAGGGGTGCAGCTCGGCAATGCGACGGCTCAGCGCGTCGAGAAGCCCAGCACGGGTCTTGAAGAGCACCGGCACCTCGGTGGTCTCCTCGAGCGCCCCCTGCCAGCGATAGATCGACGCACACGGCGCGAGCACGTTGGCGCACGCGACGAGCCGCTCGGTGACGAGCACACGCGCGATCCGCTCGCCTGTCGGCGCGTCGGGAACGTTGGTGAGCACCACTGCGATCGCCTCGGAGGCTGCCGGTTCGGTCATGTCGCGAATCTCCGGTGGGTGAGGGTGCGCGCGAGCCACAGCGCGCCTACGGTATAGCCGAGCAGAATTGCCGCGCCGCGCACCGGTTCGTCGGGCACCTGTCCGAGCGCGAGCGGTCGCGCCAGATCGACTGCCGCAGCGAGCGGCAGCGCACGCCCGATCGCACCGAGCCAATCCGGCAACATGCTCACCGGATAGTAGACCCCCGAGAGGAAGGTCATCGGCGTGAGAATCAAGGTGAAGTAGTAGGCGAAGAAATCGTAACCCCTGGCGAGCGCGTTGAAACACAGCCCCAGCGCGGCGAAGCACAGCCCGGTGAGGCAGACGACCGGGATCACGGTGAGCAGCGACCAGTGGCGCGACAGGCCGAGCGCCCAGGCGACGGCAACGATCGCCACTCCCGAGAAGATCCCCTTGCTTGCTGCCCACAGCCACTCGGCGAGAAAGACGTCGTCGAGTTCGAGCGGCGCATTGAGCAGCGACTCCCAGGTACGCTGGACGTGCATCCGCGAGAACGCAGAGTAAAGCGACTCGAAACTCGCCGCCATCGCCGTGCTCATCAGAACTGCACCACCGGCGAGGAAGGCGATGTAGGGCACACCGTCAACCTCGTTGACGAGCCGCCCGATGCCGTAGCCAAAGGCAACGAACATGATCAGCGGATCGGCGATGTTCGCCAGCATGCTCTGGGTGGCGAGCTTGCGCCACACGAGCAGGTTGCGCCGATAGACGGCTACCCAGCGCAGCGAAACGGCCGAAATCACGAGCTTTTTCATCGGTTTTCCCACACCGTCGGCTCGTGTCAGTCGCGCAGATCGCGCCCCGTGAGCTTGAGGAAGACGTCCTCGAGGTTGGCCGGGCGCAGCAACGCGCGCAGCCCGCCGTCCTCGCGCGCGACAGCGGCCGCCGCCGACCCATCCGTGCAGTAGAGGAAGGCCGTGTCACCGACCAGTTCGGAGCGCGTCCACGCGGCAGAGCTGACGCGGCCGAGCCAGTGCGCGACGCCTTCGCCGCTCACCTCGAGCACCTGCGGCTCGATTTCACGGGCAATGAGGCGCGCCGGTGATTCTTCGGCGATGCTCACGCCACGGTCGATGATCGTGACCCGATCGCACAGGCGTTCGGCTTCCTCCATGTGGTGCGTGGTCAGCACGATTGTCTTGCCGGCGGCCAGCAGGCTGCGCAGGCGCTCCCAGATCAGATGTCGCGCCTGCGGGTCCAGCCCCGTGGTCGGTTCGTCGAGAAACAGAATCTCCGGATCATTGATCAGCGCGCGCGCCAGCGTCAGGCGCCGGCGCATGCCACCGGAGAGCTCGGCGATCTTCGCGCCGCGCTTGTGCTCCAGTCCCGCGAACGCGAGCAGCGGCTCGATGCGCCCGGCGAGCACGGCCTTCCCGATCCCGAAGTAGCGACCGAACACCTGCAGATTCTCCGCGACCGTGAAATCGGGATCGAGCGAGTCGGATTGCGGCACCACCCCGACGCGCGCACGCAGCGCGCGGCCGAAGCGAGACACCGGCTGGTCCAGCAGCCGGACCGATCCCTCGTCGGGCTCGAGCAGGCCGAGCATCAGCCGCAGCGTCGTGCTCTTGCCGGCCCCGTTGGGACCGAGCAATCCAAAGCACTCTCCGCGCCGCACTTCGAACCCGAGCCCATCGACGGCGAGCACGCCACCGAAGCGCTTGCGCAGCCCGCGTACCGCGACAATCGGGGTGGGGGCTGCCACGTGCCGGAAGCCGGGATCAGACGGCGGGCAGGGCAAGCAAGACGACCGGCTCACGGCGCCCGGAAAAGAGAAAGGGCGTGCGAGCAGCCGGTACGGCTCCTCCACGCCCATTCGTGCGGCACCCGCGGCGAGCAACCCCTGTTCCCGGAGCGCTCACCATGGGGCTCCCCGAATCAGGAGACGGTTGCCGGCGCTGCCGCGTCGTCTGCCTCGGGACGGTCGAGCAACTCGACCAGCGCCATCGGAGCCGCGTCGCCCGGACGGAAGCCGAATTTCAGGATCCGCAGGTAGCCGCCATTGCGCTCGGCAAAGCGCGGCCCGAACTCGTTGAAGATCTTGACGACCATCTCGCGATCGCGCAGCCGATCGAACGCAAGGCGCCGATTGGCGAGCGAGGGTTTCTTGCCCAGCGTGATCAGCGGTTCGACCACCCGGCGCAACTCCTTGGCCTTGGGCAGGGTTGTCTTGATCTGCTCGTGGCGCAGCAACGCATTGCACAGGTTGCGCAGCATCGCCTGGCGATGGCTGCTGGTTCGATTCAGTTTCCGAAGTCCGTTACGGTGACGCATGGCATTTCCTCTTCACACCGCCGTCGGCCAGTGCCGGGCAGTTCCTTCAGTCAGGTTCGGCAGCGCTCAGGGGCGTTCCAGGCCTGCCGGCGGCCAGTTCTCGAGCTTCATTCCCAGCGTCAGTCCGCGCGCAGCGAGCACTTCCTTGATCTCGTTGAGCGACTTGCGGCCCAGGTTGGGGGTCTTGAGCAACTCGTTCTCGGTGCGCTGGACCAGGTCGCCGATGTAATAGATGCTCTCGGCCTTCAGGCAGTTTGCCGAACGCACGGTCAGCTCCAGATCGTCGACCGGGCGCAGGTAGAGCGGATCCATCGCCGGGCGCACGCCCGCACCGGTTCCCGGCTCAGGCTGCGGCTCGCCGTCTGCGCCGCCCTCGAGCGCCGAGAACACCGAGACCTGCTCGACGAGAATGCGCGCCGACTGGCGCACCGATTCTTCCGGCGAAATCACGCCGTTGGTCTCGACGTCGACCACCAGGCGATCGAGGTCGGTCCGCTGCTCGACGCGCGCACTTTCGACCACGTAGCTCACGCGTCGGATCGGCGAGAACGAGGCGTCGAGCACGATGCGCCCGACCGACTTCGTTTCGCGCAGGTCGCGCAGCGTTCCCGGGACGTACCCGCGACCGCGTTCGACCTTGATCGTCATCTCCAGCTTGCCGCCCTGGGTCAGCGTGCCGATCAGATGCTCGGTGTTGACGATCTCGGCATCGTGAGACAGCTCGATGTCGGCGGCCGTCACGGGACCGGGCGTTTCCTTGCGCAACGTGAAGAAGGCTTCGTCGCGATTGTGCAACTTGAAGACCACTCCCTTCAGGTTGAGCAGCAGGTCGACAACGTCCTCGCGCAGGCCGTCGATCGTCGAGTACTCGTGGACGACGCCCGAGATCTGCACCTCGGTCGGCGCATAACCCACCATCGAGGAGAGCAACACCCGGCGCAGTGCGTTACCGAGCGTATGCCCGTAGCCGCGCTCGAACGGCTCCATGACGACGCGGGCGTGCGACGGCCCGAGTTGCTCGACCTCGACGATGCGGGGTTTCAGCATGGCTGTCTGCATTGAAAATTCCTCTACGTTTAACGCGAGTACAACTCGACGATCAGGCTTTCGTTGATGTCATTCGCGAATTCACTGCGATCGGGAACGGACTTCAACACGCCTTCCATCTTGTCCTTGTTGACCGACACCCATTCCGGGAACCCGTGCTGTTCCGCGAGATTGAGCGCGTCCTGAATCCGTGCCTGCGTCTTGGACTTCTCACGCACGCTCAGCACGTCGTCCGGGCGCACTGCGGCCGAGGGAATGTTGAGCACCTTGCCATTGACGAGGATTGCGCAATGCCCGACGAGTTGGCGCGACTCGGCGCGAGTCGATCCGAAGCCCATCCGGTAGACCACGTTGTCGAGGCGGCACTCAAGCAGCTTGAGCAGGTTCTCGCCCGTGTTTCCGCGCTGGCCGAGCGCCGCGGCGAAGTAACGCCGGAACTGCCGCTCGAGAATGCCGTACATGCGTTTGACCTTCTGCTTCTCGCGCAGCTGCACCCCGTAGTCGGAAGTGCGCATGCCCGATGTCCGACCGTGCTGGCCCGGCTTGCTGTCGAGCTTGGACTTCGATTCGAGCGAGCGACGCGCGCTCTTGAGAAACAGGTCCGTCCCTTCACGACGGGACAGCTTGGCCTTTGGTCCGGTATAACGTGCCACGTTTTGTCCTTCCCTATCTGTACGCGGATCGCTCCGCGGTTAGTCCGACTTGATGGGCCCGGCCTCGTGCAGACGGCGCTCGGCGTCGGACGGTGGTCTTCTCTTCCGGTATTCGCGTCGCACGCCGCTGGCCTGCAACCCGGGCACCCGGACGTGCCCCTCTGGAAACTAGATCCGCCTGCGCTTGGGTGGGCGGCACCCGTTGTGCGGCACCGGCGTGATGTCCGAAATCGACACGATCTTGATGCCCAGCGCGTTCAAGGCACGAACCGACGACTCGCGCCCCGGTCCCGGTCCCTTGATCAGCACCTCGAGGTTCTTGATGCCGCATTCCTGCGCGACGCGCCCGGCTGCCTCGGCAGCGATCTGCGCCGCGAACGGGGTCGACTTGCGTGAGCCCTTGAATCCGGCGCCGCCGGACGAGGCCCACGACAGCGCGTTGCCCTGCCGGTCGGTGATCGTGATGATCGTGTTGTTGAACGACGCGTGGACGTGCGCGATCCCGTCCGAGATGTTCTTCTTGACCTTCTTGCGGACCGCCCGCTTTCCGGCACCCTGCTGGCCTTGCTTTGCCATGTGCAATTTCTCCGATTATTTCTTCAGCGCGACGCCGGCCTTGCGCGGCCCCTTGCGGGTGCGTGCGTTCGTCCGGGTACGCTGGCCGCGCACCGGCAATCCGCGGCGATGCCGCAGTCCACGGTAGCAGCCCAGGTCCATCAATCGCTTGACGGACATCGAAACCTCGCGTCGCAGGTCGCCCTCGACGGTGAACTGGAGCAAGGATTCACGAATCCGTTCCAGTTCCGCGTCGTTCAGGTCCTTGACCTTCTTGCTGTACTCGACGCCAGCGGCGTCACAGATCGCACGCGCTCGCGCCCGACCGATGCCGTAGATCGCCGTCAGCCCGATTTCTGTGTGCTGCCGGTCCGGAATATTTATGCCCGCAATACGTGCCATGCTGGTCCTCTAATAAGACGGTTGCCTCAACCCTGACGCTGCTTGTGGCGCGGATCCTTGCAGATCACGCGCACAACCCCTTCGCGTTTGACGATCTTGCAGTTGCGGCAAATTTTCTTCACTGATGCCATTACTTTCATCATTCACCTCGTCCGATTCGCGTGCTCTGCGTGCTACCTGGCCCTGAATGTGATCCTTGCCCGCGACAGGTCGTATGGCGTGAGTTCCACGGTGACCTTGTCGCCCGGCAGGATCCGGATGTAGTGCATCCGCATCTTCCCGGAGATGTGCCCGAGCACCACATGACCGTTCTCAAGCTTGACCCGGAAGGTCGCGTTGGGGAGGTTTTCCACCACCTCCCCCTGCATCTGGATCACATCTTCCTTGCTCATCGATCCTGTCGCCTCGCCGGTTCACGCCGCCAAAACTCAGGCCCCGAATCCCTTCGCGCCCGACTTGCGAAGCAGGCTCTCGTACTGGTGCGACATCATGTAGGCCTGCACCTGCGCCATGAAGTCCATCGTGACCACCACGATAATCAGCAGCGAAGTCCCGCCGAAGTAGAACGGCACGTTCCACTGCAACACCATGAACTCGGGCAACAGGCACACGGCCGTGATGTAGATCGCGCCAGCGAGCGTGAGCCTCATCAGAATCTTGTCGATGTAACGCGCGGTCTGCTCCCCGGGGCGAATCCCCGGCACGAACGCGCCGCTCTTCTTCAGGTTCTCGGCCGTCTCCCGGCTGTTGAACACGAGCGCGGTATAGAAGAAACAGAAGAAGATGATCGCCGCCGCGTACATCATGATGTACACCGGCTGCCCCGGCGAAAGCGTCGCAGCCAGGTCCTTGAGCGCCGTCGCAATGGCACTGTTGGTCTCGCCCGAGGTGAACCACTGCGCGATGGTCGCCGGAAACAGAATGATCGACGAGGCGAAGATCGGCGGAATCACGCCGGACATGTTGAGCTTCAACGGCAGATGCGAGGTCTGCCCGCCGTAGACACGGTTGCCGACCTGGCGCTTGGCGTAATTCACCGTGATCTTGCGCTGCCCGCGTTCGACGAACACGACAAAGGCGGTAACCAGCACAACCAGCGCGACGATGACCAGCGCTGCAAACGCGTGCATCGAGCCGGTGCGCACCAGTTCGCCCATGCCGGCGATAGCGCTGGGCAATCCCGCGACGATGCCGGCGAAGATGATGATCGAAATGCCGTTGCCGATCCCGCGTTCGGTGATCTGCTCGCCGAGCCACATCAGGAACATCGTGCCGGTCACCAGCGACACCACCGCGGTGAAGCGGAACACGACGCCCGGGTCGAGCACCAGTCCGGCCTGCGATTCGAGCGCGATGGCGATGCCCAGCGCCTGGAACGTGGCGAGCGCCAGCGTGAACCAGCGCGTGTACTTGGTGATCGTCCGCCGTCCCGACTCGCCTTCCTTCTTGATCGCCTCGAGCTGCGGCACCACGACGGTGAGCAGCTGCATGATGATCGACGCCGAGATGTACGGCATGATTCCGAGCGCGAACACCGTGAAGCGCGACAGCGCGCCGCCCGAGAACATGTTGAACATGCCCAGGATGCCGCCCTGCTGCCCCTGGAACAGCTTCGCGAGCTGCTCCGGGTCGATCCCGGGAACCGGGATATGCGCGCCCAGCCGGTAGACGACCAGCGCGAGCAACAGGAAAATCAGGCGACGCTTCAGGTCGCTCGACTTGCCCGCTTTCATCAATGCCGATGGGTTACTGGCCACGTTTCTGGATTCTCAATTCTCTGTTTGTCCGCTGACGCCCGGCGCGCTTACTCGACGCTGCCGCCAGCGGCTTCGATTGCCGCGCGCGCGCCCTTTGTCACGCCGACGCCCTTGAGCGCCACCTTGCGCTCGATTGCGCCCGAGAGCACCACCTTGGCGCCGGTCGCGAGCTGCGGGACCACTCCCGCCTGCTTGAGCGCGAGCAGGTCGATTTCCGCCCCCTCGAGCTTCTGCAGGTCCGAGAGTCGCACCTCGGCGGTCAGGGCCGCCGTCATCGAGTGAAACCCGCGCTTGGGCAGTCGGCGCTGCAGCGGCATCTGGCCGCCTTCGAAGCCGACCTTGTGGAAGCCGCCCGCTCGCGACTTCTGACCCTTGTGGCCGCGGCCCGCGGTCTTGCCCAGGCCCGACCCGATTCCGCGGCCGACCCGCCGGCGCGGCTTCTTGCTGCCCTCGGCGGGCTTGATGTCGTTCAGACGCATGCTTCCTCCTCGTGCCTCAGTTCACTTTGACCAGGTACGAGACCTTGTTGATCATTCCGCGAACCGCCGGCGTGTCCTCGAGTTCCCGGGTCTGCCGAATCGACTTCAGGCCCAGCCCAAGCACCGTCGCGCGGTGGTCGGACTTGGTGCCGATCGGGCTTTTCACCAGTGTCACTCTCAATGTCTTCTTTGTCATCGCTTTCTCCGGATCCGCGCGCCCCCCGGGCGGTCGCGCACGCCAGGGCAGTGCCCTAGCCGAGGATCTCCTCGACCGTCTTGCCGCGCTTGGCGGCGATCTCGGCCGGGGTGCTCATTTTGCTCAGTGCATTGAGCGTCGCACGCACCATGTTGTAGCCGTTGCTCGACCCGTGGCTCTTTGCAACCACATTGGTCACGCCCATCACGTCGAACACCGCACGCATCGGTCCGCCCGCGATGACGCCCGTGCCGTCCGGCGCCGGTGCGAGAAACACGTTCGCGGCACCGTGGCGTCCGTAGAGCGCGTGCTGGATCGTGCCGCCGCGCAGGCTGACCTTGATCATCTTGCGCCGCGCCTCGTCCATCGCCTTCTGCACGGCAACCGGCACCTCGCGGGCCTTGCCCTTGCCCATGCCGACGCGACCATCGCCGTCGCCCACGACCGCGAGCGCCGCAAAACTCAGAATGCGTCCGCCCTTGACGACCTTGGTGACGCGATTGATCGCGATCATCTTGTCGCGCAGACCGTCGTCGCGATCCTCACCACCGGCCCGTGGGCCCCTTGCTTGCATTTTCGCCATTGTCGGTTCCTGTGCTGTGGCCGCGTCAGAACTTCAAGCCGGCTTCGCGAGCCGCGTCGGCCAGAGCGCGCACGCGCCCGTGATACCGGTACCCGGCGCGGTCAAAGGCCACACTTTCAATTCCAGCCTGCAACGCCTTCTCCGCGATGCGCTGTCCAATCAGTTTCGCTGCACTGGCATTGCTGCCCTTGCCACCCTCGCTGGCGAGCCGGGCACGAACTTCCGGCTCCACCGTCGAGGCGGCCACCAGAACTTTCGAGCCATCCGCGGCGGTGATGTTCGCGTAGATGTGCTGGGCGCTGCGAAACACCGTCAGCCTGTCGACCCGAAGTTCGCGGATCTTGAGTCGCGTCTGCCTCGCGCGACGCAGGCGGGCTTGGTTCTTGTCCATCGTCTATCGTCCTATCGGTGGTCTCGAGCGTTACTTCTTCTTGGTTTCCTTGATCACGACGACTTCGCCGGCGTAACGGATACCCTTGCCCTTGTACGGCTCCGGCGGCCGGTACGCACGTACCTCGGCGGCCACCTGCCCGACCTTCTGTTTGTCCGCGCCCTTGATCAGGATTTCGGTCTGCGTCGGGGTCATGACTTCGACGCCTTCGGGCATCTCGTGAACCACCGGGTGCGAGAAGCCGAGCGCCAAATTGAGCTTGTTGCCCTGCGCCTGGGCGCGGTATCCAACGCCAACGAGATTGAGCTTGCGCTGGAATCCCTTGGAGACACCCTCGACCATGTTCGCGGCCAGCGCCCGGAACGTACCGCTCATCGCCCGTGCCTGCCGGGTCTCGTCGGCCGCTGTGACATTGAGCGCGGCGCCTTCGTTGGCAAACCGAATCAGCGGGTGGAGGGCAAGCGACAGGCTTCCCTGCGGTCCACTGACGGTAAGCGACTCGGCGGCGAGATCGACCTTGATCCCGTCGGGCAGAACAATCGGCATGCGTGCAACTCGTGACATCGCCGTCTCCTTACGCCACGTAGCCGATGACTTCGCCGCCCACGCCCGTGGCGCGCGCCTTGCGATCGGTCATCACGCCCCGTGAGGTCGTGACGATCGCCACACCCAGGCCGTTGAGGACCTTGGGCAGATCGTGCTGCCCGCGGTAGACCCGCAGCCCGGGGCGCGAGACGCGCTCGATGCGCTCGATCACGGGACGCCCCGCGTAGTAGCGCAACTGCACCTGGAGCTCGCTCTTGGCACCGTCGGGTTTGACTTCGAAGCCGTCGATATAGCCCTCGTCCTGCAGGACTTGGGCGATGGCCACCTTCAGTTTCGAAGACGGCATCGTTACGGTCTGTTTGTCCACGCGCTGCGCGTTGCGGATGCGCGTGAACATGTCGGCGACTGGATCGCTCATGCTCATATCTGATTCCTCGCTACCAGCTCGCCTTGACCAGGCCTGGAACTTCACCGCGCATTGCAACCTCGCGCAGCGAGCTGCGCGCGATGCCGAACTTGCGGTATGTGCCGCGCGGACGGCCGGTGATCGCGCACCGGTTGCGCAACCGCACGGGACTCGCGTCTCGCGGCAACTGCTGCAACTCCAGCCGTGCCTGAAAACGCTGTTCTTCGGTCTTCGACTGGTCCCGAATTACAACCCACAGCGCGGCGCGCTTTTGGGCATATTTCTTGACCATCCGTTCACGTTTGAGTTGCCGATTGATCACAGCAAGTTTCGCCACCTGTTCACCTCAATTGCGGAAGGGGAAACGGAAGGCCGCAAGCAGCGCCTTGGCTTCCTCATCGGTCTTCGCCGTCGTGGTGATGCTGATGTTCAGCCCACGCAGCACGTCAACCTTGTCGTACTCGATCTCGGGGAAGATGATCTGTTCCTTCACCCCGAGGTTGTAATTGCCGCGCCCGTCGAACGCCTTCGCGGAGATCCCGCGGAAGTCACGCACGCGCGGCAGCGCCACCGTGATCAGACGATCGAGGAATTCGTACATCCGCACGCCACGAAGCGTGACCATGCACCCGATCGCGTAGCCTTCGCGAATCTTGAACCCGGCAATCGGCTTGCGTGCCTTCGTGACCACGACCTTCTGGCCGGCGATCTTGGTCAGGTCGCCCACCGCAAAGTCGAGCACCTTCTTGTCGGCAATCGCCTCGCCCACGCCCATGTTCAGCGTGATCTTGCCGAAGCGCGGGACTTCCATCACCGACTTGTAGCCGAACTTCGCCATCAGGTCGGGAACGACCTTCTCACGATACTGTTCTTGAAAACGAGCCATCTTGTTCCTCTCCAGACCCGGCGCGAATCACCGGTCTCCCAGGCACCGTGTCGCGGCGCTCAGGCCTTGACCGTTTCGCCGTTGGACTTGAAGAAGCGAACCTTCTTCCCGTCCTCAAGCACCCTGATCCCGACCCGGTCGCTCTTGCCGGTGCCGGGGTTCAACAACATCACGTTCGACTGGTCGATCGGCATCGTCTTGTCGGTGATTCCACCGGCCTCGCCCTTCATCGGGTTGGGGCGCTGGTGCTTCTTGACAAGATTGATGCCTTCAACGAGCAGGTGCGCGGCGTCGACACGGCGCAGCACCGTACCCCGCTTGCCCTTGTCGCGACCCGCGATCACGACCACTTCGTCACCCTTTCTGATCTTATCCATCGCGGACTCCTCAGAGAACTTCCGGCGCGAGCGAGACGATCTTCATGAATCGCTCGGTGCGCAGTTCACGCGTCACAGGCCCGAAAATCCGCGTTCCGATCGGCTCGAGCTTGGCGTTCAGCAGGACGGCTGCGTTGCCGTCGAACTTCAGCAGCGAACCGTCAGGCCGGCGTACGCCCTTGGCCGTGCGCACGACCACCGCGCTGTAGATCTCGCCTTTCTTGACCCGGCCGCGCGGCTGCGCTTCCTTGACCGTGACCTTGATGATGTCGCCGATCCCGGCATAGCGCCGCTTCGATCCGCCCAACACCTTGATACACATGACAGAACGCGCGCCGGTGTTGTCGGCGACGCTCAACGTCGACTGCATCTGAATCATGTTTTTCCTATCCCAACTTTTCCCGCATCGCGCCTGGATCGCTCCGAGCCGCTAACGGTCAGTCTTGGTCCCGTGGTTCGGGGAAGATTCGCGCCGCACCGGACACCGACTCTCGTCAGCGCGCTGCAAACACGAAGCCGTACAGTATAGCTTAGCAATCCTGGTTAGGCAACCGACGCGCGCATCAGGCCGCGGCGCGCACAACCCGGGTCACGATCCACGCCTTCGTCTTCGACAAGGGGCGGCATTCCTGAATCTCGACGGTGTCGCCTTCGCTGTATTCCGTCTCGGCGTGGGCGTGGTATTTCTTCGAGCGCACGATGTACTTGCCGTAGAGCTCGTGCTTGACCGTGCGCTCGACGAGCACCGTCACCGTCTTGTCCATCTTGTTGCTCACCACGCGCCCGGTAAGCGTGCGCTTGCTCCGGGGCGTCTCGTTCTCGGGAACGTTCATTGGGCGACCGCCTTCTCTCTGAGCACCGTTCGCACCCGTGCGATGTCACGCCGGGTCTTGCGAAGCTGGCTCGTGTTCGACAACTGCTGGGTGGCGACCTGCATGCGCAGCGAAAAGTGCGCTCTGAGCAGATCGATCAGCTCCTTGTTCAGCGCCTCGGTGTCCTTGGCGCGGATTTCTTTCGCATTCATATCAAACCTCGTATCGGATGCGCGGAATCAGGCACCGACCATGCGCGACACGAATGCCGTCTTCATGGGCAGTTTCGCCGCCGCCAGCGCGAACGCTTCCCGCGCCAGCGCCTCGGTCACTCCGTCCATTTCGTAGAGCACCTTGCCGGGCTGGATCTCCGCGACGTAGTACTCGGGGTTTCCCTTGCCGTTGCCCATGCGAACCTCAGCGGGCTTCTTGGAGATCGGCTTGTCCGGGAAGATCCGGATCCAGACCCGGCCGCCGCGCTTGATGTGGCGCGTCATCGCGCGCCGCGCCGCCTCGATCTGGCGCGCCGTCAGGCGGCTGCGAGCAATCGCCTTGAGCCCGAAGTCACCGAAGGCAACGGTGGCGCCGCGCGTGGCGTTGCCTTTGTTGCGACCTTTCTGTTCCTTCCTGTACTTGCGACGAGCGGGTTGTAGCATCGCTCACTCCTTAGTTCTGTGAATCCGGTTTCTCGGCGCCGTCACCCGCGGGGGCAGCGTCGACCTGGGGGGCAGCGTCGGCCTTGGGAGCTTCCGCGGGCTTGGCAACACGCCGCACGGCCGCCTTGGGCGCCGCAGCGCCCCGGTCCGCCGGAGCCTGGCCCTCTGCTCCACCCTTGCCGCGGCCACCGCGCGGAGCGCCTGGCGCGCCCGGGCGCGCCACACGGCGCACACGGCGATCCTCGCGATCCGGCGCGGGCGTCGTCTCTTTCTCTGCATGGGGCGCTTCACCCCGCGCGAGCATGTCGCCCTTGTAGACCCAAACCTTCACGCCGATCAGCCCGTAGGTGGTGATCGCCTCGGAGGTTCCGTAGTCGATGTCCGCACGCAGCGTCTGCAGGGGCACCCGACCTTCGCGGTACCACTCGCGCCGCGCAATTTCGACGCCGTTCAAGCGACCCGAACTCATGATCTTGATGCCCAGGGCGCCCAGACGCATGGCGTTCTGCATCGCACGCTTCATCGCGCGGCGGAACATGATGCGCTTCTCGAGCTGCTGGGTGATCGAGTCGGCGATCAGTTGCGCGTCGATCTCAGGCTTGCGGATCTCCTCGATGTTGACGTGCACGGGCACGCCCATCAGGCGCTGGAGGTCGCGTTTCAGGTTCTCGATGTCCTCGCCCTTCTTGCCGATCACCACGCCCGGGCGTGCCGAGAAAATCGTGATCCGGGCGTTCTTGGCGGGGCGCTCGATCAGCACACGGCCAACTGAAGCGGCCTTCAACTTGCGGCGCAGGTACTCCCGAACGCGAATGTCGTCGTTGAGAAGCGTCGCAAACTGATCGCTGTCGGCGTACCACCGCGAAGACCAGTTGCGACTGACCGCAAGGCGGAATCCGGTCGGATGTATTTTTTGTCCCATAGTCTTCCTTCAGCCTCGCGCTCAGTTGCCGACGGTCACGAAAATGTGACAGGTCTGCTTCTCGATCTGCGCACCGCGCCCCTTGGCGCGTGCCCGGAAACGTCGCAGCGACGCCCCCTTGTCGACATGGATGGTCTTCACCCGAAGTTCGTCGACATCCGCACCGTCGTTGTGTTCGGCATTGGCGATCGCCGACTCAATGACCTTCTTGACCAGTGCGGCGGCCTTCTTGGGAGAGAACGCGAGAATGTTCAGCGCCTGCTCAACCGGTTTCCCGCGCACCAGATCGGCAACGAGCCTGCTCTTCTGGGCCGAGATGCGCACACCGCGCATGCTTGCCTGCGTTTCCATTTTCCGGCTCCTCTACTTGCGCGCCGCGGCGGGGCGAACCACGGCCTTCTTGCCCGCCGCGTGCCCCTTGAACGTCCGGGTCATGGCGAACTCGCCGAGTTTGTGCCCGACCATGTTCTCGTTGACGAACACCGGCACATGCTGCTTGCCGTTGTGCACCGCGATCGTCAGGCCGACGAACTCGGGCAGCACCGTCGAGCGGCGTGACCAGGTCTTGATTGGCCGCTTGTCGCGGCTGGCGGTGGCGGCATCGACTTTCTTCAACAGATGGGCGTCGACGAACGGCCCTTTTTTGACTGAGCGTGCCATGGCGTACCCGTTAGGACTTGTTCCGACGTTGCACGATCATGCCGTCGGTACGTTTGTTGCGGCGGGTCTTGTACCCTTTGGTCGGCTGGCCCCACGGTGAAACCGGGTGGCGATTGCCGCGCGTGCGCCCGCCGTGCGGGTGATCGACAGGATTCATCACCTCACCGCGAACCGTCGGACGAATGCCGCGCCAGCGCGTCGCCCCCGCCTTGCCGATCTGGCGCAGGCTGTGTTCCTCGTTGCCCACCTCGCCGATTGTGGCGCGGCAGTCGATGTGAACGCGCCGGATCTCGCCGGAACGCAGTCGCACCTGAGCGTAGATCCCTTCGCGCGCCAGCAGTCTGGCCGAGCCGCCGGCCGTGCGCACCATCTGCGCACCCTTGCCCGGGAACATCTCGATCGCGTGGATGGTCGAACCAACCGGGATGTTGCGGATCGGCAGCGTGTTGCCCGCCCGGATCGGCGCTTCCGCGCCGCTGAGCAGCTTGGCGCCCGGCGTCACGCCACGGGGCGCGAGGATGTACCGGCGCTCGCCGTCGGCGTAGCACAACAGGGCCAGATGGGCGCTGCGTTTCGGGTCGTATTCGATGCGCTCGACCGTGGCGGGAATCCCGTCCTTGTCGCGCTTGAAGTCCACCAGGCGGATATGCGCCTTGTGGCCACCGCCGCGATGTCGCGTGGTGATGTGACCCTGGTTGTTGCGACCCGAGCTGCGCTTCTTGCTGATCGTCAGGGCGTCAACCGGCCGGCCCTTGTGCAGACCGGGCGTCACCACCCTGACCATCGCGCGGCGCCCCGGCGAGGTCGGCTTGAGCTTGATGACCGTCATTACTTGGCCTCCGCGAAGTTGATCTCCTGGCCCGGAGCCAGCGAGACGTAGGCCTTGCGAACGTTGCGCCGCCGCCCCTGGAAGCGGCCGAATTTCTTGGCCTTGCCCTTCTGGTTGAGCACCTGCACCGATTCGACCTGCACCTTGAAGAGCAGCTCAACGGCGGCCTTCACCTCCAGACGAGTCGCATCCTGCAGAACCCGGAACGCGATCTGCTCGTTCTTCTCCGCGAGCATGGTCGACTTCTCGGAGACGATCGGGGCGACCAGCACCCTCATCAGACGCTCGGGGTTCATGACAGCATCTCCTGAACTTGGGCGAGCGCCGAGCGCGTGATCAGCACCTTGTCGAAGCGCACCAGCGACACCGGGTCGGCCTGGCGCGGCTCAACGATCATCACATTGCGCAGATTGCGCGACGCGAGATACAGGTTTTCATCGAAACTGTCCGTGATCAGCAGCACCGTCCCCGGCCCCATCGCCTTCAACTTCTCGGCGAGCAGCTTGGTCTTCGGCGCCTCGACCACGAGGGCATCGATCACGGCCACGCGGTCTTCGCGGGCGAGTTGCGAGAGGATCGAGCACATTCCGGCCCGATACATCTTGCGGTTGAGCTTGTGCGAAAAATTCTCGTCAGGCGTGCTCGGGAAAATCTTGCCGCCTCCGCGCCACAGCGGACTGGAGGTCATCCCGGCACGCGCCCGACCCGTGCCTTTCTGGGCAAACGGCTTCTTGGTCGAATGGTGCACTTCGCCCCGATCCTTCTGCTTGCGGTTCGCGCTGCGCGCGTTCGCCTGATAGGCGACCACAACCTGATGGATCAGCGGCTCGTTGAATTCGCGCGCAAAGACGGTATCCGGCGCATCGACCCGGGCCCCGTCCTGGCCTTGAGCGTCGAGAAATTTGAGTTCCATCGTCGCTCCTCCTATTTGGCGCCGCCGGCCTTGCCGGCACGGACAGCGGGGGTGACGATGACGTCGCCATTGCGGTGGCCCGGAACGGCGCCACGCACCAGCAGCAGCTGGCGCTCGGCATCAATGCGAGCGATGACGAGATTCTGGACGGTGCACTGCACGTCGCCGAGGTGCCCTGGCATGCGCTTGCCCGGGAACACGCGACCCGGATCCTGCGCCATGCCGGTCGAACCCGGCGTGTTGTGCGAACGCGAGTTGCCGTGCGACGCGCGGCCCGAGGAGAAGTTGTGGCGCTTGATCGCGCCGGCAAATCCCTTGCCCAGCGACGTGCCGATCACGTCGACCCGCTGACCGACCTCGAAGATCTCGGCCTTGATCACCGCACCGGCGGCCAACTCACCGACCTGGGCGGGATCAACCCGGAATTCGCGCAGAATGCTGCCCGCTTCGACCGCGGCCTTGGCATAGTGTCCTGCCTGGGGCTTCTTGACGCGGGAAGCACGGCGGGTTCCGTAGGCGACCTGAATCGCCGTGTAGCCGTCGGTATCGACGGTCTTGATCTGGGTGACGCGGTTGTTCGACACGTCGAGCACAGTTACGGGGACGCTTTCGCCATCGTCCGTAAAAATGCGCATCATGCCGACCTTGCGTCCCACAAGGCCAAGGCTCATTTCTTTTCTCCCGTCCCGGCTACGATTGGCCAGGTGTATGAAAGTCCGGCGCCGCGCCCGTCGGTCCATGCCGCGGGTTCGATGCCGGAAAAGCCGTAAATTATAACGTCACTTCTGCCTTGCGACAAGTCAGGAGCGCGCACCGTCCGACTGCTTGACCGAGATCTTGACGTCGACCCCGGCCGGCAGATCCAGCTTCGTGAGGGCGTCGATCGTCTTGTCGGTCGGATCCACGATGTCCATCAGGCGCTGATGCGTGCGGATTTCGAACTGGTCGCGCGAGGTCTTGTTGACGTGCGGCGAACGCAGCACGTCGAAGCGCTCGATCGACGTGGGCAGTGGCACCGGGCCGCGCACCACCGCACCCGTGCGTTTGGCCGTCTCGACGATCTCGGCGGCCGACTGGTCGATCAGCTTGTAGTCGAAGGCCTTCAGCCGAATCCGGATCTTCTGGTTGCTCATTGCGTTTCCTCCAAAGAGCGAGGCGGCTCGCGCCGCGAATTTTTTCCTGCGTGAATCCGGGGCACGGCGCGCCGTGCCCCCGCCCGCTGCCTCAGGCGATCACTTTGGCGACGACGCCGGCGCCGACGGTGCGGCCACCTTCGCGAATCGCAAAGCGCAGCCCCTGTTCCATCGCGATCGGCGCCAGCAGCGTCACGATCATCTTCACGTTGTCCCCCGGCATCACCATCTC
>JAGXFR010000029.1 GCA_024637155.1 Burkholderiaceae bacterium | reverse complement strand
CCTCGAACGCGCCGCGCAGCTCACCAGCGAGGTGATCGCGGTCGATGATTTCCCGCAGGATTTTGGCCTGCAGGCCAGCTCGCCGGCGTAGTCGCCGCAGCCGCGCCCCCCGTTGACGAAGGATCTCCGGGCGAGCCCGGGCGAGCCCGGGCGAGCCCGGGTGAGCCCGGGTTGCCAATGCCGGTAACCCGGGTTAGGATTGGCCGCAGCAGCAAGTCCGCCTTCCGGGGTGAGAAACTGGCGCCCGTGGCGGGAAACCATGTCCACAACAGGAGGCTGACAATGAGTGACAAGAAGACAGCGACGACCACGGGGGTCACGAGCGAGGCTGGGCCCAGTCGACGCAAATTCCTTGGAGCCGCCGCCGGCGGCATGGCGGGCGCAGCAGCACTCGCAGTCCCGATGATCTCGGTCGCGCAGTCCCCGATCGTCCTGAAGATGCAGGGCGCCTGGGGTGCGAAGGACGTCTTCAACGAGATGGCCGAGGAATACGTCAAGCGCGTCAACGAAATGGCGGAAGGGCGCCTGCGCATCGACTACCTCGTCGCGGGCTCCGTCGTGAAGCCCTTCGAAGTCATGGACGCCACCAGCAAGGGCGTGATCGACGCGGCCCATACGGTCGCGGTGTACTGGTATGGCAAGAGCAAGGTTGCATCGCTCTTCGGGTCCGGCCCGATCAACGGCTGCGACGCCAACCAGATGCTCGCCTGGATTCATCGCCAGGGCCAGCCGTTCTATGACGAGCTGGTCAAGAAGCTCGGACTCGACGTGGTCGCGTTCTGGGCGATGCCGATGCCCACCCAGCCGCTGGGCTGGTTCAAGAAACCCATCAAGGGCGCGGCCGACCTCAAGGGCTTCAAGTACCGCACGGTGGGCCTGGCGGCCGATCTGATGCAGGAAATGGGCATGAAGGTCACGCAGCTTCCCGGCGGCGAAATCGTGCCGGCGATGGAGCGCGGCGTGATCGACGCGTTCGAGTTCAACAACCCGACCTCGGACCGCCGCTTCGGCGCCCAGGACGTGGCGAAGTACTACTACATGGGGAGCTTCCATCAGGCGATGGAATTCTTCGAGCTCGACTTCAACAAGAAGAAGTACGAATCGCTGCCGAAGGACTTGCAGGCCATCCTGAAGTACGCGGCCGAAGCGGCGTCGACGTCGAACTATGCGCTCGCCATGGACCAGTACTCCACCGATCTGCAGGAACTCAAGACCAAGGATAAGGTCAACGTCATCCGCACGCCGAAGGACGTCTTCACCGCGCAGCTGAAGGCGTGGGACACGATCGTCAAGCGGCTTACCGCCGAGGATCCCTTCTTCAAGAAGGTCTGGGATTCGCAGGTGGCGTGGGCCAAGCGGGTCGGCTATTACGGGTTCATGAACGGTGCGGACAACCAGCAGGCCTACGAGCACCTCTACGGCAAGATCACCTGATCCTTTTCTAGCTGCCTCGTAACCTGCTCGAGGCCGATCAGAGGCGG
The DNA here is from genome assembly GCA_024637155.1 of Burkholderiaceae bacterium. GTDB lineage: Bacteria > Pseudomonadota > Gammaproteobacteria > Burkholderiales > Burkholderiaceae_E > JAGXFR01. Next base: position 14,956 of record JAGXFR010000029.1, on the reverse strand, counting down.
CGCATCACGGTGCGCCGCCTTTTTTCCGAGTACCGGGATTCCGCAATCAGGCCTTCGCAAGGACGCACCGCCATGCTCCAGAGATTCCTGATCATGATCGACCGCTTCAGCATGGCCGTGGGCCATGCCTTCGCCTGGTGCATCATGATTCTCACGCTGGGGACCTCCTACGAGGTCTTCATGCGCTATGTGCTGAACAACCCCACGAGCTGGGCCTTCGACATGAGCTACATCATGTACGGCGGGCTGTTCATCATGTCGGGGGCCTACGCGCTCTCGCGCAATGCGCACGTGCGCGGCGACGTACTGTTCCGGCTCCTGCCACCGCGCGTACAGGCGGGCCTCGAGCTGGTGCTCTACTTCATCTTCTTCTATCCGGGGGTCACCGCGCTGATCATCGCCGGCTACGGCTACGCGCACGACTCCTTCGGCTACACCGAGGTGAGTGTCAACAGCCCCGTGGGCGTGCCCATCTGGCAGCTCAAGGCGCTGATCCCGCTCGCCGGGATCATGCTCTTCATCCAGGGCTTCGCGCAGGTGATCCGCTGCATTCTGTGCATCAAGACCGGCGAGTGGCCGCCGCAGTTGCACGATGTGGAGGAACTCGACAGTGTGCTGCAGCAGCAGCATAGACAAGCCGGCGAAGGTGCGAAATGAGCAATCCAGAAATCGCCCTGATGATGCTGGGCAGTTTCATCTTCATCATCCTGCTCGGGTTCCCGATCGCGTTCACGCTGATGGCCATGGGCGTCATGTTCGGCTTCTACGCCTACTACATCCCGGGTCAGGAATTCTTCGCAAGCCGGGTGTTCTACCTGCTCTCGCAGAACACCTTCAGCATCATGAACAACGACGTGCTGACCGCCGTTCCACTGTTCTTATTTATGGGCTACATGATCGAGAGATCGAACATCCTCGATCGGCTCTTCTACAGCCTGCAGGTCGCGCTGCGCGCGATTCCGGGGGCAATGGCGGTGGCGGCGCTGATCACCTGCGCATTGTTCGCGACGGCCACGGGCATCGTCGGGGCGGTGGTGACGCTGATGGGCCTGCTGGCCTTCCCGGCCATGCTCAAGGCCGGCTATGACGAGAAACTATCGGCGGGGGTGATCTGCGCGGGCGGCACCCTCGGCATCCTGATCCCGCCGTCGATCATGCTGATCGTCTACAGCGCCACCTCTGCCGTCTCGGTGGTCAAGCTCTATGCGGCGGCGATCATTCCCGGCTTCCTGCTTGCCGGCCTCTACATGATCTACGTGATCGGGATCGTGGCGATCAATCCGAAGCTCGCGCCGAAGCTCCCCAGGTCAGAGACCGACATCCCGTGGGTCAGGGTCATCTCCCTCTTGCTGCAGGCGTTCATTCCGCTCGCCGTGCTGATCATGTCGGTGCTCGGCGCGATCCTTTTCGGACTCGCCACGCCCAGCGAAGCTGCCGCGATCGGCGCGCTCGGCGCCATGGTGCTCGCCGTCGCCTACGGTGCCTTCACCTGGGCCCGCCTCAAAGAGGCGGTGTTTCTCACCGCGCGCACCACGGCGATGGTCTGCTGGCTGTTCGTGGGTTCCTGGACTTTTTCCTCGGTCTTCTCCTACCTCGGCGGCGAGGGACTGATCAAGGAATTCGTGCTGTCGATGGACCTCAACACGGTGACCTTCCTGCTGCTCTCGCAGGTGATCATCTTCCTCCTGGGCTGGCCGCTCGAGTGGAGCGAGATCATCATCATCTTCGTGCCGATCTTCCTGCCGTTGCTCTCGCATTTCAGCGTCGATCCGATGTTCTTCGGCATCCTCATCGCGCTCAACCTGCAAACCTCGTTCCTGACGCCACCGATGGCGATGTCGGCCTACTACTTGAAGGGCATCGCGCCACCGCACGTGCAGCTCTGGACCATCTTCAAGGGCTGTTTCCCGTTCCTGGCCATGGTCTTCGTCACGATGTTCCTCGTCTACGTCTTCCCGCAGCTGGTTTACTGGCTGCCCGAAGTGTTCTACGGCAACTGAGACGGATGAGCGCGCATGTCATCGGATGATTTCATCGACGTCACCTCGCTGAGCGCAGCCGCAGCACTGGCCGCCATTCGCGAAGGGCGCATGAGTGCGGAGGATCTCGTCAAGGGGTGCCTCGCGCGCATCGCGGGGGACGAGGAACGCGTGCAGGCCTGGGCGTTCCTCGATGAAACGCGCGCGCTCGAGCAGGCACGCAACGTCGACCGGGTGCGCAGCGAGGGCCACGCCACGGGCCCGCTGCACGGACTGCCGGTGGGCATCAAGGACATCATCGACACCGCCGACATGCCCACCGAGGACGGCACCGTGCTGCACGCCGGGCGCCGCCCCCAGTACGACGCAGCCGTCGTCGATCGACTGCGCTCGGCGGGCGCGATCATCCTCGGCAAGACCGTCGCCACCGAGCTGGCCACCTATGCGCCAGGCAAGACGCGCAACCCCGTGAACCCGGAACACACGCCCGGGGGCTCGTCGAGCGGATCGGCAGCGGCCGTGGCCGCGCACATGGTTCCGGTCGCCATCGGCACGCAGACTAACGGCAGCGTGATTCGTCCCGCTGCGTATTGCGGCGTTTACGGCTACAAGCCGACCTTCGGGCTGGTCTCGCGACACGGCATCCTCGAGCAGTCCCGGCCGATGGACCAGGTGGGATTCTTCGCGCGCACGGTCGAGGATCTCGCGATCATCGCCGAACCGTTGATGGGTTACGACGAGCGCGATGCGGCCACGCGACCGATCGCGCGACCCAATCTGCGCGAGGTGGCGATGCAGGACCCGCCGCTGCCGCCGACCTTTGCCTTCACCAAGACGCCCAACTGGGGCGAGGCCGAGGAGCAGACGCGGCTGGCCTTCGACGAGGTGGCGCAGGCGCTCGGCGAGCGGGTGCGGCCCTTCGAAGTCCCGTCGGTCCTCGCCGACGCCTGGGCATGGCACGCCACGGTCATGGAAGCCGACCTCGCGCGGAACTTCCACGAGCTCTATGAACGTGGCCGCGACCAGATGAGCGCGTCGCTGCGCAGCCAGATCGAGCGCGGCCGACGGGTGAGTGCCGTTGACTACAACAACGCGGTCGAGCGCATCCAGGCCACGAGCCTGGCGCTCGACGAGGTCTTCGATCGCTGCGATGTGATCCTCACCGCGGCGACCGGGGGGCCCGCGCCGCACGGGCTCGAATCCACCGGCAGCCCGGCCTTTTGCACCTTGTGGACCTTTGCGGGGATGCCGGCGGTGACGCTGCCGCTGCTCACCGCGGAAAACGGCATGCCGATGGGCATTCAGCTGGTCGGTCCACGGGGCGGCGACGCGCGCTTGCTGCGCACCGCCAGATGGCTGGTAAGCTGGGTGAAGGAACTGGAGAACAGCGCAAGCTGACCACGGAGGCGACGATGGAAGGAAAGTTCGCAAAGATCGTGATGGGCCTCATCGCGTTGGCCATGGCATTGGCGTTTTTCGCGCCCCCGATCATCAAGTTGAAGGATCCCGCGCTGATTATCGTCGTGCTGATCGGCGTGGCCGCGATGATCCGCAGCTTCATCGAATTCGTGAAAAGCGACGACTGAGCATTCAGCGCCCGATCGCGACCGCCAGAAAGAAGGACACGCCGATCGCCGCGACCAGCCACCGGCTCGTCGGGTCGCGCAGCGCGTGCACCAAGGGGTCGTCGTGCATCTGCCCGCGCCCCGTGTCGATCCACAGCCGCGCCAGCCAGATCAGCAGCGCCACCAGGGCGCCCCACAGCATCTCGGGTGAAGCGTAGCGGTCGCTGACTTCGGGTAGCCGTACGTAGAGCGCCAGCACGAGCACCGACGCGCATGAGGCGGCAACCCCGAGCGGCTGCAAGGTACCCAGATCCTCGATCTTGTATCCACGCCCTGCCCCGGTCTGCTCACCGCGCTCGCGCGCGAGCACCAGTTCACCGCAGCGCTTGACCAGCGCCAGGCTGAGGAACACGAAGATCGAGAAGGCGAACAGCCAGAACGACACCTCGACGCCGACGGCGCTGCCGCCCGCGGCGATGCGCAAGGTGTAGAGCCCGGCGAGCGTGACCACGTCGAAGACCGGCAGGCGCTTGATGAAGAACGAGTACGCGATGGTGGCGCACAGATAGGTGAGCACCCACCCGGCCAGTCCGAAGGAGATGCTCGCCGCAATCAGCAGCGCGAGTACGACGAGTGCCGCGGCGCCGAAGAACCCGTGCGAGACGCCGATCTCCCCGGCGGCAAACGGGCGCAGGCGCTTGCGCGGATGCAGCCGATCGGCCTGCATGTCGAGCAGGTCGTTGACCAGATACCCGGCGGATGCCGCGAGGGACATCGCGACCACCGCCATCACCGCCGCCCCGACGGCACCGGCGTCGTCGTAGTGGAACGAGGTGAACAGCGGCACCAGCACGAGCAGGTTCTTGGCCCACTGGTACGGGCGCAGCGCGCGCAGCCAGTTGCGGATTCGTCCGGTGCCGGTCGCGCAGAACCTCAAGTCGGCATTCCCGCTGGCCTGCGCCCGGGCCATCACGCGGGCGGACGCCGCCACCACGATCGCGGTTCGCGCCGCGGCGAAGATCGGCACGTCCTCGGCCCCGTTGCCGCAATAGTCGAACGGCGCGTCGCCCACCGACTCGCGGATCGCGGCGAGTTTTTCCTTCCCCTTGAGATTGCGCTCTCCGTCGCTCGCGAGCACCGCGTCGAAGATGCCCAGGTGCGCGGCGATCGCCTGCGCAAAACTGCGGTCCGCCGCCGTCGCCAGTACGATCCGGCGCCCTTCGCGGCGACGCTCCCGGATCCACGTGACCAGTTTCTCCCGATAGGGCAAAGTCTGCGCATCGACCGGGCCGAGCGCCGCGACCGCCTCCTTGAACGCCGCCTTGCCGCGGCCCAGGGGCAACGAGCCCAGCGCGTGGAGCAGGCGCAGCGGCGCAAGCCGCAACGCGCTGGCAAAGCTCTCCCAGAGCATGTCCGAGCGCAGCAGCGTTCCGTCCAGATCGACGAAAATCGGCGGGGCGTCGGACTCGGTGACGGTCTCGGTCGGGATTGCGCGCTCGCTCTGGATCGTGGACATCGGCCGATTATAGGAGCGCGATGGGCGAAATGCTGCCCGACGCGCTCGGTGGGCAAGAAACGCCGCGACGCGCACGGTTCACACGCCGGTTCGGTGTACGCTTGAGGCCCCAAGGAGAGACACGACATGGACGAACCCGTCCTCTACCGGGTCGACGGCGCCGTGGCCACCGTGACCTTGAATCGGCCCGAGGTCCTGAACGCGCTCGACGAAGCGCTCCTCACGGCGCTGCGCGCAGCGGTCGCGCGTGCCGGCGAGGACGACACGGTGCGCGCTGTCGTGATCACCGGCGCCGGCCGCGCCTTCTCGGCGGGAGCCGATCTGGGCGTGGCAAACGCCGGGAGCGCTGAGGTCGACCTCGGTGCGAAGCTGCGCAGCCGCTACCACCCGCTGATCCTGGCGATGCGTGACTTGCCCAAGCCCATCGTCTCGGCGGTGAACGGCGTGGCGGCCGGTGCCGGGATGAGCATCGCGCTCGCAGGCGACGTGGTGCTTGCCGCGGCTTCGGCGCAGTTCCTGCAGGCGTTCACGAAGATCGGATTGATCCCCGACGCGGGCAGCACCTATTTCCTGCCGCGCTACGTCGGGGAGATGCGCGCGCGCGCGCTGGCGATCCTCGCCGAAAAGATTTTGGCCAGCGAAGCGGAACGCATGGGCCTCGTCTGGAAAGTGCTTCCCGACGAGGCGCTGCTGCCCTACGCGCAGCAGCTCGCCACCCAACTCGCGGCAAGACCGACGCGCGCATACGCGCTCGCCAAGCGCGCGCTGAACGCGAGCCTGGGCAATGACCTCGCAACCCAGCTCGAGCTCGAGGCCGAACTGCAGCGCGCGGCCGGGCATACTGAGGATTTCCGGGAAGGCGTGGCGGCGTTTCGCGCCAAGCGCGCCCCCGTTTTCAAGGGAAGGTGATGAAAGACAAGGCAGGACTCGCAGCCCACGCGCCGCACCACGCTGCGGGGGTCCCCCGCTCCGCCGAGGAACAGGCAAAGCTCGAGCATGCGTTTCGTGAGCTCTTCGAGCGCATGATCACCTTCAATCAGACGCTCGGCGTGCAGGTGGTATCGGTCGATCCCGCCGCGCCGCGGATTCGCTTCGACATGCGCCCGGAACTGGTGGGTCATTTCCTCTACGACCGGCTCCACGGCGGTGTGATCTCAGCCGTGCTCGACGCCACCGGCGGCTTCGCGCTGATGTGCGCGATCGGCGAGAAGCACAAGAACGAGAGCGCCGAGCAGGTGCTGTTGCGCTTTGCGCGCATGGGCACGATCGACCTGCGGGTCGACTTTCTGCGGCCGGGAAAGGGGGAGCACTTCATCGCGAGCGCGCGCGTGAGCCGCTTGGGCGGGCGCATCGGATCCACGCAGATGACGCTCGAGAACGACGCGGGCACGCTGATCGCGACCGGGTCGGCTGCATATGTGATCAGCTAGGTGGCTTACCCAGCCCCATCGCGCGCGTGATCACCTCCTTCATGATCTCGTTGGTGCCCCCGTAGATGCGCTGCGCGCGCGCGTCCGCGAAGGCGCGCGCGATCGGGTATTCCCACATGTAGCCGTAGCCGCCGTGGAGCTGCACGCACTCGTCGAGGACCTTGCCCTGCAGGTCGGTGCACCAGTACTTCGCCATTGACGCAGTTGCGGTGTCGAGGCGTTTCTCCAGCAGCAGTTCGATGCAGCGATCGACGAACACCCGCGCGATCTGCACCTCGGTCTGCATTTCGGCCAGCTTGAATCGCGTGTTCTGGAAACTCGCGACCGTCGTGCCGAAGACCTTGCGCTCCTTCACGTATTCGATCGTCCATTCGATCGCCGCCTGCGCCGAGGCGACCGCCGTGATGGCGATCTGCAGCCGTTCCCAGGGAAGTTCCTGCATCAGATAGACGAAACCCTCGTTCTCGCGGCCCAGCAGTTGCGCCGCGGGCAGGCGCAGGTCGTTGAAGAACAGCTCGGCCGTGTCCTGCGCCTTCATCCCGACCTTCTTCAGGCGCTGCCCCTTCTCGAAGCCCGCCATCCCCGACTCGACGAGCAACAGACTGGTGCCCTTGGCGCCCGCCGCGGGATTGGTCTTCGCCACCGTGACGATCAGGTCGGCGAGGTAGCCGTTGGTGATGAAGGTCTTGGATCCGTTGACGACATAGTCCTCCCCGGAGCGCAGCGCCGTGGTGCGAACTCCCTGGAGATCCGAACCGGCGGCCGGCTCGCTCATCGCGATCGCGCCGATCCACTCCCCGCTCGCCATGCGCGGCAGGTAGCGCTGCTTCTGCTCCTCGGAACCGTAGTGCAGCACGTAGGGCGCCACGATGTCCGAGTGCAGCGAGAATCCCAGTCCCGTGAGGTTCTGGCGGGCGATCTCCTCCATCACGATGACCGAATAGAGCCGGTCGGCCCCGGCCCCGCCGTACTCCTCGGGCATCGTCGGGCACAGGAAACCGTTCTCGCCGGCCTTTCGCCAGACTTCCCGATCGACATAGCCCTGCTCTTCCCACGCCGGATGGTACGGCGCGGCCTCCTTTTCCAGGAAGCGGCGGAACGAATCCCGGAATGCCTCGTGCCCTTCCTCGAAAAGGCTGCGCTCGATCATGGTTCGCTCCCCTCTGGGCTCGTGCGGCCGCGACGCGGCTGATTGCAGCAATGTAGCAAAATCGGGCTAGACTTCCCGTGGAGGTTCGCCATGACCGAAGCATTCGTGTTCGACGCCATACGCACGCCGCGCGGCCGGGGCAAGAGCAGTGGTGCGCTCTACGAGGTGAAGCCCGTGACGCTGGTGGCGACGCTGCTCAAGGAGATGCAACGCCGGCACGACCTGGACACCTCGCAGGTCGAGGACGTGATCCTCGGCTGCGTGACCCCGGTCGGCGACCAGGGCGCCGTGATTTCCAAGACTGCGGTGCTCGCCGCCGGTTGGGACCTGAAGGTCTCCGGCGTCCAGATCAACCGCTTTTGCGCCTCCGGCCTCGAGGCCGTGAACATGGCTGCGCAGAAGGTGCGATCGGGCTGGGAAGACCTGGTGGTGGCGGGCGGGGTCGAGTCGATGTCGCGCGTTCCCATGGGCAGCGATGGCGGGGCCTGGGCGCTCGACCCGGAAACCAATCTCGCCACCGGCTTCGTCCCCCAGGGAATCGGCGCCGACCTGATCGCGACGCTCGACGCTTACTCGCGCGAGATGGTCGACGAGTTCGGCGTCGCCTCGCACCGCAAGGCGGCGCGGGCACGTGACGAGGGTCGCTTCGCGCGCTCGCTCGTGCCGGTCACCGACGACCTGGGCATCGGGATTCTCCACAGCGACGAGACGATCCGCGCCGACGCCAGCCTCGAAGCGATGGCGCAGATCAAGCCTGCGTTCGAGAAAATCGGGGCAATGGGTTTCGACGCGGTCGCACTGGGCAAGTACCCGCAGGTCGAGGCCATCCGCCACGTGCACCACGCGGGCAATTCGTCGGGAATCGTCGATGGCGCCGCATTGGTGCTGATCGGCAGCGAGGCCGCCGGCAAGCGGCTGGGACTCACGCCGCGGGCGCGCATCGTCTCCGCGGCGCTCACCGGCACCGACCCGACCATCATGCTGACCGGGCCGATGCCCGCGAGTCGCAAGGCGCTCGCGCGCGCTGGCCTGGGCATCGACGACATCGACCTGTTCGAGGTCAACGAGGCATTCGCCGCCGTCGTGATGCGCTTCATCCGCGAGATGGGCGTGCCCGAAGAGAAGGTCAACGTCAACGGCGGCTCGATCGCGATGGGTCACCCGCTGGGCGCGACCGGTGCGGTGCTGTTCGCCACGCTGCTCGATGAGCTCGAACGGCGCGATCTGCGCCGTGGTCTCGTCACGTTGTGTGTGGGCGGTGGAATGGGAATCGCCACCGTCGTCGAACGGGTCTGAGCCCGCACGCGCGCTAGCTTTCGCGCGGCTGGTTGTCGTTGCTCTTGCGTACGCTCGGGCGCTGGAAGATCGGCGGCCGACGGTCCTTGAGCAGCGCGATGACTTCCGGGTCCTCCACCAGGACCCCACTGCTGCGCGCCGGGACCAGGGTTTCCGTGGACAGCGGACGCGCAAGTGCGAAGCCCTGGCCGTAGTCCACGCCCAACCCCATCAGCGCTTCCAGCACCGCGGGGGTCTCGACCCACTCCGCGACGACCGACATGCCGATCTGATGGCTCAGATCGACAATTGCGCGGGTGATCGCGTAGTTCGCCGGGTGGTCATGAATCTGGCGAATGAAAGTGCCATCGATCTTGACCAGATCGGCCGGCAGTTCCTTGAGATAGTTGAACGAGGTGTAGCCGGCACCGAAATCATCGAGTGCAACCATCGAGCCGAAGGAGCGCACGCGATCCACGAAACGGCGGGTGTTCTTCAGGTCGTAAAGGGCAACACTTTCCGTGATCTCAAAGCAGACCCGCGCGGCAGATCGAGGATAGTTCCGGATCGCCGCCATCGCGTCCTGGACGAATCGCTCGTCGTTGAGCGAGGCGCCGCTCAGGTTGATCGCCGCGAAGTTGAGACGATTGCGATGCTCCGGGTGCTGTTCGAGCCACTGGAGCACCGTGTTGAGAACCCAGCGGTCGATGTTGCCCATCAGCCCGTTGCGTTCCGCGGCCGCAATGAAACGTCCCGGCATGATCACGGAACCATCGGTCTCGCGCATCCGCAGCAACACCTCGTAGTTGAGGTTGGCGAAAGGCGCCGACAGCGAAATGATCGGCTGCATCACGGTGAAGAGCCGGTCGACGGGAAGCTTCTGGCGCATCACCGCGATCAGGCGGATCTCGTCGAGTTCCTCTTTCATCGCGGCATCGTCGGCCGTGTAAACGATGATCGTCGAGCCGCCCTGGCTCTTCGCCTCGGCGCATGCGCGGTCACAGGCAGACAGCGCATCGCGCTCCGACATCTCGTGCTGCAGACCGACCACGCCGACGCTGCTCGTCACCGCGAACGCCTTGTCCGCCACGTGGTAAGGACGATCGACGATTTCGCGCAAAGCCTCCTCGCACATCAGCCGCGCCGCGACCGGCGTGCAGTCCTTGAGCACAACAACGAATTCATCACCGCCGAGCCGACCGAGTATGTGCGGAGCCGGGAAGGTCGCGCGCAACCGTTGCGCGATCTGAACCAGCACCTGATCCCCGGCGAAATGCCCGAAGAGGTCATTGACCAGCTTGAACCGGTCCAGATCGAAAAACACCAGTGCGCAAGGTATGTCATCTTCCACATGATCGAGGGCGACGCTGATCTCGCGGCTCAGCCCGCGCCGATTGAGCAAATCCGTCAACGGATCATGATCGGCGAGGTGTTGCAGACGATGCTCCGCTCCCTTGCGCGATGTGACGTCCTGTATCGACCCCTCGACACCCTCTCCCTTGCGCGAAGCACTAACCAGATACCACCGCCCCTCGCCATTCGCGCCCGGTCGATACAACTCGAGATCCGAAGCCCGACCACCCCGCAGCGCGAACTCCATGTCTTCCAGCGCTTCCAGGCCGAAGAACCCCGACCAGGTCATGCGCTCGTGCGCCGCAGAAAACGCCGGCAAACCGAGCATCGCCGCAAACGCTGGGTTGTACCCGGTGAAGGAGCCTGAGCGATCCAGCGAAAACAGCCCGATCGGCAGTGTGTTGTAGTTGTCCCGGAACTGGCGCAGTGCGCCGACCGCCTGCGTCTGCGCAGCAAGCCGCCGCGACCGTTCCACGCGCAACCGCTCGGCCAGCGCGATCGCAGTCAGCAATGCGGAGGCGACTGCGCCGACTTGGGCGTTGAGGATTGCCGATCTGAAGGAAATTACGCCACTTGCACTCGCCACCTCTGCCAAGATCCCTGCAAATGCCACTGCCCATGAAAGCAGGTACAAAGACGCTACTGTAGATTTCGTAACAGGCACGTTCAATACAAGTAACCCTAATCCGAGGAAGATCCCTATTGCCCCGGATGTCCAAAGAATCGGCAGGAAGATACTTGGGGGGAGAAGCGCTGCCATGAGGACTAGAAATAGAAAGAAATTGCGTAGTCCGACAAGAATTAACTGAGATCTGCTCCCAAACTCACGAGAAAAAACAGACCTTAGCATCTCGACAGTGAGCAGCGCATACAACGCAAGTGTCACCCTATTTATGTCATGTACAAGGCCGCTACTAATATCCGCGCCAAGCCAGTACGCATCCCAGCCCCCGTTAACTGCGGCCACTCGAAAACTTGCAATCAGCCAGCCCGCAAACAGCCAGAAAGTCCGGTCCCGGTTGAGCGCCCCAATGACCGCACTGAACAAGGCGAGCGCCAAAATGGCGCCCGCGAGGGCGCCCCCTCCACGCTCGAAGGACAAGGAGGCGTAGTCAAAATTTCCACTGAGCCAAACGCTTGCCTTGGGCCGAACCACAGTATTGCTATCGATCTGCGCAAGAACCTCGATCCTCTCCGAATCTACGTGCCCGAGTTCAAGCGCCACACCACTTCTAACCAATCGATAGGGTATTGGAATCAGATGAAAGGCATCTTTGGCACCGGTTCCCGTGGGGTCTGAAATGACCCGCCAATACCGCGCTTGAGTGGGTCTAAGCAGGGGTTGCTCAATCGTCAGCGCAGCCCCGACGTTAGGGTTCGCACCGACTAGATGCATCCAATAGGAACCGTTGGGATACAGCGACAAGCGACCGTCGGGGATCTTGGATTCCCGAAATAACTTCGCGATTCCTTCAGGTTGAATATTTGGGGAAGTCGCGGTAGCAAAGACGAAATTATCAATGCGTCCTTGCGGCTGGCTTTCGGCTCGACCAAGCTGGAGGTAGACGATATACAGGGCAACGGCAAGCAGGCAGGCGACAAGCAACAGGACCGCTTGTTCGGTCCAGCGCGCGCCTTTAGAGAGCAGCCCGTCTGCGTTCACCACGAACCCCTTTCGAGTACATCGTAACGGAAGGTTCAGCCGTGAACCCACTGCGGAAGGTACTCGTAGCGAGCGGAAACATCAGGCGGCCGCCGATGACCGGCAGGTTCAACTAGGCAGGCGGCGGACTTGTTCGAATAGATAGTCTCGTCGGCTTCAAACAACTGGAATCTGGAGCGTCTCGAGTTCCTGAGGGAAAGAGATTTTCTTGGCGCGCGGCTGCGACCACATGCTCCGCACGGAGTTGAAGATCTCGATATCCGGATGGAATTCGCGGACCATAAAATCGTACAGGGGATGGCCCGCTTCAGACCACCGTCGCTCGGCGGAAGGCACTTCAAACCCCATTAGGCGAGCCGGCAGATTCGCCGTTGTCACGCTCGGGCGCAACAAACCATCTTCGAACACGTCCGAGAACCCTAGCATCAGGTACTGTCGGTGCAACGGAGGAACCCCAGCCACCAGCATCCAATCTATCTGCAACGCGTGACAATAACGGTGCAGGGTCTTGAATAAAGCAAGTTTGACTAGCCTGCTCGCATCCCCGCCAGTGACTGCCAACCGCGTAATGTGCGCTAGCGTCTTACCGCGAAACCTGGCCGGCAGATCGAACTCCTTCTCAAAAGCCAGAGGCTCGCTGACGTTTACGTGAACCCTCATAGTCCCCATTGGAGCTGCATCAATCTTGGACTCAGCCAACAAGACGATTGCGTCCACTTTCTTGTCGTCAAGTTCTTCGACGCCAACGCGGTCTGCAACGACCGGTGGATGATGCTTCGAGTACGCTTCATGCCGAACTCGAACTGCTTGGTAAAGCTGATCCTCATTCCTGACCAGTCTTACGCGGAAAGGAAGCTCGGTGCCCCTTGCACCTCGCGCCGCATGCGCGTTCGATGCGAAGGAAAGCGGGACGTTAATGCTCTTTTCGCCTCGCGCAGGGTGCGTCGTGTTTGGCCACCATATTTTTTCCGGTGATACCCTCATTTGCTAGCCTCTCTGAGAACCCCTTGCTTCGCGCATCTTCGCGTTTCTTCGCAACGGCACGTGCACCTCTGCGCTTCTCCTTCGCCCCGATCTAGACCATACTGGCTGCCGTTGCATCTTGGAGTAGCTGCTGCCTTGCAGAAGAAACAAATCCCCGAACCGAATATCGCGTGCGACGTAGCTGCGATCTAGAATCCAGGAATTCCGGATGAATCATAATAAACAGGCGTTAAGAGAGCAATCCTTGAGTTTCTCTTGAACAACAGTTTTCGCGAACTCTCTGTTTTTCTTTGGCGGTCGAGAGGGGCTCCTGCAACCGTTCACCGATGTTGTTCGGCCCCCCTCCAATGAACAACCTCAGGCGATAGAAGAGACGGTTCGAGACTTGATACGTAAACAGAGCATCAGACAAAAGCTGGCCGACGAGCTCTTACCGAAGCGCTTCGGTAACGTGGAGATGGAACAGGAGTTCCTACACGGCTTTCGCGTCTCCGGCTTGGCCTTCACCAGAGCTTGTTTCTTCCTCGCGGCCGCAATGGCTGCCGCTTTCGTCGTGGCGATCCACCTGCGCCACGACCTACTAGGCGCGGATCTACAGCGACAAGCCATCCGTGCGGCTATCGCCGTCGTTCTTGCTGTCTCCTGGTGGCTACTCGGAAGAAACAGGCAGTGGATCGAGCAACACTATGTGCTCGTGGTGGGTGGCGTTATCGCAATAACGAGTTGTGGTCTGAGCTTACTGGCTGCCGCCCCGGCGCTGCCGCATATTTCGGACCCGTTTCCCAGCAAGATTCCGATGGCCGTCATTATTGTCCTATGGTTGAGCTACACATTCCCGAGGCTTCCGACTCCCCTAGTGACCGTGATCACTGCGATCCCGACTGCCACGACCGTGATTGTTGCGTGGGGCCAGCCAGCGGATTTCCCTATTGCGGTCACACTTTACCTTGCGGTTGCCCACTCGATCGGAATCGTCCTCGGCATGCAAGTGGAACGCCGCGAGCGCGCCGTCTTCGCGCACGCGCGCGACCTCGAACGAGCCAACGCGGAAATTGCCGCGCAGTCCAAGCTCAATGAAGATCTCAGCGCGGCCAAGTCGCTGGTTCTGGCATCGGTCAGCCATGACCTGAGGCAACCGCTGAGCAGTCTTTCTCTGTACGTGAACATGCTGCGCACCAGCGACGAGGAAGGTGACCATGCGGAAGTCGCGCGGTGCGCGGAGCAGATGCAGACCTGCGTCAGTGCGATGGAGGGAAACCTTGGCCGAATCCTCGAAATCTCGCGCATGCAGAATCGCGACGCCCGGTTGCCGGTCGGGCCGGTCGATCTGTGCACGCTTTTCATCAGCTTGCGCACCATCTTCGGTCCGGCGGCCGCTGCTGCAGGAATCCGCCTAGTGATCCGCGAACCCGTGCCCGGTGCGCTGGTCGTTTGCTCGAACCGGGAGCGCCTTCACGAGGTGCTTTCGAATCTCCTGAGCAATGCCATCAAATTTGCCGGGAATCCTCGGCGCGGCGAGTCGTGGGTTCACGTCAGCGCGTTGCGCACGCGACGCGGCGTGCGGATCGACGTGCGCGACAACGGAATCGGCATTGCGCCGGAACATCACGCCAGGGTGTTCGACGAGTACTACCAGGTCGGCAATCCGGCGCGCAACAGCACGTATGGATACGGACTCGGTCTCGCCGTCGTGAGAGCCACCATCGGGCGCCTGGAGGGTCACCAGAGCACGCTCTACTCCCGCCTCGGCCACGGGAGTCGCTTCAGCGTTTACGCGCCGATCTTCGTCGGCGCAGCGCAAAGGGGAGCGGCGCCGATCAGCGCGCCGGAAGTGACCATCCACGCCAACGGAAGCGAGAATGTCTTGCTGGGGAGCCTCGTGCTGGTCGTCGAGGATGATGACTCGCTGCGCGAGGCGCTCGCCGTGCAACTCTCCTCGTGGGGCGCCGTCGTCGAGACGGCGGCCACCTGCGCGGAGGCGCTGACCGCAGCGCGAAACGGCGAGCGCCTGATCGACGCAATCCTCACCGATCTCAAGCTG
>JAGXFR010000028.1 GCA_024637155.1 Burkholderiaceae bacterium | reverse complement strand
GCGGCGATCGCCACCTTTGCCTTGAATGCCGCTGAGTGGTTGCGACGGGGTCGTCTCATGTTCTCTGCTCCTTCGGGCCGTTTGGCCCATTGTTGCAGAGACTTCACTTATCCGACTGTCCGGTTTCCCGGGGCCACCTCTGACATCGTGCGACACATTTGTCGCACGATGTCGCGTCCACGCCTTTCAGGCAGCGGGATGCGAACCAACGTTACGCGCCTTGCTCCGGCGTGTAGGCGCAGGAATCGTGGGCCGCCTAGCTAGCGATCCCTGCAGGCGATCGAAGCAGAGATCGGTGACAATTGCCAGCAGTCCTACGAGTACCGCGCCTTGGATGATGTAGGCGGTGTTGAATCCGGAGAGCCCGAGGACAATGGGTGTACCCAGACTCTTGGCGCCCACGGTCGCCGCCAGTGCGGCAGTACCGATATTGATGATGACGGAAGTGCGCACACCGGCAATGATCACCGGCATCGCGAGCGCGAGTTCGATACGGGTCAGTATTCGCCCGGCGCTCATGCCCAGGCCCGCGGCCACTTCACGCACCGATCCCGGGACCGATTCAATGCCCGCAACCGTGCCCTGCACGATCGGCAGGAGGCCGTAAAGGGCCAGCGCGATCAGCGCCGGCGCTTCACCAAACCCGATCAAGGGAACAGCGACGGCCAAGACCGCCACTGGGGGAATGGTCTGGCCCATCGCCACGGTACTCTCGACCAGCGGCCGGAATTCGCGCCCCGCGGGACGGGTAATGAAGATTCCGGCGCCGACTCCGACGACGATGGATGCGGCGCTCGACAGCGCCACCAATGTGATGTGCGCGAGCGTCAACGCAAGGAAGCTGTCTTGTTCGAAGATCGGCCGTTGCAAATCGGGAAAAACTGCGGCGAAGAGCGGTCGGAGCGCAGTCATCCCGAACACGAGAAACACCAGGGCTGCGCTCGACCAGGCGAGCGGATCGCGCGCCATGGCGACCCACACTGGGCGCACGCCGCGACTCTTGGTCACAAGCGCAGTCGCAAAAGATCAGCAAGGGCAATGACACCCACTGGCCGACCCTGTTCGTCGACGACCGGAATACGGTCCACCTGCCGAGCGACGAAGGCCGACAGGGCTTCGCGCAGGCTCGCGGCGGATGCGATGGGCGGGCCGGGGGCGACGTCACCCGGTCGGAGGCAGGCGGCCACCGTGTAGAGACCGAGCAGCTTGACGCCGACATCGCTGCGCCCGACGAAATCGGCGACGAAATCATTCGCGGGGCTGGACAAGATCTCCCGCGGCGATCCGACCTGAACCACGCGACCACGGTCGAGTACGACGATCCTGTCCGCCAGGCGTAGGGCTTCGTCGATGTCATGCGTCACCAGCACGATCGTCTTGCCGGAGGCGTCATGAATGCGAGCGATCTCCTGCTGCAATGCGGCTCGGGTTACCGGATCCAGGGCGCCGAACGGCTCGTCCATGAGCAGCATGTCGGGATCGCCCGCCAGGGCGCGGGCAACGCCAACCCGCTGCTGTTGTCCTCCCGACAATTGATGCGGATAGCGGTGGCGATAGACCTCGGGCGGAAGCTGGAGCGTCTCCATCAGCTCGGTCACGCGATCGCGCGTGCGCGACCGCGGCCACTGGAGCAGATTCGGCACGGTCGCAATGTTCTGCTCTACCGTCCAATGCGGAAACAGGCCGATCGACTGGATGGCATAGCCCATGCGGCGCCGAAGTTCCTCGGGCTTGAAGCTGCGGATCTCCCGGCCAGCGAACAGGATGCGCCCGCTGTCGTGCTCAAGCAGGCGATTGATCATTTTCAACGCGCTCGACTTGCCCGATCCGGAAGCGCCGATCACGACCGTGAACTCGCCTTGGGTGATGGTCAGCGAGAGGTCGTCGATCGCCTTGACCCCCTCGAATGCTTTGCTGACATTCTCGAACGTGATCACGGCGTCAGCACGCCGGCCATGAGCCGGAACATGGCATCGAAGGCTGCCGCCAGCGCAACCACTGGGACGACACCGAGAAGCACCAGATCGAGCGCGCTACTCGAGATACCTTGGAACACAAGCGCGCCCAAGCCGCCGGCGCCGATTAACGCTGCGACGACCGCGAGACCGACGGTCTGCACCGTCGCGACGCGCAACCCGGAAAGCAAGACCGGCAGCGCAAGCGGCAGTTCGACCCGCCACCAAATCTGGCCGCGGCTCATGCCCATGCCGGCAGCGGCCTCGAAGACCGACTGCGGTACCTGTGTAAGCCCGGCCACTGTGCTGCGCACGACCGGCAGCAACGAGTACAGCATCAGCGCGATCACCGCCGGGGCGATGCCGATACCGCCGATACCGAGACGGCTCAGCACCGGAACCTGCATGGCGAGCAACGCCAGGGGCGCGAGCAACAGCCCGAAGAGCGCAATAGAAGGCACGGTTTGGATGACGTTCAACACCGCGAACAGCGGTATCCGCCATCGTTCGCGGCGGAACGCGGCGACGCCCAAGGGAATACCGATCAGCAAGGTCGGTAGCAGCGTGGCCACGACGATTTCGAGATGCCTGAAAAGAGCGGTGTGAAAAACAACCTGCCGGTTGGCGTATTCCTTCAACAGCGATAGCTCGGCCAGCTCGCCCGCAAGCAGCAGCCCGATGCAAGGTACGATCACCGCCGTGTTGGCAAGAATGGTGGCAGGGGCACCCAGGTGCAGTCGCTGGATGGAATCGGCGGCGGCCAGCCACGAAAGGAACACCAGCAGCCAGAACCCGCCACCGAAGGAAGTTCGGCTGATCGCCGAACCGGTATCCGCAAGCAGATGCGCGTGGGTTCCGGCGAGCCACACCCACCCGGCCAACAAGAGCATCGCGGCGATGGCCATGGCCACATGCGTTCGTCGTACCTGTGGCAGGAAAGCGCCAACCGCCAGCGCCGCCGCCGCCAGCAGGAGCGAGAACCGCCATCCGACCAAAAGGGTTTCCAGACGAATCCCCATCCCGGTGACCAATCGGTTCGGCGCGGTGGTAAGGAAAGCGAGGCCCCACCCGGCGAGAGTCCCGCCAAGAATCAGCACAAGCAGGACGCGGTTCCTGACGAATTTCACACGTCGGGGGACCACCCGACGACTCACGGCCGGCTGCGCCGCGCGTGCAGGCGTTCCCGATTCATCACTTGATGAAGCCGCGCGACTTGAGGTAGGCACTCGACACGTGTTGGGCATCCTGGCCTTCGAGCGCCACCTTGGCATTGAGCGCCTGCAAGGTCGGAGTGTCCAGCGACCGGAACACAGGCGCAAGTACCTCTCGTATTTTCGGGTGCCGGGCGAGAGCATCGGCGCGAATAATCGGAGCCGGCGCATAGATTGGCTGAATTCCCTGCGGGTCCTCCATGATCACAAGTCCGAGGGCGGCGAGCGCTCCATCGGTACCGTACGCCATCGCACCATTGACACCCGAAGTTCCTTCGGCCGCGGCTTTGATGGTCACCGCCGTGTCGCCTCCAGCCAGCGTCAGGAGTTGGTCCTGCGAGAGCTTGAAACCGTAGGCCGTCTGGAACGCGGGCAGGGCATCGGGCCGCTCGACGAATTCGGCCGAAGCCGCCAGCTTGAACCGGCCGCCTCCTGCCACCCACTTGCCGAGATCGGCGAGCGACTTCAACCCATGCGTCGATGCAACGTCCTTGCGCACTGCGATCGCCCACGTGTTGTTCGCCGGAGCGGGGTCGAGCCAAACGATCCGATTCTTGGCAAAGTCCAGCGCCTTGATCTTCTCGTAGCCCGCCTTGGCGTTCTTCCACGCGGGATCCGTTTCGGCGGAGAAGAAGAACGCGCCATTGCCCGTGTATTCCGGATAGATGTCGATTTCGCCGGCGCTGATCGCGCCGCGCATGATCTTCGTCGTGCCGAGTTGGACCTTGTTCTCGGTTCTTATGCCATTGGCTTCCAGAACCTGCACGATCATGTTGCCTAGCACGGACCCTTCCGTGTCGATCTTCGAACCCACGCGTACGGCGGTCTGTGCATGGACAACCGAGCCCAGCAGGAACGCCGCCGCAATGGCGACGGCGATGCGTGCCGGGAGTAATGAACTCATGCCATGTCGCCGCTGTCTGGGGTTGTGCGCCGCGGGTGAGGATGGCGTTATATTGGACTTCCGAAAGTGGGTTGTAAATCGCACGCGTTGCACGGTGGAGTTGTTTGCGACGGTGCCGACGGCCTACACCACCGAAAGAACCGCGCCACGGTTTGCGGACCGGCGCCCGCGCGGCACCGTGTTCATCGGGCGCAGTTCACCCGCAACGCGGAAGAAGTCCATCGTCACGTGCTCGTCGCCGACTGGCCAGGTCCGGTGCGTGTGCCGGGCTACAAAGTCGCGTTCTGCCGCCCAGCTACGCCGCGCGGCAGAAGTCGATCGCATTGCGCTTGTCGGCTTCCACGTCGAGCTTCATGTCGGCCTCAGAACCCTTCGAGCACGATTTTGCCGCGCGTCGTACCGCGTTCGATCTGCGCGTGCACCTTGCACAGGGTCGCGGCATCGATCTTGCCGGCGACCTCGGTGGCCGTGGATCGAATGCGCCCCGCGTCGACCAGCACCGCCACCTCGTTCAAGATCTGGCCCTGCTTTGCCAGATCCGGTGTGCCGAACATCGATCGCGTGAACATCAATTCCCAATGCAGTGACACCGCCTTGCGCTTCAACGGCAACGCGTCGAGCGCGGCCGGGTCGTCGATCAGGCCGAAGCGGCCCTGCGGCGCGATCAACTCGACGATGTCGGCATAGTGCCGGTCGGTCTGCGTGGTCGAGAACACGAAGCCGGGCGCGTCCAGATCCAGCGCCGACACCTGGCGCGCCAGCGGCTGGCGGTGGTCGATCACGTGGTGGGCGCCGCACTCGCGCACCCAGGCCTGCGTCTCGGGGCGCGACGCAGTGGTGATCACGGTCAGGTCGGTCAGGGCACGAAGCAGTTGGATCGTGATGGAGCCGACGCCGCCTGCGCCGCCGATGACCAGGATGGTCTGGCCGCCCTGCGCGGTCGGGCGCTGGACGTCGAGCCGGTCGAACAGCATCTCCCAGGCGGTGATCGACGTCAGCGGCAGTGCCGCGGCTTGCGCGTTGCTCAAGCTGGCGGGCTTGCGGCCGACGATGCGTTCGTCGACCAGGTGAAACTCGCTGTTGGTGCCGGGCCGGGTGATCGAGCCGGCATAGAAGACCGAATCGCCCGCTTTGAAATCCTTCACCTCGGATCCGACCGCCTCGACCACACCCGCCGCGTCGAATCCAAGGACCCCCCATCCGCCCGCCTCGGGTGCCTTGCGAACGCGCAGCTTGGCATCGACCGGATTCACCGAGACGGCGTTGATTCTCACCAGCAGGTCGCGGCCGGTGGCCTTGGGCTTGTCGAGAGTGATGTCCTGCAGGGCACCTTCGCGGTCGATGGGGCCCGTGGTCCTGTAGGCAACGGCTTTCATGATCGACTTCTCCTGGATTGAGTCATGGGGGAGCGGAAGGGCGTGGTGGGTCCATCGCGCGGGACGGGAGGAGCCGCTTCTCCAGCCGCCCGTAAAAGACCGTCGGGTGCCAGTACCTCCTCCCTTCAATCGCGACCGGCGCAGGCATCGCCCCCTCGGCAATCCATTTCTCTAGTCCTCGGACGGTTCGGGACGGAGGGGCCGGAGGTTCAAATCCTCTCACCCCGACCAGAATCTCTCTCTGAATCAACGCCTCAGGCGGCGACCGCGCCTCTCGGCGACGGTTCCGTACGCGCCCCCCGCTGCCCGCCGAACACCGGCAAACCGGCCAGCGCCCGGTAGAGCCACACCATCGCCAGCAGGAACAGAATCGGCAGCACGATCGTCTGCACGATGAAGACCGCCGCCAGCCTTACGAGATGCTCGACCATGCCCTGGGCCTTGGCGCGAATCTCGTCGATGTTCTTGCCCAGGTCGGTGGTCTGCGCCCACAGGCGCCGCGCCCGGTCGAGCACTCCCTCGTCGGGGCGTGCTGCGGCTTCGGGACTCTCCACCGTCTGGATCTGCGCCTGCGCCGCCTGGTAGGGACCGTCGAGCAGCATCTGGTAGGTCGCCTCGCTCGCGAACGCGATGAAGGGAATGGCCAGGCGCAGGCACACCAGCGCCAGGGCCAGCTTCGGCACCCACGCCGGGGCGTCGCGCCGGCGCCAGCTTTGGACCATCCACGCGACCAGCAGCAGCGACAGCAACACGCGAATCGGCCAGGCGCTGAAAACCAGAATCAGCAGGTTCTGGATGGCGAAGGACATGGTGGCTGCGAGCATAATCGTCGAGAACTGCTCGATCATGTCGTCGAGCGGATCGAGCACCGCGCCCGGCTTCACCGAGCCGCCCGCGCCCGCCTGAAAACTGAGTTCGGCCTCCTGCGCGAAGCTGAGCGCTGCGTTCAGCACGCGCGCGGTGGCGAACGTGACCAGCGCACGTTTGAACCCATCCTCGACGTAGCGCTCGGCCGCCGAGTCGATCGGCCGCAGCCAGACGACGATCAGCACGAGCGCGAGGATCGGGATGAGGAGCGCTCTGCCGCGCCCTTTCGTGTCCATCATGGTGGCCTCCCCTTCATGGATTGCCGTGGGACCATCGGGTGTCGCCACCCGCAGCAACTTCGATCCTCCTCCAATCCGGGTGCGATGGCGAGGTCTCCCCTGACGACCACTCGCGCGGCGGCGCGAACGCTTCGCGTCGGTCAGCAAACTGGCTGAGGCCTCGGTTTGGACCGCCTTGCCGACGGCTGCGCGCGTGGAGCGTGCCACCCTCTCGCTAGGTGTAACCAGGGGGATGTGTCCGCCTGGATTGACTGGATATGCCCAAATAGACATAATTGTCACAACCTCGATCCCAAATCGCAAACCGATCAAGTGGGTCGGATCCGCAAAGCGAGATTTGCTTGCCATGCCTGAAGGCGGCGAAGCTGGATTTCGACGCATGGCAACGGCAGCACGGAGGACGATCATGAACCGACCGCTCGAGAACGAGATCACGCAAGGCGATCCCAATGTCTACGCCGAGCTCGGCTACTTGAATGCAGCCGAGATGCAGCGCAAGTCCCAACTTGCCGCCGAGATCGCCCGCGCGATCAAGGCACGCCACCTGACGCAACAGGATGCCGCGGAACTCCTCGGCGTCGACCAGTCGAAAGTGTCGCGCATCACTCGCGGGCAGTTCCGCGGGGTCAGCGAGGCCAGGCTCTTGCAACTCGTGGCGAAGTTGGGGCACGACGTCAACATTGTCGTTGGCCCCGCCCAGCGCCGCACGGGAAAGATCGAGCTGCACTTCACCTGATTCTTTAGCTGCCGCATGAAGGGCGCGACCGCTTAAAGCCCGATCCCCGCCCCCATCCCCATCAGCGCCGCCACGCCAAGCACCGCGAACATCGCGGCGGCCACCGCGCGCACCAGCCGCATCGGGATGCGCTCGGCGATCCCGTCGCCCAGCAGCACGGCCGGCACGTTGGCGATCATCATTCCCAGGGTCGTCCCGAGCACCACGGCGACAAGCATCTGATACTGGGCAGCGAGCGCAACGGTTGCGACCTGGGTCTTGTCGCCCATCTCGACGAGAAAGAAGGACACCAGCGTGGCGCCGAACACGCCGAAGCCCGCGAGCTTCGCGTCGCCCTCATCCAACGTGTCGGGCTTGAGGGTCCAGGCAGCCATCGCGATGAAGGAGATGCCAACCACCCAGCGCAGGGTCTGCGCGGGCACCACGGTCGTGAGCCACGCGCCCACCGCTCCGGCGAGGGCGTGGTTCGCCAGCGTCGCGAGCAGGATCCCCCAGATGATGGGCCACGGCCGGCGGTACTTGGCCGCGAGCACGAAGGCAAGCAGCTGCGTCTTGTCGCCGATTTCGGCGAGGGCGACGACGCCGGTGGAGAGGAGGAAGGCTTCCATCAGAAATCCGCGGTCCAAGGATGCCGCGGAATCCTACCCCTAACGCAGCACCTCGTGCTTGATGCGCCACTGCTTGACGAGCGCGTAGATCGCGGGGATCACCGCGAGCGTCAGCACGGTCGACGAGACCATGCCGCCGACCATCGGCGCGGCGATCCGGCTCATCACCTCCGAGCCGGTGCCGGTGCCCCACATGATGGGCAGCAGTCCGGCCATGATCGCCACGACCGTCATCATCTTGGGTCGCACCCGCTCGACTGCGCCTTCCATCACCGCCGCGTACAAATCGTTCGCGTCGGGCTCGCGCCCCTGGTGGCGGACGCGCTCCTTGGTCTCCTCCCAGGCGGCGTCCAGATAGATCAGCATCACCACGCCGGTCTCGGCGGCCACGCCGGCGAGCGCGATGAAGCCCACCGCCACGGCCACCGACAGGTTGTAGTTCAGCGCCCACATCAGCCAGAAGCCGCCCACCAGCGCGAAGGGCACCGAGAGCATCACGATCAGCGTCTCGGTGATACGCCGGAAGTTCAGGTAGAGCAGCAGGAAGATGATGAGCAGCGTGAAGGGCACCACGATCTTCATCTTCGCGATCGCGCGCTCCATGTACTCGAACTGCCCGCTCCAGGTGATGTAGTAACCGGGTGGAAAGCTGACCTGCTCGTTGACCGCCTTGCGCGCGTCGGCGACGTAGGAGCCGATGTCCCGGTCGCGGATATCCACGAAGATGTAGGCGGAAAGCAGCGCGTTCTCGGTGCGAATTCCGGGTGCGCCCTTGACCACCTCGACCTTCGCGAGCTGGCCGAGCGGGATCATCGCGCCGCCCATCGTGGGCACCAGCACCTCGGTGGCGATGCGCTGGGGGCTGTCGCGCAGTTCGCGCGGATAGCGCACGCTCACGCCGTAGCGCTCGCGCCCCTCGACGGTGGTGGTGATCATTTCGCCACCGAGCGCGGTGCCGATCACCTCCTGCAATTCACCGACGGAGAGCCCGTAGCGTGCCAGTTGGTTCCGATCCGGAACAATATCGATGTAGAAGCCGCCGGTGATGCGCTCGGCGAAGGCAGAAGTCGTGCCCGGAACATTCTTGACGACCGCCTCGATCTGTTTGGCGAGCTTCTCCATCTCGTTGAGATCGTTGCCGAACACCTTGATGCCGATCGGCGTGCGAATCCCGGTCGCGAGCATGTCGATGCGCGCCTTGATCGGCATCGTCCAGGAGTTGGCCACCCCGGGGAACTGCAGCGCCCGATCGAGCTCGGCGATCAGCTTGTCGATCGTCATGCCGGCGCGCCACTCACCCTCCGGCTTGAGATTGATCACCGTCTCGAACATCTCCACGGGCGCCGGGTCGGTCGCGGTATTGGCGCGCCCCGCCTTGCCGTAGACCGAGGTCACTTCTGGGAAGCTCTTGATGATCTTGTTCTGGGTCTGGAGCAGCTCGGCGGCCTTGGTGATCGACATGCCCGGCAGCGACGCGGGCATGTAGAAGAGCGTGCCCTCGTTCAAGGTCGGCATGAACTCGGTGCCGAGCCTGGAGGCGGGGTAGGCCGAGACGATGAGCGCGAGCACGGCGATCACGATCGTGGCCTTCTTCCAGCGCATCACCCACGCGATGATCGGTCGGTAGACCCAGATCAGAAAGCGGTTCACGGGGTTGCGCGCCTCAGGCATGATGCGCCCGCGGATGAAGTACAGCATCAGCACCGGCACCAGCGTGATCGACAGCAGCGCGGCGGCGGCCATCGCGAAAGTCTTGGTGAAAGCGAGCGGCGAGAAGAGCCGCCCTTCCTGGGATTCGAGCGTGAACACCGGCAGGAACGAAACGGTGATGATCAAGAGCGAGAAGAAAAGCGGCGGCCCCACCTCGCGGCAGGCATGGATCAGCGCATCGTAGCGTTCCTGCTGCGTATGCTCGGGGCGCAGGCGCTCGACGTGCTTGTGCGCGTTCTCGATCATCACGATCGCCGCGTCGACCATCGCCCCGATGGCGATCGCAATGCCGCCGAGGCTCATCAGGTTGGAGCTCATCCCGAGCATGCGCATCACGATCATCGCGATCAGGATTCCGACGGGCAGCATCAGGATCGCCACCAGCGCGCTGCGCACGTGGAGCAGAAACACGATGCACACCAGCGCGACGATGAGGCTCTCTTCGAAGAGCGTCCAGGTCAGCGACGCAATCGCGCGCTGGATCAGCTCGGAGCGATCGTAGACGGTCTGCACCGTGACACCTTCAGGCAGTCCTGCGGAGAGCTCGGCGAGCTTTTCCTTGACGCCGTCGATCACTTTGAGTGCGTTCTCCCCGTAGCGCGCCATCGCGATGCCGGAGACGACCTCGCCCTCGCCATTGAGCTCGGTCACACCGCGGCGCTCGTCGGGAACCATCTCGACGCGTGCGATGTCGCGCACGCGCACCGGCGTGCCCATCTCGCTCTTGACGACCAGTTCACCGATATCGGCCACGCCACGCAGGTAGCCGCGGCCGCGCACCATGTACTCGGTTTCGGCCATCTCCACTACGCGCCCGCCGACGTCACGATTGCTCTCGCGAATCACCTTGCTCACGTCGCCCAGCTTGATGCCGTAGGCGCGCAGCTTCACCGGGTCGACCGTGACCTGATAGCTCTGCACGAAGCCGCCCACTGAGGCCACTTCGGCGACGCCCGGCGCCTTGGTGAGCTGATAGCGCAGATACCAGTCCTGGAGCGAGCGTAGCTCGGCGAGCGTCTTGTTCTTGGCGAGCAGTGCGTACTGGTAGACCCAGCCCACGCCGGTCGCGGCCGGGCCGAGCTGGGGCGCCACCCCGGCGGGCAGGCGCCCCGCGGCGAAACTCAGGTACTCGAGCACGCGCGAGCGCGCCCAGTAGATATCTGTGCCATCGTCGAAGATCACGTAGACAAACGACGCGCCGAAAAACGAGAAGCCGCGCACCACCTTGGACTTGGGCACCGAGAGCATCGCGGTGGTGAGCGGATAGGTCACCTGATCCTCGACGACCTGCGGCGCCTGCCCCGGGTACTCGGTGTAGACGATGACCTGCACGTCCGAGAGATCGGGCAGCGCATCGATGGGCGTCTTCATCACCGCGTAGACGCCGCCCAGCGTCACGAACAGCGTCGCGAGCAGCACCAGGAAGCGGTTGCGGGCCGACCACCCGATGATCGCAGAGAGCATCCGATTCTCCGGATCAGTTGCCGCGGGCGGCAGGCTTCACGCTCGTGATCACCCATTCGCCGGGCTTGCGCTCGACGAACTCGACGGCGACGCTCGCGCCGGGTTTCAGCGACTTGAGCAGCGAGTCGTTGGCGACCTGGAACTCCATCGTCATCGCCGGCCACTTGAGTGTGGCGACCGGCCCGTGGGCGAGACTCACGCTGCCATCCTTCGGGTCGACCGATTCGACCTTGCCTTCGGCGCGATGACCGACGGACGCCGCCGTGGCTCCCGGCGCGATGGTCGTGGACGCTGTGCTTCCCGGTGCGGCGCCCGGACCCGCCGGCTGCGGGGCCGCGCCCAGCGAGCCGATCGCGGCCTTCAGGTTGCTCTCCGCGTCGATCAGGAAATTCGCGGCGATCACCACGCGCTCGCCCTCCTTCACCCCCTCGATGATCTCGATGTGATCTCCCGTGCGCGCTCCGGTGCGCACCTCGCGCGGCTCGAAGCGACCGGCGCCCAATTCCACCAGCACGATGCTGCGCAGACCGCTGTCGATCACCGCAGTGTCGGGCACCACCACGACCTTGGCGCCCCCCCCCGCCGCGAGCTCGATCTGCGCGAACATGGACGGCTTGAGCAGCTGCCCGGGGTTGGGCAACTCGATGCGCACCGGGATCGTGCGCGTCTGCGCGGTGAGCGTCGGGTAGACGTAGGTGATCGTGCCGCGGAAGACCTTGTCGGGGTACGCGTTGATGCGCACGTTGGCTTTCGCGCCGGCGCGCACCAGACTGATGTCTTGTTCGAACACATCGGCGATCACCCACACGCTCGAGAGGTCGCTGACTTCGTAGAGCATCTCGCCCGGCATGAAGCGCATGCCCTGGAGCGCTTTCTTCGTGGTCACGATTCCGGCAACCGGCGAACGAAAGGTCACGGT
Source organism: Burkholderiaceae bacterium (assembly GCA_024637155.1). Taxonomy (GTDB): domain Bacteria; phylum Pseudomonadota; class Gammaproteobacteria; order Burkholderiales; family Burkholderiaceae_E; genus JAGXFR01. The sequence goes on along the minus strand of JAGXFR010000028.1, from coordinate 79,522 downwards.
GCGCTTCGCCTCTCCAGAGCGCTCGAGCGCGCGCACCTGCTCGTCCGACACGTCCCAGTTCTTGAGCCGCGCGAGGCTCGCCTGCGCGAGGCGCTTCATCGAGTCGACGACGTCGTCACCTGCGTTGGCCATCGACTGCACGCCGGAGGCGGCGATCGCGTACTCGCGCTGCGCCGATACCAGCTCCGGGCTGTAGACCTCAAAGAGCGGCTGCCCCTTGGCGACCGGCTGGCCCGTGACATTGACGTGGAGCTTCTCGACATAGCCCTCGAACTTGGGCGCGATCGCGTAGACGCGCCGCTCGTCGGGCTCGACCCGGCCCGCCGCGCTCACCGTGCGCTCCAGCACGCGGCGCGTGGCCGCTTCCGTGCGTACCCCGAGCTTCTGCACCTTCTCGGTGCTGATGCGCACTTCGCCCGGGGCACCGGCCTCCTCCACGTCACCGCCAGCATAGACCGGGATGTAGTCCATCCCCATCTGGTCCTTCTTGGGAACCGCAGAGGTGTCGGGCAGTCCCATCGGGTTGCGGTAGTAGAGAATCTTGCGCTCCACTGCCGGCGCAGTTCCGCCGAGTGCCGGCACCACAGCCGTCGTGGCGCCGTCCGGCGCCGCACCGTGGCCGGCGCCTCCCTGCGTGCCGTACCAGTAGCCACCGTATGCGGCCGCGATCGCGAGCGCGACCGTGCCGAGCGTCGCCGCAATTCGCTTCATTGGAGTTCCTCTCCGACCCAGCGCTCGATTTCGGCCAGACGCAGCTGCGCGTCGGCCTGCGAGCGGATTTGACTCTGGCGCGCCTGGCGCACCTGACGCTGCGCATCCAGCAGCGTCGCGAAATCGACCCGGCCGTTCTCGTAACTCGCCAGCGCCGACTGAAACGAAAGCTCGGATTGCGGCAGCAGGCTGTTGGCCGTGAGTTCTTCACTGCGCCGCGCCTCGTCGAAACCCGCCAGGCTTTCGGCCAGATCCGCAAGCACCTGGTTGGCGCTCGCGTCGCGTCGCGCGCGCGCTGCGGCGAGCATCGCCTCGGACTCGCGCTCTCCCGAGCGCCGCGACGACTGCTGCAGCGGGATGTTGATCTCGACCATCCATTCCCACTTGCCGATCGCCCACTGGCTCGAGCGCACACCCACCGCAAAGTCGGGATATCGGTTGCGCAGCACGAGCTCGCGGTTCTTCTCGGCCGCACGCACCCGGGACTCGTCCGCGAAGATCTGCGGGTTGTTGGCACGCACGCGCGCGGCGAGCGCCGCCGCGTCGAGCTGCGCCGGCGCGGGAAGCGTCCGGGACTGCTCGGGGTCTGCCAAAGACGCACTCGCTTCGCGTCCGAGCAGCATGTTCATGCGCGCCTGCAACATGCGGCGCTCGCGCTCGATCATCAGCAGCTCGCTCTTCATTCGCGTCTGCTCCACCTGCGCGCGGATCACATCCTGCTGCGCCGCGAGTCCGCCCGTGTAGCGCGCCAGCGCGATGCGCTCCATGCGCACCATCAGGTCAAGCACCTGGCGCACCAGCCGCTCGTTGCGCTGCACGAATTCGAGCGCAGCGTAGGTCACCTTGATCCGCGCCGCCAGTTCGGTCCACGTCGCGCTCGCCCGCGCGCCGGCGGCGTCGGTCTCGAGGCGCGCGATGTCGCGCTTGAGGTCGCGCTTGCCGAACCAGGGGATGTCCTGCATCAATTGGAAACGATTCATGCGCGCCAGTTCCGGAGCGGGCATCAGCTCGATCACTTCCATGCGCTCGAGACGCAGTTTGGGATCCATCAGCGCCCCGGCCATCACCACGCGTTCGCTCGCGGCATTGGCCTCGTGGCGCATCGACGCGAATTCGGGATTGTTGGCGAGGGCGAAATCCAGCAGCGATGCGAGACTTGCGCCAGGCAACGCTGCTGGTACGGACGCTGCAGCCAGGGCGGGGGTCGCCGGTGCCTGTGGCTGCCCCTGGGCGCCGAAGGCCAGCGGCAGCGTCGCGCACAGCACCGCCAGCCGCAATTTCACGACTCTAGCCATTTTTCTCTGCCCTCCGGGATTGGGCGCGCGAACGCGCGCCCACCGCAAGAAAATCGACGGCGCGCGCCTAGCGCACCAGCTCGAAGCTCATCACCGTCAGATCGCCCTTCACCTCGTCGGCGACGAAGCGAATCCGATCGCCCTCCTTGAACTGGTCGATCCAGGCCGGATCCTTGAGCTTGAAGGCCATGGTCATCCCGCCCATCCCGAGATTGGGGATGGGGCCATGGCTGAGCGTGACTTTGCCGCTTGCCTTGCTGACTTTCTTTACCTGCGCCTCGACGAGCGGGCCCGCAGTTGCGCTCGCCTGCGCGCCCGCGTGCACCGCGGCAACGTGCTTGGCAGCCTGACCGGCCAGGGGCAAGAGGGTGGCCACCGCGACGAGCACGGCGATGACGGCATGTTTCATCAGATGTTTCCTTGGCGCCAAATGGAGGGAGCGGGCGCCATCATGCCATTGTCGGCCGACGGCAGCCTTACGGACACATTACATTTCTGTCATCTTCTCCGCGTCCGGGCCGTCCGGCCAACGCAACTCGAAGGCAACGCCGTGCGCGAGGGCGCGCGCCCGGGCGGTGCCGCCGTGCAGAGCCATGATCGAGCGCACGATTGCGAGCCCGAGTCCGGTTCCTTCCCCGCCAGGCTTCCCACCGCCGCGCACGAAACGGTCGAACAGGCGCTCAAGCTCGCCTTCGGGGATCGGCTCGCAACGATTCTCGACGGCGAGCATCACCTCGGCGCCGCTGCGCCCGATGCGCACGGTCACCGGCGCGCCCGGCGGCGCGTAGCGCAAGGCGTTGGAGAGCAGATTGGTGATCGCGCGGCGAATCATCGGCCGGTCGCCCCGCACGGTGGCCTCACCGTCGATCGTGATCGCCTGGCCGCGCTCCGCGCCCAGTGGTTCGAAATACTCGACGACCTCCTCCACTTCGCGTCGCAACGCCACGGGTTCGCGCACGATGCTCGTCATGTCGCGCTCGGCGCGCGCGATGAACAGCATGTCGGCGACCATGCGGTTGAGCCGCTCGAGTTCCTCGAGGCTTCCGTGCAGGGTCTCGCGGTACTCGTCGAGGCTGCGCTCGCGCGACAGCGTCACCTGCGCCTGCAGCAGCAGGCTGTTCACCGGTGTGCGCAACTCGTGGGCGATGTCGGCGCTGAACTGCTCGAGCGAGCGGAAGGACTCGCCCAGCCGATCGAGCATCCGGTTGATGCTCGCCACCAGTCCCCGCAATTCGGTCGGCACGTCGTCGATCGAGAGCGCGTGCCCGAGGCGCTGCGCGGTCACGCGCTCGGCCTCGGCGGCGATCCGGTTTAACGGGGAGAGGCCCTGGCGGGCGGTCCACCAGGCGAGCGCGGCCATCAGCAGGATGCCGGCGAGCCCGCTGAGCCAGAGTGTGGTCTGAAAATGTTCCTGCACGTCGGTGGCATCGGTGACGTCGAGCGCGAGGACCGCGTGCACCGCGCCCCCGCCCCCCTCAAGTCGATGCGGGATCGAAAGCAGCCACCAGCGCCGCCCGCCCGGCCCCAGGTACTCGAGCACGTCCTGACGCTCGAAACGCGCGACCCCGAAGGTCGCCACGATACGCATCACCGGCTCCGAAGGCGCGAGAATCCAGCGCCCTTGCCACACCAGCCCGATCTGCACTCGTGCGTGTCCCACCCCAATGTCGGCGAAGCGCGCGACGCTGCGCTCCAGATCGTCGGCGGTGCGAATGTCCTCGAAATGGTGAACCACCACGCTCACCTTGCCGTGAAGTTCCTCGATGTCGCGCTGCGTCAGCTCGGTGCGCAGGCTGTGGCGCAGGCTCGCGCCCAGCAGCAGGAACACCAGCGTCGTCGATACCGTGAACAGCAGTACCAGCCGCAGCGACAGGGAGCGCGGCACCAGTGATGCAGCAAAGCGCGCGGGCGCGTTCAATCGGCCACTTCTCAATTGCGCCGCTCCATCACATAGCCGAAGCCGCGCACCGTGTGGATGAGCTTCACATCGAAGGGATCGTCGATCTTCGCGCGCAGGCGCCGCACGGCCACTTCCACCACGTTGGTGTCGCTGTCGAAATTCATGTCCCAGACCTGCTCGGCGATCAGCGTACGCGACAGGATCTCCCCCTGGCGCCGCAGCAGCAGCGTGAGCAGCGCATATTCCTTCGCCGTCAGGTCGATGCGCTGTCCGCCCCGTTCGACCCGCCGGCGCAGCTGATGCACGGCCAGATCGCCGAGTTCCAGCAGATCGCTCTCCGAGGACTTGCCGCGGCGCAGCAGGGCGCGCACGCGGGCGAGCAGTTCGGAAAACGCGAAGGGCTTGACCAGGTAATCGTCCGCGCCGAGCTCAAGCCCCTTGACGCGATCCTCGACCCGATCGCGCGCGGTCAGGAACAGCACCGGCGTACGGCATTGCACACGCAGTGCGCGCAGCACTTCCCACCCATCCATGACCGGCAGTCCCACGTCGAGCACGATCAGGTCGTGCTCCCCGTTTGTCGCGACATGCAGTGCCTCGTCGCCCGCGCGCACCCAATCGACGACGAATCCGTTCTCGGTCAGCCCCTTGACGAGGTACTGGCCTGCGTGCGTGTCATCCTCGGCAAGCAGGAGTCGCATCAGCGCCTCTTGTGCTCTGCCAGTTGTCCAAAATAACTCATGTCGTCTCCTCCGAGGTGTGCAGTGTAGCAACGCCGCTGCGGCCGCTTGATCGTCGCAGGCCGCATTTTGCGCTAGGCTAGGGCCTTCGCATCCATCCGCCGGCCCGCAAACCCGGGCGGCGTGCGCCGCGTGGAATCACTGCCGCTCTGGGCCCAACTGGCTGCGCTCTTCGTCCTGCTGCTCGTCTCGGCGTTCTTTTCCATCTCCGAAACGAGCATGATGGCGCTCAACCGCCACCGCCTGAGCCATCTCGTGCGCAAGGGCAAGCGCAGCGCGAAACTCGCCACGGAACTGCTCGGCCAGACCGAGAAACTGCTCGGCACGATCCTGCTGGGCAACAACGTCGCCAACACGGCCTTGACTGCAATCGTGACGGCGCTCGCCATCAGCCACTTCGGCAACAACGACCGGGTGGTGCTGATCGCCTCGACCGTGGTGGCGCTGCTGATCATCGTCTTCTGCGAGATCACCCCGAAGGTCTTCGGCGCGACCTACCCCGAGCGCATCGCGCTGCCGGCGAGCATCGTGCTCAAGGTGCTGATGAAGATCTCGGCGCCGATCGTCTGGGCGGTGAACCTGGTGGTGCGCGGCCTGCTGCGCCTGTTCGGCGTGCAAACCGGGGCCGGGCAGGAAACACGCCTTTCCCCCGAGGAACTGCGCCACATCGTGCTCGATTCGGGGCAGTTCATGCCCCACAAACACCGCTCGATCCTGCTCAACCTGTTTGATCTCGAGCACATCACGGTCGACGACGTAATGGCGCCGCGCAAGCGCATCGAGGCGCTCAACATCGCCACTGCCGAGGCGGAACTGCGCGAACAGCTCACCACGTGCTACCACAACAAGCTGCCGGTCTACGAGGGGGAAATCAACCGCGTCGTGGGCATGCTGCACGTGCGCCGGGCCCTGGGCCTGCTGCAGCGCGAGTCCTTCGACGCCGCCGACGTTCGCGAGGTGCTCACCGACCCGTACTTCATCCCGAGCGGAACGCCAGTGTTCAAGCAGTTGCAGTTCTTCCAGGAGAATCGCCAGCGCCTGGGCATGGTTGTCGACGAGTACGGCGAGGTGCTCGGGCTGGTCACGCTCGAGGACATCATCGAGGAGATCATTGGCGAATTCACCACCACCGGCCCCGGACGCGACACCGGCCTTGCCTGGGACGCACGCGGCGCGGTGATGCTCGAAGGAACCGCAGTCCTGCGCGAGGTGAATCGACGGCTCGGGACGCACTTCCCGCTCGACGGGCCGCGCACACTCAACGGGCTCCTGCTCGAAGCGCTGCGGGAACTGCCGGAGGCGGATGTCAGCGTGCGTTTCGGCGACGTCGTCGCCGAGATCACACAGATCGAGAACCGGACCATCCGCAGCGTGCGGCTGCACCGGCTGGCCGAGCATGCGACGCGAGAACCGGGCCACGAGGCGCGCTGACCCCCCGCGCAGCGGGCCGGGAACGGCCTTGCGTCGCGAAAACGCACCCCGAAAGCGCCGCTCGTCCGGCGCAGCCCTGCCACTCGTCACCAGCATCCATAATACGGGTGCAGCGAGCGGCGGCACGATGCATCATAGGAAACAGCAAGATCAGCAGTCCCCTCGGGACGGGAGCGGGAAGGAATCCTGATGGCAGTCACCATGACCTCGCAGCAGACCTCCGAACAGACGGTTCTGGCGGGTCTCGGTCGCGCACTCGTGCAGCATCAGATCCTGCGCCCGGACCAGGCGATCGCGATCCAGCGCAAGGCGGATGTGGCGAAGGTGCCGTTCATCGATGAGTTGATCAGTTCCGGTCACATGTCGGCCGCCCAGCTGGCGCGCTTCGGCGCCGAGGCGTTCGGCCACCCGCTGCTCGACCTGTCGGCCGTCGAGGTCGACAACCTGCCGCAGAACCTGCTCGACCGAAAACTGGCGCTCGAAGCCCGCGTGGTGGCATTCGCCCGCCGCGGGAACAAGCTCTCCATCGCAATGTCGGATCCCACCGACTTCCAGACGCTCGACCGGATCAAGTTCTCCGCGCAGGCCACGATCGATCCGATCGTGGTCGAACACGACAAGCTGCTCAAGCTCCTGGAGAAGATCGGCCGCAGCGCCGCGGCGCAGCTGAGCGACCTGATCGACGAGGGCCTCGACCTGGAGATTGCCGGCGACGAGCCGTCGGCCGCCGCCGACACCTCGGAGGTCGACGACGCCCCGGTGGTGAAGTTCCTCCAGAAGGTGCTTTTCGACGCGATCCAGCAGGGCGCCTCGGACATCCACTTCGAGCCCTACGAGAAGTTCTACCGAATCCGGTTTCGCATCGACGGCGTGCTCCAGGAAGTCAACCAGCCGCCGCTTGCCATCAAGGACAAGCTCGCCTCGCGGATCAAGGTGATCTCGCGACTCGACATCGCCGAGAAACGCGTTCCGCAGGACGGGCGCATGAAGCTGGTGCTCTCCAACCAGCGCGCGATCGATTTCCGTGTCTCGAGCCTGCCCACGCTCCACGGCGAGAAGATCGTGATGCGGATTCTCGACTCGTCTTCGGCCAAGCTCGACGTGTCGGCGCTGGGCTACGAGCCCGACCAGCGCGAGGCGCTGCTCGCGGCGGTGCACCGCCCCTATGGCATGGTGCTGGTCACCGGCCCCACCGGGTCGGGCAAGACGGTGTCGCTCTACGCCTGCCTGAACATCCTCAACGAACCCGGCCGCAACATTGCCACCGCCGAGGATCCGGCCGAGATCAACCTGCCCGGCGTCAACCAGGTCAACGTCAACGACAAGGCGGGCCTGACCTTCGCCGCGGCGCTGCGCTCGTTCCTGCGCCAGGATCCGGACATCATCATGGTCGGCGAGATCCGCGACCTGGAGACGGCTGACATCGCGATCAAGGCGGCCCAGACCGGCCACCTGGTGCTCTCGACCCTGCACACCAACGACGCGCCGGCAACCCTGACGCGCTTGCTCAACATGGGGGTCGCCCCCTTCAACATTGCCTCGTCGGTGAACCTGATCACCGCGCAACGTCTCACCCGGCGCCTGTGCACCTGCAAGCAGCCTGCCGACCTCGACGAGGACGCGCTGCTGAAGTCCGGCTTTCTGGAGTCCGACCTCGACGGCAGCTGGAGGCCGTTCCAGGCGATCGGCTGCGACCGATGCAACGGGTCCGGATACAAGGGCCGGGTCGGGATCTACCAGGTGATGCCGGTGTCGGAAGAAGTCAAACGCCTGATCCTGACAGGCGGGAATCAACTCGAAATTTCGGCCCAGGCGGTGCGCGAGGGTGTGCGCGACCTGCGCCGCTCGGGGCTGATGAAGGTAATGCAGGGCATGACGACGCTCGAAGAAGTCTTCGGCGCGACCAACGACTAGCCCGGGTCGCAAGAGAGGAAACGCAATGGCAGCAACAACCACCGCCCAGCAAACGTCCGTGCAGGCACGCGCGCAGGCACGCGCCCGCGCCAAGAACGCAAAGGAAGTCACCTTCGCCTGGGTCGGGCGGGACCGGACCGGCAAGTCGATCCGCGGCGAGACGCGCGCCGCCAGCGAAGCGGTCGTGGCGACCACGCTGCGCCGCCAGGGCGTGATGGTCACCGAGATCAAGAAGCGTCGCGCCAAGCGGGGCAAGAAGATCACGGACAAGGACATCGCACTGTTCACCCGGCAACTCGCCACCATGATGAAGGCGGGGGTGCCGCTGCTGCAGTCCTTCGACATCGTCGCGAAGGGAGCGAGCAACGCCTCCGTGGCCGCGTTGTTCACCGAGGTGCGCTCGGACATCGAGACCGGCAGTTCCATGGCAGCGGCCTTCGCGCGCCACCCCCTGTACTTCGATGCTCTCTATTGCAATCTCATCGCGGCGGGCGAGCAGGCGGGGATTCTGGACGACCTGCTCGAACGACTGGCCCTCTACAAGGAAAAGATCCTCGCGATCAAGGGTCAGATCAAGTCCGCGCTGTTCTATCCGACAGCGGTGATTGCGGTGGCCTTCCTGGTCGTCGCGGTGATCATGCTGTTCGTGGTTCCGGCCTTCAAACAGGTCTTCGAGAGCTTCGGGGCGAACCTCCCGGCGCCGACGCTGGTGGTGATCGCGATCTCGGACTTCTTCGTCGACTACTGGTACCTGGTGTTCGGCGGAATCGGCGGCGCCATCTACTTCTTCAGGCAGGCGTGGCGCCGTTCGGAGAAGATGCAGATCGTGATGGACCGTCTGCTGCTGCGCGTCCCGGTTTTCGGCGCGATCATCGAGAAGGCGACCATCGCGCGCTGGCTGCGCACGCTCTCCACGATGTTCGCGGCCGGCGTGCCGCTCGTCGAGGCGCTCGATTCGGTGGGCGGAGCCGCGGGCAATCACGTCTACCTGACCGCGACCCGCAAGATCCAGCAGGAAGTGTCCACCGGAACCTCGCTGACCGCCGCAATGGGCAACACGCTGGTGTTCCCCAACCTGGTGCTGCAGATGTCCGGAATCGGCGAGGAGTCCGGCGCACTCGATTCGATGCTCTCCAAGGCGGCTGACATCTACGAGCGCGAGGTCGACGAGTCGGTCGCATCGATGTCGAGCCTGCTCGAGCCCTTCATTCTCGTGATCCTCGGGACCCTGATCGGGGGCATCGTCGTGGCGATGTACCTGCCGATCTTCAAGCTGGGCCAGGTGGTCTGATGGGGGTTGCCTTCGCGGGCGACTGGATCGCGACATTCCAGCAATCGATGGCGCTGGCAATCGGCACGGCACTCGTGCTGGGGCTGATGGTGGGCAGCTTCCTCAACGTCGTGATCTACCGCATTCCGCGGATGCTCGAGGCCAGCTGGCAGGATCAGGCGGCCGAGTTGCGCGGGGAAGCGCCGCTGGAGCGAGAGCGCTTCAATCTGATCGCGCCGCGCTCGCGCTGCCCTTCGTGCGGGCATGCGATTCGCGTCAGCGAGAACATCCCGCTGCTTTCCTGGGCTGTTCAGCGGGCACGCTGCAAGGCTTGCGGAACCCGGATTTCGGCACGCTACCCGATCGTCGAATTGGCGGGCGGGTTGCTGAGCGCCGCGGCCGTGTGGCAATTCGGCGTCAGCGCCGCGGCACTCGGCGCGATCATCCTCTCGTTCTTCCTGATCGCACTCGCCTTCATCGATCTGGACACCCAGCTCCTGCCCGACGGCATGACGCTGCCGTTGCTCTGGATCGGTCTCGTGTTCAATCTCGACGCGACCTTCGCGCCGATCGACGCGGCAGTCATCGGCGCGATGGTCGGCTACCTCTCGTTGTGGTCGATCTATTGGGTCTTTCGACTCGCCACCGGCAAGGAGGGAATGGGCTTCGGCGACTTCAAGCTGCTCGCCGCGCTCGGCGCCTGGTTCGGTTGGCAGGCCCTGCCGGCAATCATCCTGCTCGCGTCCGCCGTCGGCGCCACCGTGGGCATCGCGATGATCCTGTTTGCCCGCCACAAGCGCGGCACGCCGATCCCGTTCGGCCCCTACCTCGCGGGCGCGGGACTGCTGGCGCTGTACTTCCGTGCGCCGCTCGCGACGATGTTCGGCATTTCCTGACGCGCCACCCACGGTCGTGAATCCGGGCGTGACCGATTCCACTTCCGGCGCCGCGGACGGCGCTCGCGCCGATCGGCCCACCGAGCGCCTGCTGATCGGCCTGACGGGAGGCATCGGCAGCGGCAAGAGCACGGTTGCCGACCTGTTCGTGGCCCATGGTGCGGCGCTCGTCGATACCGACGCCATCGCCCACGAACTTACCGGCCCTTCGGGCGCCGCGATGGCCACGATCCGCGCGGCATTCGGCCCGGCGCTGATCACGGCCGAGGGCGCGCTCGACCGGAGCGCGATGCGCGCACTCGCATTCACCGACCCCGACGCACGCAAGCGGCTCGAAACGATCCTCCACCCGAGGATCCGTGCGCAGGCACTCGCGCAGATTGCGCACGCCGCCACGCAGGCAGCGTACGTGATCGTCGCCGTGCCGCTGCTGTTCGAATCCGGCGAGTGGGCCGAGCGCGTCGACCGGGTGCTGGTCGTCGACTGCCCGCAGGAAGTGCAGGTCGCGCGCACGATGGCGCGCAGCGCGCTTGCGCGCGAGCAAATCGAGGCGATCATGGCCGCGCAGATTCCGCGCGCCGAGCGCCTGGCGCGCGCGCACGACGTCGTCGACAACCGTGGGGACCGTTCCACGCTTGCCGCCCAGGTGACCCGCCTGCACGAGCGATACGTCGAACTGGCGCGCACGCGCAGCGAAGGGAGCTGAGGACGGCGTGCGCGCCGGTCGCGCCGCGGGCGCGCAGCGTTTGTCATCCCGTGCGCTTTGCGCCACAATCGTCGCGCTGGGACCAGTCGACAGGACACCGTCTTGATCCTCTACGAGTACCCTCTGAACGAGCGCGTACGCACCATGCTGCGGCTGGAGGATCTCTTCGCGCGGCTGGATCATTTCTGTCGCGAAGAACATCCGTTGAGTCACCAAGTGGCGCTGGGAACGCTGTTCGATTTGCTTGAGGTTTCGGCGCGCGCCGACCTCAAGTCCGACCTGCTCCAGGAACTCGACCGCCAGCGCCAGACGCTGCTCGGCTACCGGAGCAACCCCCAGGTCTCGACCGAGGCACTGGAGCGCGTGCTCGGCCAGATCGAGACGGCGTGGACGGGACTCAACGCCGCCACCGGACGCACGGGCCAGCACATTCGCGACAACGAATGGCTGATGAGCATCCGCAGCCGCACCATCATCGCGGGCGGCGCCTGCGAGTTCGATCTGCCGTCGTACTTCGCGTGGCAGAATCGTTCGAGCACCGAGCGACGCAGCGACATCGCGGGCTGGGCAGCGCCGTTTCAGCCGCTCGAGCAGAGCGTCGCGATCATTCTGACGCTGTTGCGCGAGAGCGGGCAACACTCGCGGCAGGCCGCGGAAAACGGCTCACACCAGCAGCCGCTCGGGGGCAAGACCTACCAGATGGTTCAGGTGCGCGTCGCCCCGGAGTCCAGGGCGATCCCGGAGGTGAGCGCCAACAAGTACCTGCTGTGGGTTCGCTTCACCAGGCAGGGCGGCGACTTGCGCCCGCGCGCTTTCGAGGACAACGTCGAGTTCGAACTGTCGCTCTGCAACCTATGAACGCCGCTGCGGCGGGGCCGGCCAGGCGCCGCGCAGCATCGCCAGGCCGTGTGCGCCGGCGCGGCGGGCGACCGGCGCGTCCAGCGGGGTGATTCCGCCCAGCGCGAAGACGGGAATCTGCGCACCGCGCACCAGCGCTTCGAACGCTGCCCATCCCATCGGCACGATCTGCGGGTGCGACGCGGTGGGCTGCACGGCGCCGAGCACCGCGAAGTCGCAGCCCAGCTCGGCGGCACGCGCAAGTTCCCAGGCGTCGTGACACGACGCGCCGACCATTCCCGCCTGCGGCCGCTCGCGCAAGGCACGCAGTTCCACCCCGCGCAGATGAACCCCGTCGCACGCGCGCCAGTAATCGGGTGGGTGAGCGGCACTCACCAGCAGTCGTGCGCCGTGTTCGCGGCAGTGCTGCCGCACCCTCGCGAAGAGCGCGGCGAAGGGCGCGGGCGCGAGCTGCGGCTCGCGCAGCTGGACGAGCCGCAGCCCCTGCACGAGCGCGTGCTCGAGGCGCTCGAGAAACGGTTCATCGCCGAGCGCCGCGGCATTCGTGAGCCCATAGCGATCGGGGAGCTGCAGCATGCGCAGCACGGGGATCGCAGCGGGAAGCAGCGGAGCCAGCGTGACGCGCTGCGGCGCTTGCCAGCGCAGTGCCTGGCCCTCGCGTGCGTGCGCCGCGCCACTCCAATCCCAGACCCGCTGAAAATGCAGCCGAACGTGTGCGTGCGGATACGCGTATTCGCGCATCACCCACGGGCACGACGCGTGCACATCGATACCGAGTTCCTCGTGGAGTTCACGCGCGAGCGCATGCTCCACAGTCTCGCCGGCTTCGAGCTTGCCACCCGGGAATTCCCACCAGCCCGCGTAGGGCTTGCCCACCGGGCGCTGGCCGAGCAGCACCGCCCCTGCGGAGTCGAAGACGATCCCGACCGCGACGTCGACCGGCACCCGTGCTTCGGTGTTCACTCCGCTCGCCGTCGCCTCATGCGCCGGCGACCCGCCCAGTCGCGCGCGAACTGCCAGGCGACCCGGCCGGAGCGCGAGCCGCGCTCCAGCGCGAAGCGCAGCGCTTCGGCACGAGCCGCATTCTGCTCACGCGCCCCGCAACCGAAATGTGCGAGCCACCCGGCAACGATCTCCAGATACTCGTCCTGCCGGAACGGATAGAAGGACACCCAGATTCCGAAGCGCTCGGAGAGCGAGATCTTCTCCTCGGTGCTCTCGCCCGGGTGGATCTCACCGTCCTCCCGGTAGCGTGCGTCGAGGTTCTCGCGCATGTACTCGGGCAACAGATGGCGCCGGTTCGAGGTGGCGTAAATGAGCACGTTGTCGGACTGCGCGCTGATCGAACCGTCGAGCGCGACCTTGAGCGCCTTGTATCCCGGCTCCCCCTCCTCGAAGGACAGGTCGTCGCAGAAGACGATGAAGCGCTCCGGGCGCGCCGCCACGATCTCGACGATGTCGGGCAGATCGACGAGATCGCCCTTGTCGACCTCGATGAGCCGCAGGCCGCGATCCGCGTACGCGTTCAGGCACGCCTTCACCAGCGATGACTTGCCGGTGCCGCGCGAACCGGTGAGCAGCACGTTGTTCGCGGGCAGCCCGGAGACGAACTGACGCGTATTGCGCTCGACGGCTTCCTTCTGCTCGTCGATCCGGTGCAGATCTTCCAGTCCGATCGCAGCGAGATTGCGAACCGCGACGAGATGTCCGTGGGAACCGAAACCGCTTTGCTGGCGGCGCCAGCGAAATGCGTGTGCACTGTCCCAACCCGGCTCCGCCACCGCGGGAAGCAGGGCCTCGACACGCGCGAGCAGGGACGCAAGGCGCCGCTGGAGTTCGCTGTCCTGCGCCATCTCGCTCAAGACCGGTAGTCGGCGTTGATCGAAACGTAGTCGTGCGACAGGTCGCAGGTCCAGACCGTCGTGGCCGCCTCGCCTCGTCCCAGTACCGCCCGCACGGTGATCTCGGCCTGCCGCATCACGCGCTGCCCATCCTCTTCCCGATAGTCGGGGTGGCGTCCACCGGCGGTCGCCACGTGGACGTCATCGAGGTACAGGTCGATGCCGTCGACATCCAGATCGTCGATCCCGGCATAGCCGATCGCCGCGAGGATCCGCCCGAGGTTGGGGTCGGAGGCGAAGAAGGCGGTCTTGACGAGCGGCGAATGCGCGATCGCATAGGCGATCGCCGCCGCCTCGTCGCCGTCCCGCGCGCCTTCCACGACAACCGAGATGAACTTCGTCGCACCCTCGCCGTCGCGCACGATCGCGGTGGCCAGTTCACGCGCCACTTCCGTGATCAGCGCGCCGAGTTCCGCCGCACCGGGGCTCGATTCATTCTCGATGCGCAGTGCGCCCGCGCCGGTGGCGATCAGGATGAAGGAGTCGTTGGTCGAGGTGTCGCCGTCGACCGTGATCCGGTTGAAACTCGCGTCGCCTGCCGCACGCACCCAACGCGCGAGCAATTCCGGTGCGATCACCGCGTCGGTCGCCACGTAGCCCAGCATCGTCGCCATGTTCGGCCGGATCATGCCGGCCCCCTTGGCGATGCCCGTCACCGTCACGCGCGCGCCGGCGATGGTCGCGCGCCGCGAGGCCGCCTTGGGCACCGTGTCGGTCGTCATGATCGCTTCGGCCGCCTGCGCCCAGTGGGCTGGGTCGAGGTCCGCCACGGCCGCCGGCAGACCGCCAACCAGCCGGTCCATCGGCAGGTGCTCGAGAATCACGCCGGTGGAAAAGGGCAGGATTTCGCCGGCCGCGCAGCCGAGTTCCCGGGCGAGCGCCGCGCATGTTTCCCGGGCGGCCGTCAGGCCCAGCGCGCCGGTACCGGCGTTCGCGCAGCCCGTGTTGACGACCAGCGCGCGGATCATACCGCCGCTCGCGTCGAGGTGTTCGCGGCAGACGCGCACCGGCGCGGCACAGAAGCGGTTGCGGGTGAAGATGCCCGCCACGCGCGCCGAGGGCGCCAGCCGCATCACCAGCAGGTCGCGCCGCCCTGCCTTGCGGATGCCGGCACGCGCCGTGCCGAGTTCAATTCCCGCCACGGGATGCAGGCTGGACGGGTCGGGGGCAACGACATTCACGGCCATCGCGGTTCGTCCCAAAAAAGAAATTCGATCTGGCGGCGCCGCGTCAGTTCAGCTTTCCGTGGCACTGCTTGTACTTCTTGCCCGAACCGCAGGGGCAGGGTTCATTGCGCCCGATCTTTTGTCCGAAGCGCTTGAACGGCTGCTGTGCCGGTTCGCCCTCGCCCTCGCCCTCGCCGGCGCCCGCGCCAGCACCCGCCGAAAGGGCCGCCAGACCCACCGCCTCCGGGTCATCCTCGGACGCCGCCGCCGCACTGTTGAACTCCGCGTGCGTGTAGCTGACGTTCGAATAGGCCGGCGGCGCGGTTTCCTCCGCCGCCTTCTGGACCTCTTCGGGGCTCTGGATGCGCACGGTCATCAGCACCCGGGTGACGTCGGTGCGCACCCGCTGCTGCATCAGCGTGAACAGTTCGAATGCTTCGCGTTTGTATTCCTGCTTGGGGTTCTTCTGGGCGTAGCCGCGCAGGTGAATGCCCTGGCGCAGGTAGTCCAGCGTGGAGAGATGCTCGCGCCAGTGCTGGTCGAGCACCTGCAGCAGCACCGAACGCTCGAAACCCGCGAACGGCTCGGCACCGACCAGTGTCACCTTCGCCTGATAGGCCGCGTCGGCCGCCCCGGCAACCGCCTCCACCAGATCCGCGTCGGTGAGTTCGCTGCGCTCCTTGAGCATCGCCTCCAGCGGCACCTCGACCTGCCATTCGTCGCGCAGCACGGTTTCGAGCCCGGGAACGTTCCACTGCTCCTCGACGCTTTCCTCCGGGACGTACTCGCGCACCAGGTCGATGAAGACGCGCCGGCGCAGGTCGGCGATTCGCTCGGAGAAATCCTCCGAGTCGAGCAGCGCGTTGCGATCCGCGTAGACGATCTTGCGCTGGTCGTTGGCGACATCGTCGTATTCGAGCAGCTGCTTGCGGATGTCGAAGTTGCGGCTCTCGACCTTGCGCTGTGCGCTCTCGATCGAACGCGTCACCATGCCCGCCTCGATCGCCTCGCCATCGGGCAGCTTGAGCCGGTCCATGATCGCCTTGAGACGATCGCCGGCGAAGATCTTGAGCAGCGAGTCTTCCATCGACAGATAGAAGCGTGACGAGCCGGGGTCACCCTGGCGCCCGGAGCGTCCGCGCAACTGGTTGTCGATCCGGCGCGACTCGTGCCGCTCGGTGCCGACGATGTGCAGGCCGCCGGCGGCCACCACCTGCTCGTGTAACTGCTGCCACTGGGCGCGCAACTGGGCAGTCCGTTCCTCGATCTGCGCCGGATCGAGCGACTCATCGACCTCGATCGCTTCGATCTGCTTGGAAATGTTGCCCCCGAGCACGATGTCCGTGCCGCGACCCGCCATGTTGGTGGCGATGGTGATCATCTTCGGGCGGCCGGCCTCGGCGACAATCTCGGCCTCGCGCGCGTGCTGCTTGGCGTTGAGCACGTTGTGCGGGAGGCCGTCCTTTTCGAGCATGCCCGAGAGCAGCTCGGAATTCTCGATGGACGTGGTGCCGACCAGCACCGGTTGCACTCGCTCGTAACAGTCGCGGATGTCGGCGAGGATCGCGTTGTACTTCTCGCGCGCCGTCCGGAACACCTGATCCTGGCGGTCGTCCCGGATCATGTTCATGTGCGTCGGAATCACCACCGTCTCGAGCGTGTAGATCTCCTGGAATTCGTAGGCCTCGGTGTCGGCCGTCCCGGTCATGCCCGCCAGCTTCTTGTACATCCGGAAGAAATTCTGGAAGGTGATCGAGGCGAGCGTCTGGTTCTCGGCCTGAATCGCGACGCCTTCCTTGGCCTCGACGGCCTGGTGCAGCCCGTCTGACCAGCGCCGACCCACCATCATCCGTCCGGTGAATTCGTCGACGATCACCACTTCGCCGTTGGTCACCACGTATTGCTGGTCGCGGTGAAACAGCGTGTGTGCCCGCAGTGCGGCCATCAAGTGGTGGAACAGCGAGATGTTCGCCGTGTCGTAGAGACTTGCGCCGGCAGCGAGCATGCCGTTCTCGGCCAGCAGAAGTTCGGCCTTTTCGTGGCCAGCCTCCGAGAGCTGCACCTGGTTGCTCTTGCGATCGATCCAGTAGTCACCGGGCTCGTCGGGCTCGCCCACCTTGGGTTCGACGCTCATCTCGTCGAGAAGCGCCGGAATCGAGTTCATGCGCTGGTACATCTCGGTGTGGTCTTCCGCCTGCCCCGAGATGATCAGCGGCGTGCGCGCCTCGTCGATCAGGATCGAATCGACCTCGTCGACGATCGCGTAGTGAAGCCCGCGCTGGCGCCGGTCCGTGCCCGCGTACTCCATGTTGTCGCGCAGGTAATCGAAGCCGAACTCGTTGTTCGTTCCGTAGGTCACGTCCGCCTGGTAGGCGAGGCGCTTCTCGTCGGTGGGTTGCTGCGACACGATCGTGCCGACGGTCAGACCGAGGAAGCGGTAGAGCTTGCCCATCCAAGCCGCGTCGCGGGCCGCGAGGTAGTCGTTGACCGTGACGATGTGCGCACCCTTGCCGGCGATCGCATTGAGATAGATGGCAAGCGTCGCGGTGAGGGTCTTGCCCTCGCCGGTGCGCATCTCGGCGATCTTCCCGTTGTGCAGCATGATCCCGCCGACCAGCTGCACGTCGAAGTGGCGCATGCGCAGCGAGCGCTTCGAGGCCTCCCGGCAAACGGCGAAGGCTTCCGTCAGCAAGGCGTCGAGCGTTTCACCCTGGGCGTGACGCTCCCTGAATTCGACCGTCTTGGCGGCAAGCTGCTCGTCGGAGAGCGCGGCCATCGCCGGTTCGAGCGCGTTGATTCGCTCAACCGTCTTGCGCTGGGCCGCCAACAGCCGCTCGTTGCGGCTGCCGAAGAAACGGGTGAGAAATTTCTGGATCATGTGGGGCGCAGGAACCCCCACGCTCAAGGCGCCTGGCGGGCCCCTGTCTCAGTTGGGCAAGCGCGGGATTTTACCATGTGCACCGCGAAGCTAACGCCGCGGCGCCAGCGCCAGCGCGTTGCCGCGCCCTGCCTCCCCCAGGAAGGGCAGCGGATTGCGGGACTCGCCGTTGACGCGGACCTCGAAGTGCAGGTGCGGCCCGGTCGAACGTCCGGTGGTGCCCACCTCGGCGATCAACTGGTCCTGGCGCACGATGTCCCCCTGGCGCACATGGATCCGGGACGCGTGCGCGTAGCGCGTGCTGACTCCCCCGCCATGGTCCAGATCGACCATCCGGCCGTAGGCCGGATGGGTGCCGACGCTCGCGACACTCCCCGCCCCCGCGGCGAGGATCGGCGTGCCCTCGGGGGCGTTGAAATCGAGCCCCTCGTGCAGCGCCGCCTTGCCCGTGAACGGATCCGAACGCCACCCGTACGCGGAACCGAGCGCAGGCTCACGCACCGGATCCCGGGTCGGGACCAGTTTGGTGGCGACGCTCTGATACAGGAGGTCGGCCTCGAGGAGACTCCACTGGTCGAGGCGCCGATCCAGATCACCGGAGACGCGCTCGATCTCCAGCGCCAGTCCGATCAGGGATCGTTCCGGAAGCAGCGGAGCGTAGGGGCCGCCCTGACCCGGCAACGGTTTGCCCGGCATCGACGTTGCGGGCGCCGGCCTGTGTGCATCCGCACCCGCGCGGCCCTTGACAATGCCCGCCCCGCCACCGGAGCGCAGGGGATCGGGCACCTTCCACCCGATCGTCGCGACGAGGCGATCGCCGAGCGCATCCAGTCCGGCGAGCTGCGCCTGAATCTGGCCGAGTCGGACCGCAAGCGCGTCGATGTTCTGGCGCACGTAGTTGGGATCGGCGCCCGGTGCCGGCACCGCAACGGTCGCGCCAAGCCAGGAACCTGCCAGACGCGCCCGCAGTTCATCAGCATGGCGCAGCGTCGCCCAGGAGAGCAACCCGGAACCCACCGCGAGAATCAGAACCAGTGCGGCGACTCCGGCGGCAAGCATCCCGCGGGAAACCGTGATGGTCCGCGCCTTGCTCAGACGCGGATGGACCAGGATGATCTGCAAGCCGTTACCGCTCCCACTCTGTTATCGTTGTTCGCTCAGGAGTCGTGAATTCCCGATGCAACGAAGCGTTCCCAAACAGGTCCTGGACTGGCTCGGCACCGACCCGAGCTATCGTGATGCCGCGCAACGGGTCGATACGCTGCTGCGACTCGAAGCCGCATTGCAGCGCGCCGCGCCAGAACTGGGGCTGGCCGTTGTCGCGATCGAAGGCGACACGCTGACCGTGGCGACACGATCGTCGGGCGCGGCGGCCAAATGCCGTCAACTCGAGCCCTCGCTGCTCGTTGCGCTCCAGGGAACCTCGCTACAGGTTAATCGAATCCGATTCCGGCCGCAACGCTCGATTCGCCCGCCCCCCGCGCCCGCCTGGACGCCGCGGCACATTCCGGAGAGCGCGCTGGCCGCCTTCGAAGCCATCGGAACCCCCTCCGGGCCCGGCAAGCGAGCACTTACTCCACTGCAGCAGGCGCTTGCGCGGCTGGTGCGGCGGCACCGGCGTGGAGCAAAGTAGGGCGGGCGAGGGACGCGCTCATTCGTTGGTGCGCGCTGCGGTCAGGCGTCCGCGTTCGCGGCTCGTTACCCGCTCGGCGCGGCCGCCTGACCACATCGCGCCGGGTAGCAGCTTGCGCACGCGTAGCCGTCGCTGCGATGAATCCACACGACACGCGTCTCATGCCTGCGCCGGTGACGGCGCCCGTCTCGCGGCGAGCGCCCGGCTCGTTACCCGGGCGCCATCCGCCGCGAGCCTGCCCGCCGGCTGCGCATCCGCATGTGTGTACCTCTCGCTGCCGTTTGACTGCATCCAGCGGAACCGCAGGCGTTCTTGACTCCACGGGCTGCTGCGTTGTCCGAATACGTATGTGGGGGTGTCACGCAGCGCGCCGCTGGCGGACGTGTGTGCGATCGGGTAACGAGCCGATCGCGCGCACGGGAGCGCGGCGCGCCGCGCTGGCGCACGCGAGCGCGACCGGTGCGCGCCCGGCGGGCCGGATGGCTTGCAGTTGCGCGCGGGCGGGTGGGGTTCGACTTGGTGAACCGTGCGCGGGGATGCCCCGGAGCGTGCTGTGCTCAGGTGGCCGCGCCGAGCCGGTAACGAGCGGCGAACGCGGGTACCTGAGCACAGCGCGCCGCGCCACTGCCCCGCGACCGAGGGCAGGCGAGAACGGCAGGCATCGCGCGAACGGAACAGCGCAAAGCGCTACGACAGCAGCCGCTCCGCGATCAGGCCGGCGAAGAACAGCAGCCCCAGCACGCAGGTACCCAGCAGCGTGCGCAGCGCGAGGCGCAGGTAGCGGCGTTCACCGCTCATCAGATACGCGACGCCGCACCACAGCGCCACGATCAGGCCAAGGGCGAAGACGATGCGCAGGACGATGATCACGTCGGCGAACCTGCCGCACGCGCCGGAGCCAGGCGGCTCAGGCGAGGCTCCAGTCGAGAGCGAAGAGCCGGGGTGCGGCCTTGCGCTCGGCGAAACTGATGACCTCGTGGCTTTCCGCGTCCGCGAGCAAGGCCCGCAACAGCGTGTTGTTCAGCGCGTGACCGGACTTGTGCGCCGAGTACGCGGCGAGCAGCGGGTGGCCGACCAGATAGAGGTCGCCGATCGCGTCGAGAATCTTGTGCTTGACGAACTCGTCGGCCGAGCGCAGCCCCTCGGCATTGAGGACCCGGTACTCGTCCATCACGATGGCATTTCCCAGACTGCCGCCCTGCGCCAGTCCGCTCGCGCGCAGCGCCTCGACGTCCTGCATGAACCCGAAGGTGCGCGCGCGCGCCACATCGTGCACGAACGAGTCCGTCGCGAAGTCAACCTCGACCTGCTGGGTGGTTGCGTCGATCGCGGGGTGCGCGAAGTCGATCGAAAAGCGCAGCCGGAAGCCGAAATGCGGCTCCAGGCGAGCCCACTTGTCGCCATCGCGGACCTCGACGGCCTTGCGCACCGCGATGAAGCGCTTGGCTGCGCCCTGCTCGAGAACGCCCGCCGACTGGATCAGGAACACGAAGGAGCCCGCCGACCCGTCGAGGATCGGAATCTCGGCCGCGGTGACATCCACGTACAGGTTATCGATACCCAGACCGGCCAGCGCGGCCATCAGGTGCTCGACGGTCGCCACCTGCGCGGCGGCGTCGTGGCCGTCGGTTCCGGTGCTCAGGGTCGAGGCCATCCGCGTGTCGGTGACCCGCTCGGCGGCGGCGTTGATCTCCACCGGCGGCTCGAGATCAATGCGGCGAAAGACGATCCCGGTGTTGGCCGCCGCGGGACGCAGCGTCAGCTCGACGCGCCGCCCGGAGTGCAGCCCCACCCCGGTGGTGCGCACCAGCGACTTGATCGTCCGTTGCCGCAGCATCGCCCCTCTCCTGCAACTCAGTCGAGCTGCGCAAGCATTGTGTCCGCGCCGGACACCTCGAACTTGCCCGGCGTCTCGAGGTTGAATCGCGTCACCACGCCGTCCTCGACCAGCATCGAATAGCGCCGCGAACGGATTCCGTATCCGGGCGCATCCATGTTGACATCCACGCCGATCGCGCGCGTGAACTCCACGTTTCCATCGCCCATCATCCGGATCTTGTCGCCCGTGCCCTGATCGCGCGCCCACGCGCCCATCACCCAGGCGTCGTTCACCGACAGGCACCAGATCTCATCGACGCCCTTGGCACGCAGCGCGTCGTATTGCTGGATGTAGCCCGGGACGTGCTTGGCCGAGCAGGTCGGCGTGAAGGCGCCCGGCAGTCCAAAGATCACGATCTTGCGGCCCTTGACCAGGTCCGCCACCTTGAACTTGTTGGGACCGATCGAGCAGCCCCCGCCTTCGGTCTCATGGTACTCATACAGCGTCGCGTCAGGCACGCGCTCGCCCACCTTGATCGTCATCTTCTTCTCCCGGTTCACTCTACCCAACCCTCTATTTTAGGCTGGGGCCGGATAACCCGCCGCAAGTGCCGGGCTTGCGGGACGAGCAGAGGGGGCCGCATGGGCGACGGCCCCCCGTGCAGGATCACGCTCAGTCCGCCTGCTTGCGCAGAAACGCGGGAATGTCGAAGCGCTCTACGCCGCTTTCCTCGAGGGCCTGCACCTGTGCCGCCGCGGAGCCACGGGGATTGCGCCACACCGCCGGTTGATCGAGGCCTTCGTAGTTGGTGTTCGCCACGGCAGAGGCCGGCTCATGGGCGGGTCCGCCGTCGGTTCCGGTGCGCAGGCGCGTCTGCGGGACGAGCACCGGCCGGGAACTGCGTTTGCCGATGCCGGTGGCCACCACGGTGACCCGCAGCGAATCCCCCATGTTCTCGTCAAACACCGTGCCGTGGATGATCGTCGCGTCGTCGGCGCAGAACTCCTTGATCGTGTGGATCACGTCATTGGTTTCCTTGAGCCGCAGGCTGCGCGTCGCCGTGATGTTGACGATCACGCCGCGCGCGCCCGAAAGGTCGACACCGTCGAGCAGCGGGGAGGCCACCGCCTGCTCGGCAGCGAGCCGCGCCCGGTCGAGTCCGGCCGCCTCGCCGATGCCCATCATCGCCTTGCCCTGCTCGCCCATCACCGTCTTCACGTCGGCGAAGTCGACGTTGACCAGGCCGGGCACGTTGATGATCTCGGCGATCCCGGCGACGGCATTGTGCAGCACGTCGTCTGCGCGCTTGAAGGCGTCCTCGAGGCTGGCGTCCTCGTCCATCACCTCGAAGAGCTTCTGGTTCAGGACCACGATCAGCGAGTCCACCAACCCGACCAGTTCGTCGATGCCCTCCTCGGCGATGCGCATCTTCTTCACGCCCTCGAACTCGAAGGGCTTGGTGACGACCCCGACGGTCAGGATGTTCAGTTCGCGCGCGATCTCGGCCACGATCGGGGTCGCGCCGGTGCCGGTGCCCTTGCCCATGCCCGCGGTGAGAAACACCATGTGCGCGCCGTCAAGCGTCGAGCGAATTGCGTCGCGCATCGCTTCGGCCGCAGCGCGGCCCATCTCCGGACGCGCGCCCGCGCCCAGTCCACTGTCGCCGAGCTGGAGCGCGTGCTCGGACATTGAGCGACGCAGCGCCTGGCGATCCGTATTCATCGCGATGAAGTCGACCCCCTGGACGCCGCGGCTGATCATGTGGTTGACCGCGTTGCCTCCCGCCCCGCCCACGCCGATCACCTTGATGACGGCACCTTCGACTTCGTTTTCAATCATTTCAAAATTCATCATGTTCTTGCCCATGGTGTTGCCTCCTGAAAGCTGGAAAGAGAGACGGGAGAAGCTGGGCACACCTGCTGCACCTCTCCCCTCGCCCCCTCCGTTGCAAAATGACGCCGGTTGCGGCGCCGGTTCAAAAATTCCCGAGGAACCATTCCTTCACCGTTCGGATGGTTTCGCGGATCGATCCCGACTGCTCGGCCACACGGCGGCCGCGCAGATGTTGTGTACGTGCCTCTTCGAGCAGCCCGACGGCGGTCGCGTAGCGCGGCGAGCGCACGACGTCCGAGAGCCCGCCCGCGTAGGCGGGAAGTCCGATGCGAACCGGCTTCAGGAAGATGTCCTCGGCCAGTTCGACGGTGCCGGGCAGCAGCGAGGTTCCGCCGGTGAACACCAGACCCGAAGACAGTAGTTCCTCGTAGCCGGATTCGCGGATCACCTGATGCACCAGCGAGAAGAGTTCCTCCACGCGCGGCTCGATCACTGCCGAGAGCGCCTGGCGCGACATCATCCGCGGCGGCCGGTCGCCCAGTCCGGGCACCTCCAGCTTGTCGCTCGCGTCGGCAAGCGCCTGCTTGGCGATCCCGTAGCGCAGCTTGATCTCCTCGGCCTCGGCGGTGGGCGTGCGCAGCGCCATCGCGATGTCGTTGGTGATCTGATCGCCGGCGATGGGAATCACCGCGGTGTGGCGGATCGCGCCGCCGGTGAAGATCGCGATGTCGGTGGTCCCGCCGCCGATGTCCACGAGCGCCACACCGAGCTCCTTCTCGTCCTCGGTGAGCACCGCGTTGCTCGAGGCGAGCGGCTGCAATACGAGGTCCTGCACCTCGAGGCCGCAGCGGCGCACGCACTTGACGATGTTCTGCGCGGCCGACACTGCGCCGGTGACGATGTGCACCTTCACTTCGAGTCGCACGCCGCTCATCCCGATCGGCTCGCGGATGTCTTCCTGGCCGTCGACCATGAATTCCTGCGGCAGGACGTGCAGCACCTGCTGATCGGTGGGGATGTTGACCGCCTTGGCCGTCTCGATCACCCGCGCCACGTCGGTCTCGGTAACCTCCTTGTCCTTGATCGCGACCATGCCGCTGGAGTTGAAGCTGCGGATGTGGCTGCCCGCAATTCCCGTGAAAACGGTGCGGATCTTGCAGTCGGCCATCAGTTCGGCCTCTTCGAGCGCGCTTTGGATCGAGTTGACGGTTCCCTCGATGTTGACGACGACGCCCTTCTTGAGTCCGCGCGACTCGCTCTGGCCGAGCCCGATGATCTCGAATTGGCCGTTGCCGAGGATCTCGGCGACGATCGCCACCACCTTCGATGTGCCGATGTCGAGTCCGACGATCAGGTCCTTGCTTTCTCTGGTCATTCAACGGTCCTGTTGCTTGCCGGATGAGTGGATGCGCCGGTCGACGGCGGCGCGACGTCCACGAGCTGGCTCAGCGAGCGCAGCGCGAAGCCGTTCGGATAACGCAGATCGACCACTTCGGCCCGCCGGTTGAGCCGTTCCTTCACCGCCGGGTAGGCAGCGACCCAGCGACTGACGCGTTCGGCGAGCGCGACGCCCTGTTCGCGCCCGATCACGAGCCGGGTGCCGTCGTCGAGCTGCGCGGCCCAGGCGTGGCGCGACGAGAGGCTGACGCCCACCGGCACCACGCCGAGCGGGGCGACGAGTTCGCGCAGTTCCGCGTAGCGGCGCACCACGGCGGTCTCGGAGCCTTTGGGTCCGGCAAACTGCGGCAGCGCGCCGTCTTCCTCGGCCTCGTCGAGGTTGGCGCTGAAGAGCTCGCCGTAGGTGTTGACGAGCCTGCCGTCTTCCCACAGCCCGAGCGCCCGGTGCTCTTCGATCGAGACGACGAGACGATTGGGCCAGACGCGGCGCACCAGCGCGCTGCGCACCCATGGAATCGTCTCGACAACGGAGCGCGCAGCGTCGAGCTCGACGGTGAAGAAATTGCCGCGCACCCGCTGGCCGATCGTGCGGCGCAGCAGCGATTCCGACGTCTGGCGCAGCGTGTGCCCGGGCGCCGCCTCGACGCGCACGGCGCGCAGCAAGAAGGCCTCGCGGCGCATCGTCCACGAGGCGGCAGTGACGAGCACCGCTAGCCCGACGAGCACGAGCAGCGCGCGCGTGATCGCGCGCAGCACGCGCACGTCATGCCAGGGATTCATCGTTGCGCCTCCGCTGCATCGCGCCGGGGCGCCGCACGGATCTTGAGCGACGCGTCGGCGAGGAGCAGCTCGACGAGATCGTCGTAGCCGATTCCTTCGGCGCGCGCCGACATCGGCACCAGCGAATGGTCGGTCATCCCCGGCGAGGTGTTCACCTCGAGCAGCCAGGGCTGATCCGACGCGTCGAGCATCACGTCCACGCGCCCCCAGCCGCTGCACCCGATCTCCCGGAAGGCGGCCAGCGACAGCGCCTGGACCGCCGCGGTCAGCTCGGCGGAAAGCGGCGCCGGGCACAGGTAACGTGTGGCGTCGCCGAAGTACTTGTTCTGGTAGTCGTAGTTCCCGCCGGGCGCCTGGATCTCGATGACCGGCAGCGCCCGGGCGGCCGCGCCGGTGCCCAGCACGGTGATCGTGAGCTCGCGCCCGGCGATGAAGCGCTCGACCAGCACCACATCGTCGTAGGCGGCCGCGAGTTCCCACGCGGCGCTCAACTCCTCCGACGCGAGCACCTTGCTGAAGCCGAGGGTCGATCCTTCGCAGGCGGGCTTGACCGCCAGCGGGAAGCCAAGTTCGCTGGCGATGCGCGCCGGTTCGAATCCGGGCTCGAGAACCCGCCACGGCGGCGTCGCGAGCCCCGCCGCGCGCCAGATGGCCTTGGTGCGCACCTTCTCGATCGCCGTCGCGGAGGCGAGCACACCCGAGCCCGTGTACGCAACGCGCAGCAGTTCGAGCGCCCCCTGAATCGTCCCGTCCTCGCCGTAGCGTCCGTGCAGCGCGATGAAGGCGCGCGCGAAGCCACCCGTGACGAGTTCCTGCAGCGAACGCTCGGCCGGGTCGAACGCGTTCGCGTCGATTCCCTTGCGCTGCAAGCCGGCGAGCACCATCGACCCGGAACGCAGCGATATCTCGCGCTCGGCGGAGTTGCCACCCATCAGCACGGCGACCCTGCCGAAACTCGCCGGGTCTCCGGGTGTGGCGCGCGCGGGCGCGGCAACCCGCGCAAGCGCGCCGCGCGCCTCGGGAGTCTTGCGCTCAACCACCGTCTTCCCCCTTCAACTGCGCGGGGACGTTGCCCATCGAGCCCGCCCCCATCGTGATCACCACGTCGCCGTCGCGGACCGTGTCCAGGATCGCGCCCGGCAGCGCCGCGATGTCCTCGACGAAGACCGGTTCGACCTTGCCCGCGACGCGCAGCGCCCGCGCGAGCGCGCGCCCGTCGGCGGCGACGATCGGCGCCTCGCCCGCCGCGTACACCTCCGCAAGCACCACCGCGTCGGCGGTCGAGAGCACTTTCACGAAGTCCTCGAACAGGTCACGGGTGCGCGTGTAGCGGTGCGGCTGGAACACCAGCACGATGCGCCGACCCGGAAACGCTCCGCGCGCGGCCTCGAGCGTCACCGCCATCTCGACGGGGTGATGACCGTAGTCGTCGATCAGCGTGAATGCGCCTCCGCCCGGCAGCGCGACCTCGCCATGCGGCTGGAAGCGCCGGGCGACGCCGGTGAATTCCGCGAGCGCGGTGCGAATCGCCTCGTCGGCGACGCCAAGTTCGTCGGCCACGGCGACGGCGGCGAGCGCGTTGCGCACGTTGTGCAGGCCCGGCGCGTTGAGTTCGATCGCGAGCGGCGCACCTTCCTCGCGCTGCACGGTGAAGTGCATGCGCGCTGCGTCGGCCCGCAGGTCGACGGCGCGAAACTGCGCGCCGGGCTCGAGCCCGTAGGTGAGCACCGGCTTCGAGATGAACGGCAGGATCTCGCGGACATGGCGGTCGTCTACGCACAGCACCGCGGCGCCGTAGAAGGGCAGGCGCCGGGTGAACTCGATGAACGCCTGCTTGAGCCGCGCGAAATCGTGGCCGTAGGTCTCCATGTGATCGGCGTCGATGTTGGTGATCACCGCGATCATCGGGGAGAGGTTCAGGAAGGACGCGTCGGACTCGTCGGCCTCGACGACGATGAACTCGCCGGTGCCCAGTCGCGCATTGGCACCCGCGCTGTTCAGGCGCCCGCCGATCACGAAGGTGGGATCCAGCCCGCCCTGCGCAAGGACCGACGCCACCAGGCTGGTGGTCGTGGTCTTGCCGTGCGTGCCCGCGATTGCGATGCCCTTTTTGAGCTTCATCAATTCGTCGAGCATCAGCGCACGCGGCACCACCGGGATGCGCCGGGCGCGTGCCGCGATCACCTCCGGGTTGTCGCCGCGCACCGCGGTGGACGTGACCACGCAGTCGGCGCCCTCGACGTAGGCCGCCGCGTGCCCGAGCATCACCGTCGCGCCCAGCGACGCGAGGCGTCGCGTGACGGCGCTCGTGCCCATGTCGGAACCGCTGATCCGGTAACCGAGGTTGAGCAGCACCTCGGCAATTCCGCTCATTCCCGAGCCGCCGATCCCGACGAAGTGGATGTGCCTGACCTTGTGTTTCATCGCGCGTGCACCATCATCGTTTCCGGGCCACCGCTTCGCAGGCGTCGGCGACGCAATCCGTCGCATCGCGACGCGCCAGCGACCGGGCCAGCTCGGCCATCCGCAACAGCTCGCCACGTGAGCGCGCGCGCAGCTCGGCCGCGAGTCGCGCGGGAGTCAGGTCCTTCTGGTCGATGAGCATCGCCGCCCCGGCGTCGGCGAGGAAGCGCGCGTTGCCGGTCTGGTGGTCGTCGACGGCGTGCGGGAAGGGAACGAGCACACTGCCCACGCCCACGGCCGCAAGTTCGGCAATCGTCATCGCGCCGGCCCGGCAGACGACCAGATCCGCCCGTGCATACGCCTCGGCCATGTCGTCGATGAACTCGATCACCTGGGCCGTGACGCCGGCATCGCGATAGCGTCGCTCCACCTGCTCGAGGCGGTCGCGACCGCACTGGTGCACGACCTCGGGCCGCTCGCTCGTCGCGAGCAGCGCGAGCGCGTCCGGGACGGCCTCGTTGAGCGCCGCAGCGCCCAGGCTGCCCCCGACGACGAGCAGGTGCAGCGGCCCGGAGCGATCCGCGAAGCGTTCGGCGGGCGCGTCGATTTCGAGCACGGCCGTGCGCACCGGATTCCCGCACCAGCGCGCGCCGGGCAACGTGTCGGGGAAGGCGACCAGCGCGCTCTCGGCCAACCGGGCGAGCACCCGGTTGGTGAGACCGGCGACTGAATTCTGCTCGTGGATCACCAGCGGCCGGCCCAGCAGCGAGGCCATCATCCCGCCTGGAAACGCCACGTATCCGCCCATGCCCAGCACCACCGCCGGGCGCACTTCGCGCAGCACCCGCAGGCTCTGCCAGAAGGCGCGCAGCAGGTTGAAGGGCAGCAGCGCCATGGTGAGCAAGCCCTTGCCGCGCAATCCGCCGAAGCGCACCCAGCGCATCGGGATGCCGTGCAGCGGCACCAGCTTCGCCTCCATCGATCCCGGGCTGCCGAGCCACATCACATGCCAGCCGCGCCGCGCCATCTCGGCACCAACCGCCAGCCCCGGCATCACGTGCCCGCCGGTGCCGCCCGCCATGATCAGCACGGTGCGCAGCAGTGCGCCGTTGCGCGCGACGCTCACGCCGACCCCCGCATCAAGCGACGATTCTCGAAGTCGACCCGCAGCAGCAGCGCAATCGCGGCGCAGTTCACCAGCAGGCCCGTGCCGCCGAAACTCATCAGCGGCAGCGTCAGCCCCTTGGTTGGCAGCAGGCCGAGGTTCACGCCCATGTTGATGAAGGCCTGCAGCCCGATCCACAGGCCCACGCCCTTTGCGACGAGTCCGGCGTAGGTGCGTTCCATCGCGATCGCCTGACGCCCGATCAGGAAGGCGCGCCGGGTGATCCAGAAGAACGCCGCGATCAGCGCGAGCACCGCCACCAGGCCGAGTTCCTCGCCGATCACCGCGAGCAGGAAATCGGTGTGCGCCTCGGGCAGGTAGTGCAGCTTCTCGACGGATCCGCCCAGTCCGACACCGGTAATCTGTCCGCGCCCGAATGCAATGAGCGCGTGGGAGAGCTGATAGCCCTTGCCCAGCGCGTTCTCGGGGGCAAAGGGGTTGAGGTAGGCGAAGATCCGTTCGCTGCGCCATGACGACGCCCAGATGATCGTCGCGAAGGTCGACAGCGCGATCACCACCAGGCTGGCGAAGAGCCGGCCGTTGACCCCGCCCAGGAACAGCAGGCCCATGGCGATCGCGCTGATCACCACGAAGGCGCCGAGGTCGGGTTCGAGCAGCAGCAGCACCCCGATCAGGGAGACCACGAAGCCCATGGGCAGGAAGCCCTTGCGAAACTGCTGCATGTAGTCCTGCTTGCGCACGGTGTAGTCGGCGACGTAGAGCACGACGAAGAGCTTCATCAGCTCCGATGGCTGCAGGTTGATCACGAAGAGCGAGAGCCAGCGGCGCGCGCCGTAGACGGTCTTGCCGACGCCGGGAATCAGCACGGCGATCAGCAGCACGATCCCCGCCAGGAAGAGCCACGGCGAGAGTGCCTGCCAGCGGCGCATGGGCACGGTGAACAGGACCAGCCCGAAGGCCAGCGCGATCGACAGCGAGATCACGTGGCGCAGCAGGAAATGGGTCGGCTTGTAGCTGGCGAAACGCGGCGAATCGGGCAACGCGATCGAGGCCGAATAGACCATCACGACGCCGGTCAGAATCAGCGCCGCGACCACCCACAGCATCGCACCATCCACCGCCTGAGTGGGGATGGCCGGCGAGGAGGCGCGGCGGACGCGCTCGGCGCGGCGTCCCGACCAGGGCAGGCGCAGGCTCAGCATGGGAGCTCCAGCGCGATGCCCCGGCGCGCCGCGAGCGCGCGCACGGCAGCGACGAATACTTCGCCGCGATGGCCGTAGTTGCGGAACATGTCGAAGCTCGCGCAGGCCGGCGACAGCAGCACCGCTTCTCCGCTGCGGGCGTTCTCGCCGGCGTGCTCGAGCGCCTGCTCGAGCGAATCGCAGTCGACGAGCGCCACACCGGTCCGGGAGAGCGCACGGCGCAGCAGCGCGGCGTCGCGACCGATCAGCACGACACCGGCGGCATGCCGGCGCACCGGGTCGACGAGCGGCGAGAAGTCCTGTCCCTTGCCCTCGCCTCCGGCGATCAGCCAGCAGCGCCGGCCCAGCCCGGCGATCGCGGCGACCGTTGCGCTGACGTTGGTGCCCTTGCTGTCGTTGTAGAACTCGACGTCGTCGATCACGCCCACGAGCTGGCAACGGTGCGGTTCGCCGGCGTAGGTGTGCAAGGCGTGCAGCATCTTCGCCATCGGTACGCCGATGGCGCGGCACAGCCCGAGCGCCGCCAGCGCGTTGGCATGGTTGTGGCTGCCGCGGATGCGCAGTGCGTCGGCGGGCATCAGCCGGCGCACCGTCGCATTGCCGGCGGGCGAGAGCCGCCCGGTGCGCACGGCTTCGGCGGCAACTGCCTCGGCAAGCCACACGAGCGCGCCGTCCCGCACGGTTCCGAGGTCTCCCGCACGGACCGGCGCGTCGAGCCCGAAGCTCACTTCGGCCGCGCAGCGCGGCGCGGCACTCGCGGTGTCGGCGCGGTTGACCACCGCGACGCAACCCGGGGTGTAGACGCGCTGCTTGGCGGCCACGTAGGAAGCCAGCGACGCGTGCCAGTCGAGGTGGTCCTCGCTGATGTTAAGCACGGTTGCCGCGTCGGCGACGAAACTGCCCGAGAGCGCCAGCTGGAAGCTCGAGAGCTCGAGTGCCCAGACTTCGGGGAGATCGTCCTCGGCCAGGGCCTCGCGCAGTCCATCGAGCAGCGCCGTGCCGATGTTGCCCGCCGCGCGGGTCGCGAAGCCCGCGGCGCGGCACAGGTGCGCGACGAGCGCCGTGACCGTGGTCTTGCCGTTGGTTCCCGTCACCGCGATCACCGACGGCTGGTAGCCGTGCTCGCGCAGCACGGCGAGCGCCTGCGCGAAGAGTTCGAGTTCGCCGGCCACAGGCACTGCAGCGGCGAGCGCGAGCGCATGAAATTTGCCGCTCGCGCCGATTTCGATCGACAGGCCGGGGCTCCACGCAACCAGGTCGATGCCCTCGAGCCAGGCCTGCGCGGGCGCCCCGGTGATGAATTCCGCCGTGGGCAGGTGCTCGCGCAGCTGCGCCAGACACGGCGGCTCGGCGCGGGTGTCGGCGACGCGCACCCGCGCACCCTTGGCCGCCGCCCAACGCGCCATCGCGAGACCCGACACGCCGAGCCCGAACACCAGCACGCTGCGGTCGCGCAGCTCGAAGAGCTCGAGCTGCCCGGCAGGCACCGGTGCGGGCGCATCACTCGCTCGCCGTCCGGGGGAGCGGGCGCTTGCGGGCGGGACGGGGCGTGCGGGCGTCATCTGATCTTGAGCGTCGAGAGACCCACCAGCACCAGCATCATCGTCACGATCCAGAAACGCACGACGACCTGCGATTCCTTGACCCCACCCACCTCGAAGTGGTGGTGCAGCGGCGCCATCCGAAAGACGCGCTGACCGGTGCCGGTGCGCCAGCGCGAGTACTTGAAGTAGCCCACCTGCAACATCACCGAGAGCGTCTCGACGACGAAGATCCCGCCCATGATGAAGAGCACGATCTCCTGGCGCACGACGATCGCGATGGTCCCGAGCGCGCCGCCGATCGCCAGCGCCCCCACGTCTCCCATGAACACCTGCGCCGGGTAGGTGTTGAACCACAGGAATGCGAGTCCCGCGCCGGCGATCGCCCCGCAGATCACCGTCAGTTCGCCCGCCCCGGGTATATAGGGAATCAGCAGGTAGCGCGCGAAGACCGTGTTGCCGGTGACGTAGGCGAAAATCCCGAGCGCGCCGCCCACCAGCACCGAGGGCAGGATCGCCAGCCCGTCGGCACCGTCGGTGAGATTGACCGCGTTGCTCGTGCCGACGATCACGAAGTAGCTCATCACGATGAAGCCGAACACGCCCAGCGGATAGGCCATGTGCTTGAAGAACGGGACCAGCAGGTCCGCGCGCGGCGGCAACTCGGCGCTCAGCCCGCTGCCGATCCAGCGGATGAACAGGTCGATGGCCTGCGCGTTGCTCTGCGAAGGAACCGAGAAAGCCAGATAGACGGCCGCGCCGAGTCCCAGCGCCGACTGCCACGCGTACTTCTCGGCGGCCCGCATTCCCTTGGGGTTGCGGTGGACGACCTTGCGGTAATCGTCGACCCAGCCGATCAGGCCGAAGCCCAGCGTGACGATCAGCACCACCCACACGAAGCGATTTCCCAGGTCGGCCCACAGCAGCGTCGAGAGCACGATCGAGATCAGAATCAGCGCGCCGCCCATCGTTGGCGTGCCGGTCTTGATCAGATGCGTCTCGGGCCCGTCCTGGCGCACCGCCTGCCCGATCTTCAGTTCTGCGAGCTTGCGGATCACGGCGGGGCCGAGCGCCAGCCCGACGATCAGTGCGGTGAGCGCGGCAAGCACGGCACGCAGCGTGATGTAGTTGAACACCGAGAAGGCCCGGATGTCCTGGGCCAGCCACTGGGTGAGTTCGAGCAGCATCAGTGCCCTCCCGTGCTCTGGCCGGTCAGCGCGGCGACCACGCGCTCCATGCGCATGAAACGCGAACCCTTGACCAGCAGCGTGGTGCCCGGTGCGTCCAGCTCACGCGCGCACGCGGTGAGCGCCGAGACGTCTGCGAAGTGCTCGGCGCCGTCGCCGAACGCCGCGACCGCCTGCGCACAGGCCGGCCCCAGGGCAAGCAGACGGGCCACGCCGCGCTCGCGGGCGTAGCCGCCCACCTCGCGGTGGTAGGCCGGCCCGTCCTCGCCGACCTCGCCCATGTCGCCGAGCACCAGCACGCCCGGCTTTGGTTCGCCGGCGAGCACATCGATGGCGGCACGCACCGAGTCGGGGTTGGCGTTGTAGCTGTCGTCGATCAGCGTCGCGCCGCCCAGGCTGCGGGTGCGCACCAGACGGCCCGCTACCGGCCGGAACTGTTCGAGCCCCCGCGCGATGGTCTCGACCGGAATCCCGATCGCATGCGCGCACGCTGCCGCGGCGAGCGCATTGCGCACATTGTGTTGTCCGTCGATCGCCAGGGAGACGGAAACCATCTGCCCGCCAACCTGCAGGTCGAACTCGCGCGGACGCGCGTCGCGCGGCGCCGACACGGCAAAACCCGCGTCGGGCGACCCGAGACCGAACTCGAGGCAACGGCGCACACCCGCGATCTGGCGCCAGATCGGCGCGCACGGGTCATCTCCCGGGAAGATCGCCACGCCGACGGGCGCGAGCGCCGTGAGCGCCGCACCATTCTCGCGGGCGCTGGCCTCGACGCCGTGCAGGAACTCCTGATGCTCGCGCTGTGCGTTGGTGAGCACCGCCACGTCCGCGCGGACGATCCCGGCGAGTGCGGCGATCTCGCCCGGCTGGTTGGTGCCCAGTTCGATGACCGCGGCGCGGTGCACGTCGCGCAGGCGCAGCGTCGAGAGCGGCACCCCGATGTCGTTGTTCAGGTTCCCGGCGGTCGCGAGCCGCGCATGCGCCCCGAAGTGTTCGGCAAGGATCGCCGCGATCATCTCCTTGACCGTCGTCTTGCCGTTGGCTCCCGCGACCGTGATCACGGGAATCGCGAAGCGCGCGCGCCAGTTGCGCGCGAGTTCGCCGAGCGCGTGCCGGGTGTCGGCGACAGCCAGCGCCGGCTCGCCGTATTCGACACGCCAGTCTTCGACGAGCACCGCCGCCGCGCCCGCGGCGCGCGCCTGCGCGACGAATTCGTGACCGTCGAAGCGCTCGCCGCGCAGCGCGACATACAGTGCGCCGGCTTCGATCGTGCGCGTGTCCGTCGAGACGCTGTGCACGCGTTGCGCGCCGTCGCCGTGCAGCACGGCTTCCTCGAGCCACTCGCACGCTTCGCGAAGCTCAAACATGTTCGCCTCGCGCGATTTCCTGCAACTGCGCGCGCGCCACTTCGACGTCGTCGAACGGAATGCGCTCGTTGCCCACTTCCTGATAGGTCTCGTGCCCCTTCCCGGCGATGAGCACGACGTCGGCGGGCGAGGCCGACTCGAGTGCGCCACGGATCGCCGTGGCACGATCGAGTTCCGTGAGCGCCGGTTCGCGGCTCAATCCGGAGCGGATGTCGGCAATGATCCGGAACGGCTCCTCGGAGCGGGGATTGTCGCTGGTCAGCACCACCCGGTCGGCGATCTGCTCGGCGGTGAAGCCCATCAGCGGTCGCTTTCCCGCGTCCCGATCGCCGCCCGCTCCGAACACGCACCACAGCCGCCCGCCACGCGCCGCGGCGACCGGACGCAGCGCCCCGAGAACATTGGCCAGCGCGTCGGGCGTATGCGCGTAGTCGATCACCGCCATCGGCGCGCCGGGAAGTTCGACCCGGTGCATGCGCCCCGGCACGGGCCGCAGGCGCTCGAGTCGCTGCATCGCCTCGGCAAAGGACATGCCCAGGGCGATCCAGGTGGCCGCCACGCCCAGCGCGTTGACGACATTGAAGCGCCCCAGCAGCGCCAGCGGCACGTCGGCGGAACCGAGCTCGCCGCGAACCGCCACCTCGGTGATGCCGGCGCCTTCACGGACGCGGCCGATCGCGAGTCGCGGCAGGGTGTGGCGGCCGATTTCCGCCGGTGGCGAAATACCGTAGGCGATGCGCAGCGCCTCGCGCGGCGCGGCCTCAAGCATGAGCGCGGCAGCCAGATCGTCGCCGTTGACGATCGCCGCGCGCAGGTCCGGCGTTTCGAACAGGATGCGCTTGGCCGCCGCGTACGAATCCATGTCTCCGTGATAGTCGAGATGGTCGCGCGTGAGGTTGGTGAACAGCGCCGCCTCGATGGGCACCCCCGCCAGACGCCCCTGGTGCAGCCCGATCGACGAGGCCTCCATCGCCACCACCCGCACGCCCGCGTCGACGAAGCGCAGCAGCATGCGCTGGAGCGAAATCGCATCGGGAGTGGTCAGCCCGAACGGGGCGCAGCCCTCGGCGGCCGGGTCCACGACGATGCCGCTGCCCAGCGTCCCGATGACGCCGGTCGGCTGTCCCGGCTCCGCAAGACCGCGGGCGATCCAGTGCGCACAGCTGGTCTTGCCGTTGGTCCCGGTCACCGCGACGACGCGCAGACGCGCGCCCGGATTGCCATAGAACTCCGCGCCGAGGTGACCCACGACCCGGCGCAGTCCCGCCACCCCGACATTGGGAACCGGGATCGCGGCCATGGTGGTGTTCGTGGGCGAGGTCGCTGGAGCGTCTGTCGGCTGCGCCTCGAAAACAACTGCGGCCGCGCCCCGTGCGATCGCGTCCACGATGTAGTGCCGCCCGTCTTCCCGATCGCCGAGCACGGCAATGAACGCGTCACCGGTTTCGACCTCGCGGCTGTCC
The DNA here is from genome assembly GCA_024637155.1 of Burkholderiaceae bacterium. Taxonomy (GTDB): domain Bacteria; phylum Pseudomonadota; class Gammaproteobacteria; order Burkholderiales; family Burkholderiaceae_E; genus JAGXFR01. The sequence goes on along the minus strand of JAGXFR010000028.1, from coordinate 44,101 downwards.
ATCCGCAGGTGCGCGCCGGACGCGAGCACCGAGCGCAGCCAGACGCCGGTGCGCTGCGCCGCGTTGCGCGATTCGAGGCTCAGCGTGCTCACATGCTCTCCGTGACGGAGGTCGGCGGGATCACCACCGGCACGCCGGGCGCGTCCGGCTCCACGCCCATCGCCCGCAGACTCTCCGCGGTAATGCGCGAGAACAGCGGCGCCGCAACCTGGCCGCCGTAGTACTTGCCCGCGTCGGGCTCGTCGATCATCACCGCGACGACCACCCGGGGCGCCGAGACCGGCGCAAATCCAACGAAGGAAGCGATGTATTTCTTCACGTACTGCCCGTTTTCGAGCTTGCGGGCCGTCCCGGTCTTGCCCGCCACCCGGTAGCCGGCAACCTGCGCCAGGGGAGCGGTGCCGCCAGGGCCGGCGGCCATCTCGAGCATGTGGCGCACCGCCTGCGCGGTGCGCGGCTGGATGACCTGGCGCCCGCCTGCCGGCGCGTCGCTGCGCGTGATCGACAGCGGCAGCAGTTCCCCGTCGCGGGCGAAGACGAGATAGGCGCGCGCCAGCTGGATCAGCGAACCCGAGAGTCCGTGGCCGAAGGACATCGTCGCCTGCTCGATCGGGCGCCAGTTTCGGTACGGGCGCACCCGTCCGGCCACCGCTCCCGGGAAGGCGAGCTGCGGGACCTGCCCGAGCCCGAGGGCCGTGTAGAACTCCCAGACTTGCTGCGGCTTCATCTGCAGCGCGAGTTTCGTCACCCCGACGTTGGATGACTTCTGAATCACCTGTTCGAGGGTCAGCGCCCCGTACGAGTGCACGTCGCTGATCGTCGCCGAGCCGACCGTGATCCGGCCCGGAGCGGTCTCGATCATGGTGCGCGGCGTGGCGATCCCCAGCTCGAGCGCCAGTGCCGCCGTGAATGGCTTGAGCGTCGAACCGGGCTCGAAGGTGTCGGTGATCACCCGGTTGCGCAGCTGGGCGCCGCTCAGATTGGCGCGCTGGTTCGGGTTGTAGCTGGGCCAGTTGGCGAGCGCCAGGATCTCTCCGGTCACCACGTCGAGCACCACCGCCGCACCCGCCTTGGCGCGGTGCTCGCGGACCGTGTCGCGCAGCGCGTTGAAGGCGAGGAACTGCATCCTCGAGTCGATCGACAGCGTGATGTCGGCGCCATTCAACGGTGCGCGCACCGCGCGCAGGTCCTCGATGACGCGGCCCAGCCGATCCTTGATCACCCGGCGACTGCCGGCCTGCCCGGCGAGCAGCCGGTTGCGGGCCAGTTCGATGCCTTCCTGACCGGCATCGTCGACATTGGTGAAGCCGACGATGTGGGCGACGGTCTCCCCCTCGGGATAGTGGCGCTTGTACTCCTGCTGCAGGTGCACCCCGTTGATCTGGAGTTCCCGCACCTTCTCGGCCACCGCCGGATCAAGCTGCCGGCGCAGGTAGACCAGATTGCGCTCGGTCTCCTCGAGCTTCTTGCGAATCTCGCGTGGCTCGACGTTGATCAGCTTGCCGAGACGCTTGAACTGCTCGGGCGACGCCTCGGTCTGCCCGGGAATGGCCCACACGGCCTGGGCCGGCAGGCTCGCGGCGAGCACCGTGCCGTTGCGATCCAGAATCTTGCCGCGCGAGGGCGAGAGAATCAGCGTGCGGGCGTAGCGCGCCTCGCCCTGCTCGCGCAGGAAGTCGTCCGTGAACACCTGCAGGTAGGTGGCGCGCAGCGCCAGTGCCGCAAAGGCGAGCGCGACGCACCCGAGCATCAGCCGCGAGCGATAGGCGGGCAGACGGACCGCGAGCAGCGGATTGGCTCCGAAGCCCACGGTGCGCGCCGCGGCCCGACGTGCCATCAGCGGGTACCACGCACGACGGCTGCGCCCGCGCTCGCCGCGGGGAACCCACGCGTCCCGAGTGCCGAAGCGCTGCGGATCGACCCGGCGCTCGCCGCCGCGGGCACGCTCGCCTTCGCGGCCCCCCGAGCCGGTGTGCCGGACACCTCCGCGAGCTGCGGCCCGTCGGCGCGCATCGTGAGCAGCAGCATGCGCTCCGGGGCCACCGCGCGCATGGCCAGTTCCGAGCGCGCCTTGGCGTCGATCAGCGAGTTCCGGGCAAACTGGCGCTGTTCAACCTGCAGCTCGCTCCACCGGGTTTCGAGCTGGGCCGTCCGCGCCCGAGCCGTCTCGAGATCGATGAACAGCGAGCGCGAGCGGTGTTGCGCGTTCACGAGCGCGAGCGCGCACAACACGAGGACGGCCGTCAGGAGGATGTTCAGGCGCGCCATGTCCGCCCCTAGACCCGCTGCGCGGCGCGCAGCACCGCTGAGCGCGAGCGCGGGTTGGCCGCCACGTCGGCGGCGTCCGGCAGGGTCCGGCCCAGGCTGCGCAGTCGCACCGGTGCCCCCGCCATGACGGTTCCGCGGATCGGGTCTCGGGGCGCGTTGCGCCCGGACTCCTGGGCGATGAACTGCTTGACGATCCGGTCCTCGAGCGAGTGGAAGCTGATCACCGCCAGTCGGCCTCCCGGACGCAGGCAACGCACCGCGGCATCTAGGCCGAGCGCGAGCTCTTCAAGCTCTTGATTGACGAGAATCCGTAGAGCCTGAAAGGAGCGGGTAGCCGGGTCCTTGGCCATCTGCGCCCCCCTCTGGCGGCTGCGGACGACACCCGCCACGACGCGGGCAAGATCGCCGGTAGTGGCGAACGCGGCTTCGCCGACGTCCCGGCGGCGAGCAACAATCGCCTTTGCAATCGAAACAGCAAACCGTTCTTCCCCATAGTCTTTGAGCACCTCTGCAATACGGGTTTCGGAGGCCTGCATCAGCCACTCCCGCGCGGAAACACCGCTGGAAGGGTCCATGCGCATGTCGAGCGGGCCGTCTTCGCGAAAACTGAAGCCACGCTCGGGGTTGTCGAGTTGCGGGGAGGAAACGCCCAGGTCGAACAGGATGACGTCGATCGCCTCGATGTCGTGCCGAGCGAGCACTTCCGCGAGTTGCGAGAAGCGCGCGTGCTCGATCGTGAAGCGCGCGTCCGACCAGGTGCGACCAACCGACACGGCGGCGGGGTCGCGATCGAGCGCGATGAGTCGACCGTCGGGGCCGAGACAGGCAAGGAGCGCCGCGCTGTGCCCGCCGCGGCCGAAGGTTGCATCCACGCAAGTGTCGTTGGCAGCGGGTGCGAGGCAGCGCAGCACCGACTCGCGCAGTACGGGCCGGTGTTCATCGTCGCGCCGCGGCTTGTTGCGCGCATCCGGTCCCCCTCGAGTCAACGCGAATCCTAGAACGACAGGTTTGCCACGGATTCCGGCATGCCACCGGCAATCACGGCACGCTCATGAGCCGCCAGGGTCTCCGCATCCCAGATCTCGAAGTGACTTCCCATGCCCAGCAGCATCAGATCCCGATTCAGGCCCGCCGCACTGCGCAGTTCCGGGCTGATCAGGATGCGCCCGGCGCCGTCCATCTCGACGTCGGTGGCGCTGCCCAGAAAGATTCGCGCCCAGGCGCGGGCATTGACCGGAAGCGCGGCGAACTTCTCGCGCTGGAGTTCCCAGGTCGGCTGCGGGAACAACAACAGGCAGCCGTCGGGGTGACGGGTCACGGTCAGGCGGCCCTGGCACTCCTGTGCAAGGGTGTCGCGGTGCCGTACCGGCACCGTCATGCGACCCTTCGCGTCGAGCGCGAGTCCTGAACTGCCCTGAAACATGGTCCTTCCCCGATAATGCAGTGGCAAAAACACGGGGCGCCGGTTCGAGTTACCGAACACCCCACAAATCACCACTTTCTTACACAGGGCCCCACTTTAGGGAAAAGTTTCGGCCCTGACAAGTGATCGTTACTTTTTTTTCAATCGGGACAAGGACTTAGACGCGCAACCTCAAGCGCTTTTTCGCGTGATTTCAAGGGAAATGAATGACTTGGCGCGGATTGGTGAAGTAGTGTCTGAACATCTCGAAACGAGACAGAAGAAGTGGGAGCAGGTCTGTAGGCCGGATTCTGTGAGTCGCTCGCGCGACCTGACGATCATTCCTCTAGGCGCACGGTTGCCCGTGCGCTCCAGCCACCTACCCGCACGCCGGGGCGGACCACCCCGTGCGGCGAACCGCGCGCGTGCCTATTTGGTGTTGCTCCGGATGGGGTTTGGCCTGCCGGACACGTCGCCATGCCCGCGGTGAGCTCTTACCTCGCCTTTTCACCCTTGCCTGGCGACGTCTGCGGTGTCGGTCCGAAGACCGGCAAAGCACGCTGGCGCCGCCGTGGGCGGTATGTTTTCTGTGCCACTTTCCGTCGCCCTGGGCCTTGCGGCTTGCTGCGCCTGGCCGTTAGCCAGCATCCCGTCCTGCGGAGTCCGGACCTTCCTCCCGCCGGGTTGCGTACAACCCGGCCGGCGACCGCCCGACCTGCTCCCGGACCCATTCTACGGGTTCGGCGCCGCCGCTGCGCGCGAGACTCACCCGAAAACGCTACCATTTCGCCCGCGACTCGACGCCGATCCGTCTCAGGAGGAAGAACTTGGAACCATTCGCCCGAACGCACCGCAGGGAAGGCGCGGCGAGGCCCCGCACGCTGCACTGCGTCCAGCGCTGGCTCGTCCTCGCCGGCTTCGGAATTTCCGGGTTACTCGCCGGCCCGGCCCACGCCATCGACTTCGGCGACGCCAGCGTTCTCTCGCAGCAGGAGCAGCGGCTGCGCCTGGCGATTCCCTTCGGATCGGTGCCCGGCGAGCGGATTTCGGTGACGCGCTTCTCCGTTGTCGCCGCCGAGGCAGAACCCGGTCACGCGTCGCCTGTTCCATCCTCGTTTCTGATTTCCACGCCCGCGCAGCGCAACGTCGTGTTCTTCGCGACGTTGGAACCGTTCACCGGTTCCACGCTGCGGCTGACCGTCCAGGTCGACGATGGCGCAGAAACACGCGCGACCTATGCGCTGCGGATTCCACCGTTCCGTGCCACGCCGGTCGAGATTCTGACGGACGCGATGGAGGTCCCCGCGGCGCCGCCTCCGCGGCGCGGCGCGCGCCATCGCGGCAAGGGTCGTGCCACGCGCTAGGGCGTCGGCCCGACGAATTTCCAGTCGAGCGTCTCGCCGGCGGCCAGCGGCACGATGCCCTCGGCGCCGAAGGGCAGCGTAGCCGGGATCTGCCAGGGAGCGCGGCGCAGCAACACGCGGCCCCGATTGCGCGCCAAGCCGTAGAAATCCGGCCCGTACAGACTTGCGAAGCCTTCCAGTCGCGCGAGCGCTCCGGCCGTTTCGAACGCACACGCATAGAGCTCGAGCGCGTGGGGCGCGGTGTAGCAGCCGGCGCATGCCGCCGCGTGCTCCTTGAGCCGTGCCGCGTGGGGCGCGCTGTCGGTGCCCAGGAAGAAGCGCGGGTTGCCGCTGGTGGCCGCCGCGACCAGCGCGAGCCGATGTTCCTCGCGCTTGAGCACGGGCAGGCAGTACCAGTGCGGGCGCAAACCGCCCGAGAAGATCGCGTTGCGATTGTAGAGAAGGTGCTGCGGCGTGATCGTCGCGGCAATCCGGCCGGGGGCCTCGCGCACATAGTCGACCGCCTGGCGCGTGGTCACGTGCTCGAATACCACGCGCAGTTCCGGGAACTCGCCACGCAGCGGCACGAGCACGCGCTCGATGAATGCCTCCTCCCGATCGAACACGTCGACGTCGCGCTCGGTGACCTCACCGTGCACCAGCAGGGGCAGATCCACTTCCTGCATCGCCGCGAGCGTCGCACGGACCCGGCGCCAGTCACCGACCCCGGCCTCGGAATGCGTGGTGGCGCCCGCCGGGTAGAGCTTGACCGCATGCACGAAAGCGCTGGCCCGCGCCGCACGCACTTCCGCCGGCACCGTGGTCTCGGTCAGGTAGAGCGTCATCAGCGGTTCGAAACGGCTGCCGGCGGGCAAGGCGGCGAGAATCCGCTCGCGATAGGCCAGCGCCTGCGCCACCGTCACCACCGGCGCCTTGAGGTTGGGCATCACGATGGCACGCGCGAATTGCGCCCCCGAAGCGCCGACCACGGCGCCGAGCGCCGACCCGTCGCGCAGATGCAGGTGCCAGTCGTCGGGCTGCAGGATGCTCAGTTCGTTCATGGCAGCAACACCGCGCGGTAGTCGTTGACGTTGGTCCGCGTGGGGCCGGTGACCACCAGGTCGCCCAGCGCGTCGAAGAAGGAATAGCTGTCGTGGCGCTCGAGAAAGGCCGGCGCATCGATTCCGGCTTCCCGGGCGCGGCGCAGCGTGGCGGGGGTCAGCAGCGCGCCGGCATTGCTCTCCGACCCGTCGATCCCATCGGTGTCGGCGGCGAGCGCCCACACCTCGCCGGCACGGACCGCGAGCGCGAACGCGAGCAGGAACTCGCTGCAGCGACCGCCCCGTCCACCGCCCGGTGGCCCGATGGTCACCGTGCACTCGCCGCCGGAGATCAGCGCCAGCGGCCGGCGAAAACCGGCGCCGAAGGAGCGCTCGCCGCGGGCATCGAGTTCCCCGGCAATCGCGGCGTGCACCTGGGCGACATCGCGCGCTTCCCCGGCGATCGCATCGCCCAGCACGACGGGCCGCACGCCCGCGTCAGCGAAGAACGCAGCCGCGGCGGCGAGGCTTGCCTGTGCGGTGGCGACCAGGCGGTTTTCCACCCGCTCGAAGAAAGGCTCGCCTGGCTTGGGCGTTTCGTCGACGTCCCCGCTCTCGCCGCGCCGCAGGTGCTCGGCGACCGACTCCGGCGGCTCGACCCGCCAACGCCGCAGGACGGCTCGTGCCTCCTCGTAGGTGCTCGGGTCGGGCGCGCAGGGCCCCGATCCGATCGCCGAGATCTCGTCTCCGGCGACGTCCGAGATCACGAGGGCGAGCACCCGTGCGCGGGTTGCCTGCGCGAGCCGCCCCCCCTGGATCCGGGAGAGGTGCTTGCGCACCACGTTGATGTCCTGGATCGGCGCGCCGCTCGCGAGCAACGCCCGCGTCACCGCCTTGAGGTCTGCCATCGGGACCGCATCGACCGGCAGCGCGAGCAGGCTGGATGCTCCGCCCGAGATCAGCACGATCAGCAGGTCCGACGCGGCCAGCTCCGCGCAGCGCGCGAGAATCGAGCGTGCCGCCTGCTCGCCCGCCTCGTCGGGCACCGGATGCCCAGCCTCGAGCACCTCGATGCGCCGGCAGGCCAGGCCGTGCCCGTAGCGGGTGACCACCAGGCCGTCGAGCGCGGCGTCCGCCGGCCAGTGGGCCTCCACCGCGGCCGCCATGCTCGCCGCCGCCTTGCCCGCCCCGACCACGCAGGTTCGGCCGAACCCGGCGATGGCCTGCGCGTCCGGCAGGTGCGCCGCCAGCACCCGGGCGGGATCCGCCGCGGAAACCGCTGCCCGGAAACTCTCGATCAGCATCGATCTGGGGTTCATCGTTGCCATGCTTGCATCACTCCCGCGAACTGCGCTGCGTGCCGCGTCCCGAGTCCGCCACCGCAATCCGGCTCAGCCCAGCGCCGCGACGATCGCCCGCGCGACGTCCCCGGTCGTCGCCTTCCCGCCCATGTCAGGCGTGCGCGGCCCCTCGGCCGTCACCTTCTGGATGGCCGCGAGGATCGCATCGTGCGCCTGCGGATGGCCCAGATGATCGAGCATCATCGCGCCGCACCAGATCTGTCCGATCGGGTTGGCGATCCCCTTGCCCGTGATGTCGGGCGCCGACCCGTGCACGGGCTCGAAGAGCGACGGGAAGTTGCGCTCGGGGTTGATGTTTGCCGACGGGGCGATGGCGATCGTTCCGGTGCATGCCGGGCCGAGGTCCGAGAGGATGTCGCCGAAGAGGTTCGAGGCCACGACCACGTCGAACCAGTGCGGATTGCGCACGAAGTGCGCGGTCAGGATGTCGATGTGGAACTTCTCGACGCTCACTTCCGGGTACTCGGTGGCCACGTCGGCGACGCGCTCGTCCCAGTAGGGCATCGAGATGAAAATGCCGTTGGACTTGGTGGCCGAGGTCAGGCGCTTCTTGCGCTTCATCGCCAGCTCGAAGGCATAGCGCAGCACCCGATCCACGCCCACGCGCGTGAACACCGACTCCTGGATGACGAACTCGCGCGCGGTGCCGGCGAACATCTTGCCGCCCAGCGACGAATACTCGCCCTCGGTGTTCTCGCGGACCACGTAGAAGTCGATGTCGCCAGGCACGCGATTGGCCAGCGGACAGGGCACGCCCGGCATCAGGCGGACCGGGCGCAAATTGATGTACTGGTCGAACTCGCGCCGGAACAGCAGCAGCGAACCCCACAGGGAGATGTGGTCGGGCACCGTCGCGGGCCAGCCGACCGCGCCGTAGTAGATTGCGTCGTGGCCGCCGATTCGCTCCTTCCAGTCGTCGGGCATCATCTTGCCGTGCTTGACGTAGTAGTCGCAGCAGGCGAAGTCGAAGTGATCGAAGGCGAGTTGGATGTCGAAGCGGCTCGCCGCCGCTTCGAGAACCTGCAGCCCTGCGGGCACCACTTCGTTGCCGATCCCGTCGCCCGGAATTACCGCGATGCGGTGACTTGTCATTTTCCTGCTCTCCCCGTTCCGTTCCGTCGCCGCTGCGCGTGCGCGGCGCCCCATGGCCGGCGCTCTTGTCCTGCTGTGCGCGGGTCTGCGGGAGTCTACCGCGATTGCCGGCGGGCCGCGGGCGGCGTGGCGTGCTGTCGTCGCTCGCGGGTCTTTCGTCATGGCGTGCTGTCGTCAGGCGTCCTTGAGTCGCGGCACGGGATCCGCTTGGTCAGGACGCCTGACCACATCACGCTTTGAGGCGTGTCTGCACACGGTTCAGCAAGTCGGCAAGCACAGCCCTCATGCGAACGACCGCCGCACTTGCCATGCGACTGGCACGCTCAGGTCTCCCGCGAACATGGGAGCGGCGCACCGCGCTCCCGCACACCCGATCGGCCCGTTATCCGATCGGGTGCGCGTCCGCCAGCGGCGCGCTGGGCAGTGCAGTGGCATGCATGCTTGAGCAAGCGGTTCGTCCGTGATTACTGCGCAGGGGCCTCATGTGTCTTGCTTGCAGACCCACGCTCTCACCGGCGGGCGGGCTCGCGGCGCGTGGCGCCCGGGTAACGAGCCGGGCGCCCGCCGCGAGACGCTGCGCCGTCGTTGCCGCACGCGTGGAGCATGAGCCGTGTCGCGACATCGCAGCGATCTGCTTGCGAGCCGAAACGCAACGTAGCGCGGTGTGGTCAGGCGTCCGCACAAAGCGGATCACGTGCCGCGACTGCGGGCGCCTGACCGCGGCGCGCCACGCGAGAACCCCGGCGCGCAGAGCAACGCAGGAATCCGACCGCCCCACGCGCCGCGGCAACTATGAAAGCCGCGCGAATGGCGCTATGCTCGTTCGCGTCCGTCGCGCCGCGGCGACGCTGCCCGAACGCGAGGAACACTCCGTGCCCACCGAAAACCCGGTCGAACTTCCCGCGGGCAAGATCCCGGCACTGCGCGTGATGCCGAGGCCGGCGGACGCGAACATCCACGGCGACGTATTCGGCGGCTGGATCATGTCGCACGTCGACATCGCCGGATCCGTGCCGGCGGTGCGGCGCGCCAACGGCCGCATCGCGACCGTGGCGGTCAACTCCTTCGTGTTCGAGCAACCGGTGTTCGTCGGCGACCTGCTGACCTTCTATGCCGACATCGTGCGGGTGGGCACGACCTCGCTGACGGTGCGGGTCGAGGTGTATTCACAGCGCAACCGGGTCGACGACCACGTCGTCAAGGTCACCGAGGCGACGCTCACCTATGTCGCCACGGACGCGCAGCGCCGACCGCGTCCGGTGCCGGCCCAGAAAGGCTGAGGCGCGCGCCGGGGCCGACCCACGCATCTGCGCAAGGCCAGCCGGCCTGCGTCGCGCTGCCGCGGCTCAGGGCAAAGGCATCCCGCGTTCGCTCATCACCTGGCGCAGCCGATCGGGATAGTCGGTGATCAGGCCGTCCACGCCCATGCCAATCAGGCGGCGCATTTCGAGCGGATCGTTCACCGTCCAGGGCAGCACTTTCAGGCCCAGCGCCTTCGACTCGGCCAATAGCTCGGGGGTCAGGTTGCGCCAGAACATCGACCAGGTCGTGCAGCCGGCGGCCTGCACCAGACGCGGGATCGAGCCACCGTAATCGGCCCGACGCAGCTGCGCGTGCCAGGGCGACGGGTCGGCGGCGCCGATCGTGTTGAAGTTCGCCGACTCGATCGTCAGGCACGCAATGGGGATCTCCGGCGCGATGCGGCGCACCACGAGCAGCGGGCGCCAGTCGAAGGATTGAATCGTCACCCGGTTCGCGAACCCGGCCGCACGCACGGCCTCCACGACGAGTGCCGCAAAGCGTTCGGGGTCCGGGGTCTCGGCATCGCTCTGCGGCGTGATCTTGATCTCGAGGTTGAGCCGCAGTGCGGGTCCGCTCGCACGCGCCAGAGTGAACAGTTCATCCAGGCGCGGGAAGCGCTCGCCGTCGGCCGCCTTCTGCTCCGGCCATTGGCGCCCGTAGCGGCTCTCCGGATTCACCCGGCCGATGTCGTAGCGGCGCAGATCCTCGAAGGAGAGCGAGTGGATCGCCGGCCCCGTGCCCGCAAGCCAGCGACCGTCGGGCCCGCGCACCAGATCCGCGTTGAGGTGCGGATCGTGCGACAGCACCAGCACGCCATCGCGCGTAACGGCGATGTCGGTCTCCAGCGTGCTGACACCGATCCCGACCGCGCGCGTGAATGCGGCGATGGTGTTCTCGGGTGCCAGACCCCGTGCGCCGCGATGACCCTGCAGGTCGAAGGCCAGCGCCGGCAACGCAACCGCCGCCATCACCAGCAATGCACACCCGCGAAGCCCCGTTCCCCATCTCATGATCATGATCGCCCGCTCCTCGTTGCAACCTGCGTGTCCGCACGCGGGCCTTACAGGAACAGGTCGGGCAACAACTCCTTGCTGCCCGGCACCACCGCGTACTGGCCCAGATCCTCGACCCCGCTCGCGGTGAGGACTTCGTCATCGATGTAGAAGTTGCCGGTGTGTTCACGGCCGTCGCTCGAGAGGATGCAGTGCGCCGCGTCGGCCATGATCTGGGGCGTGCGGCAGTGCTCGGGGGTGATGCCGGGAATCATCTGCAGCGCCGCAGTCTGAATTACCGTGCGCGGCCACAGCGCGTTCACTGCGATCCCGTAGGGACGAAACTCTTCCGCGTGGCCGAGCACGCACATGCTCATCCCGTACTTGGCCATCGTGTAGGCAAGATGCGGCGCGAACCAGCGCGGCTCCATGTTGAGCGGCGGCGAGAGCGTGAGCACGTGCGGGTTGCGCCCGCGTTCCGCCGAGCGCTTCAGGTGGGGCAGCACGGCCTGGGTGCACAGGAAGGTGCCGCGCACGTTGACGCCGAACATCAGATCGAAGCGCCGGATCGGCGTCCCCTCGGTCGGGGTAAGGTTGATCGCGCTCGCGTTGTTTACGAGGATATCGATGCCGTCGAACGCCTCCGCGCCCTGCAGCACCGCTTCCTTCACCTGACCCTCTTCCCGGATGTCGCACAGGATCGGCAGGCAGCGTCCGCCCGCCGCCTCGATCTCCTTGGCTGCGCTGAATATGGTCCCGGGCAGCTTCGGATTGGGTTTGTCGGTCTTGGCTGCAATAATCACGTTGGCTCCGTCCTGGGCGGCGCGGCGCGCGATCGCCAACCCGATTCCGCGTGACCCGCCGCTGATGAACAGGGTCTTCCCCTTAAGCGCTGCATCCATGTTGTTTTCTCCGGTTTGCAACAGTGTATCCCCAACGCAACGAGGGAAATCCACAGCGCGATTTCGTTTCACGAGGCGGAATTCCAAACGCAGGGCGGCGCGCAGCCCGCATGGGTCAAGGCTTGACCGCAATGCCAAGTCGACAACCCGCGCGCGCGCAAAAAAACCTTGGGGAAATCCGACTGAATTTGTTAAAGTTTCACCCCGTGCCGTTCGAAACTGGATCGGCACATCCGGCTGTCAATCGGCAGACGGATCCTCGGTGCAGACGCGTAGTCGTTTCGCAATTCCGCCAGACTTGGAGTCCTTCTTGAAACTCGAAGACGCGCTCTCTCTCCGCCGTCACGGCGGCCCTGAACTCCCTCCGCAGGACATCTCGGCGGACGTACTCCTCGAAAAATACGCGAAAGCGGGCGAGACCAGCGTCGACGAAGTTCGTCAGCGCGTGGCGCGCGCGCTCGCCGCGGTCGAGGTCCCGGACTGCCGTCTCGAGTGGGAGGAGGTCTTCCACCGCGCGATGACCGACGGCTTCATTCCCGGCGGCCGGATCAACTCGGCGGCGGGCACCGACCTGGTGGCGACGCTGATCAACTGCTTCGTCCAGCCGATCGACGACTGCATCTGTGGCGACGGGGAGCGGGTCGGGATCTACGACGCGCTCGCGCAAGCGGCCGAAACGATGCGCCGCGGCGGCGGAGTCGGTTACGACTTTTCGCGGATCCGTCCGCGCGGCGCCTGGGTGAAGGGCACCAACAGCCGCGCCAGCGGCCCGGTGTCATACATGAACGTGTTCGATCGCTCGTGCGAGACGGTCGAATCGGCGGGATCGCGCCGCGGCGCGCAGATGGGTGTGCTGCGCTGCGACCATCCCGACGTCGAAGAGTTCATTCACGCGAAAGCCACCGGCGACCTGCGCAACTTCAACATGTCGGTCGCGGTGACTGATTCCTTCATGCGCGCGCTCGAGGCCGACGGTCCGTGGGAACTGGTCCACGAATCCCGGCCCAGCACGCGTGACGGCGAGCCGGAACCCGTGTGCAACGCCGAGGGCAAGTGGGTCTATCGGACGGTGCCGGCACGAGACCTGTGGCGCCAGATCATGAGCAGCACCTATGACCACGCCGAGCCGGGCGTGCTGTTCATCGACATGATCAACCGCGACAACAACCTGCGCTACTGCGAGAGAATCGACGCGACCAATCCCTGCGGCGAGCAGGCACTGCCCGCCTACGGCTGCTGCGACCTGGGGAGCGTCGACCTGACGCGTTTCGTCGACGACGCATTCGAGCCGGGCGCAAGTTTTGACTTCGAGCGCTTCGGCGCCAACTGCGCGGTTGCGGTGCGCATGCTCGACAACGTGCTCGACGCCACCGTCTGGCCGCTGGATCAGCAATTGAAGGAGGCGCAGGCCAAGCGCCGCATCGGCCTGGGCTTCACGGGGCTGGGCGACGTGCTGGTGATGCTCAACCTGCGCTATGACTCGGACGCCGGCCGCCTGCTGGCGAGCCGCATTTCGGCGCAGATGCGTGACTCCGCCTATCTGGCCTCGGTGGATCTGGCCAGGGAAAAGGGCGCCTTCCCGCTGTTCGACGCCGAGAAGTATCTGGCGGCGCCGTCCTTCGCGTCGCGCCTGCCGGATTCGATCAAGGCGGCGATCCGTGAGCACGGAATCCGCAACAGCCATCTGCTGGCCATCGCGCCGACCGGCACGATCTCGTTGGCGTTCGCCGACAACGCCTCCAACGGCATCGAACCGGCGTTCAGCTGGTTCTACAGCCGCAAGAAGCGCATGGCCGACAACAGCCTGCAGACCTATCTGGTCGAGGATCACGCCTACCGGGTGTTTCGCCACCATTGCGGGCTGGGTGACGACATCCGGATGGTGCCCTTCGACCCGGCACGCAAGCTCGCGCCCGGCAAGGTGTTCCTCGCCGAGGATGGCGCGCGCTGTGCAATGCTCACCCCGGCCTTCGTCTCGGCGCTCGAGATGCAGGCAATGGACCACATGCGCATGAGTGCGGTGGTGCAGCCCTTTATCGACGCGGCGATCAGCAAGACCGTCAACGTCCCCGAGGACTATCCCTTCGAGCTCTTCGAGAACCTCTATCTCGAAGCCTGGCGGGCCGGCCTGAAGGGCATCACGACCTATCGCCCCAACTCGGTGCTGGGTTCGGTGCTCGAAGTTGCCCCGTCGACGGCGACCGCCGAGAAGCCCGACGTGGAGTTCCTCGACCCGGACCGGCGACTGATCCTCGAGAAGGCCCCGTCCCCGCCGCTCGCCAGCCTGCGCTGGCCCGGCCGCCCGAAGCTGGCCGACGGCAATCCGTCGCGCACCTACGCGATCGATCATCCGCACGGCAAGTTCGCGGTCTTCATCGGACACATCGAAAACGGCAAGCCCTACCCCTTCGAAGTCTGGGTCAACGGCGCCGAGCAGCCCCGCGGGTTGGGCGCGGTCGCCAAGACGCTGTCGATGGACATGCGGGCCGCCGACCGGCGCTGGCTCGACGTCAAGCTCGCGGCCCTCGAGAAGGCCTCGGGAGATGACGCTTTCGAACTGGCGATGCCGCCCAGTGGCGAAATGGTCCCCGTGCCCAGCCTGGTGGCCGGCTTCGCCCGCCTGGTGCGCTACCGCTGCAACGAGCTCGGCGCCTTCGACGAGACCGAGGCTGGCGACACGCCGGTGATCGACGCGCTCATCGGACTCAAGGAGCCCAAGGCCGGCCCGAACGGAACGCTGAGCTGGACCGTCGACGTGCTCAACTCGAGCACCGGCGACGACTTCGTGCTGTTCCTCAAGGAACTGGTGATGCCCGGCGGGCAGCGCCGGCCCTATTCGATGTGGCTCTCGGGCGAGTACCCGCGGGTGCTCGACGGACTGTGCAAGCTGCTCTCGCTGGACATGCGGGTCTACGATCCGGCGTGGGTGGGAATGAAGCTGCGCAAGCTGCTCAAGTACACCGAGCCCAACGGCGACTTCTTTGCCCGGATTCCCGGTTCCGAAAAGTCGCGCAGCTGGCCCTCGACGGTCGCGTACCTCGCGCAACTGGTGATCCACCGCTACGCGATGCTCGGCATCCTCAACGAGGAGGGCTACCCGACCGCCAACGCGGGAATCCTCGCGGTGCCCTCGAGCGAAGCGACCGCCACCGAGGCTTCGATCAAGCCGATCGCCGGCAAGCGCTGCCCCGAGTGCCACAACAAGACGATGATCCGCAAGGACGGCTGCGATTTCTGCACTGCCTGCGGCCACGTGGGGGCCTGCGGCTAGCAACGAGGCGGGGCGGGGGGAATCCCCCGTGTGCGTTACCCCATAAACTGCGACCTGCTCATCGGGCCCGCCATTTTCTTGGCGGGCCTTTTTTCTTGCCTGGCCTAGGTTTTTCCAGTCATTGAGACGCCTTGGGCGGCGACGATGTTCCGAGCCAGTTCGCGCGCCCAGAGTGCGCAGGCTGCGGGGCCCGGGTGGAAGCCGTCGGGCGCGATCATCGCGGGCGAACCGTCGGGCAGGGCCACGTGATGCAGCCCTTCGCGCTCCTGCGCCCAGGCGGCAAGCGCCGCGTCGAAGCGACGCGCGCGCGCGCCGAGGTACCAGCGCAGCGGCTGCGGGAGCAGGGGAAAGCGGCGCATCGGCGGCAGGCCCGAGAGGAACACCTCGCGCACGCCCCAGTTCGCGCGCAGCTCCGCCACCAGCGCCGCCATCGCCCCGAGCCAGCGGGCGATGCGGGCCCCGGCGGTCACGTCATTGACGCCCAACGCGACGACGGCCAGATCGAAGCGTTCCGGGGATTCCTGGCGCAGCATCGCAAGTGCCGCGCGCGTGTTCACCCCGGTGCGCGCCACCAGTCGCCACTCGATCATCGTTCCCGGCAACGCGGCGTGCAGGGCACGCACCAGCTGCCCGGCGAGCGCCTCGTCCTGCGTCGTCACACCGACGCCCGCCGCCGCCGAATCGCCGAGCACAAGCACGCGCAGAGCGGTATTTCCGCCGCCCTGTCGTCCGGCCCGCGGCCCCGCAGCCTCGGAAAGAACCAGCGCCGCGCGTCGCGCAGCGCGCCCCTGCGCAATGAGCAGCGGGGCGAGCACGAGCGCGACCCAGTCCTCGATCACGGCGCGCCCCGCCCATAGTATTCTTCGATGTCCCTATTGCAGAGTCGACCATGAACCTTCAGACGCTCGCCAATGAACTCCCGATGCCGGTCATCGGGTCGCCGCTGTTCATCATCTCGAACCCGGACCTGGTGATCGCCCAATGCACGGCGGGCGTCATCGGCTCGTTCCCGGCGCTCAACGCGCGGCCTGCGGAAGTCCTGGAGCAGTGGCTGATCCGCATCACCGGCGAGCTCGACGCGTGGAACCGGGCGCATCCCGATCGGCCCGCCGCCCCGTTCGCCGTCAACCAGATCGTCCACAAGTCCAACGACCGCCTCGAGCACGATCTGGCGATGTGCGTGAAGTACAAGGTGCCGATCGTCATCACCTCGCTGGGCGCGCGCACCGACGTGAACGACGCGATCCATTCCTACGGCGGCGTCGTGCTGCACGACGTGATCAACCAGAAGTTCGCCCGCAAGGCGATCGAGAAGGGCGCCGACGGACTCATTCTCGTGGCCGCCGGCGCCGGTGGCCATGCGGGTACGACCTCGCCCTTCGCCCTGGTCGAGGAAACCCGCCAGTGGTTCGACGGACCGCTGGTGCTGGCCGGGTCGATCGCCACCGGGGAAGGCGTGCTCGCCGCCCGGGCGATGGGCGCGGACTTCGCCTACATCGGCTCGGCCTTCATCGCGACGCAGGAAGCCAACGCGAGCGCGGCATACAAGCAGGCGCTCGTCGAGTGCGGCGCCGAAGACATCATCTACACCAATCTGTTCACCGGGGTGCACGGCAACTACCTGCGGCCTTCGATCGTCAACATCGGGCTCGACCCCGAGCATCTGCCCGAAAGCGACCCGAGCAAGATGAGTTTTTCGTCGGGCGGCGACAAGAAGGCGTGGCGCGACGTCTGGGGATCCGGCCAGGGAATCGGTGCGATTCACGAAGTGCCCGGCGCCGCGCAGTTCATCGCGAGGCTCTTCGCCCAGTACCAGGCCGCGCGGCAGCGGGTCGCGGCATAGGGATCGGCGGCGGCACACCCGCGGCGAGTCGATCGCTGCGGGCAACACGTTCGCGCCCGCTCAGAGCTGCGAGAAGTCGGGCTTGCGCTTCTGCATGAAGGCCATGAAGGCCTCGCGCGCGGCCGGTTCGGTGAGCATGCGGCTGAACACGGCGCCCTCCTCGGCCATGGTCTCGGCCACCAGCGCGCCCTGGGCGCGCTTCATCAGGCGCTTGGTCTCGAGCACCGAAGCGAGCGGCTTGGCCGCGAGCTTCTGGGCCTGCGCGCGGGCGAAGCCCTCGACCTCGTCCGGCGGCAGGACCCGGTTCACCAGGCCCATCTCGTACGCCTCGAGCGCGCTGAACAGTTCTCCCAGCAGCAGCTTTTCGGCCGCCCGCACGTAGCCCGCGAGCGCCGGCAGCAGCAGGGTCGACGCAGCCTCCGGGCAGACGCCGAGGTTGACGAAGGGAAGAATGAATTGCGCGTTCTCGCCCGCGTAGACCAGTTCACAGTGCAGCAGCAGCGTGGTACCCACGCCCACCGCCGGGCCGCACACGGCCGCCACCAGTGGCTTGGGAAAGGATGCGATCTCGCGCAGGAAGCGAAACACCGGCGCGTCCTCGTCGTGGGGCGGATTGGCGAGGAAGTCGCCCAGGTCGTTGCCCGCCGTGAATACGCTCGGGTCCCCCGCGAAAACGACCACCCGTGTTCCGTCGTCTGCCGCGGCCTCCTCCAGCGCGTCGGCCAGATCCGCGTACATCGGCGCGGTCAGCGCATTCTTGCGATCCAGTCTCTCGAAGCGCAATACCAGCACCGCCCCTTCGCGTTCCCTGCCGATCCCCATTACCTGTCTCCTTTATTCTCATCCGGGAGTTCTCCCCGGTCGACCCAGTCGAGCACGATTGGCCAGAGCGAATCTCCGTTGCGCTGCCGGAAGAACCCGAAGTGCCCGACGCCGGACAGTCCGAAGCGCGACGGCGCGAACACCCGAAACGCGACACGCGCCGACGAATATAGCGCGAACAGCCGGTGCAGGCTCTCGAGCGTCATCATCTCATCGTCGCGAAACAGCAGCGCGGCAACAGGCTGCGTGACCCCGGCGAGTTCCGCTCGCAACGCCGCGCCCTCCCCGCCGAGATAGAGCGGATGCAGGCACCAGCGCCGCCAGCCCCACATTGCGCCGGCCGGCACATCGCCGATCACGCGCAGCCGGGCGCCGGGAAAGTAGCCGGCGATGGCGATCGCGAGCGGCGCGATCACGTACCAGAGCAACAGCGCCGGAATGCGCAGCCGCGGCGCGTGTGTGCGCCAGTAGCCGCTGCCGGTGCCAACCGTGATCATCGAGGCGACGCGCTCATGACCTGGAATCAGCCCGAAGATCTGGCTGCCCAGGCTGTGGCCAAACCAGTGCACGGGCACGTCGGGGTGGCGCGATTCCGCGGCCGCCAGTGCCGCCGCCGCGTCGCGCCGTGCCCAGTCGAACAGGTCGGCGGAGAAGCCGCGCATCCTGCGCGGGGCGGAGTCGCCGATGCCCCGGAAGTCGAAGGTCAGCACGGCGATGCCACGCTCGGCCATCCAGCGCCCGAACGCGGCGTAGAAGTCCTGACGCACGCCCATCGCCGCGGCCACCACCACCACCGCGCGCACCGTTCCCGGTGCTTCGTGCCAGTACGCGGCGATCTCGGCCCCGTCGGCCGTGCGCAATCGCACGGCCTCGCCATGTGCCGCCGACACGGCGGCTAGAGGCGCTCGAAGATCCCGGCGGCACCCATTCCGGTGCCGACGCACATCGTGACCATTCCGTAGCGCAGCTTCTGGCGCTGCATCGCGTGCAGCAGCGTCGCGGAGCGGATGGCTCCCGTGGCGCCCAGCGGGTGCCCGAGCGCGATCGCGCCGCCCATCGGATTGACCAACTCGGGGTTCAGCCCCAAGTCGCCGATCACCGCCAGCGCCTGCGCCGCGAAAGCCTCGTTCAACTCGATCCAGCCCAGATCTTCCTGCTTCAGGCCGGCGCTGCGCAGCGCCGCGGGGATCGCCTCCTTCGGGCCGATTCCCATGATCTCGGGCGGCACGCCGCGCACCGCGAACGAGACGAAGCGCGCGAGCGGAGTCAGGTTGAACTGCTTGAGAATGCGCTCACTCACCAGGATCAGCGCGCCGGCGCCATCCGACATCTGCGAGCTGTTTGCAGCCGTGACGCTGCCCTTGGCGGCGAACACCGGGCGCAGCTTCGCCAGCGCCTCGGCATTCGAATCCGCGCGCGGACCCTCGTCGAGTTCCACGCGACGGCTGGTCGAGCTGATCTCGCCGCTCGCCAGATTCGGGAACTTCTCGACGAACTCGTAGGGACTGATCTCCGCGGCGAAGTGCCCCGCCTGCTGTGCGGCGATCGCCCGACGGTGCGATTCCAGCGCGAAGGCATCCTGCGCCTCGCGCCCCACCTTCCACTTTTGCGCGACACGCTCGGCGGTCAGTCCCATCCCGTACGCGATCCCGACGTTCTCGTCACCGTCGAACACGCGCGCGTTGATCGACGGCTTGTTGCCCATCATCGGCACCATGCTCATCGATTCGGCGCCGCCGGCGATGATCACATCCGACTCGCCGACGCGGATCCGATCCGCCGCCATCGCCACCGCGGTCAGCCCCGATGCGCAGAAGCGGTTCACGGTGACGCCGCCGACCGTATTGGGCAGACCGGCCAGCAGCACCGCGATACGGGCGACGTTCAGCCCCTGTTCCGCCTCGGGCATCGCGCAGCCGATGATGGCGTCCTCGATGGTGGCGGGGTCCAGGGTCGGCACCTGAGCCATGGCACTGCGAATCGCGTGCACCAGCAGATCGTCCGGCCGCACGTTGCGAAACGCCCCTTTTGGCGCCTTGCCGATCGGCGTGCGCGTGGCGGCGACGATGTAGGCATCCTGCACTTGCTTACTCATTGGCGCTCTCCTCAATTGCGAACCGGCTTGCCGGTCTGCATCATTCCCATGATCCGCTCCTGCGTCTTCGGGTGCGTCAGCAGTCCGACGAAGCCCTCGCGCTCAAGCGCCATCATCCAGGCCTCATCGACCATTGAACCGGGTTCGACGTCGCCGCCGCACATCACGTGGGCGATCGTGCGCCCGAGGTGATAGTCGTGCGCCGAGATGAATCCTCCTTCGCGCATGTTCATGAGCTGCGCGCTGATCGTCGCGATCCCGGTGCGGCCCGCCACCTTGAAACGCGCCGGCCGGGGCGGACGATAGCCGGCGTCATGCATCGCCTTGGCCTCGCGCACCGCCGTGTAGAGCAGCTCGTAGCGGTTGAACACGATCTTGTCGTCGGCGAGCAGATAGCCCATCGCCTGCGCCTCGACCGCCGACTTGGAAACCTGCGCCATGCCGGCGGCCATGAAGTACTTCTTGAGGAAGTCGAACAGGTTCGCGTCCGGGGCGAGCGCCTGTTCCTCGGCAGCGCGGCGCGCACCGTACGCGAGACCGCCCCCGCCCGGGATCAGACCCACCCCGACTTCGACGAGCCCGATGTAGCTCTCGAGGCTGGCGACGCGACGCGCGCAGTACACGGCAAGCTCGCAACCGCCGCCCAGCGCCATTCCCGAGACCGCAGCGACGGTGGGCACCTGCGCGTAGCGCAGCCGCAGCATCGCGTCCTGAAGCTTCTTCTCCTCGGGACCGATCGCCTTGGCGCCACCGGACATGAACACCGGAAGCATCGCCTGCAGATCGGCGCCGGCCGAGAACGGATCGTCGGACGACCAGATCACCAGGCCCTGATGTTCGCGCTCGGCGATCTCGAGGCCCTTGAGCAAGCCCGCCGTGACGCCCGGTCCGATCGTATGCATCTTGCTCTTGAGGGACGCGATCACCACGTCGTCGAGCCCGCGCTCGGCGAGCGTCCAGAGCCGGATCGAATCGTCCTCGAAGAGTGTCGTGCCCGCCGTTTTCGGTTCGTCGGCGGCTTCGCCGTGGATCGGCGAGCGGAAGACCTGACGCCGGTAAACGGGCAGATCGGTGCGTCCGACAAAGCTCTTGGTCGCCGGCGCATAGGAACCCTCGGCCTGATGCACGCCGCCGCGCTCGGCGACCGCGCCCTCGAGCACCCAGGCCGGCAGCGGCACGTCGGCCAGCGCCTTGCCCGCAGCGATGTCCTCGGCGATCCACCCGGCCACCTGTGTCCAGCCCGCCTGCTGCCAGATTTCGAACGGACCCTGCTTTTGCCCGAAGCCGAAGCACAGCGCCTGGTCCAGGTCGCGGGCGTTGTCCGCGATATCGGCAAGCTTGACCGCCGCATAGTGCAGGCTGTCGCGGATGATCGACCAGACGAACTGCGCCTGCGGGTTCGTGGACTCGCGCAGCTTCGCGAGCCGCTCGCCCGGCACCTTGATCTTGAGGATCCGCGCCACGGTTTCGTCGGCCTTGCCACCGGCCGCGACGTAGCTGCCGCTGGCCGGATCGAGCCGCAGAATGTTCTTGCCTTCCTTGCGGTAGAAGCCCCCGCCCGCCTTCTGGCCGAGCGCACCCTTCTCCACCAGCCCCTTGATGACGGCTGGCGTCGCGTAGACGGCGGCGAAGGGATCGTCGGTCAGCGTCTTCTGCATGGTGCCGATCACGTGCGCCAGCGTGTCGATGCCCACGATGTCGGCGGTGCGGAAGGTTCCCGATTTCGCACGCCCCATCTTCTCGCCGGTCAGGTCGTCGACGACGTCGTAGGAAAGTCCGAATTTCTCCGCCTCATGGATCGTCGCGAGCATGCCGAAGGTGCCGACTCGATTGGCGATGAAGTTCGGGGTGTCTTTCGCGCGCACGCATCCCTTGCCCAGCACACTCGTCAGGAAAGTCTCGAGATCGTCGAGAATCGCGGGACGCGTTTCCGGCGTGGCAATCAGTTCGACGAGGTGCATGTAGCGCGGAGGATTGAAGAAGTGCACCCCGCAGAAGCGACCCCGCGTGGCCTTGTCGAAGCCCTCGGAGAGTTTCGCGATCGACAGCCCGGAGGTGTTGGTCGCGAAGATCGCGTGCGCCGCGAGATGCGGCGCGACCTTGGCATACAGGTCGTGCTTCCAGTCCATCCGCTCGGCGATCGCCTCGATGACGAGGTCGCAACCGGCCAGCGCCGCGAGGTCCTCATCGTAGTTGGCGGGCTGGATGAATGCGGCCAGATCAGGATGCCCCAGCGCGGCCGGGTTGAGCTTGCGCAGTGCCTCGATCGCCTTGATGGCAATGCCGCTGCGGGGGCCGTCGCCCTTCGCGGGCAGATCGAAGAGCATCACGTCGACTTTCGCATTCACGAGGTGCGCGGCGATCTGCGCCCCCATCACGCCGGCGCCGAGCACCGCAACCTTTCTCACTATGAACTTGGACACTTGCGTCCTCCGTTGTCGTTGATTCGCGCGCCTACTGCTCGCGCAGCCAGTTCTGGCTGCGCCCGAGCAATGGAATGCCGATGTAGCCGCGCAGTTCCATCTTCTTCCCGCCGTCGACGAGCTTGAGCTGACTGCGGTAGGTCTTGCCGTTGTTCGGGTCGAGAATCGTCCCGCCTTCCCAGACGCCATCGCCCTTGCGCAGCCCCTGCAGGATTTCCATCCCGAGCACGGGCTGATCCTTGAGCGCGCCCTCGCACTTGTCGCACACCTGGCTTTCCTTGCCCGGGGTGAGGAGCTTCTCGATGCGCCCGCTGAGCGCGCCGTTGACTTCAACGATGCGCACCAGCGATTTCGCCTGACCCGTGTCGTCGTCGATCGTTTTCCACAGCCCGACCGGGGACGAGCTCGATGCGGCCGCTGTCTGCGCCTGCGCGCCGCAGGCGGCCAGCGCGATCGCCGTGGCGACGGCGATCGGCAGGGCGCGAATCCGGCTGCTGCGCTGCGGGGAAAATGTCATGGTCTTCTCCATCAGAAGAGGTTTTCGTCGAGGACCATCAGCGTCGCCGCGCCGGCACGGGTCGTACGGATCAATCCCGCGGTCTCGGGGTAGACCCGCGCGAAGTAGAAGCGCGCCGTGGCCAGCTTGGCCGTATAGAACGGGTCGCCGGAATCCGCTTTGTCCAGTGCGACCTTTGCCATCTTCGCCCAGAAATAGGAAAGTACGAAGTGGCCGATCACGCGCAGGTAGTCGACCGACGCCGCGCCCGCCTCATCCGGATTCTGCAGCGCCTTCATGCCGATTTCCATCGTCAGCTTCTCGACCTTGCCGCCCAGTTCGGCCAGCGGGTTGATGAACTCGGCCATTTCCTCGTTCGTGCCTTCCGATTCGACGAGTTCGCGCACCAGCGCGCCGAAGCGGCGCAGCTTCGCACCCTGATCCATCAGGATCTTGCGCCCGATCAGGTCGAGCGCCTGAATGCCGTTGGTGCCCTCGTAGATCATCGTGATGCGGGCGTCGCGCGCGTACTGCTCGACGCCGGTCTCCTGGATGTAGCCGGACCCGCCGAAGACCTGCAACCCGAGGTTGGTGGTCAGAAAGGCGTTGTCGGTGATGAAGGCCTTCGCAACCGGCGTCACCAACGCCACCAGATCGGCACGGTCGGCCCGCACCGCATCGTCGCTCGTGCACTCCTGTTCGTCGATCATCAGCGCCGTCCAGTAGACGAAGGCGCGCGAGCCCTCGAGGTAGGCGCGCTGCGTGAGCAACATCCGGCGCACGTCGGGGTGGACGATGATCGGGTCGGCGCTCGCTTCCGGGTTCTTCGGGCCGGTCAGCGCCCGTCCCTGCAGGCGCTCCTTCGCGTACGTCGCCGAGTTCTGGTAGGCGACCTCGGTGAGGCCCAGCCCCTGCAGCGCCACGCCGAGCCGCGCTGCGTTCATCATCAGGAACATCGCGTTCAGGCCCTTGTTGGGCTCGCCCACGAGCCACCCGCTGGCACCCTCGAAATCGAGCACGCACGTGGAGTTGCCGTGGATGCCCATCTTTTCCTCGATCCGCGCGCACTGGTAGCCGTTGCGCGCACCCAGCGATCCGTCGGCGTTGGGGATGAACTTGGGCACGACGAAGAGCGAGATCCCGCGCACCCCCTCCGGGGCGTCGGGCAGGCGCGCGAGAACGAGCTGGACGATGTTCTCGGAGAGATCATGCTCCCCCGCCGAAATGAAGATCTTGGTGCCGCTGATCGCGTAGCTGCCGTCGGCCTGCGGTTCGGCGCGGCTGCGCAACAAGCCGAGGTCGGTGCCCGCGTGGGGCTCGGTCAGGCACATCGTGCCCATCCAGTCGCCCGACACCAGGCGCGGCAGGTAGAGTTGCTGCAGTTCCGGGGTGCCGTAGTGGAACAGGCAGGCGTAGGCGCCGTGCGTGAGCCCCGGGTACATCGTCCAGGCGAGATTCGCGGAGTTGAGCATCTCCTGGACCACGGTCTGCACGACGTGCGGCAGGCCCTGTCCACCGTACTCCGTGTGGCATGACAGCGAAGGCCAGCCGGCGTCACGGAACTGCTCCCACGCCGCCTTGAAGCCCACGGGCGTCGTGACCACGCCGTCGCCGGCGTACCGGCATCCCTCGTGGTCACCGCTGAGATTGGTCGGCGCCAGCACCTCGGAGCAGAACTTCCCGGCTTCTTCCACGACCTGGTCGATCAGTTCCCGGTTCACTTCTGCGTGGCGCTCGAGCGCACCGAGGCGGGTTTCGACCTCGAGCAGTTCGTGCAAGACGAACTGGATATCCCGGTACGGGGGCAGGAATTGCGGCATGGCGGGCTCCTTCGAATGCTGGATAGGTAAGGGAAATCGGCGCTACGGAAATGGTTCGAACGTTCGTTCGTTTTCAGGGATCGACGGCCGCTGCGTGCGGCGCCGGTACGGATGCGCCCTGGCGCGCGTGAATGATTCGCTCGAAGGCGCGTCGAGCCCGGTCGATCGCGCCCGGGTTCTGCAGCAGGCGCACGTCGTGGTGCAGCACCAGAATCACACCGTACAGCTCGAAAATCAGTTCCGAGATGTCGGCGTCCGGCTGCAGTTCGCCGGCGTCGAGCGCCTGCTGCACGGCGCGCGCGAGTTCACGATGCCAGGAACGCACCATCGCGACCAGTTCGTCGCGCACCGCGCCGGGGCGATCGTCATACTCGGCCGCCCCCGAAATCCAGATGCAGCCCTGCGCGGCCTCGACGGTGGTGCGCTCGAGCCAGCGCGAGAAGATCGCCCCCAGGCGGGCCATCCCGCGGCGCTCGCGCAGACTGGGCACGAGCACCTCATCGACGAAACGGCGCTCGTATTCCTTGAGCACGGCGATCTGCAGATCCTCGCGCGACCCGAAGTGAGCGAACACTCCGCTCTTGGACATGCGCATCCGCTCGGCCAGCGAGCCGATGGTCAGTCCTTCGAGGCCCTGGCGGGCCGCGAGTTCAAGCGCAGCGTCAATGATCGCGGCGCGCGTCTGTTCACCCTTGCGCACGGTTCGAGCGTCTCCAGAATGATTTATTAATTTCGAACGGTCGTACTATTATTTGCCGGAGCCCCGCTTGTCAAGGCGGGCGCCGGCTGGAGAGGGCGTTTTAGAGTGAACGTTCTATTGGTGCGCTGCGGTGCGCCGGGCCGCTCAAAGCTGGCAATCCTCCGACGCTGGCACTACATTAGGCGGTGCAGACCAGTGCCAGACGGGCACAGGCGTGACCCAGGAGGAAGAACCATGGATCCGCAGGGATTTTTCGCATCGTTGCAGCGTTCGCTCGGCGGAGAGGTGCCGGCGATCATGGGTGCCGTGCTGTTGCTGCTTGCGGGCTGGGTGGTGGCGCTGGTCGCGGCCGCGGCCGTGCGCCGGATCCTGTCGGCCTTCGGGATCGACCAGAAATTCGAGACGCTCCTGGGCCAGCCGACCCGGCTCGAACTGGGGCTTTCGCGGCTGATTTTCTGGTTCATCCTGCTGATCGCGCTGGTGGCGGCGTTCAACAGCCTCGACCTGCAGGTGGTCTCGGCGCCATTCGCCAACCTGATCAACGAGGTTCTCGCCTACCTGCCGCGTCTTGGCGCCGGGCTGGCGCTGGCGGTCGTCGGCTGGCTGCTTGCGGTGCTGGTGCGCGCGGCGCTCGGCCGCGTTCTGGCCAAGACCACCCTCGACGAGAAGCTGAGCACGGCGGCGGGAACCGCGCCGCTGAGCGACAGCATCGGACAGGTCGCCTACTGGGTGATCCTGCTGCTCTTCCTGCCGCTCGTGCTGGCGGCGCTCAACCTGCAGGGGCTGCTGGGACCGGTGGAAACGCTGGTCGCGACGCTGCTCGCGTTCCTGCCCAACCTGTTCGGCGCGGCGGTGATCGGCATCGTCGGCTACTTCGTCGCGCGCATCGTGCGCGGCATCGTGGTCAACCTGCTGCAGGCCACGCGATTCCAGTCGGCGGCCCAGAGCCTGGGGATCAGCGATCAGATGAACCTTCCCCAGGTGGCGGGGACGGTGGTCTTTCTGCTGATCTTCGTGCCGGCGCTGATTTCGGCGCTGGACGCGCTGCGCATCGAGGCGATTTCAGGTCCGGCCACCAACCTGCTCAACGATCTGGTCGAGTCGCTGCCGCATGTGCTGGCCGCCGCCCTGATCCTGGCGATCACCTTCTATGTCGCGCGCTTCGTCGCCGCGCTGGTCAGCACCCTGCTGGCGGGCATCGGCGTCGACGCGCTCCCCGAGAAGGTCGGCGTGCAGCAGGTGTTCGGCGAAATCAAGCTCTCCGAAGTGGTGGGGCGCCTGGTGATGCTCTTCGCGATGCTCTTCGCGGTAGTCGAGTCGGCAAACCGGCTCGACTTTGGGCAGGTGCGCGATCTGGTCACCAACTTCATCCGCTTCGGCGCGGATGTGCTGCTCGGCGCCCTGATCCTGCTGGTCGGGTTCTGGCTCGCGAATCTGGTCTCCGACGCGGTCAAGAAGGGCGATCGGAGCGGCTCGAACTGGCTCTCCGGACTGGTGCGCGTCGTCATCGTCGGGCTGGTGGTCGCCATGGGGCTGCGTGCGATGGGCATCGCCGACACGATCGTCGACCTGGCGTTCGGCCTGACGCTCGGCGCGGTGGCCGTCGCCGTCGCCCTGTCGTTCGGACTGGGCGGCCGCGAAGCCGCGGGCAAGTTGCTCGACTACTGGCTCTCGAAACTGCGCCGCGAGAAATAGCGCGCCAGCCGATGAACCCGCTGTGTCGTGCCGGCGTGCGGGTCGCCATGTGAAGCGGGGGCGCACTTGCGTGCGCCCCCGCGAGTCCTCCCGAAGGGAGACGACTACTTGCCGGCGGCCGCCGCGGCGCTCGCCTCACGTGGCAGGAGCAGATTGAGCAGGATCGCCGTGATCCCGCACAGGCTGACGCCCTTGAGGCTCAGCCCACCGCCATCCACCACCAGTCCGCCGATCCCGATCACCAGGGTTACCGAAACGATGATCAGGTTGCGCGGCGCGCCCAGATCGACCTTCGCGTCGATCATCGTCTTCATCCCGACGCTGGCGATCGCGCCAAAGAGCAGCAGCAGGATCCCGCCCATCACCGGCACGGGGATGGTCTGCAACACCGCGCCGAGCTTGGCGACAAAGGCGAGGATGATGGCGAACACCGCTGCCCAGGTCATGATCTTCGGATCGTAGTTGCGGGTGAGCATCACCGCCCCGGTCACTTCCGAGTACGTGGTGACCGGGGGTGCGCCGAGCAGGCCCGCGACCAGCACGGCAGCGCCGTCACCGGCCAGGGTGCGATGCAGCCCGGGGTCTTCGGCGAAGTCCTTGCCGGTGACGTTGCCGACCGCGAGAATGTCGCCGACGTGCTCGATCGCCGGCGCGATCGCCACCGGCAGCATCACGAGGATCGCCTCCCAGCGAAACTCCCAGCCCGGCCACGCCGGCACGCCGAGCCACACGGCCTGGGTCACCTTCGTGAAATCGACCAGTCCCAGCGCGAGCGAGACGAGGTAGCCGACGACCACGCCGGCCATGATCGGAATCACCCGCATCAGCCCCTTGGCGCGGGTGGCCACCAGCATTGTCGTGATCAGCGAGATCGCCGCCACGACCATCGCCGTGCCGTAGGGGACGATCTCGATGGCGCCGTCGCCGCTCTTGCCCATCGCCATGTTCACGGC
The DNA here is from genome assembly GCA_024637155.1 of Burkholderiaceae bacterium. Classification (GTDB taxonomy): domain Bacteria; phylum Pseudomonadota; class Gammaproteobacteria; order Burkholderiales; family Burkholderiaceae_E; genus JAGXFR01. The sequence goes on along the minus strand of JAGXFR010000028.1, from coordinate 16,281 downwards.
CACGGCGGCAAGCCCCAGCCCGATCACCATGATCACCGGGCCCACGACCACCGGGGGCACGTACTTGTGCACGAAGGCGGCGCCGCGCTTCGCGACGATGATCGCCAGCACGAAGTACATCACGCTGGTGGCGGCCATCGCGGGCAGCGTCGCCGCCAGGCCGTAAGTCTTGATGCTCAGGATGATCGCACCGATGAAGGCGAACGAGGAGCCGAGGAAGATCGGCACCTTGCGCGCGGTGATCCACTGGAACAGCAGCGTTCCGATGCCGACCCCCAGCAGCGTCATCGCCGGGTCGAGTCCGGTGAGGATCGGGACCAGCACGGTCGCCCCGAACGCGACGAACAGCATCTGCGCCCCGGCGAGCATCTGCCGGGGCAGCGAACGACTCACTTCGGTCATTCTGTCACTCCTGTTGATCTGCTTGTTTTCTTCAGGAAGACCGTTCGCCCGCAGCGGTTCCAGACGAGGCGGCCGGTGACCGGATCGACAGGGGTCCGGCGCCCCTCTTCGTGGACGGCACCATCGTCGATCGGTTGGCTTGCGACGGGTGCCGTTAAGGCTGCCGCAATTCTAGGGGATTCCGCGTTCCCGTTGTGGGCTTTTCCGGGCGCGCGGAACACCTCGGCGCGCGGCCCCCGGGAGTCACCGCCGCCGGGGCGTGGACGAGGCGAAACCCCGCGCCGCGGGGTCCCCGCCCGAGGCGCGCCCGGGACTGCTCAGTGCGTCTGCGGGAAGGCGAACTCGGCGCCCTTGGCGATGCTGTCGGGCCAGCGCTGCATCACCGCCTTGTGGCGCGTGTAGAAGCGCACTCCCTCGGGGCCGTAGGCATGCTGGTCGCCGAACAGGCTGCGCTTCCAGCCGCCAAAGCTGTTGAACGCCATCGGCACCGGAATCGGCACATTGACGCCGACCATGCCGACCTGAATGTTGCGCACGAACTCGCGCGCCACGCCACCGTCGCGCGTGAAAATCGCCACGCCGTTGCCGTATTCGTGGCCATCGACCAGCTGCACCGCGGCCGCGAGATCGGGCACGCGCACCACGCAGAGCACGGGGCCGAAGATTTCCTCACGGTAAATCGTCATCGCCGGGGTGACATGATCGAAGAGCGACCCGCCCGTGAAGAAGCCCTTCTCGAAACCGGGCACCTTGGTCTTGCGGCCGTCGACGACGAGCGTCGCGCCCTCCTCGACTCCCTTGCCGATCAGCATCTCGATGCGATCGCGCGCCACGCCCGTGACGATCGGCCCCATCTCGACGCCGTCCTGATGGCCTTCGCCGATGCGCAGTTTGCGTGCGCGCGCGGCGAGGTTCTCGACCAGCGCATCGGCAATGTCGCCCACCGCCACCGCCACCGAAATCGCCATGCAGCGCTCGCCGGCGGAACCGTAGGCCGCGCCGATCAGCGCGTCCACCGCCTGCTCCATGTCGGCGTCGGGCATGACCACCATGTGGTTCTTGGCGCCCCCGAGCGCCTGCACGCGCTTGCCGTGGGCCGTCCCGGTCGAGTAGATGTGCTGCGCCACGGCCGTTGAACCGACGAAACTCACCGCCGCCACATCGGGGTGCACGAGCAACGCGTCGACCGCGAGCTTGTCGCCCTGCACGACGTTGAAGACGCCGTCGGGCAGGCCCGCTTCCTTGAGCAGGTCGGCCATCAGCAGGCTGGCCGACGGATCCCGCTCCGAGGGCTTCAGCACGAAGCTGTTGCCGCAGGCGATGGCGATCGGGTACATCCACATCGGCACCATCGCCGGGAAGTTGAACGGCGTGATTCCGACGCACACGCCCAGCGGCTGGCGCATCGACCACGCGTCCATGCCGCGTGACACCTGCTCGGTGTATTCGCCCTTGAGAAGTTGCGGGATACCGGTGGCGAACTCGACCACGTCGATGCCGCGGGCCACCTCACCGAGCGCATCCGGCAACACCTTGCCGTGCTCGCGCACGAGGTGCTCGGCGAGTTCTTCCCGCTTCTCCTGAAGGAGCGCGAGAAAGCGGAACATCACCCGCGCGCGCAGCAGCGGGGGTTGCTGCGACCAGGCCGGAAAGGCAGTTGCCGCCGCCGCCACGGCAGCGTCCACCTCGACCTGGTTGGCCAGATGGAGCCGACCGGCGACCTCGCCCTTGGCGGGATTGTAGATGTCGCAATGGTTCCCCGAGCTGGTGGGAATCCGCTGGCCGGCGATGTAGTGGGTGACTTCGTAGCGACTCATTTCTTGTCTTCCTGTTCGGTGGCCGGCAGCGCCGCCCGGTTGCTTTCCCGAAGAGCGGGCGCGGCGACGCGCCCGGCTGCCCTCAGCCCTGGAACGCGGCGCGGATGGCCTTGCGCAGGCCCTCGGCCATGCGCCCGATTTCTTCGGGAGTCGAAATAAAGGGCGGGCCCACCGCGATCGTGTCGCCCGTGTAACGCAACAGCAGGCCTTCGCGGATGCCGTTTTCCCAGACCGTTGACGCCCGCAGCCCGGGTTGCCCGGGGACCGGCTCCAGGTCCACCGCCGCCGCGAGTCCGATGTTGCGGATGTCGATTACCCCCGACTCGCCCTGCAGCGCGTGCATGGCATCCTCGAGCACCGGCTCGAGCGCGCGCGCGCGATCGAACATTCCCTCCTGCTCCAGGATGTCGAGCGCCGCGTGGCCCGCAGCCGCGGCCATTGGGTGGCCGGAATAGGTATAGCCGTGGAACAACTCGACGGCGCGCTCGGGTCCCGCCATGAAGGCCTGGTAAATCTCGCCCGAGGCGATCACCCCGCCCATCGGGATCACGCCGTTGGTGATCCCCTTGGCGAAGCAGAGCAGGTCGGGCACGACGCCGAAGCGATCCGCACCAAAGTTGGTCCCCATCCGCCCGAAGCCCGTGATCACTTCGTCGAAGATCAGCAGGATGCCGTGCTTGGTGCAGATCTCGCGCAGTTTCTGCAGATAGCCGACGGGCGGGACGATCACGCCGGTCGAGCCCTGCATCGGTTCGACGATGACCGCGGCAATCGTGGAGGCGTCGTGCAGCCCGACCAAGCGCTGCAGTTCGTCGGCGAGATGCGCGCCCCATGCGGGCTGGCCGCGGGAAAATGCCATCTGGCTCGGATCCCAGGTGTGTGGCAGATGATCGACGCCGGGAACCATCAGCGCAGCGAAGGCCTTGCGGTTGTTCATCATGCCGCCGACCGAGATGCCACCGATGCCCACGCCGTGGTAACCGCGCTCGCGCCCAATGAGTCGGGTGCGCGTGGCGTTGCCGCAGGCGCGGTGATAGGCGATCGCGATCTTGAGCGCCGTGTCGACCGACTCGGAGCCGGAGTTGGTGAAGAACACGTGATCCAGCCCCGCCGGGGCCAGGTTGGCGACCCGCTCGGCGAGCCGGAAGGTCGCCGGGTTGCCCAGCCCGAAGGCGGTGCAATAGTCGAGCGTCTCGGCCTGGCGCCGGACCGCCTCGACGATCTTCGGCTGGGCGTGTCCCAGCGGGCAGCACCACAAGCCGCTCAGACAGTCGAAGAGTTCCGTCCCGTCGGACATGCGGAAGTACGCCCCCTTTGCCGACACGAGGATCGTCGGGTTGCGCTTGAAATGCCGGTTTGCCGTGAACGGCATCCAGTACGGGTCGAGGTTCAGGGTCTGGGAACTCGCCGGTTCTTGCACGGTGCTGTCCATCGTTGCATCCTCAACGGTGCGCAGGAGGAGGCTCCTCCGCGGGGGGTGGTCGAGTAACCCGGGATGGGTCCCTCGACCGAAAATCCGGGATTCAGGAATCCGCCCCGGATCCGGGCGGATCCACGCAACCCCTGTGCCGACAATTCAGAAGCCAAGCGCCTTCGCCGGATCGTGGAACGTGTAACCCAGCGCTTCGGCGACCGGCGCGTTGGTGATCTTGCCCTCATGCACGTTCAGCCCGTTCAACAGGTGCGGATCGTCGCGCAGCGCGCCGACGCCCTTGTCGGCGAGCGCCAGCACGAAGGGCAGCGTCGCGTTGTTGAGCGCAAACGCAGAGGTCCGCGGCACCGCGCCCGGCATGTTGGCCACGCAATAGTGGATCACGCCGTCAACCACGTAAGTGGGGTCGTCGTGGGTCGTCGCACGCGAGGTCTCGAAGCAACCGCCCTGATCGATCGCGACGTCCACGATCACCGAACCGGGCTTCATGCGCGCGAGCAGATCGCGGCGCACCAGCTTCGGTGCTGCGGCGCCGGCGACCAGCACCCCGCCGACGACCAGGTCGGCCGAAATGCAATGCTTCTCGATGGCGTCGCGGGTCGAGAACACGGTATTGAGCTCGCTGCCGAACTGCCGCCACACGCTGCGCAGTACCTCGACGCTGCGATCCAGCACCCAGACTTCCGCACCCAGCCCCAGCGCCATCGCCGCAGCGTGCCGACCGACCACGCCCCCGCCAATGATGACCACCTTGGCCGGATCGACGCCCGGCACGCCGCCCAGGAGGATTCCGAGCCCCCCGTGCGCCTTCTCGAGGAAGTAGGCACCCGCCTGGATGGACATCCGGCCGGCGACTTCCGACATGGGCGCGAGCAAGGGCAGCCCGCCGGTATCGGAAGTGACCGTCTCGTACGCAACGCAGGTGGCGCCGCTGTCGACCAGGTCGCGCGTCTGGTCCGGATCCGGCGCCAGGTGCAGATAGGTGAACAGGATCTGCCCACGCCGCAGGCGCTTGCGTTCGATCGCCTGAGGTTCCTTGACCTTGACGATCATCTCCGCCTTCTCGAACAATTCGCCGGCGGTGCGCACGATCGTTGCCCCGGCGGCCTCGTAATCGCCGTCGGTGACGCCGATACCCTCGCCAGCGCCCGTCTCGACGACCACCTGATGTCCGCGCTCGGCAAGTTCGCGAACGTTCGCCGGGACCAGCCCGACACGGTATTCGCGGACCTTGATCTCCCTGGGAACCCCGACAATCATTTTCACTGCTCCTTAATGGTCAACGGACCATTTTAGGACGCCCCCCGGCGGGCGGCAAATGCGCGGGGACGATCCAGCCCTCGAGCGGATCGATCGCCGCCGCGAGACCGAAGTCCGTTCGTGGCGCCGCCCAGGCTGCCTGGGCGACGCACAGCAGCGCCGCGAGCCGTTCGCCCCGATCGTCGGCGACGACTGCCGCGCGCTCGGCGCGAGCCATCCGGATGCGCACGCCCAACGCCGTGTGACCGCGCTCGAGCGCGTCGACCAGGCGCTCGCGCTCGAGCTCGCGCACGTCGCCCCGGCCGCGGCGCACACCGCTGCGCCACACCCCGCGCGTGACACTCGCCGCCAGCAGCGCCGGGCTGCCCTCGAGCGCGATGCGCAACGGGTCGCCCGCGCGGATCCCCGGAATCGTCAGGTTGGCGCGGCCCAGCAGCGGGGCCCCGGCGTGGAAGCGCAGCGCCAGCGGCTCTCCTTTGCGGCCCATCATCGCCGGCGCCCCGGCCGCGCGCTCGGTGACACGCAACACCAGACGACTGCGCCGCGGCCGCACCGCGCAGAACGCCCGCAACGCGGCGCGAAGCTCGGCCGCATCGAGGCTGGCGAGATGCGCGGCGAGTTCGTCCCAGTGCAGCGGCCACGCGCGCGCCGCGACGAGTTCGCGCGCGAGCCCGAACGGGAAATCGAACACGCCCAGCCACGGACCCGGTCGCGTGAGCATCGACTCGAAGCGCTGCAGTTGCATGCATTCCTCGAAACCGTCGAGGCGCGCCCCGGCGGCGGTCGGCGAAGCGTACGCGATCTGAATCGGCCGTCGCGACGACGGTGCGGGATGAAAACCGATTCCTAACAGGCGCACGACATGCCCTCAGTAGCGCCCCGACACACCGCTGAGCGACACACCGATGCGCAGGATCGCGAACGCGAACCAGTTGAGGATGCGGATCGGCCACGGGCGGCGACGATGGTGGACGAGTTCAACCGGGACGCCGCCATCCAGGATGGCGGTGTCCAGTCGCGCACGCAGATCGGCGGCGAATGCTGCGTTGCGCACCACCACGTTCGCTTCACGCGCGAGCAGCAGCGAGAAGGGATCGATGTTCGACGAACCCACCGTCGCCTCGTCGTCGATCACCGCCGCCTTGGCGTGGAGAAAGCACTTGCGGTACTCGATGATCTCCACCCCGGCGCGCAGCAACTCGTCGTAGAGCGACTGCGACGCATAATGCTGCAGCCGGTATTCGGCGCGACCCTGCAACAGTATCCGCACGCGCACCCCGCGCCCCACGGCGAGCACCAGCGCCCGCCGAAATCGCACCCCGGGAAAGAAGTAGGCATTGGCAATCAGGATTTCGTGATGCGCCCGGCCAATCGCGCGCAGGTACCAGCGCTCGATCTTGCGCCGAAAGCGAAAATTGTCGCGCAGCACGAACATCGCACGCATCGTCCCCACGCGGGTCTCGTCACTACGCACCGCCTCGGGAAGCTGCAGCGGCACGCTGGCCTCGCCCGCGTTGCGCCGCACCTTGCGCAGCGAGCGGTTGACCAGGATGGTTTCCCACCACAGCCGCTGCGCGGCGAGATGCGCGGCCGCGACGACCGGTCCCCGCACCCGGACCGCATAGTCAAGTCGTGCAAACTGCTGCCGGCCGTGATTGGAATCCTCGTAGTCGTCAAGCAGGTTGATGCCGCCGACGAAGAGGGTGGCGCCGTCGATCACCGCCATCTTGCGATGCATGCGCCGCAGTCGCTGCCGGTCGGGCAGTAAGCGGCCGCGCTCGGGTCGGAATGTCTCGATCGCGATGCCGGCGCCCTCGAGCAGCCGGGCCACCTCGCCGCGCAGGGACGGGGTCCCGTATCCGTCGACCATCAGGTGCACCTGCACCCCGCGCGCCGCCGCCGCGCCCAGGCGCCCGGCGATCGCGCGACCGCTCGCATCGTCGGCGAAGATGTACGTTTCCAGGAAGATCGCCTTGGCCGCTTCGTCGATGGCCGCGCCCAGGGCAGGAAAATACTCGGCCCCGGATTCGAGGAGCAGGACCTCGTTGCCGTCGCTCATGCGCGGCCCGAGGCTCTCGAACCAGGGCACCTTCACGACGTCGCGATTGCGGGCCATCCCCTCAGCCCTGTTTCGTCGGCTTGCGGCCTCGCCTGTGCGGGGTCCCCACGACCAGATCGGCGACCAGCGGGCTGTGGTCCGAGAGCCGCGCCCATTCCGGCCCGCGCAACACGCGGGCGTCCTGCACCACGAAGCCCCGCTGGTAGATCCGGTCCATGCGCAACCATGGCGCGATCGCCGGATAGGTCCGCGCCGAACGCACGCGACGCGCGATCCAGGCGGGCTCTTCCTGCAGCGTCATCCCCATCTTCTCGAGCCGGTCGCGCACGTAATAGACCACCCGGCGCGTGGTGCGCAGCGCGGGCTTCGCTGCGTCGAACACCTCGGCAACGCCGAGCTCGTCGTGCAGCAGGTTCGAGAGCCGGTTGCGCCAGTCGTTGAAGTCCCCGCCGATGATCAGCGGTGCCTGGGGCGGAACGGCACGGCCGATCCAGTCGATCAGGGCCTCGGTCTGGCGCATTCGGCTGCGCGCGAGCAGACCGAAGTGCACGATAAAGCAGTGCACCTCGATTCCGGCGACCGAGAGCACGCAATGCAGCACGCCGCGCTTCTCGAGCACGTGATCGGAGACGTCACGATGCTCCTGGCGCACGATCGGGAAACGCGACAGCAGCGCGTTGCCGTGGTGGCCGTGCAGGTATTGGGCGCTGCTGCCGTAAGCCGTCTCGAAGATCCGCTTGAGCGCCGGCGTGCGCGAGAGAAACACGTCCTGCGGCTCCGCAGGCCAGGCGTCGATGCTGCGCACATGACGCTCGTTGCGTCCCTGCACCTCCTGGAGCAGGATCAGATCCGCGTCGAGTTCATGGAGCCGCGCGCGCAGGTCGTGAATCCGGGAGATCCTGCGCACACCCAGGAAGTCGCGCAGCACCCCTTTATGAATGTTGTAGGTGGCGACGCGCAGCTTGGTGTTCGCTTTCATCACGCGCGCCTCAAGCCCCGGGCGGCGGCACAGGCGCCGGCGTGCGCTGCGGCAGCTGCCGGATGGCCTCTACGTTGCTCCAGGAAAAACAGCGCTCCGCCGCTTCGCGCCACGGCAGCCACAATGAACGCAGGTGCTCGCGCGCGGCGATGCGCACGGGAACCGGCGCGGGGAGCAGCAGCCCGAAGACATGCTCGATATTGCGCGTCACGCCGGGCGAGTAGCGCTCGCGCCAGTGCGCGTAGATCTCGAACTCGTTCTCGAGCTGCCAGTCCGAGAGCGCACCGGCGCGCGCATCGAGTCCGGTTTCTTCGCCCACTTCGCGCCAGCAGGTCTGCGCCAGCGGCTCGTCGGGGCTCACACGGCTGCCGGTAACCGACTGCCAGAACCCCGGATGATCCGCGCGTTCGAGCAGCAGCACCTGCAGGTCGAGGGTATGGATCACGACCAGCACGGACTCGGGAATCTTGTACCGGTGTTCCGGCTGCCTCGCGCTCTGTTCCATGGCCCCCCACTCTCCATGCCCGGCGGCACCGGGCATCACCGCGCCTCAGCCCGCCTGCGGCTCCACCTTGCGCAGCCGGATGTGCAACTCGCGCAACTGCTTCTCGTCGACCCCGGATGGCGCCTGCGTCAACAGGCACTGCGCACGCTGCGTCTTCGGGAACGCAATCACGTCACGGATCGAATCGGCGCCGGCCATCATCGTGACGATCCGATCCAGCCCGAAGGCGATGCCCCCGTGCGGCGGCGCTCCGTACTGCAGCGCGTCGAGCAGGAATCCGAATTTCAGCTGCGCCTCCTCGGGGCCGATGGCGAGTGCGCGGAACACCTTGCTCTGCACTTCCTCACGATGTATCCGAACCGATCCGCCGCCGATCTCCCAGCCGTTGAGCACCATGTCGTAGGCCTTGGCGAGACACTTGCCAGGATCGGTGCCCAGGAAATCCTCGTGGCCGTCCTTGGGCGCCGTGAACGGATGGTGGCACGCCACCCAGCGCGAGTCTGCCTCATCGTATTCGAACATCGGGAAATCGGTCACCCACAGCGGTTTCCAGCCAGCTTCGAACAATCCGCTGCGGCGACCGAAGTCGGAGAGTCCGATGCGGCCACGCAGCGCGCCGATGGCGTCGTTCACCACCTTGGCACGGTCGGCCCCGAAGAAAATCAGGTCGCCGTCACGCGCACCCGTGCGCTCGACGATCGCCGCGAGCGCCGCGTCGTGGAGGTTCTTGACGATCGGCGACTGCAGCCCCTCGCGCCCTTTCGCGGCTTCGTTCACCTTGATGTACGCCAGCCCGCGGGCGCCGTAGATCGCGACGAACTCCGCGTACGCGTCGATCTCGCTGCGGCTCATCTGGGCGCCGCCGGGGATGCACAGGCCCACGACCCGGCCGTCGGCAAGCGCCGCGGCCGCCGCGAACACCTTGAACTCGACGTCGTGCATCACGTCGGTCAGGTCGGCAAACTCCAGCTTCACGCGCAGATCGGGCTTGTCGGAACCGAAGCGCCGCATCGCCTCACCGTAGGTCATCGACGGAAAGGGCTGCGGCAGATCGACGTCCTGCACCTGAGAGAAGACCGTGCGAATCATGTCTTCGAAGATGGCGCGGATTTCCACCTCGCCGAGAAACGAGGTCTCGCAGTCGATCTGCGTGAACTCGGGCTGGCGATCCGAGCGCAGGTCCTCGTCGCGGAAGCACTTGGTGATCTGGTAGTAGCGGTCGAACCCGGCCACCATCAGCAGCTGCTTGAAGAGCTGCGGCGACTGCGGCAGCGCGAAGAACTGCCCCGCGTTGACCCGTGAGGGCACGAGGTAGTCGCGCGCTCCCTCCGGAGTCGACTTGGTGAGCATCGGCGTCTCGATGTCGACGAAGCCGTGCGCATCGAAATAGCGACGCACGGCCATCGTCACCCGGTAGCGCAGCATCATGTTGCGCTGCATCTGCGGGCGTCGCAGGTCCAGCACGCGATGCGTGAGCCGGGTGGTCTCGGAAAGATTGTCGTCGTCGAGCTGAAAGGGCGGCGTCACCGACGGATTGAGGATCTCGATCTCCTCGCACAGCACCTCGACCGCACCGCTCTTGAGGTTCGCGTTCACCGTGCCTTCCGGACGGCGCCTCACGCGGCCGCGCACCCGCACGCAGAACTCGTTGCGCAACCGCTCGGCCACGGCAAAAGTTTCCGCGCGGTCCGGGTCGCAGACGATCTGCGCCAGCCCTTCCCGGTCGCGCAGGTCGATGAAGATCACCCCACCATGATCGCGCCGGCGCTGGACCCATCCGAAGAGGTTGACGGTCTGGTCGAGGTGCTCGGCCGAGAGCATCCCGGTGTAGCAAGTGCGCATGATGATCGATTCTCCCAAAGGTCTGCGGCCGCTCGCCGGGAGTTCTCCCCGGGCAACGAGCCGCGCGCTGGATTCAGTCTTTCCGTTGTGTCCGGTTCGCTTCGGCAGCGCCGGCCGGGACGCCCGGCCCGACCACCCCCATCGAGATCACGTACTTGAGCGCCTCGTCCACACTCATCGAGAGCTCGATCACATCGCTGCGCGGCATCATCAGGAAGAAACCCGAGGTCGGGTTGGGCGTCGTCGGGACGTAGACGGAAATCATGTGGGGCGAAACCTTCGCCAGGATTTCCGGAACCGGGGTACCCGTCTGAAAGGCGATCGTCCAGGACCCGGAGCGCGGATACTGGACCAGCACCGCCTGGCGGAACGCCTGCCCGCCGGTCGAGAAGAGCGTGTCGCTGACCTGCTTCACGCTCGAGTAGATGGTGCGCACGATGGGGATGCGCTGCAGCAGACGCTCCCACACGCGAATCAGGCCCGCCCCGACGAAGTTGGTGGCGAGCAATCCGGTGACAAAGACGACCACGACGGTAAGCACCACGCCCAGACCCGGCACTTCCATCCCCAGGAGGGCCTTGGACTGCCACCGATCCGGCAGCCAGGCCAGGCTGTGGTCCATCATCCCCACGATCAGGCTCAGCACCCAGATGGTGATCGCCAGCGGAACCCAGATCAGCAGTCCGGTGACGAAGTAGGCGCGCAGCGTCGGGCGTTCCTGGTTCATGTCGGCCTCACCGCGAAAGGGGCGATCGTCCACGATCTCAGTCGGTCCCGCAGCTGGCCGCGCCTCCGCCAGCGGCTGCGGCGGCCGGGCAGGCCGCACACGGCGAAGCCGCGGCCTCACCGGTATTCGCTGCGGCCGGCTTGCCTGCGCCGCGGAAGTCGGTGGCGTACCAGCCGTTGCCTTTGAGCTGGAAGGCAGCCGCGCTCACCTGCTTGCTCAGTGCGTCTTTGCCGCACTGCGGGCAGGTGCGCAGCAACGGGGCAGAGAGTTTTTGCAGCGCTTCGTGGTCGAAGCCGCAATCGTCGCATCGATAGACGTAGATCGGCATGGTGCATTCCGGCGCTCGCGCGCGAAAGTGATGGAAAACCTTGAATTATAAGCGAAAAGGGGCAGGCTACGCGGGAAATCCGCGTGCCGTCGGGGGCATCGTTTCCGGGTTCGTCCGGGGGCGCCACAAGGGAGCGCGGCGCCGCGCAGGCGCCGGAGCGTGCGCCGGCTCGCAGGCGATGCTGCGCGGGGCGTCGCCGGGAGGGCCGGCGACGCGCGAAGCCCTGTCTCAGAACGGGATGTCGTCGTCGAGCTTGTCGAACTCGGTCGAGGCGGTCTTCCCGCCCGAGCTGCCCGAGCCGGCTGCGGGTGCGCTGCGCCCGTGCCCGCCACCGCTGCGTTCCTGCGCGGGAGCGCGCTCGTGGTCGTCCCCGCCGCCTTCACGCCCGCCGAGCATCTGCATCTCCTGCGCGATGACTTCGGTGCTGTACTTCTCGACCCCGTCCTTGTCCGTGTACTTGCGCGTCTGCAGGCGACCCTCGATGTAGACGGAGCGACCCTTCTTCAGGTACTCGCCGGCGATCTCGGCGAGGCGGTCGAAAAAGACCACCCGGTGCCACTCGGTTTCCTCCTTGCGTTCGCCGCTGGCCTTGTCCTTCCAGTTGCGCGAGGTGGCGATCGAGACGTTGCAGACCGCCCCGCCGCTGGGCATGTAGCGCATTTCCGGGTCGCGACCCAGGTTGCCGACGATGATGACTTTGTTGACCGATGCCATGTGCCTTTCTCCTTGCGATTCGTTCCCTGATCCCTGTCCCGCCTACGGGTGCACAGCAGGCTCGACGGCAGCAACCGGCTCGCTGCCCCGCCAGCGCCGCTGTCCCGCCGCGACCACCAGCCACACCCCCAGCGCCGCCGCGTTGATCGCCAGCACCGCGAGTCCGCCGAAACGCCCCATCGCCCATCCGCCCAGCGCACCCCCTGCAAACAACCCCAGCGACTGCGTCGTGTTGTAGACCCCCATCGCGGCCCCCTTCGCGCTCACCGGCGCCAGTTTCGACACCAGCGACGGGAGGCTCGCTTCGAGGATATTGAACCCCGTAAAGAATACCGTGAGCAAGACCGCGGAAACGACTAGGCCGGATGGTTCGGTCGAGAAGCCCGCCTGCGCGGCGAGCACCAGCGCGATCGCAAAGAGAAAGAGCCCGCGCGTGGTGCCGGCACGCTCGCTGCGACGAATCGCCGGCATCATCAGCGCCAGCGACACGAGCACGACGGGCAGGTAGACCTTCCAGTGCTCCGGGAGCGCCAGCCCGCCGCGTTCGACGAGCCAGCGCGGGATCACGATGAACATCGCCATCTGCACCGCATGCAGGCAGAAGATGCCAAAGTTCAGCCGCAGCAGGTCTGCGTCGAGCACCACCCGGCGCAGCGAACGCGCGTCGGGCGCATGATCGACCGGGAGCGGCACATCGGGAACGACGCGCAGGGTCACCCAGATCGCCATGACCGCGAGCACGCCGGTGACCGCGAACAGCCCGCCCATGCCGATCCAGCCATAGAGCACCGGCGCGCCGACCAGCGAAACGGCGAACATCAGCGCGATCGAGCCTCCGATCATCGCCATCGCCTTGGTGCGCTGCGACTCGCGCGTGCTGTCGGCGACCAGCGCGGTGACCGCCGCAGAGATCGCCCCCGCGCCCTGCAGCGCGCGACCGATCACGGTGATCCAGATGTCGGTCGCCGAGGCCGCCACGAAACTGCCGATCGCGAAGATGACCAGTCCGACGACGATCACCGGTTTGCGCCCGAATCGATCGGAGGCAATTCCCGCGGGGAGCTGGAGCACCCCCTGCGTGAGTCCGTAAATGCCCAGCACCAGGCCAATCATCATTGCGTCGGCGCCGCCCGGGAGCAAGCGCGCATGCTCCGCGAACACCGGCAGGATCAGGAACAGCCCCAGCATGCGCAGCGCGAAGATCGACGCAAGCGAGAGGCTGGCGCGCAACTCGCGCGGGGTCATCGAGGGGGAGGCTTCGGACATCAGGTGTTCGTGCGGGGAAGGGGGTGTGCGCCGGTGACGGCTGGCAGGTATAGTAATCGATTGCCCTCGCGCGGGCCGATTCGCCCCGGCGGTGGTGAGTGAACCCGCGCACGGGTTTCGGGGAACACTGAGGGAGGCGCACCCTGGCCGCAATCGAATGGATCCGCATCCGCGGCGCGCGAACGCACAACCTGCGCAACGTCACGCTCGACATCGGCCGCAACCGGCTCGTGGTGATCACCGGCATCTCGGGTTCCGGCAAATCATCGCTCGCGTTCGACACCCTCTACGCCGAGGGCCAGCGGCGCTACGTCGAGTCGCTATCGACCTACGCGCGCCAGTTCCTGCAACTGATGGAGAAGCCCGACGTCGACCTGATCGAGGGCCTGTCGCCGGCGATCGCGATCGAGCAGAAGGCGGCGAGCCACAACCCGCGCTCGACGGTCGGCACCGTCACCGAAATTCACGACTATCTGCGGCTGCTCTACGCGCGCGCCGGCACGCCGTATTGCCCGCAACACCCCGAGCATCCCCTCGAGGCACAGACCGTCTCGCAGATGGTCGACGCGGTGCTGGCCATGCCCGAGGGGACGCGCCTGATGATCCTGGCGCCCGTGCTCGCGGGGCGCCGCGGCGAACATGCCGAGCTCTTCGATGACCTGCGCGCGCAGGGCTTCGTGCGCTTGCGCATCCGAGCGGATGCGGGCGCAGCCCCGGCGCGGATCATCGAACTTGCGGGCCCGACGCCCGAACTCCCGAAGAGCCACAAGCACACCATCGAGGTGGTGGTCGATCGCGTCAAGGTGAGTCCCACGCTGCGCCAGCGTCTCGCCGAGTCGCTGGAAACGGCGCTGCGGCTGGGCGACGGTCGCGTCATCGTCGCCCCGATGGACGCCGGCGACGAGCAGCTGTTCTCCAGCCGCTTCGCCTGCCCGGTGTGCAGCCACGCTCTCCCCGAACTCGAGCCGCGGCTCTTTTCCTTCAACAACCCGATCGGCGCCTGCCCCGAGTGCGGCGGGCTCGGGGTGGTGCAGTTCTTCGACCCGCGCCGCGTGGTGCAGTTTCCAAACCTGAGTCTGCAGGCGGGGGCCATCCGCGGCTGGGATCGGCGCAACGCCTTCTATGACCAGATGCTGCGCAGCCTGGCCGAGTTCTACGAGTTCGACCTCGAGACGCCGTTCGAGGAACTCGACGAGCGCACCCAGCACATCGTGCTGCACGGCTCAGGCACGCAGAAGATCCCCTTCTCCTACCCCGCCGAGCGCGACGGCGCGGTCGTGCGCGAGCATGCGTTCGAAGGGGTGATTCCGAACCTCGAACGGCGCTATCGGGAGACCGACTCGTCCAACGTGCGCGAGGAGCTGGCGCGATTTCTCAATACGCGCACCTGCCCGACCTGTGACGGCACCCGGCTGCGCGTCGACGCCCGCTTCGTGCGCGTCGGCCCGCGCGACGCCGACAAGCCGATCTGGGAGGTGTCGGGGTGGACCTTGCGCGAGGCGCTGGCGTGGTTCGAGCAGCTGCGCCTCGACGGGGTCCGGCAGGCGGTGGGCGAGCGCATCAGCACCGAGATCTGCAACCGGTTGCGCTTTCTCAACAACGTCGGACTGGACTACCTGTCGCTCGATCGCGCCGCCGAGACTCTCTCGGGCGGCGAGTCGCAGCGCATCCGCCTCGCCTCGCAGATCGGCTCGGGACTCACCGGCGTCATGTACGTGCTCGACGAGCCTTCGATCGGCCTGCATCAGCGTGACAACGCGCGGCTGATCGCGACGCTGCGGCATCTGCGTGACCTCGGCAACTCGGTGCTGGTGGTCGAGCACGACGAGGAAGCGATCCGCGCCGCCGACGAGGTGATTGACATGGGTCCGGGCGCCGGCGTGCATGGTGGCGAAATCGTCGCGCATGGCACGCCGCAGGAGATCGAGGCCCACCCCGATTCGCTCACCGGTCGCTACCTGAGCGGCGCGCTGCGCATCCCGATGCGGGCCCGGCGCCGCAAGCCGGGCGAGGCATGGGTGACGGTGCACGGCGCCAGTGGCAACAACCTGCGCGCCATCGACGCCGCCTTTCCGGTCGGATTGCTGATCTGCGTCACCGGCGTGTCGGGATCGGGGAAGTCGACGCTGGTCAACGACACCTTGCACGCGGCCGCCGCCCGCCACCTCTACGGTTCGCAGGCCGAACCGGCGGACCACGACGGTATCGACGGGCTCGAGCACTTCGACAAGGTGATCAGCGTCGACCAGGGCCCGATCGGACGCACGCCGCGCTCGAATCCGGCGACCTACACGGGGCTCTTCACCCCGATTCGCGATCTCTTCGCGCAGACCCCGGGCGCACGCGAGCGCGGCTACGGGCCCGGACGCTTCTCGTTCAACGTCAAGGGCGGGCGCTGCGAGGCCTGTGAGGGCGAGGGACTGATCAAGGTCGAGATGCACTTCCTGCCCGACGTCTACGTCCCCTGCGATGTCTGCCAGGGCAGCCGGTACAACCGCGAGACGCTCGAAGTGCTCTACCGGGGGCGCAATATCGCCGAGGTGCTCGCGCTCACCGTCGAACAAGCACACACGCTCTTTGGCAGCGTGCCGCTGGTGGCACGCAAGTTGCGCACCCTGCTCGACGTGGGGCTCGGATACGTGCGTCTGGGCCAGAGCGCCACCACGCTTTCGGGCGGGGAGGCGCAGCGCGTGAAGCTCTCGCTCGAACTGTCCAAGCGCGACACGGGACGCACACTCTACATCCTCGACGAGCCGACCACCGGGCTGCACTTCCACGACGTTGCGCTCTTCCTCCAGGTCATCCAGGCGCTGTGCGACCACGGCAATACGGTCATCGTGATCGAGCACAATCTCGACGTGATCAAGACCGCCGACTGGATCATCGATCTGGGCCCGGAGGGTGGTTCCGGCGGCGGAACGATCGTCGCGAGCGGCAGTCCCGAAGCGCT